>WSNO01000047.1 GCA_009773415.1 Nitrospirota bacterium | reverse complement strand
AAAAACGCTGATAGATATACTAACCCTCAGGGCAGATAGGCTCCTTACTACCCACGAACAGGGCTTGCAAGGTGCCCTTTTTTAACCGGACAGTAGTGACGTTATAGCAATCGGTTGCTTTCCCCTCTGCGTATTCTGTACCCTTCCTGTTCTGTTATGATTATTAGAGGATGTTTTTTAAATTGGAGGGGCCGTGTCATACTTTGACCACATGCAACACCTTGCTGATGCCGACAAGCAATACATCTGGCATCCGTTTACGCAGATGCAGGATTGGATCAAGAAAGATCCCATCGTTATCACGGAAGGCCTCGACTGTTTTCTGAAGGCGTCGGACGGAAGATGGTATCTGGATGGTGTTTCATCGCTCTGGGTGAATATTCATGGCCACAGACGCAAAGAAGTTGACGATGCAGTAAAGGCGCAGCTGGACAAGATTGCGCATACGACTTTGTTGGGGCTCGGAAATCAGCCGTCGATAGAGTTGGCGGAGAAGTTAATCCAGCTGACAGACGAACGATTCGCCGGGTTGTCACCAAGGCTCTCGAAAGTTTTTTATTCCGATAACGGCTCGACCGCTGTTGAAGTCGCTCTGAAAATGGCGTTTCAGTACTGGATTCACAAGGGACTGCCGGGCAAACAGCACTTTATTGGCATCAGGAACGGATATCACGGGGATACCGTTGGAGCAATGAGTGTCGGGAGCGTTGATCGTTTCCATGCAACATTTGGTCCGTTGTTTTTTCCTTCGTTCAAGGCGCCTTCACCCTACTGCTACCGCTGTGAACTGACACGCGAGCCGTCTGAGTGCGGCATGGCATGCCTGAGTGCGCTTGAGGGGCTTCTAAAAGAACATTCCGGCGACATTGCGGCAATCATCCTCGAACCGCTCGTGCAAGCAGCCGGGGGCATGATTGTATGGCCTGAGGGCTATCTAAATGGCGTCCGGGAACTCTGCCGCATATACAACGTCTTGCTCATAGCCGATGAGGTCGCGACCGGATTCGGAAGAACCGGCAAGATGTTTGCGTGCGAACATGAGCAGATTGTGCCTGATATCATTTGCCTTTCAAAGGGCATCACAAACGGATATATGCCGCTTGCTGTCACGCTTGCGACGGATGAGGTGTATAATGCGTTTCTCGGGGAATTCAGGGAGTTGAAAACATTCTTTCACGGGCATTCTTATACCGGCAATCCGCTTGCATGCGCCGCTGCGATTGCCAGTCTCGATATTTTCTTCTCCGACAAGACGCTGGAAACCATGCACGGGAAAATTGCCGTTGTTCAGGATGCGCTTCAGGATATTGCCTCACTTGAGCATGTGGGAGATGTTCGCAACAAAGGCCTCATGATCGGCATTGAACTCGTCAGGGATAAAACAACGAAAGAGCCCTATCCGTGGGATGAAATGATAGGCTGGCAGGTGGCATATGAGGCAAGGACAGAGTCGGTGATCATACGACCGCTCGGCAACGTCATTGTGGTCATGCCGCCGCTTGCAATAGATATGGATAATCTCAGACACTTGATGTATGTGATAAAAAAATCTATAATTGCTGTAACCATTAAAGAGAAGGAGGGCGTATGACAGTTCGTTACAGCGTATCCGGCATGCTGAAAAGCCTGCTGTTGTTAGGGCTGGTATTTATGCCGGCATTACTGTATGCCGACAGCAGTTCGTCCGATAAAGCATACACGGTGAAGAAGGGGGATACATTGTGGGGGATTTCATCGGAGAAATTCAAGAACCCCTATCAGTGGAAGCGCATCTGGAGGGCAAATCCCTTTATCAGGAATCCGCACTGGATCTATCCTGGACAGAAACTTGTGTTGCCTGGAGGTCTTGGGGATGGGGATCTCGCGGGCCGTGGTGATGGGTCCATTCTTCGTGTGACCCCGAAGCCGCTGACACCTCAGCCTGTGCCGATACAAAAAGCGAATCGCCTTATGAGCAGGCAGGACTTCCTTTCTATCGGGCATATTTCAACGACCCCAATTATAGCATCGGGCAAGGTTTTGGGCATGAGCAAGGACAGGACTATCGTAGCGAACGGCGACCATCTTTATGTCACGACTATTCAGCCGGCCGAGATCGGCAAACGTTTTTATGTGTATGCTGCGCCTGAAGAAGTCAAGCATCCGCTCACCAATGAACGCGTTGGCGATTTGATTCGCATCAAAGGCGTGATTGAAATTGTGCCGAGAGACAATGAGAGCGATCGCGCCCTTGTGGTGGAAGCCTGGGAAGAGATCAGAAAAGACGATGTTCTTGGACCATATTACCATGCGGAAGCTCCTTTCTTTTTCGGGGTTGCGGGAAAGCCGGCTGTAAACGGCGTTGTTCTGCGAACGTTCCGGCAGAAGGACATTGGCGGCACATTTGAAGCTATCCACCTTGACAAAGGCATCCGCGACGGCCTCCGGATGGGAGATACTGTTGATGTTTTCTCGTCGCGAGGGCCGAAGGCATTTATTGGAACAATTCAGATTATCAGCGTCACGGAAGGAACGGCCGCCGCCGTTGTCAAAAAAAGCAACAGCGAGATTCTGGTCGGCGATACCGTAAAAAACTAGTGCAGCAAAACAGAAAAGGGGTGCCGAAAAATCGGCACCCCTTTTCTTATGGCATATAAAATATTATTTTCGAAATCTAGTTTGAGAGTATCTTGAGGTACTTCAGCCGGCTCGGATGCTTCAGTTTCCGAAGGGCCTTTGCCTCAATCTGACGAACGCGCTCACGGGTTATCGAAAGATAACGTCCGACTTCTTCCAGCGTATGATCGCGATCAACCCCAATGCCGAAGCGCATCTTGATGACCGTTTCCTCTTTCGGAGTGAGCGATTCAAGCACCTTTTGAATTTGTTCTGATGTTTCGATGCGTTCCGCCTCATTATATGGTGACGGGCTTGTTTTATCCCCGATAAAATCTTCGAGTTCGGTATCTTCATCACCAATCGGCGTCTGAAGCGCTATCGGGTCCTGAATGGCGCGAAAAACTTCTTCAACCTTGCGGACAGGCACTACAAGCTTCTTTGCGATCTCTTCGTTTACTGGCTCGCGGCCAAGCTGCTGCGTAAGCTCACGCGATGCCTTGGTAACGCGGTTATAAAACTCCATCATATGCACCGGCACGCGGATTGTCTTGGTCTGATCAATTAAGGCGCGCGTGATGGCCTGCCGAATCCACCACGTAGCATACGTACTGAACTTGAAGCCCTTCTCATACTTGAATTTGTCGACGGCCTTCATCAGACCGATGTTGCCCTCCTGGATAAGATCCAGCAGCGGCAGCCCTCGACCGACATAATTCTTCGCGATATTCACCACGAGCCGAAGATTGCGGGTGATCAGCTCGTTCTTTGTTTCCGTAACAAGATGACGAGCTTTTGCGATACGGCTCCACATCTCCCTGAGCGGATCGATTTTTACACCAATCTCCTGCTCAACCTTTTTATAGTCGGCCAGCACTTCCTTCAGCAGAAGTTCATATTTCTTTGCATTCTGACCTTTTTTCTTTTTCTCATTCACATAGAATCGAAAATCCTTGAGAGTGCCGTACTTCTTAATCTTGCGATCGGTCTGATCCAAAAGACCCATGAGTTCTTCAAGACGCTTTACCGTCTTGAGAAGCGCCTCATCCGCGCGCTCTTCATCGCTGATAATCTCGTCTTCATCTTCCTCGGCTTCGATGCTCTCCTTCGCCTTTTCGTAAAGCGGCAGCGTCGTAAGCGTATTGTTGATGATGTCGCGGCCTTCCTCGAGCTTCTTTGCAAGCTCTATCTCCTCATATTTTGTAAGAATGGAGATGTCGCCCATGGAGTTAAAATATGCCTGAACCAAGTCTTCGGAGCGCTCCTGCTCTTCCCCTTCTTCTTCGGCCTCTTCCTCTGCAGCCGCTCCGTCTTCATCAACGACCTTCACGCCCATTTCACTGAGGACATCCATAAGGTCCTCGAGTTCATCCGGAGAGAAATATTCGGAGGGCAGCGCCTCGTTTATCTCGTCATAGGTAATGACCCCTCGGCGTTTGCCAATATTGACTATTTCTTCAAAAATGTCTTTTTCTTTCATGGTGCCAGGTCTCCACAACAGCGCACAAAAACAATTAAAGAAAGGACTTGCCTTTCTTTAATTACAATTATAGTCTTAATGTTTGGAATTGCAAGCGAAATAAATTTCATTAACAATATAGGGGGAGAGAGGGGAGGAAGAAGAGGTCAAGACGCACGGGCTATTAGTACTGGTAAGCTGAATGGATTACTCCACTTACACCTCCAGCCTA
>WSNO01000061.1 GCA_009773415.1 Nitrospirota bacterium | reverse complement strand
AGGAAGTGCGGGTTCGCTCAAGCGAGCCGTCGCGACTGTTGCAGCCAGGCCGATATCCGAGCTTGCGGCGCAATGCCAAATATAGAGCCATTTGGCTAAAGTCTCTCTGATCTCCTTATCGTCAACCAAGATATACTGTTTATCGTTGACAGTGCTGCCGCTCAAATGGCGAAAAAATTCCGGGACCTTCAGCGGCTGCTTCGCCGCAGGAGATGAAGAGGACGGTTCGAGCCGCTGTTTGTCCCGCTGAATGGAAAATAGCCCATGCATCCTCTCGGAGACGCTGGCGTCGGTTAGTTCCAGGAGATTACAAGCTCTGCCGGGCAAATAAGGGAACACAGCCAAACTGGCCTCATCGGACTGCGTCTCGGGATAGTGCCGAAGCAGATCGAAGGTATTGTCGCCGCGATTTGCGATTCCGAATGAGCCGCCAACGATACCCATCTCATCGGCGATCCGCTTTGCGACTTCAATGAGGGGCCGCGAATCTCTGTACGGTTTACGCGGTTGACGCCAGATGCGATGAGGCGTCGTCGAAACTTCAATTTTCCACTCCGGATTCTCGGTTTCAGCGCTGATTGGGGTTTGGCTTTTTGGCAAAGACCAGCCCGACTTGCCAGTACCGAAACGGGCTTCCGACATCCACAAAACCTGCGTCACGGAGTTCTCGCATCTGCCGCTGCATGCCACTGAGCCTGTTTTCAACCCGGTAGTGGCGCACCCATTCGTTTTTCAGTTTAGTCAGTCCTTCGGCTGCTTGCGGGTCTTTCCCGATTTCTCTGTCAAAGTTGTTCGTGATAAAATCCAGCTCCCAATTCTTCGTTGTTTGCGTAAGCCAAGTTGATTCTTCATCGTAGTTAAAAAGATCTCCGAGCAGAAATATTCCGCCGGCTGTCAATAAATTGAAGATTTTTCCGAATGCGGACTTTCTTTCGCTTTCGTCGAAATGATGAAATGTAAAAGCCGATATGCTGATCTGAAACTGTTCGGTTCCAAAGGTCTCGTTAGCCGCCTTCCGGATTTCGTTTGTGGCTTCGGGGGCAAGTATGTCTAAGTGCTTAAGCACATAACGGGCCTTATCCACGTTTGCCCGATTTGCGTTCTGTGCGAACTCGTGCAGCATCGGTTCGCAGAGATCGATGCCCATCAGTCGAAGCTCCGGAATCTGCTGCAACAAGCCGACGGCTTCAGCGCCGGTGCCGCAGCCCATGTCTAACGCTATGGGAGGTCGCTTGGAGCCCTTGCCAGCTCTTTGGTTACTCTCGCTGTAATTCTTGACCGCGAGCTTGAGCATCGTCTCGTGCATCTGACGATAGCACGGCGCCACCCATTCAATCGTCTCGTCATACATCGGCGCCTCTTTGGCCGCGTAGAAGAAAGTTCGATCTATATCCCGTGTCATGCATTCGTCTCCCTCAGCCGGCTTCTATTCGAGAAGCCACAACCTGAGATTTATCGTCAAGCTTATGCACTGCTGTCAAGAAGC
>WSNO01000021.1 GCA_009773415.1 Nitrospirota bacterium | reverse complement strand
TAGGCTGGAGGTGTAAGTGGAGTAATCCATTCAGCTTACCAGTACTAATAGCCCGTGCGTCTTGACCTCTTCTTCCTCCCCTCTCTCCCCCTATATTGTCAATGAAATTTAAGTTATTGCATTAAAATGCTCTTTGTGATAATATAAATATTCACGCTGAATTATAGTTTCCGGTGGTTATACCGGAGGGGCAACACCCGTTCCCATCTCGAACACGGAAGTAAAGTCCTCCAAGGCCGATGATACTCTACCCGCGAGGGTCTGGGAAAGTAGGTAGCCGCCGGATTAATTTTCAAGATACGGAATTTTCATAGATTTCAGGTTTCCGGTGGTTATACCGGAGGGGCAACACCCGTTCCCTCCTCCAAGGCCGATGATACTCTACCCGCGAGGGTCTGGGAAAGTAGGTAGCCGCCGGATTAATTTCAAAAAGCCCAGTCATGCGACTGGGCTTTTTGATTTTCTGAGGACATTTTTATAATACTTGCAAAAACGGCGAAAGAGCGATAAGGTATCAAAGATAGTAGCATCATCGTTCCGGAGAGCAAATATTTCGAAGCGCAAGAGCAGTTCTCTTTTTCTCGCAGTGTTTTTGTCGATATTTTTGGAATATGACTCAGCGGCGATCATTAGTATTCATCTGGGCGTGAGCGGTTCTGCTCCGGTATCTTCAATAAAGGCGCGCGTTTGCGCACAATAATAAGGAGGAAGAAAAATGGTAACCGCGATGGTTCTTCTTACTGTGCAACGTGACAGGGTTAATGCAATCGCAGAGCAACTTGTCGGGCTTGACGGGATTAGTGAAGTCTATTCAGTAGCCGGCGGGTATGATCTCGTGGCGATTATCCGGGCACGTGATAACGAGCAATTGGCAGATATCGTCACGGCAAGACTGCTCAAGGTGGATGGAATACTGAAGTCAGAGACACTGATTGCATTCCGTGTCTATTCTCGCCATGACCTTGAGTCAATGTTCAATATCGGATTTGAAAAGAGAGGGTAATGCGATGCTCCCGTCAGTATCCTTGCAATGTTGTGGCATCTCAAGGTATGGATTGCGCAATCAAGCACATAGCAGCATCGTCATCTTTTGACTGCGTTCTGAACGGAGATCTTTTCAGATAACAATCGTCGCGTGGAGCAGCGCTGCAGACAGTTCAGACGTCCGGCCGATACGCTGTTAACTTGTTAACTGTTGTCGGGTTAGAATTCCTAATCGGGCTGGAGAGTTCTGACGAGTTTGCGGGTATCGTACGAATGTGTTTTTTGAAGACGCGATAGAATGTCGGCATAGCGGGCACTATCCATAAAAGGAGTGCGGCTGAGAATCCAGAGGTATTTCCTGTCGGGATGCCCGACGACAGCGTAGTCATAGTTTTCGCCAAGTTCGATAATCCAGTAGTCGCCGGAGAAGGGCCAGAAAAAAGAAACCTTCAACTTGGCATTGGTCTTTGGGTCAACAACCCAAGCTTTTCCTTCTGCGGATATTATGTCTCCGTCAAGGCGTTCTTTTCTGCAGGTGTTCACCACGCGAATTTTACCCGTTAACAGTGCAGCATAGTTTGCAGTTGTGGCAACGCATCCTCTCTGAAAACTGTTCGGGTAATGCGCGATCTCATACCATGTGCCGGCGTAGCGCTGAAGATCGACAGCCGACACAACCTGAAGAGGCGGGACGCCGATATTTTTCTGAGGCGGAGTGCATGCCGTCAATACCATGAGGAGAAGGAGTGCGAAGACGGAAACTATTATATTCATATTATCTATCATAATGAATGAAATGCCAGCAATACAACCAGCTGCGCGTGGGTTTTTGGCATGAATACGGCCGTCATGCGAAGAGCATATCTGCATGAGCGCGATTTATTGTCCCCAGTTGCTTCTGAATTAACTGAAACAGCCCCCAATTGAACCGGACAGGATTCTAACCTAAATAAGCTGCACAAGTAGTTGTACAATGACTTGTGCAACCAAAGGGGAGGAAGACGATGAATCCGGTGGAAGTGATAACGTCGGTGCAACAGCGTAGGCGGATTGGGTCCGATGTATTCTAACAATTGTAATAGCCGGCTCACTGGCTGGAATCTTTTACAGGGATTTCTTGACTATCATGCGTGGCGCGGAACATTATTCTGATGACCGGGGGTGTTGTCATCGTTACCGCAGCATTTGCCGGCGACCTGTGTTGATCGAGCTTCAGTGCCCGTGCCTTTCTCGCAGTAGCAGAAATAATTTTCCGCAGCAGTGTCGATTTCGCTTCTGCCGGAAGGCAGATCTTTTGCGATGAACCTTCTGAAATAGCTATAGTAACAGGAACGTGATCCATCAGTTTTATCCCATCGATGAAGTGCTTCCCGCCCTGACAGATGCGGTGACACGGAGTGCAAACGTCGTCCTCCATGCGCCGCCAGGAGCAGGAAAGACGACACGCGTACCGCTGGCACTGCTCAACGTGATTTCTGCTGAACAGGGCCGCATCATCATGTTGGAGCCGCGGCGGATAGCCGCGGTATCAGCTGCGCGCTGGATGGCGCATCTGTTCGGCGAAACTGTTGGCGAAACGATCGGTTATGCCATTCGCTTCGATCGAAAGGTATCAAAACGGACCCGTATCGAAGTCGTGACCGAGGGGATATTGACGAGGCGTATTCAGTCCGATCCATTGCTTGAAGGTGTTGCGATGGTTATCTTTGATGAATTTCATGAGCGCAGCATCCATGCCGATCTGGCGCTGGCACTCTGTTTAGATGTGCAGCGCATCCTCAGGGAAGATCTTAGTCTGCTCGTCATGTCGGCAACGCTCGACAGCGGTCCGATTGCGGAACTGCTCGGTGGCGCGCCGGTCATCACTTCGCAGAGTAAGGCATTTCCGGTTGAGGAGCGCTATTTTCCAGCACAGTCCGGCACATATCCCGTGATGCAGATTGTGGATGTGACGACGCGGGCTCTGCGTGAAACCGAGGGCGATCTGCTCGTTTTTCTGCCCGGTTCAGGAGAGATTCGGCGAGTTGCAGAGCAGCTTGCTCCTTTTTGTTCCGGAAAAGATGTCGAGATCCATCCGTTGTATGGAGACTTGCCGTTTGCCGAGCAGGAGCGTGCAATCATGCCGTCGCAGAAGAGAAAAGTGGTACTCGCTACCAATATCGCAGAAACAAGTCTTACCATCGAAGGCGTTCGCGTCGTAATAGACAGCGGGCTTACGCGACGCCTTCAGCACGATCCTTCCACCGGCATGAACCGGCTTGTCACGGTATCGGTATCGCGCGCCGCCGCGGAGCAGCGGAGAGGCCGTGCGGGACGACTCGGACCGGGCGTCTGCTATCGCTTGTACAGTCGGCACACCTTTACCGGAATGCTGCCATTTTCTCCTCCCGAGATCATGACTGCTGATCTTTCGCCGCTCGCTCTTGAGCTTGCGGTCTGGGGCGTACGGGAACCGCAACAGCTGAGTTGGCTCGACTTGCCTCAACTATTGCCATGGGAGAGCGCACGGAAATTGCTTTTCGATCTTCACGCAATCGATCGTGCCGGTTGCACTACAGAAACCGGCAAGGCAATGGCCCGGCTCCCCCTACATCCGCGTCTTGCGCGTTTGATTATACATGCGATGAAGCAGAAGGTGCCGAAGCTCGGCGTTGATATTGCAGCCCTGCTCTCGGAGCGTGACATCCTGCGCAAGCCTTCGGGTCGAGCAGATGTATGCGAACCGGATATTACGGAGCGCTTGCAAGTGCTCGCTGCCTGGCGTGCAGGCGGTGCCGAGAGAACCGATATCGACAGCTTTGCACTGCAGGCTGTTGATCGTACCTCATACCAGCTCTGCCGCCTGCTGAGAGTTTCAGCAGACCGTGCCGATGCAGTACATGATCATGACATGATTGCCCGACTTCTGCTTGCTGCCTATCCCGATCGTCTCGGAAAAAAACGGGACGACGGAGAGGGAAGGTTCCTGCTTTCCCAAGGACGCGGCGTTCGTCTGTCAGCCGCCTGCAGCCTCGGGTCGAGCGAGTACCTTATAGCACTTGTTCTTAATGCGGGAGAAAAGACTGAAGGGACGATTCATCTCGCCTGTCCGCTGAATGAGGATATTGTGAGAGCCGAGTGCAGCGGACATATTGAGACAGTTCGCCATGTTGTCTGGGACAATCGGAGTCAGCGCGTGCAGGCATCGGTTGAGGAGCGCATCGGCGCAATTGTGCTGACTAACAAACCGTTTCGCCCTTCAGATGACGAAGTAATCCCGATTGTTTGTCAGGTGATTGCGGACAACCCTGATCTTTTAAGTTATAGTGCTGAGGCAGAGCAGCTTCGAGGAAGGGTTGCTCTGATGCGACGATATTTCCCTGCTGAGTCATGGCCTGATCTCTCTTTGACTGCCAGCGCATCGACGTCGGCAGAATGGATCGCGCCGTTTCTGTCCGGAGTGCGCAGTGCTGATCAGCTCAGGCGGCTTAACCTTGCGACGGCACTGAAGTCCCGTCTTTCAAGGGAGCAAAAGCGTCAGCTCGATGAGCGGGCCCCGATGCTGCTGCAAGTGCCGAGCGGCAGTCGCGTTGCCATCGACTATGCCAGCCACGAATGCCCTGTCTTGGCGGTAAAACTGCAGGAAATGTTCGGATGTGCCGATACTCCGACTGTTGCGGAAGGGCGTGCCAAAGTGCTTTTGCATCTGCTGTCGCCTGCCCGGCGGCCAGTTCAGATTACGCAGGATCTGAAGACCTTCTGGAACAGCAGTTACTTTGATGTCCGCAAAGAGTTGCGAGGTCGTTATCCCAAACACCCATGGCCTGACGACCCGTGGAATGCTCTGCCGACGATGCGCGTGAAGCCACGCGAAGGCTGAGCAGAAAGCGCATAATGCAATCCGGATTTCGCCTTTTGCCTATCAGTTATCCGATGCGCATTGCGTATAATAAAACGTTTATGAAAAACTGCGCTGAATACACTCTATGATTACCGTACTCTGGTCGCTGCTGCCGATTTTTGCCTTGATTGCGGGCGGGTTTCTGCTTCGTGCTGTTTTTATCAGGAGTGAAACGGCGTGGCGTCTGGTTGAAAAGTCAGCATATTATGTGCTTTTCCCTTCGCTGCTGATCGTGACGCTTTCGCGGCTGCGGTTCGATGTCGGGACTCTCGCTCCGCTGCTTGCAATTACATCGGCTTCATTGATTATTGTTGCGGCATTCCTGCTTGTGTTCAGGGCACGGCTACCGTTTGATGGCCCGTCTTTCAGCTCGATATTCCAGGGTGCCATACGGTATAACACCTATGTCGGACTTTCGGCGGCCAGCGCAGTATACGGCGAATCGGGTATCGCCATGATGGCACTTCTGGCTGCCGCCATGATTCCGACCGTAAACGTTCTTTCCGTCTACGTGCTGACGCGCTTTGCGTCGCACAAGGGTTTTTCATGGCAAACTACATTCGGAGAGCTGGTAAAAAACCCGCTTATACTGAGCGCTCTTGCCGGTCTGTCCCTGAGTGCTTTTCAGATGCAACTTCCCGCGATAGTTGCCGATATTCTTGGCGCACTGGGTAAAGCATCGCTCCCGCTGGGTCTGCTTGCGGTAGGCGCCGGGCTTAACCTGACGTCTATCTCAGGACATTCCCGCCCCATTGTGCTGGGGAGTGTTCTGAAACTGCTTGTCCTGCCGTCCCTCGTCTGGGGGATGGGGGTGCTGGCTAGCATAGACCCTGTCCATCTTGCCGTTGCGGTATTGTATAGTTCTTTGCCGACAGCTTCATCGGCATTTATTCTGGCGCGGGAACTGGGAGGAGACCATTCATTGATGGCGAGTATCATAACGGTGCAAACGATGCTGGCGTTTCTGACCATGCCGGTGATTCTTCTGTTTCATCTCTGAAGGGTAATCGGATTCTGCCGCAAAAGAAGGAATTCTGCAGGGAGCGCGGATGCCCGGTCAAGACCATAAGCAGGTCTATTCTTCTATCCGCTGTATGTCTTCACACCCACTGTGCCCTCCGTGCAGAAGCAGCGTATTGGTCCATAGTATCGCGAATTCTTCGACACTGAGGGGGGGGCTGAGGAAATTTCCCTGAAGTTCATCGCATCCGAGTTGTCTCAGAAAATCCATCTGCTCCAGAGTTTCAACTCCCTCTGCATTCACTTTTAGCCTGAAGTTATGTGCAAGGGATATTACCGATTTGACGATGGCCGCATCTGCCTCGTCTTCCGTGATATTCATGATAAAAGACCGGTCAATTTTTAGCTTCTGCACCGGAAGCCTTTTCAGATAGTTCAAGGATGAATAGCCGGTTCCAAAATCGTCTATGGCAAGTTCTACTCCCATAGCGCTTATTGCAGACATTGTTTCAATGAGAGTTTCAGGCTTGTCCATGATAATATTTTCGGTTATCTCAAGACACAGGCATTCAGAAGCCAGGCATGCTTCATCAAGGGAGGCACGGATTATGTGGAGCAGATCAGGATCTCTGAACTGCTTCATCGAGACATTGACCGAAACGGTGATAGGCGGAAAACCACGGAGAATCCACTCGCTCATCTGTCTGCAGGCAGTCTGAACAACCCATTTCCCGATCTCAATTATGACACCCATCCTTTCTGCTGCCGGGATGAACTTCGACGGTAAAACACATCCGAAATCGGGCGAGTTCCATCGGAGAAGAGCTTCAGCCCCCACCATGCGACCAGTGCCGGTTGCAATAAGAGGCTGGTAATGAAGAACCAGTTCATTGCGCTCAATAGCGGACAGGAGACGGCTTTCAAACAGCAAAAGTTCGCCGGTTCCCTTTTCCATCGAAGGAGCATAAAACCGGAAAGATTTCAGAGAATCCGTCTTAGCCCGCTGTAGAGCGATGTCGGCATTTTTGATCAGGGTGTTCGGCAGGATGCCGTCTTTCGGATAGATGCTGATTCCCGCAGTTGCTTTCAATCGTATCTGTTCATTGCGAACGGCAAGGGGCAGAGCCACGGATTTGAGAATCTTGTTTACTACGATCCCAATGTCTTGGTTCCTTTCATCATCAGCAATGATCGCGATAAAAACATCGCCTCCCTGACGAATCAGAACATCCGAAGCTCTGAGGGTGTTCTGAATCCTCTGCGCGACCATTCGCAAAACGGCATCTCCCTGTTCGCGTCCAAAAAAATGATTAATCCGGTTAAACCTGTTTATGTCGATAAACAAAACGGAAAGCATAGTGCCGAGTCCCCGAGCTCTCTGTATTTTCTGATGCAGAGCCTCTGTCAGAAAAAAGATGTTCGGAAGTCCCGTGAGGATATCGCATCGCGATGTGTTGAAACCCAGGTTCTCATGAATATCAGCAGGCTGACCCTGAGGGGGATGCGCATGTTTCATGTGAAGCACGATGAAGCCGTCATAGGGAGTTGTGGTGCTGTGGAGATATGTCGTGAAGTTGTTCTGGTGATGCTGAATCTTGAAAAAACCCGAGGAGTAATTATCCATCAGGAGCGATTTCTTGACCAGACAGATCTCGTCGTCTCCCTTTTCATGAAAGGCGCAGTGATTTTTGCTGCAGAGTTCCTGCTTGAGAACACACTTGTCAAGGTAGTGTTCGATATCTTTTGCCGCAGCATTGGCAGTTACTGCTTTCGTGCTGATATCCAAAACAATAATAGGATCCTTGATCGAGTCCAGGACCAGCTGCAATTTTTCCTGAAAAAGTACCGGCATGGTCACCCCGCCAGAAACGCTCTGTAGATCGGATATTTCAGGGAAAAGCGGCTCGCCAGAAGCTCAACAGTGCCTGAATCCAATGAGAGGAACCTCAACTCGCTGTCGTCTGGCGTTATATGCGCTCCTGCTCCAATTCCGGTCATTGCGCATAATTGATGTGCCATTCTTAATACGACCATCGTTCTTTTTGCGCTCTCATCTTTGATCTCCATCGGCATTTCTGCATGATGATGAGTTATAACGAACGATATGTGCTCAGGAAGATGCCAGCATTCAGCAACCTGCCCCCCGACTTCGCAATGATTGAATCCGAATGTCTGGTTTTCAGCCTCTGAAAAATCGCATGCAGTGTCTGTGACCATTTCTGCAACTTGCGCGTACTTTTCGCTCCATGTTCGGTTGAGGACAATTTTGCCGATATCGTGCAGAAGGGACTGCACCAGAGGTTCATCCGGAGCAAGAATCTGCGTCTCCTCGCAAATGAGCATTGACGCAACGGCAACTCCGACGCTGTGCTCCCAGAGCAGCGAGCTCACTTTGTCCGATTGCTGATGCAGATCCTTCAGGGACGCAAACACTATGAGTGATCTCATGGTGTTCTGTCCGATAATCATAATTGCGTCATCGACCGTGCCGATGGAATTGCTCCTTCTGTAATAGGGCGAATTTGCAATGCGAAGGAGTCTTGATGTCAAAGACGGATCGAGTGAAATAACATTCTTGAGTTCTTCAATAAAAGAGTGTTTGTTGGAAATAATCTGCATGACCCTCAAAGCAACTGGAGGAAGAGAGGGAATATCAATGACTTCCCGAATGGTGCTGGTTTGTCTCGCTGCACGCGCTGTCTGCATTCGTGTCGTTTCGATACGGCACCCTTTCTCTGAAGACTGCGAAATTACTACATATTACTGCAAACTTGACCGGCATTGCAACGTGATATATGCCGGGCGTCCTTTGGAATGCCTGAGGCGCAAGGATAAGCAACAGTATTCAGCAGATGCAAGGGAGCAAGTATGCGGAAACGTCAATGTCAAACGTTTTTTGATAGCTGCTTTTTGCGAGCAGGAAGCGCGCGGTGATGCGCATCGAAAATGTCCGAAACAACCGACGATATCTCCAGAAAAGCATCCAGCACATCAGGATTGAAATAAAGAGGCTGCACCTTGTTATTTCCGTTTCGAATGGCCTCTACAGCTTTGTCGTGGGCGAGCGGTTCCTTGTAAAAATGACGGCTTCTGAGGGTGTCGTAAACGTCGCAGACCCGAACAATTGCTCCGGAAAGGGGGATTTGCAGACCATTCAGACTCTGAGGATAGCCGGATCCGTCCCAATTTTCGTGATGGGTGAGGGCAATTTCCGCCGCCATCTGAAGAAGAGGGGAGGAAGAGTTCATGAGCAACCGGTGCCCGATGGTGGTGTGCTTCCTGAGCACCGAGTCTTCCTCCTCGGAAAGCTGCTGTTTCTTGAACAGAATAGCAGCCGGAACTCCCATTTTGCCGATGTCATGAAGCGTGCTCGCAAAGGTAATCTTGTCGATATACGACATAGGCATGTCGAGCATTTCGCTGACTTTGTTGGCATACAGGCCAACGCGCAGGATGTGGTTGCCGCTTCTGGAGTCGCGGAACTCGGCAAGTGCTGAAAGTCGCTGAAGAAATTCACGATTTGCAACTTTTTCAGAAGCAAGTGTAAGAGCAATCTCACTTGCAAAGCCTTCAGCCCGGGTGCGGTCGCAGATAACCATCCGGTTTTTTGCAGATTCACGGGCACGTTTTTCTTTGAGAAATTCAACCCAGACGGAGAGATCTTCCAGATTGCGAATGACCAGATCCACTACTTCTGGCGACATCTTGATATCGCCGGACCGGGCCATTTTCAGAAACTCAAGAGAAGGCCATATCTTATTAGTGAGCATGTCGGAGATGCAGGTCATGAGATGAGCATCCGAGGTCATGCAGATGCGACCGTCCGATGCAAGCTTCTTGCAGCGGTCGAGCATTGCAATGCGTGTCTTTTCCGGATTGTTCTTCATGTGATTACGCTCCGCATCAAGAAGCAAACTCCCAGGTCATCATTTTCTAAACCTTCCTAAAACCGGTAAGACAGATTGAGAGAAAGTAGATGAAGCTTTGATTTGTACACGCCGCTCGCAGCAGTCGCAGCATTGAAGAACCCGTCTGTCAGATCATCATCAATGGCGTTCTTTTTGGTGCGGTTCTTAAGCTTCTGAAATCCGTACCCTGCATCAACGCTGAATTCTTTGAATGGCTTATAGCTTATCCCGGCGGTGAAGAGGTGACTGTCGGCATCAGGTATGGCAGGTTCAAAAGTGGAGTCAGGCACCGCACCGCTCTGATACAGATAGCCTCCCATGAGCGCAAAGGCATCTGAGAGCTGATATTTCATGCCGATCATGCCGGTCCATGTATCACGCCAGTTGCGAGGGGTTACCGCATTCATGCGTCCCATCACAGGCTGGCTGAACTGAAGATCCAATTCCTTGAATGAGGACCACTGCTCCCATCTGCCGGCTATCTCAAAGGTAAAGGGGTGCAGTTGGCGGAAATGTGCGCCAAAGTATGCCTGTGCAGGGAGATCAATCTTTGCCTGCCCGTGCGTATTAGGGAAAAACGGCGTCAGAAACGCTGCAGCTGCAGGCAGGTCAAATGAAGCATTTCCGTCAAGCGTAGCGCGAATCTTGCTCCTGTATGAAACACCGACGGAGACATCTTTGATCGGATCAATGAGAAGGCCTGCATTGAAGCCCATGCCGTCCCCCGACCCCTTGAATTTCTGAGAACCATCACCAATTCCGAAGAAGGAGAAATTCATCTGCCGCTCAAGCGTGCTGTCGGCTCTTAAATACACGAAGCCCACGGCTGTCGTGAGCCATGGGGCGACTTTAATGGATGCTACAGGGTTAAATGCCCATGTGGTCAATTCGGAATTAGTGGCAAGGTACCGCCCTTCCCAATCCGTGGGCCACTTCGTCGACAACCCAAACGGATTGAAGATTCCAAAGCCGACGCTTAACTTGTCGTTCACCGCATGTGTGAGATAGATGGTTGACGGGAAAAAAGTCTGTGACTCGGTCTTTGTGGTCTGGCCGGTCAGTGCGCTGGTGAATTGGCGACTGGGCATGATAAGCGTAGTGCCGACGGAAACTTGTGTTCCCGGCAGCTGATTAATCAATGCTGGGTTGAAGAATACGGCTGACGGACTGTCAGCATGGGCAATCGTCGCGCTGGCCTGGCTTGTTGACGCGCTGTCTTGCGTGAAAATACCGAACCCTGAAGCATAACAATTAGCTGGGCCTAGTTTCACCATCAGCACTGCCATCAAAGCAATGGAAATAAGCCGGCCTTTATTCACGCGCATTTTTGACGCCTCCTGAAGTATAGGGATATAACAGTGAACCGGACATGCCAATATATTGTATTATACCGATAAATTTGCGATAAATAAATCTGATGGGTTGTGCAGTTAAGTGGTCTTCAGCGAATGAGCTGCTTCCTGCATAGGCTGTCGTGTTACTATCAACAGAACTGACGGCCGACCTGTCTGGCAGGTGCGTTTTTGCAGCAGGCTTCACTTGTGTGAGCCGTCTGCCCGTCAGCAACGGCCGCCGCGAGGAGACAATACTTGATAACATCATCATATCTGATGGAAGGGCCCGATGAGGCCATTCGACTGGACGTCAAAACCGACTCGAAAGCATTTATCCGCCAAGCCCAATGGGCGGGGATTCACCCAGGGATGCGTGTTGCAGATATCTGTTGCGGTTCCGGGAAAACCACAGCCCTGTTCCTTGAACTTGTGCAGCCGAATGGCAGTGTGGTAGGAGTCGACGGATCATTGCAGCGCCTTGCGTTTGCGTCTGATCGATACCGAGCCCCCGGCATCGAATTTGTCTGCCGGGACATTACGAAGCCGCTCACTGACCTAGGAGGCTTCGACTTTGTTTGGCTCCGCTTTGTACTTGAGTATTTCGGGTCAAGTGCGTTTGCTTTAGTCCAAAACATTGCCGATATCGTACGTCCGGGAGGGATTCTCTGCCTGCTGGACTTGGACCACAATTCCCTGAATCATTACCCTGCTCCGGTTCAGCTGGAGCAGACCATGCATGATCTTATGCAACTGGCAACGGAGAAGGCTGATTTTGACCCATATGCCGGCAGAAAACTTTACTCTCACCTGTATCGTCTCGGTTATGAAGAGATCTCAGTTGATGTGAGCGCTCATCATCTCATCATCGGAAAGCTGAGGGAGGCAGACGCTTTCAATTGGCTCAGAAAAGTGTCAGTAACGGCCAAAAATCTTGGCTACGGATTTGGACGCTATGCAGGCGGGTATGAGGATTTTCTCGGAGAGTACGAGAAGTTTTTTTCCGACCCCGGCCGCTTCACCTACACGCCGCTTATTTCGTGCCGGGGCAGGCGCCCTGATTCGCCGGTTGTCTGATGGTATTGTTACCTTGATTTTTTAAGGGTGTGCCGCAGAAAAGCATCAATCACCTCACTGTCGAAATGCCGGTTCCGCTGAGCTTTGAGCAGCTCAATTGCAGATGCATCAGACATAGGTTCACGGTAATGACGCTTTGCCGTAATAGCCTCCACAAAATCTGCAACCGCAATGATGCGCGCACCAAGCGGAATCTCCTCACCCAGCAATCCATCAGGGTATCCGCTTCCGTCATAGCGTTCGTGATGAGCGCCGGCAATAGCCGGAACATTTCTGTAAATTCCGTCAAAGTCAATCTGCAAAAGGATATCCCTGGTTTTCTGGGCATGCGTTTTAATCGTCTCATATTCTTCCGGCGTCAGGTCGCCCTCTTTTTTCAGTATGGCATCCGCGATGCCGATTTTCCCATAGTCATGGAGAAGCGCAGCTACACGGATTACCTCGCATTCTTCCTCTGAGAGCCCCAACTCCTCGCAGATGCCGAGTGAATATTCGGTTACTTTTTCAGAATGGCCCGCCGTGAGAAAATCGCGAGCGTCAATGCTTGCCGCAAGGGTTTTCAAAATAGAGTAAAACTGCTGCTTGCGCGCATTGGTCAGGTACTGGTTATGCAGGGAAACGCCGATTTCAGGGGCAATTCCCATAAGCAGAAGCTGATCGCTTTCGAGCAGAGGCCGCTTTGATTTCACATTGTCAACCGCAAGTATGCCAAGGGATTCTTCTTCATAGACGATGGGGCAGCATATAAAGGATTGTGTGCCCATATGTTTCGCAAAAGCGAGGCTGCGGGCAGAAATGGAACCGGCAATGTCGGTCACGCTGTTTACCAGAAATGGCTTCTTGTCATAATACGCCCGAACAAACACCCCTTTTGATTTCGGATTAAGATGAAAGTTCGCAGCCTTCAGATAATTCAGATGCTCATCAGTATACCCGAAGCCGGCACGGAAGGTCAGGTCGCTTTTTGATTCGTTTGCGAGCAAGATCATTCCACGATCATAGTCGAGGCGGCTTTGCAGTATTTTGACAACATTGCTCAGCATATCGCTTTCATTCGTCTGTCTGCTGATGGCAAGGCCGATTTCATTAATGACAAGAGCGCTGTTGTAATTGCTTGCAATCTTTTCCTGCTGTGTTTCGAGGTTTTCCCTGAAATGGTCGATTGCAGAAAGCAGTTCCCGCTTTTCAAGAGCCTTCACATATATGCTCAGAGCAAACACCAGCGCGAGAGAAAAGGGCAGAAGCGTCTGCAAAGCGAATGCAGGGTCGACAAAAATACCCAGAATGCACAATAAAAGCATAACTGCTGCGGCAGCATTGCGAAATCGCTTCCATGCGCTCGATTTAAGTCTTTCTTCCCAATAAACGATATACCGGCAGACAGATCCTCCGGAGTGGATGCATTCAGGATGATCGACATTTGTGGCATGGTGGCCGAAAGCCATAGGAATTGCCTCAAAATAGCCTATGCGGTTCTCGCACTGGAATGGCTTTTCGTTCACCCCAGGAAAAGGAGACGCCGTGATTTCAACCTTGTTCGTTGAGATCGGCCTTGATTGAGTAATCCCTGCCCGTGTAAATTTCGGCATCCATTTGTCGATGAGTTCATAAACCTTTACGGGGCCTGCAAGGTAAAGAAGAGCCTGTTTTGCGGTTCCCATGGCATCAGGGGAAATGGTATATCTTCCAGCTTCACGTGCAATTTCAGGATTACCGGTCACTTTCCTCACCTTTTCATAAAACAGGTCAACTTCATCCTGTGTAAACCAGTGGGCGGGGTCTGAAATCTGATGCTGCCCTATCCCGACAGAACTGAGCAGTTCGCTGATGCCGACAAAAGGGTACCGGAGTTTCAATAATTTGACATAATTATCAAGTATGCGGCTGTTGTATATCCGGGAATCAGGACTTATCGGCTGCTGTCGCATCAGCGTGCCGTCTGAGCTGGTTTGAAGTTTCCAGTGACTATGCTCTGCTTGGAACAATGCGGGGTGAATGATTCATGAAAAAGCATCGTGGCGCAGATTCCTTCCCGTGCGAACCTTTCATGCCTGAGTATTTTAGTCATTATGAGGGGGCACAATTTCGTCGATATGCCGCAGAAAAGCCTGGGCGCCTTCCGCAAGACAAAGAACCCAGGTGTTGTAGATTTTTTCCATCGGAAGCCTCTTTTTGATTGCGAATTCCACAGGGAACGTCATTACCGTGATTTCATCATGGTGAACGAGGTGAGAGACTTGAGCCAACGCCGCCGACAGCAGTAACGTGTCCAACTCGTCATGTTCGATCGCAAAAATCTTGATGCAGTCAGTAACATTGGACAAGTTCATTCCGATATCTGTTGAGGTGAGCGCCATTATTGCATGGAGTCGGCCTCGAATAATCAGTGAAAAGACAGATCTGGTCCGGCTGAATCCGCAGTTTGCATAAGCATTGCTCAGCGTATCGGCCTGAAATGTGTCCACAGTGAGGTCAAGCGCGCGAAGCATCAGGCCTCCGCTGACGTGGGTGTAAAATGCTTCAAGTTCCGCAATGTCAGACGACCGCGCCGGAATTACTTTCGCGTCTTTAAGCTGCAGAAAGCGGAGCATTGTGTCGGCGGGCAGATCAGTTTTGGATAGGTGAGCGAATGCCATGGGATCGATAGTGCAGCCATCAGGGTTGTTTAGCTTTTCCTTGAATCCGCCGAACAAGCGCCGTGGGGTTCTGTTTTCCTGTCTGTAATATGCGAGCAGATAGTCCATGGGCGTCCCATTCTGCAAATAGCATGCATTTACATGCCATGCCCCCTGGCTTAATACAGCAAGGCCGGCTTTCAGTCCATGCGCCGTTGCGGCCATGTGGTGAAAAAGCCAGGTCTTTTCATATACATGAATCATGGCGATATGCCCTACGAGTTCGCCTTTGTCCTGATAGGTGAAGTGGCGGCATATATCGGGATTGTTTACATACAGCTTTCTGTATGTTTCCTTAAATTGGTCTCTCTGGCGGGAGATGCCTGCGTATTTCTCCGGATAGATAAAGCCGCTCTCGAAAAATAGCTGCCAGAGCGCGTCCAGATCCACCCTGCCGCAGGTATGTGTTCTGGAATCTTCTATCCGTGCAAGATAGTTTGACAGCAACGTCTGGTCTTTCATCTTCATGTCCAGATACCCGATGCCGCTTTTCACGGTCAAGCGTTCTTCGTTATCAGCAATAATGCTGCTGTGGATTACCTGTCCCTTGCAGGTAATTGCCGCATTATGCACTATTTCGATACGCATTGCGGGCAGGACAAGGCCCGGAATCAATACTGAACTATCGTAATATTCATGCACGGAAAAGCCTGCCCCGGAGATTTCGTCAACGCGCAGATGAACTGAACGATGTGTCAGCGGATGCTGAAAAGAGACAATAGGCGACGGGACAGGCTGATAGCGATGACAGCGGGAAGATTTAGGGCTGAAACGGGGGACATTTTTTCTGAGGGGCTGCAAAACGAGAATTCTTTTGCGTTCATCGACAGTCTGTCGCACAATGAGGCATTCGCCGGCATAAATAATGTCACTGCCGCTTTTAAGAACTACATGGAGCTTGTCGGAGGCATTCAGCCAGAAAAATGGCTGGTTTGCATCACGAACTACTGCGACCGAGAAGGATACTGCGTGGAAATCCGCGAGCCTCCCCCGGAAAAGAGCGCTGTTATGCATGAGTTCTGCAGTTATATTATCAGCAGAGGGACGACGCTTCACAGCCCGGCAGCTTACCTGACAGCCACTATCGGCAAGGCTGACACGTATCCCCTGATTCGTGATGCTTTGTGCTTCGGCTTTTACCTCGATGAGCTTGAGATCATCGTCCAGTAAGACGTTCATGAAGCGATAGTCGGCGATGTTGGAGGGTATTTCAGCCTCGGACACCCAGACACACTCTAGATAGTCGCTCAGCAGCGGCATTGGTCGCGCTTTGAAGGAAAAGGTAGTTTCATAGCGGGGATGCTGGAAAACAGCGCGTATGGTGCCCTCCTGAAAATTGATGAAATTCAGAATGTTAGCAATCTTCTTTTTTGCGAGTGGACGGGACTGGCAAGCCTTATGCTGCACGACGGGTTCAGCAGAATGAGTACCGCTCGGAGCAGCGTCTTCAGGGTGGCTGCAGTTTTCTTGACTATGAGTATGCACCGTTCATCTCACTCGAAGTATATTGGGCTTCATGCCTAGGTCAAGTCAAGCCATCGGGGAAGCCCGCAATCTTTTTATTCAAGAAACGGGAAGAGCCAAGGGTTTTTGATTTCTTCAGCCGGGATCGTTATAATTTGAAAGGTTTATTTATGAATACATAGCTGTTTTACTATCAGGCAATTTTTGCCGTCGAGTTGCTCAATCGTATTTTTAGGAGGCTGCCATGACACAACGGAGAATTCTTTATGCGGTCATGATTTGTATCATGCTTGGTTTCGGTTCAATCGGGTCGACGGTCGTTCATGCAACTGAGAAGGGCGGCGGAGCCTATCCCAACGGCGCCGAAGATTTCATGGCCGGGGCGGTGCCGCCGCCCGGAACGTATTTCATCAACTATCTCACGCATTACACTGCCAACCGGATCAATGACAACAACGGCGACAAGCTTGTCCCTGAGTTCAGGCTGAACGCAACCGCCAATGTGTTTCGTTTTATCCACGTCACAAAACATCAGATTCTTGGCGGATACTGGGGCATGCACGTTTTTGTCCCGCTGGTGCATCTGGATGTGAAGAGGATGGGGGCAAAAGATAAAAAGACGGGATTGGGCGACATCATCATCGATCCGTTTATTCTCTCCTGGCACTCGAAAAACTGGCACTTTGCCACAGGCGTCGACATCTATCTTCCGACCGGAGCTTACGATAAAAACGATATGGCAAATATCGGCCGCAATTACTGGACCTTCGAGCCGATTCTGGCGGCAACCTATACCGCGGACTGCGGATTCGATGCGTCGATCAAACTTATGTACGATTTCAACACGAAAAATACCGCTACGGACTACCTTTCAGGTCAAGAGTTCCATCTTGATTATACTCTTGGCTACAAGACGGGCGCATGGAGTCTCGGCCTTGGCGGATATTATTACAAGCAGACGACCAATGATGAGGTGAACGGCGAAAAAGTCGGCACGGACGGATTCAAGGGGCAGGCATTCGCATTCGGTCCGCAGGTCAAGTACGATTATAAGAACATAAGTTTTTCGATAAAATATCAGCATGAGGTTGCCGTGAAAAATAGACCGGAGGGGGACAAATTCTGGCTGAAATTTGTCTATGCATTTTAACCCGGATTGTTTATGCGGCAGCGTGCTGTCGCAATTTTATGAATATAGTGCGCTGAGTGCTTGCCGCGCGGCATGCTGCCTGAAAACAGAATAAGGATGAGATCGATGCAATCTCATCCTTATTCTGAA
The DNA here is from genome assembly GCA_009773415.1 of Nitrospirota bacterium. Lineage (GTDB taxonomy): Bacteria > Nitrospirota > Thermodesulfovibrionia > Thermodesulfovibrionales > Dissulfurispiraceae > JAAYUK01. The sequence goes on along the minus strand of WSNO01000021.1, from coordinate 31,006 downwards.
GAATAGTTATCCCTCTACAATTTGTCTTTTTTCTCTTTCTTTGCGGATGACTCGCTTTGTGGGAGAATGTACAGGTCCCGATATTTGTAGCAATGCTTTGCGTTGCCGTATGCACATGCCTTGAACAACTCCGCCTCGCCCGTGTTTTTGGGTGTATACGGTTTTTTCCAGTTTTTGCCCGGTGATGCAGCGGCAAGTGCCGGAATCAGCAGCAGGGCAAATATAATCAGACCTGTTGAAAAATGTTTTATGACTCTGTTCATGGAACCCTCCTTTCAGGAATTTTAGCATAATGCGCTGTCATGTCAAATGCGGATGCAGGTGGTGCGCCTCGGAACGGAATTTTTTTTGCGACCAAGCCGCTTTCAGGATCTTCTGCGGGCATGCCGAACTCTTGCAAAAAAAATGGGCTTTCTTTTTTTTTCACTCTATGCTAATCTCCGAAAGAAGGTTTGGAAGTTTTTGTTGTGTTTGGGGGCCACAAAGACTTTGATCTTTGGAGGTCTTTTTTTATGGGCTTTTTAAGCTCAAGTACACGAAGGAGGTAGTAAGAGCATGGCAAACGGTACGGTGAAGTGGTTCAATGAGTCAAAGGGATTCGGTTTCATTACGAGCGAAGATGGCAGCGATCTCTTTGTCCACTACTCGTCAATTCAGGGCAGCGGCTTCAAGTCGCTTGCTGAAGGTCAGGCAGTGACGTTTGATGTAGAGCAGGGTCCGAAGGGCCCGAAGGCTATCAACGTAAACAAGGCATAATAACAACGAACCTAAGCCCCCGGTTCCTTTTGGAGCCGGGGGCTTTTTTATTGTTTCGAAGCCGCTCCGGCGATGCCGGCAATAAACCGGTCCAGCCCATCCGTATATATCTCTCCGGAGGTCAGAAAGCCGCTGTTATGGCTTCCCCGAATCTCCAGGAAGTATTTGGGATGACTTGCATTCCGGTAAAGTTCTATCCCGTGCTGAAAGGGAATCACTTCGTCGTCAGGGCTGTGGATAATCAGCTTCGGCATATGTATTTTGCCGACCTTCTCTCCGGTCGCGTATTTATAGCGCAGCAAAAGATCGATCGGCAAATAGGGCAGGATTTTCTTCCCTATGTCGGAAAGAGAGATAAATCCTGATTCCAGAATAAGCCCGCCCGCATCACGGTGGCGCATAGCGGTTTCAGCGGCTACAGAGCTGCCGAGAGAGTGACCGAAGATCACTATTGTTTGCGGCGCAATCTTTCTGGCGCCAACCAAATGGTCCCATGCGGCATCTGCGTCAGCATAGGTTCCCTGCTCATCAGGTTCCCCTTCGCTTTGTCCGAACCCGCGATAGTCGAAAATGAGTACGTTCAAGCCAAGCGAATGCATTATCCGTATCGAATCAAGACGATTGGAGATGTTTCCGGCATTGCCGTGGCAGAACAGGAGTGTCGCACGGGCTTTGGGAGCAGGGACAAACCATGCGAAAAGTGCAAGCCCGTCGGCAGTGTTCAGCGTGATGTTTTCATAGTTCAGTCCGATATCGTTCGGTGTGGCGGTGAGTGCTGTATCAGGCAGATAAATCATTCTTCCCTGCAGGGCGTAATAATATGCGCAGAGTCCAAGATAGACCAGCGCGGCAACGGCAATGATGGGCTTCAGAGCTTTCAGCATGCACGGACTCTTTTCCTTTATTGTACCATCCCGTCAGCCGGCGTCATGAAAACGCCGTTTCGCCGTTTCAAGGGATGAGGTCGACTTGTGCAGTGATCCAGGCATTCACTAAACTAACCGAATGAGCCGGATACAATGCCGCACAGGCTGCGGTGCATGCTGTGTCGCGCCGTCGATTTCTTCTCCGATACCGGACGCTCCTTCCGGCAAGCCGGCCGGCGTTCGATGCCCGCATCTGAACGATCTGCTTCTCTGCATGATTTATCATCATCCCGAGCGTCCTTCCGTATGCATTTCGTTTCAGGCATCGAGGGAAAACTGCGGCAATACACGTGAGGAAGCATTGCAGTTGCTTGCTGAACTTGAGAAGCTGACGCATGGGCCGAAAGCAGCGGGATTTCCGGCAGTTTCAGATGGAAAGCAGGCTGTAGCATCCGACTGAATGCTCTTTGTGCAATCGCTTCACAAGGAGCCTGTTTGCGCAAAAGCGTGTCGAGGCGCTACGATACCTGAACATTCAGGAAAAGGATTGCATGCCGCTTGCCCATCACTCTTCAGGATACGACAAAACCGCAGATCGGCTATCTGTGCATCATGTGTGCCGCGATGCTCTGGGCGCTGTCCGGAACTACGTCAAAATTTCTTTTCCAGAGCGGCCTGACGCCGCTTGATCTTGTGCAGCTCAGGACGACCATCGGCGCAACAGCGCTTCTTGTCTGGCTTGCTGTTGCCCGGCTGCATCTGCTCCGGGTGGAGCGCTGTTCTCTTCCCTCTCTTGCCCTGCTCGGAGTGCTGCTGGCTGCGACACAGTTCACCTATCTTTTTGCAGTCAGCCGCATTCATGTTGCCGTAGCGATTGTGCTTCAGTGCCAGGCGCCGCTTTTTGTCGCCCTTGCGACGGTTGCAATCCTTCGGCAGCGGCTCGCACCGAGAGTCTGTTTTGCACTGCTCGGTGCTACTGCCGGCTGCTATCTGATGGTCGGTGCACATTCGCTCACAGATACCGGCATGGATACCCTCGGCGTAGTGTCGGGGCTGGTGTCAGCGGGCTGTTTTGCCGCCTACACGATGCGATGCGAAAAAGGGCTGACGAACAATGATCCTCTGACGATGGTTGTTTATGCCATGCTTGTTGCTGCGATGATATGGAATGTCTTTCACCCGCCGTTTTCGGCGTTTGCGCAGCTCACTTCGCCGTCAATTTTGGGGCTTTGCCTTTTTGTTTGTATAGGAGGTACAGTCATTCCGTTCTGGTTGTATGTGAAAGGGGTCGGACTGATTGGTTCTGCTAGAGGCAGCATTACGGCTACCTTGGAACCGGTTGTTGCAGGGGTTGCCGCCTATTTTCTTCTGGGCGAATTGCTGGATATATGGCAGATGCTGGGTGGGGCAATTATTCTGAGCTCGTTAGTCTTGCTTCAGCTGCATGGAAAGAAGCAGGGTAAAGAATTGGGATCGCGGGAAGAGGCGTTCAGATGAGAAGAATGATTTACTTAATTCTTGTTCTTGGAGTGTTCACCATGACTACGAATGCAGAAGCAGCAGAGACGAAACTTGAGACAGCAACATTCGCCGGAGGCTGTTTCTGGTGCATGGAACCACCGTTTGAAAAACTCGATGGAGTGAAAGATGTCATTTCCGGGTACACCGGCGGGCGGAAGATAAAACCGACCTATGAGGATGTGTCCGCCGGAACGACCGGCCATGCCGAGGCTATACAGGTAATCTACGACCCTGCGAGAGTCAGCTATCAGAAACTGCTCGACACGTTCTGGAGGCAGATAGACCCGACCGATGCGGGAGGGTCGTTTGTAGATCGCGGCTCTCAGTACCGGTCGGCAATCTTCTATCACAATGAAGAGCAGCACCGGCTCGCCTTGCAGTCAAGGGCGGATCTGGGCAAGTCCGGGCGCTTTTCAAAGCCTGTAGTGACCGAAATCGCAGAAGCCGGAGTTTTTTATCAGGCGGAGGACTACCATCAGGACTACTATAAAAAGAACCCTATCCGGTACAAGTATTACCGCTATAATTCGGGTCGCGATCAGTTCATCAAGAAAAGCTGGGGGGACCAGTAAGGAGGAGCCTTATTATTTCAGACTGCTCAGCCCTTGTTCTATAGCCGTCAGCCATTGGCGGCGATCACGGAGAACGAGCTGGAGTTTCTCATCGGCTGTTGTTACAATGTCGACCGCGTTGGGAATTATCAGGGCCGTTCTGCTTCCCTTGACCGATACAATCCTAGTGAGAGGAACAGACACTTCTTTTTTTGCGGCATTTCCGCCAAGGATGTGACCCACAAAGACAAGCCGTATATTAGTCAGATACAGCGCCCCCGAGAGAGTCGCATCTTCGATATGCAGACTCGCAAGGCCTTTTTTGATAATCTTCTCATCCTTGTTCACAGTGAAGCTATACATTTCCCCCTCCGATGAATTTCCGGCAGCAGAAGTCAAGAAAAGAGAGTCTTTCCTTAATGCTTGATGTGTATTGTTCACTACCTGCCAGAAGCTTGTCAGCTCTCGCTGAACATAGCCTCTGTCCGCAAGCGCTTCGGGAAGCAACCTGCCCTTGCGAAGGGGGCTGACAGGGAACGCAGGCAATCTTTGCAAACACCTTAATCGTTAGTATAATCCTTTCATCAATAATTTTTTTGGGGGGGGGTATGGGCAAGAATCGAGCAATGGTGTTAGTGGGTATTTTGCTGATACTCGCAATGAGTGTGCCAGCTTATGCTGATGGGCCTGCAGTCTCTGCTCCTAACGCAAAACTGGACATTCTCGGCGGGTCTTTCGATGGAGACTGGGGATACATTGCCGCAGGCAGTGGGTCGCTGCCGATTGGAAAACGCTTCGGTTTCCAGCTCGACGCCGGCATCGGCAGCATAGGCGGAGACAGGTATTACGGCTTTGGCGGACATCTCTTTGCACGTGACCCGCAAAAATGGCTCGTCGGGATTATCAGCTCGTATCAGGAGCTCGAAAATGTGAGCATCGCGCGTACGGGAGTTGAAGGAGAGCTATATTTCGACCTGTTTTCGCTCCGGGGCTGTGCAGGATATCAGTACGGCGATGTTAAGAAGGGCGGTTTTTATAACCTTCGCGGTCGGTGGTATCCGACTGACAACATCCTGCTCTACATCGAAGGTGAGATGGCTGCAGGAACCGCGCTCGGCAAAATGGGAGCGGAGTATCAGTTTGGTTTGAAAGCATTGCCGGGCCTTGCAATTTTTGCAGAGGGCGCCGTGGGTGAAAAATCGTATGATCGCTATTACGCGGGTCTCCGCTACTATTTTGGCTCCAACAAGTCGCTTAAGCTGCGCCACCGGCAGGATGACCCCGATACGCTCATTCCGGACGGCATGAATGCGTTGCAGGGTAAGCTTAGGGAGAACAGAAAAGCTCAGCCTGCAGCCACAACTCCACCGCCGGAAGTGCCGTAGTGTAAGTAGTGTTAATCACAGAAATATTTGCGGGAATCGAGACGTCAGAGATAACATGCTCTTACGGGTTTTTCTCAGCCAGAAATCGGCATAGGGCATAAGCAAAATTTCCCAAAAGGCAGGGCGGTTGCCCTGCCTTTTTTGTTGAGCGCCTGCCTGCGTCAGGGTCTGAAAAAGCCGCGTGTATATGCTCCAGCTTGAAAGCACCGTGCCCTTCATAGTAACGTTGAGGCATGTCATTTCTGCCGGAGAAAACAATGCGCATTTACTCTTCATATAACGCCGCGCCCCCTTATATCACAAAGGACGGCTCCATTGTCCGGGAGCTTATGCATCCAGCCGTGCATGGGAACCGCGCACTGAGCCTTGCAGAGGCGATCGTTCCGCCGGGGGGTGAGACGCTGCTGCATCAGCACCTGAAGGCCGAAGAGCTGTATCATTTCACTGCTGGCGTTGGCATGATGCAGCTCGGCGATGAACGGTTCAGAGTGAAGGCGGGCGACACGGTCTGCATTCCGCCCGGCACGCTGCATGCTATAAGCAATACAGGTGCAGACGATATCCGGATTCTCTGCGTATGCTGCCCGGCGTATAGTCATGAAGACACGGAACCGGTCGTGACTGTCTGATGGCTGTGCGTGTGTCCCGTGAGCAGTTTCAACTGCTGGCAGAAAAGGCGCTGGTCGACATCCCGCGCAGATACCGGAAGCTGTTCAGGAACGTGAGCATTCTAGTCCAGGATCTGCCTGATGAGGAAGATGTGAGGCAGACCGGCGTTCCGGTCGGGGAACTGCTGGGGTTGTTTAAGGGAGTGTCTATCTTAGAGGAGGACAGCTTCTTTGCAGTTCCGCCGCCCCTGCCGAACGCTATTTATCTGTATCAGAAAAATATCGAGTCCGTATGCCGCACTGAGGCGGAGCTTGTCCGGGAGATCAGGATGACGCTGCTGCATGAAGTGGGGCACTACTTCGGCATGACCGAGGAAGACCTTGAGGAATTTGAGAACGGCAGGGGTTAGGATTCAGGGTGCATATAGCTGTCGTACAGCGCTTTGCCGATCAGAAAATCTCCGCCCGCGATTGCGATATCAGGAATCGTCGAGCGCAAAATCATATCAGTCAGCGGCAGAGATTTTCCGGCCAGCCCGGCAATGCTGAAGTGCGACATCAGTATAGAGCCGTATATAACAAGCAATCCGTTCAGAAGATAGCCGTAATGCGCATGCCGCCTCGAGGAGAAGAGCGCTGTTACAATGATGACATCAACAAGCGAGAAAAACGACGCAAGAAATTTTGTCCCATTGAAAATGAGCATGCCGGGGTTTGCCTTGTCCGGCACCATGAACGGGTGGATGCGGTAGTGCAGCAAAAACCCTCCGAGTGCGATGAGAAATAGTGCGATAAGAAGGGCGCGCCGGTTCTTCATGACTCAGAAGGGGAAGCGCACGCTGGCGCCAAGCCAGAACGTTGCGACAACGGCAATGATATGGAGAACCCACCAGCCCGGTTTGTAGCGGAGGAAATAGCGCATCACAGATATCTCCCGAGCACCGCGCCGATCGTATACAGGGCGGTTATGCCGATGACATGCACAATCCACCAGCCGGGGCGAAGAAAGCCGATTTTCTGATTGAATTCGTGCAGATTCATAGTGGTTTAATACTATCACAGAAAATCCGGCGTGAAAAGGGATGCACCTTCGCTTTCCTTACTGACTCCTGTCCCGGTCTGTTAGAATATACGCATGAAAATATTGCTTACCGGCTCAACCGGCTTTATCGGACATCGTCTGCTGTTACGGTTGCTTGAAGAGCCGGCAGTGCCGATACGCCTGCTGGTTCGCAACGCGCGAAAGGTCAGTGATGGCCTGCGCGAAAGAGTAGAGGTGTTCGAAGGCGATGTGTTTGATCCGCTCTCACTTGATCGGGCGTTATCAGGAGTTGACGTAGCATATTACCTCGTGCACTCGATGACCGCAAAAGACTTTCGCGAGCGCGATCGATTGAGCGCTGCTAACTTTCGGGATGCCTGTATCGGGGCCGGCGTGAAGCGAATCGTCTACTTTGGCGGCCTCGGCGTGAAGGAGACGGCGAGCGAACACCTCCTGAGCCGCATCGAAGTGGGGGAGATTTTGTGCAGCATGCCGGAACAAGTTCAGACCATCTGGTTCCGGGCGGGCGTTGTTATCGGTTCCGGGAGCGCAAGCTTTGAAATCATGCGGCATCTGGTGCAGAAACTGCCGGTGATGACGACGCCCAAATGGGTCAGAACAAAGACGCAGCCCATAGCGGTCGACGATGCGATTTCCTATCTTTCCGCCGCAAAAGACCTGAAGGCAGAGGGAAATCTGGTAGTTGATGTCGGTACAGACGCGCTGAGCTTCGGCGACATGATGCTGCAGACAGCTGAAGTGATGGGGCTGAAGCGATATCTCATACCGGTGCCGGTGCTGACTCCGCGGCTTTCATCCTACTGGCTTATTCTCATGACGCCGATTCCCTTCAACATCGCCGCTGAACTTATTGAAGGCCTCAAGTCTGAAACGGTCATGCAGAACGATAATGCTCACCGGTACTTTCCCGCTATCAGGCCGATGACGCTCAAAGAGGCAGTCCGGCGAGCAGTCGACGAGATTATTCAGCAGCAGGTGGTCAGCCGCTGGTGCGACAGCAGCGCCGGAGAGGTCTGTGACATTAACTACCATGAAAACAGCCTGAATGATGCGGTCTATAAATTCAGAAAGGTCAAGACATTCCCTCCGGAAATGGCTGCGAGCGTCTTCAAGGCTGTGCTGACGGTCGGCGGAGAAGGAGGATGGTTCCGATATAATCTTCTTTGGAAGATTCGGGGAGTTATCGACAAACTCATCGGCGGATACGGTCTGAACCGTGGCCGTCGGCATGGGACTGACCTTCGCGTGGGGGACAGCCTTGACTGGTGGAAGGTGGTCGATATGCGGGACGGCAAGCGGTTACTGCTCCAGTCACAGATGAAGCAGCCGTGCTGTGCGTGGCTGGAATTTTTAGTGGAGCATGACACTCTCACAATAACGGCCTACTTCTATCCGAGGGGGTTAGGCGGACGTATTTACTGGTATGCAACACTGCCCGCACACTATCTTGTTTTTGAAGACCTTGCTTCCAGCATCCTGAAAAAAGCAGAGACGCTCTGACGAGCTGATGCATGAAATCCAATTGATGCTTTCAGGAGCTTATCCCCATTGTTTTTTGCTGATCAGCGGATGCCGCGAAAAAAATCTGAGCAATACGGACAGGATTGGGGTATAATAGCAAAATTCGTATCGAAGCCGTACCATTTTGCTGAAACAAGGATTGGTAATCATATGCGCCTGGATTTCCTGCGAGAATATGCGTATGTTCTCGCTGAAAAAGTTATTACCCACGCTGCCCGCAAGAAAAATGAGCAGTGCCTTCGTTTCTTTCCGTCAGAGTCATTGTCTGTTCCGCGCCGCTCCGGCAACGTCCCCACTCTTCTGTACATGCATATACCGTTTTGCGAAGAACTCTGTCCGTATTGCTCCTTTAACCGGGTGACATTTCAGGAGGATGCGGCGCGCCCGTATTTTGCGGCGCTGCGTAAAGAGATTCTGATGTACAAGGATCTTGGCTATGACTTCAATGCGCTGTATGTCGGCGGCGGGACTCCTACCATTCTGATGGATGAACTTTCAGAAACAGTCCGGCTGGTCAAATCACTATACAGCATCGGTGAAGTATCTATTGAGACGAATCCGAACCACCTCACGCCAGGGAATCTTGATGTGCTGAAAGCCATCGGCGTAAACCGTCTGTCGGTCGGTGTGCAGACGTTTGACGACGCCCTGCTGAAGGCTTTGAACCGCTATCACAAATACGGCAGCGGGCAGGAGATAGGTGAGCGGCTTGCATATGCGCAGGGCATTTTTCATACGCTCAATGTGGATCTGATGTTTAATTTCCCGATGCAGACCATTGAGATGCTCGATAAAGATCTTGAGATTATCATCAGCCTCGGCGTCGATCAGATTACCTATTATCCGCTCATGTCGTCATCCCGGACGCAGAAGAAGATGCAGCAGGACTTGGGCGGTGTAAGTTATTCGCGCGGACGGGAGTTCTACACCAGGCTTGCAGAAACGCTCGCGTCGCACTACAAAGCCACAACAGCATGGTGTTTTTCGAGAAGCGATACCATGATCGATGAGTACGCCGTAAATTATGAAGAATACGCGGGGCTGGGAAGCGGCGCAATCGGCCATATCGGCGGGACCGCCTATGCGAATACGTTCGACATAGAGGCCTACATCCGCAAGGTCAACGCAGGAATTCTTCCTGTTGCAGCCAAACGTGATTTCGCGATGCGTGAGCGGCTCTGCTACGAATTCCTGATGAAGCTCTTCGGGCTGAGGCTGAACCTCTCTTCGGTCAACGCCAAACACGGAGTGAATATGTATTATCAGCTCTGGCCGGAGATCCTTTTCTTTCGGCTGGTCAGGGGACTGACAAAGGAAGGCGACGAGCTTGCTCTGACGAAGCGGGGTCAGTATTACTGGCTTCTCATGATGCGCGAGTTTTTTATCGGCGTCAATAATTTCAGGGACTACTGCCGCGCACAGGCAAACACCAACCGGGAAACCGCCTGACGGCCTTGAGCAGTTGTTTCATCAGTTCCGATCAAGCAACATCATGCATTCTGCGGTAATTTCTTGCCGGTTTCGTCACTATCCTTCAGCAGCAGGCGCAGACATATGATCCCAATCTTTCTTCGTGTGCCGGTCGCGCAATCTTCTCTCTCTTCGCCTCCTTAGCCCGATACCTTGGGTTGTTGTAATGCTGATTAAGCTTGCCTCAAGAAATAAATTTTAAAAAAAAGGGGATAATGTATCTTAATGCTGTCGAGACAAGAATAAATGCCAACAGCCACTTAATTACCTTGGCAGGGACGAACTTTTGAGCCCGTGCCCCGAGATACATACCGACCATTCCCCCGAAGCCGAAAAGGATTCCCAAAAGCCAATCCGGAGCGACTACCAGTTTGGGATAAAAAGGAGCGATGACCTGATAAAAAACAACTGCTGTCAAAGAGGTAAGGAATGTGCCCATGAGGCAGGCTCCGGCAATCGTATAGACAGGAAGCCGAAACATAGCCACAAAGACAGGAGCTATGATTGCACCTCCACCGATGCCATAGATGCCGCCCACGATACCTACGAGAGACGATAGAGCGATAATGACCATCGGATTGATTTTAAATGTCTCGCCATAAAAGGAATACTCCATTTCATAGATGCTGAACTTTTTAACCTCTGTTGTTGGAAGAGAAGATTTCTCTCCTTTTGCCAGCGCATCCTTTTGGTACTTCTTGACCGCTTCCTGAAAGCGATATTCTGCAGAGTTTTTTTCAGTTGCGGGAGACGATTTCTTCAGTATTGATTTGACCATTACGCTGCCGATATACAGCAAGACCAGACCTGCAAAGAACTTGAATGTCATGGGATCGGGCAAATACTGCACTCTGGCAATGACCCCCAAAAAAACCCCGGGAATAGTCCCGGCAATAACCATCCACGTCAAGGGCCAGACCATTCTGCCTTCCCGGATAAACCTGTATACGCCGCTTGGAATGGCCACAACATTAAAGAGATGATTTGTGGCGCTGACGGCCGGAGTAGTGAACCCAAGGAGACTCATCTGAATAGGCAAAAGCAGATTCGCTCCGGAAACGCCGCCCATGCTGCAGAAAAAAGCTACCGCAAATCCTGCAGCAAAGGGTATCCACACCGCTACTTCAATGCCTGCAACAGGAAAGTACATGGTATAAATCCTCCGCTTGTGAAATCAGAAATAATACAAAAAAATATAGCGCAAAAAACAACCACGCTGACTGCGCTCTTGACAACATTGACACGATTTATATAACTTTAGTGTTAGTTTATCAATCTTTATATCGTCAGTCAAGTCTTTTTATTCCTGTTCCTCTGCGTGCCAGGAGCCGGGGATAAATCGGCATGGAGAAAGGCGGGCAGGTGAGCATCCGGAAAAAAGAGGAAAGCTGGAATGAACAAGCGGAAGGCGGGCGTCTGCATCTGACTTCCTCGGCAAAACAGGGCAGCCGGTGTCTGGATTCTATCCAGCTGAATCGCCTTGAAATGTCATTTCGCCGGTGGGCAGAAGAAACGGCAAGAGCAGATGTGCGACTGTCCCGCAGGCGTATACTGCTTATTTTCCTGCTTATTCGCTATACCGGGGCCAAGCTGAGTGAAGTATTGGCTCTTGATCCGCTGCATGATATCGATCATAAGCGGCGGGTGGTATTCTTCCAAAGTATCGCCGGCGGTGGAAAGAAAGTGAACAAACGCGAAGTTCAGATCTCTGAAGTTCTGTCGGCGGAGATTCGGACGATGCTTGCCGCCTCCGCGTTCAGGTCATCTTTCGGCGATGTCTTCTTCGGCATCGACCCTGCGTTTGTGCGCCGAAAGTTCTATGAGCGTGCAGAGGAGAGCGGGTTTCCGAAGCAGCTCGGAGCTCCGGAGATGATTCGGAAAGCACGGGGCGCAGAATTGATGCAGAGCAACATCCCCCTTCCCGCGGTACAGGTGCTGCTGGGTTATTCGACGCCCGGCCTGACTTCATCATATGTAACATTTTCCGGAGAAGAGATTCGGCAAATCACAAAGCACTTCGTGGAAAAGGAAGCATCACGGAAGACCAGCGCCCGAAACTGTTTTTTCGGGAAAATCCGGGTTCTGCAGCGCGGAGATATTCAGTCGCTTGTAGAGATTATCACCCTGGAAGGGCACCCGGTCACTACTGTTATCACCAACGACAGTGCGGGAAGGCTTGGCCTGCGGGAAGGAAAACTGATTACTGCCGAGGTAAAGGCTCCATGGGTCATCCTGCATAAAGGCGGCGAAGAACCGGCCTGCACGGCTGAAAACCGCTTTCACGGAATTATCGAGCGCATCAATGCCGGACGAATCACCACTGAATACATCGTCCGCATTTCCGAACAGACCGAACTCTGTTCAGTTATTACCAGCGGGAGCAGCAGACTCCTGAAACTGAAAAAAGGCGATCCCGTCTGGGTCTTTTTCAACAGCTTTGCGGTGGTGCTGCATATTGACTGACAGAAGTGTTCTTTGCTGCCACTTGAAGGTGTTCTGGAAGAATTCAGCGGGAGAATCTACCGCCGCCGTGGCGGTGTTTCATCCAGAGAGGATTGCAGGCGCCGTCGCGAAAGCTGATAGTGGTCATGCGTCCTGCAATTGTTATCGTATTGGCGATGAGCGAGAGGGAGCCGTCTTTTGTGTAGTATTTTGAACCGGTAATTTCTATCTTCTCCCCCGTGGTGAAGGAAATGCCTTCCTGTGCAATATACCATCGGGGAGCGGTGACCACCTGGTATGTCTTCGCATCGGCCTTCACCGTGAGCACTACAGGCCCGCGCCGGTATATGCCGACGTCTGTAATAATCCCGCTGAGCGTGACTTCGGTGTTTTCGTCGTATCCCGGCACAGCGTCATTCTCTTCCGCGGCTCCGGCGGGAGAGCAGAAAACAAAAGCGGCGGCGAGCGCAAGTATGATATGTTTGAATCGGGTCATTTCCGTCCTTTGATATGCCTCAGCGGCTGCCTTCTCTGACAGCCGCTGAATTGATTACCCCCTGTTTTATCCGGAAAAATGCTTTAGAAACAGCCGCCTCTGCAGCAGCCCATTCCCATCCCTTTGCCCATTCCTCTGCCGTCGCGACCGTATCCAAATCTTTCAATTCCGGCAGCTTGAGCCTTTTTTGCAAGTTCGGTCTTCAGCGTGAAAAACTCCTGGTGCTTTGCGTTTACGGCATCCCAGTCGGGAGTCGGCTGGTTTTTCAGCTGCCACATTTCCTGACGGAGTTGCGCCATCTTTTCGCGCTGTGCAACGGTATCTTTTTGGAACGCCTGATATTTTGCGGTCTGTTCCGGCGTCAAGCCGGCCGGCGCCGCTCCTGCGGACATCGGGCAATTACCCGGTCCATACCCCATTCCCTTACCGCAGCCTGGTCCGAATGCAAATGCGCTGCCGACGAGGGCGATGGCAAGCGCTGCTGCCACTGCTGCAATGATCAACTTTGTTCTCATGGTGTCTCCTCCTCAAATAGATTCTTTGTATTTGAAAATGCAATCACCATGCCAGGGATTCAGCCTGGAAAAAAACCTTAACAAACAATGCCGTCAATTCGTGTTGCCTTCGGCGTCAAGAGGCTTTTCGATGCGCATTGTGCAAATATTGCGCGCTATTGTGCAACGATTGCAGAAGAGAGAGCCAATTGCGTGCCGATTGCTACTGATAAACGCCGGATGCGATCTTTGCGGTCAGACCACCCAGCATGTTGGTATAGCTCCCCAGTTCGTTGTCGTACCAGCCGTAAATGACCGCCTGAGTAATGGGAACCTTGATATCCGTGATTGCATCCGGCGGCAGCGGCATCCCTGAGGCGGTCATCAGTGGACGGATGTCAAGATTTACGACAGCGGTGCGCGTATGCGTCTCATTTCCTTCAATAATAGTCGCCGGTCCGTACATGCCGATGATATCGGAGGAGACATTCTGTTCTTCCGTGAACTTGATAAAGCCTCGGGAATCTTTCTGTTCCGCATCGCGGTAGATGCTGTTGATGAGTTTTCGGTTGATGACCGGATTTTCGCTTTCATCATGCAGTGCGGCCACGAGGATGATGAGCGAACCGGTGGCGACCGGAACCCGCACCGACTCCGCAATGAATCCGATTTTGTTCATGGCGGGCATGACGAGCCCCAGCGTTTTAGCCGCGCCGGTCGTGGTGAGGATTATGTTGTTGAAGATGCTTCTGTTTTTTCTCAGATCAGTCGCCCCCTCGCCGGGAAGCCGATCAAGAACCTCCTGCGAGCCGGTGCTGCCGTGAACGGTCGCCATCGAGACGCTCAGCATCTTCCCGGCGCCGAAATAGTCGAGCAACGGCTTTATCATGTAAGCAAGGCATGTTGTGGTGCAGGATGCCCCCGAGACGATCATGTGTCGCTTCGGATCGTATTCATCGTCATTGATGCCGAGCACAACCGTCTTTGCGTCGTCCGGCATCTGGACTCCCTTTTCCCGGATCTTGAACGGAGCTGAAACGATGACTTTGTCTGCTCCCGCTTCGATGTGGCCGCGTGCGGCGCCGCCCCTTGCATCCGGCATCAGGGTCGGGTCGGTGTATTTGCCGGTGGCATCGACCACAAGCTTTACTCCGTGGGCCCTCCACGGAATCTCCTTCGGGTTGCGCGTCTCTTGCAGAATGGTAACCGGGATGCCGTCGATAAGCATCCTGCCTTTTTCCTCATTCAGTCCGGTGATGACACGGCCGGCTTTGTACCCGTGCAGATATGTATGAAGCGACCCGTATGTTGAATCCTTTTCAATATAAAGCGCAATATCTTCCAGGCATGTACCCACTTTTCTGCCGATGTTGACAACGATTTCAGAGAAGTGGCGCCGTCCGATATGGTGCCACAAGGTCAGTTTGCCGATTCGGCCCAGTCCGTTGATGCCGAGGACCGGACGTTTTTCCGAAAGCATGTTCACACCAAGAGCCGCCATGGTATCCCTCCCTGTTGCATTATTCTGCTGCGAGTCTGACCACCTGCGACGGATGGCTGCCAAGATAGATGGCTCCGCCGCGTCCGTCGATGCTCAGGAAGTCCCCTGCCCTGACAGTTGCCTTGTGCAGGCTGCACGCTTTGTCTGCTTCAAAAACCGAAAGTCTCGGGCAGCCGACGACGCATGTTTTTCCGAGGCGTTTTGCAATGATGGCAGCGTGAGATGTTGAGCCGCCCCGGGCCGTGAGCAAGCCGTCTGTTGCCGAGATAAGCTGGATATCGTCGGGAACGGTATCTGCCCTGATGAGAATAAGCGGAGTCAGCGGATCATCTTTCCGGTAGGTTTGAATATCGTGCAGGTCGAACACGGCACGCCCGCTGAGCGCTCCCCCGCCGACGCCGATGCCGCTTGCGCAGAAGGCCGAGGAGAGTTCCTGCGTTGGGATGAATGCGGAAACGCTTTCATGGCGCATCACCGTCATGTCGCGGGTCTGGAGAATAGCGAGCTGCTCCGCTGATTTTCCTTCAAAGGTGAACTCGATTTCCTGCGCACTCCACTGTTCGGTGTAGATAAGGTTCTTGACGATCTTCTGCAGGGCCGCGTAAATTTCTGGGAAGAGCTCTTCGAGCGAAATGTCGTAGGTGCGCTCCTCGAAGTGTTTCTGTTCAATCGAGATCGGCAGAGTCTTGACGAGTCCGGAAACAATATCCTCTCCCTGTGCTCCGATCGCAAAGTCTCCCCAGAGCATGACCCGGTCCGAAAGTTCGCGGGGATTCCGCGTGAAAAGGACGCCGGTGCCGGAATTGGTGTCAAGATTCCCGTATGCCATGGCCTGCACCAGAACAGCGGTGCCCCACTGTTCCGATATGCCGAGTATCTGCCGGTATGCACGCGCTTTCTGCGAATCCCATGACTGAAAGACCTGCATGATTGCGGTCTCGAGCTGCACGAACGGGTCATCGCTTATCGCAATCCCGCTCTGCACGATAGTGTCACGGTAGGCAAGCGCAATCCCGCGCATCTGCTCGGGCGTGAACTGCAGCTTCATCTCAACCTTGTGCCGGCGCTTGAAGGTGTCGATAATGGTATCAAAGACATCACGCTCCATGCCGAAAAACATGCCCCAGCACTGCAGAAAGCGGCGATAGCAGTCCCACGCAAACCACGGCTTTCCTGTCATATCGACAAGCCCGTTGACTATGGCTTCATTCAGCCCGACGTTCAGAAACGAATTCATCATGCCGGGCATCGAGAGCGCAGCGCCGCTGCGGGCGGAGACAAGCAAAGGACGCTGCGGGTCGCCGAGCTTTCTGCCGGTCAGTTCTTCGATGCGCTTCAGCTGCCTTGCGATCTCCTCCATCAGATGCTCTTTGGCATAGCCGAACTGGTGAATTGCGGACATGCAGCGAAAGACCTCGGTCGTGATCAGGAAGCCGGGAGGCACCGGAATGCCGAGCGATGAGAGCTTGACGAGGTTGTATCCCTTGTTGCCGAGATGAATGCGATCCCGTGTTGCCCTGGCGGGCGAATGAATGGCTGAGACGATTTTTTTCGGGTCATAGCTCATCAGCAGATCAAGCTTCTGCTCATCGAGCACTTCCGCCTGCTCGCGGAGTGTACGCAGAATGCTGCTGATAAATGCATCGAGCTGCTGCAAGCCGGGGGAGAGCGCGACCATATCGCGAAGCAGCTTTTCAGATACCGCATTCACGAAATCGTGCTCATTCTTATCGCCGCTGTCACGGTACTTGGGCACAATACGCTCGTTGCCGAGCTGAAGAATAACGGCGCGCAGGTGCGCCTTGAGCGCACCGGTGTAATAGGTGCTCAGGATGTCCTGAACTCCCTCCGAGAAGCCTCTGAAAATATCGATGAACTGCGAATAGGAAAAGCGCCGTACCTCCAGCGCTCCGGAGAGCAGTTCGAGAGTGTTTTCGAGCCGGTGCGACGAGATGCCGTCGAGTTTCAGCGCATGAAAGAAGAGCTTCGTATATTTTTCGATCTGGAAGAGTGTCGCGCGGGTGACGAACCGGAGCGGAAATGTCCGCATCAGCTCCTCGAACAGCGTATTGGCGTAATTTTCGAGCCGGAACGTCAGGGCGAGCGCATTGAATTTCTTCTCGATATACCGTCCGTACATCGACGGGATGCCGGCAGCGACATGGCGTTTCCGGGCAATATCCTCGATGGCTTCAAACCGTTCAGAAGAGAGGATAATCGCTTTCAGCTTGTCCAGATGGTGCAACGCCGCCGCAAGCCTGATCTGAATGCTTTCACTCTCAAGCGATGCAATCAGCTCATCACACGCGGGGAGCCCCATGCCGGCCGATGCGGCAAGCTGTTCCCTGAGGTCATGGATGCCGAGCCGGTATTTCTGCCAGAGCAGCCGGTAGAACTTCACGATGAGGGCGGCGCGCGATCGTTCTCTGTCTGGAGCTGAAGTCCTGTCGATACAGTCCTGAATGGCGTATTCATCTGCGAGCAGCAGATCAGAAACGCTGTTTATCTGCAGAGCAGTGAAGAGTTCCGTCATCAGGCGATGGAGATCGGTGACGTAACGTCCATCGGAATCAATGCTGCGGAACACCTCCTCGGGCAGATACGCCCTGAGGCCGTTTTTGTCTTTTGTGCGCCAAAACTCCAGCGCGGCCTCGATGAAATCGACCATGATGGAACTGCTCTCGACATGACAGTGCTTTCTGAGGAAATGAACGAGCGGATCCCGTGTGCCTGTCGCGTCGTCAAGCGCGGTGGAAACCTCACGGAGCGCGCCTTCCGCGTTGATGACGTTGAAGTAGGCCGGGAACCCCTTCGCAAGCTGCTTCACGAGATGATAGGCGGGCGCAATGTCGCTGTTCAAGAGGCGGGTGATGTCTTTCTGAAAGAGATCGGTATCGTTGATATGCACGCCGCCGAGCCTGAGGTTGATCAGCAGTGCTGCAAGGAGCGACTTCGACCACTTCGGACTTTGTTCGATCAACTCAAGCCAAACGCGTATGTTTCTCACATGGGATTTATTGGAACTCACCTGCCAGTCGTCGGTAATGCCGCTCACTTCAGGCTGCTGGAAGCCGAATGCAATGATGCACTGATTGAACCACTCAACCAGAGCGCTGTTGCCGAGGGCATATACGCCGGTTCCGATGCTCTGCACGCAGTGCAGCGTGGCCTCGGGGAACGCCCTGAAGTTTTTCCGCAGGATTTCGAGCGGTGTCGCGAGGGCGTGCTTGAGCGTTTCCGGCGTTCCAGCCTTCAGTATGGACGAAACGGTTCTCCCGATTTCCCGAATCGTTTCCTCATGGATGCCTTCCAGTCCGTCTGATTCCAGCATCTTCAGAAGATACGCGATTTTCAGCGCTCCATCGCTTTCTGAAGGCAGCCTGTCGGCGTGTTCTTCATAGAACTTGACTATCTGCAGGTGCCCGGGAAGCGAGAGAAGGGCGTTCAGGCGACTGATATCATCGCTGTCCGGCTCCAGGGTGTCGAGATGCCGGAGCAGCGCTCTGAGGTTTTCATGGGAAACCGGCTGCATCAGCTTTTTCAGGGCTGCAAGATGCAACCTGAAGGCCTCCGCGTTGTCAAACCAGAGAACCGGGTCGGTCTCGTTCAGCCAGAATGCGTAGGTTTCCCGGAACGAGCGGTCAAGCAGGGAGTTCAGGACATCAACGGAACAACCTTCGGGCTGCCTGTCAAGGATGCGCTGTGCCAGGCGCTTCAGCGGATGGGCATTCGTGACAGCTGACAGAAAGCGGTCGGAGTCAAGCTGCACAAGGCGGGCGAACGCAGACGTCAGCAAAGGCCAATAGTCATTGAGCGATCTGCTTCCGTCGAGCAGGATCTTCTGCAGGTAAAACATCAAGGCATCAATGCCCTTGCGGGAGACGTTCAGGTCAGGCCACTCGACTGCTTCAAAGAGAATATCGGTAACGGTCTGCATTGCTTCCATGCCCTGAGAATGGGCGTCATGCAGCAGAAAGTTTTTCAGTGCAAACGAACGGAGATCTTCGATGATGGCATACCAGCGGCGCGGTGTGCGGGCGAGTTCGCGCTGCAACGCCTCTGCTGCGGGCAACAGTCCGGGATAGTCCCTGACGGTGTCGCAGAGGATTCGGTACTGTGCGGCAAGCGGACCAGAAGTGTCAGCGGCCATATCTGAATACCTGCCCGACTGCCGGCGGATGTTCGGAGGAGCAGACCGAGCAGTCGTCGGCGAAACTTGGCGCCCCGAAATCCGCATTGCTGTGGACAAAGGTGAACCGTGAGAAGGGAGCGGGAAAAAAAAGGCGCCGTACTTCCTTAGTGTAGCAGGAAATCGTCAAATTGAAAACCCCGGCCCCGCAAAAAATGTAAGAAGTAAAAAGTGTTGCAAGGGGGACGGTCTAATGAACGTCGGCGGGAGTCGGTGCGGCATGACTGATTTGACTCACTCAAAAGCCGTCCATTACTATAAAAGCCAGTTTACGGAAAGAATTATGAACGATACCGCCAACAAAAAGACCGTCAGGCTTCGTGTAAACGGACGGGCACTGGAATGCGTTGAGGGGCAGACGATTCTGGACGGCTGCCGCGCTGCTGATATTTTCGTCCCTACTCTCTGCAACGACAGGCGCCTTATTCCGCTCGGCTCATGCAGGCTCTGTATTGTCGAGGTGAAAGGGTACACCATGCCGGTGGCATCATGTTCGACCCCGGCGTTGGAGGGTATGGAGATTGTCACAGAAAACGAGGAACTGCTGCGGCTTCGAAGGGCGACGCTGGAGCTGATTCTTGCCAATCATCCCAACGACTGCATGTGCTGCGAAAAGGCGGGACGCTGCGTGCTGCAGGAATTGGCCTATAAATTGGGCGTAATTCCGCCTGCTGATGCACCCCGGCATGATGCCCTGCCGGTGCAGGACGACAATCAGTCGATCATCGTTGATGTCAACAAGTGCGTGCGCTGCGGCCGCTGCATCACGATCTGCCGCGATGTCGTCAGGCGCGATGCCATTGTGATGCGCACGCCGGACGGTGAAGGCGAAACGCGCCTGATGCCGGCCGGGACGATTACCCTGCTCACGGAACGCTGCGACTTCTGCGGAGAATGCATTTCAACCTGCCCGGTCGGCTCGGTCCTCGACAAAAGGCAGTTCGGCAACCGGAAAACGCTGGTTGCCTCTCAATCTTCAAGCGAATAAACACTTTCCTCTGTCTGTCCCGCACCGCTTTGACGGCAATGCTCAGTCCTCAATCGCATAATCCCTGATTTTGTACTGAAGCGAGCGGAGAGAGATGCAGAGGATTTCTGCCGCCTTGCGGCGGTTGCCGGAAGTCTGCTTCAGGGCGCTGATGATGGCTGAGCGCTCGATACTTTTCATATCTCCTGCTGCATTCAGCACGGCAGTCCCTTCCGGCGGCGTTTCGGACATCCGCGGGATCGACAGCTCCGTCCCTCTGCTGATGATGATGCTCCGTTCTATCAGATTTTCGAGTTCGCGGATATTGCCGGGCCACTCGTACTGAGCCAGCATCGGATAGGCACTCTTCGGCAGAGGGCGCGTCGGTTTGCCGAGGCGTGACGCAACGGCGGCCGCGAGATAATCCGCAATCGCCGGAATCCGGTCCGCCCGCTCGCGGAGAGGCGGGATGGTGATCGGAAAGACGCTGAGCCGGTAATACAGATCTTCCCTGAATTTCTTTTCGGCGGCAAGCTCTTTCAGATTGCGGTTGGTCGCCGCCACGATGCGGGCGTTTGTCCGGAGCGAATTCAGCGAACCAAGCCGTTCAAATGTCTTGTCCTGCAGTACTTTCAAAAGCTTTGCCTGAAGTCCCGGTCCGAGTTCCGCAATCTCGTCGAGAAAAATTGTCCCGTCGTGGGCAATCTCGAAGCGCCCCTTTTTCTGCTGGACGGCGCCGGTAAATGCGCCTCTTTCGAACCCGAACAACTCCGACTCAAGCAGTTGCTCGGGAATGGCCGCGCAGTTGATCTCCACAAACGGGCCGGGCCTGCCGCTCAGATGGTGCAGCACTTTCGCTATCAGGCTTTTGCCGGTTCCGGTCTCGCCGTACATGATGACGGTGGCGTCAGTCGGGGCGACATCTTCAATGTCGCGCAGGACTGCCTCCATTCCCGCGAATATGACCTCAAGCGGCGGCAGGGCGCCGAAGAGGTCGGAGCGAAGCTGCCGGTTTTCGGCGATAAGGCCCTGCCGCTCCGCAATCTTCGCAACGGCGATGCGCAATTCTTCGGGATCCTTGAGCGGCTTGGTAATATATTCGAGGGCGCCTTTTTTGAGCGCCGCAATTGCGGTGTCTACGGCGGCATAGGCGGTCACCATGATGAAATCCGTATCCGGCACAACCTGCCGCGCCTTGTCCATGAAAGTGATGCCGTCCATGTTCGGCATCTTGAGGTCGGTGATGATGAGATTCGG
The DNA here is from genome assembly GCA_009773415.1 of Nitrospirota bacterium. GTDB lineage: Bacteria > Nitrospirota > Thermodesulfovibrionia > Thermodesulfovibrionales > Dissulfurispiraceae > JAAYUK01. The sequence goes on along the minus strand of WSNO01000021.1, from coordinate 9,919 downwards.
CCGAAACCCGTCGAGCAGGCGAAGCGCAGCATCAGGAGATGAAGATCCCTGTACCGAATATCCCTCATCGGTCAGGATGTTCGACATGAGCAGCAGGAAGGACTGCTCGTCGTCCACAATCAGAATCCTGAAGGTTGTTTTTTCCATGTCCTCTCTTATTTCTCCGGCAGTTGAGCCGGAAGCGAAACCGTAAAGGTTGTTCCTTTTCCGGCGGCGGTTTCAAAGTCCACCGTGCCGCCGAGCACTGCGGCGAGGCGGCCGACAATCGCCAGGCCGAGGCCGGTCCCTCGTGTCTTTGTGGTATAAAACGGGTCGAAAGCCTTTTGTGAGGTTTCAGCATCCATCCCGCCGCCGGTGTCGCGCACACTTAAAATTATTCTATCACGCAGCGCGACGGCCCCGACGGCGATGGTTCCGTCATGTTCGATTGCGTCTGTTGCATTCTGAAGCAGATTGGCGAGTATCTGGCGCAGCTTGTCGGGATCGGACTCAATGAACAGCGGAGATGCGCAGTCTGTCTCTCGTGAAATGCCCGGCCGGTGCGGAAGGGCGGCGGCGCAGGTCTTGATGAGTTCGCACAGATCGAAGCTGGATATGTTGACGCCGGCAGGGCGGGCATAGACCAGCAGGTCTTCGGTAAGCGTTTCGAGGCGGCGTGCTTCGGCAATGATTATGTCGAGCGGCTGCCGGTCCATGGAACCGCCGTTTTTTTCCCGCTGTTCGGCAAGATACTGCGCAAACCCCTTAATGCTGCCGAGCGGATTGCGTATCTCATGCGCGAGCACTGCCGCCATTTCACCGAGCACGGCGAAACGTTCCCGTTCATCAATCCTCTGCCGGAGCTTCTCGGCGCGCTGCTGCGCCCGCATCAGCACAATGCCGATGCCCCAGAGCACCGCAGCCATGCCGACGGAGATCGCAAGCTGAATCCGCGCCTGACGAATGCTGTTTTCGGCCGGATACGGGTGAAGCGCAAGCCGGAGCAGGTAATCAGCGGCTCTCAGTCTGACGGGAGCGTCAAGTATGAATACGCGCTCATCGGTGCCGAGCATCAGGTAGCGATCCAGCGGCACCCCGCGCGCAAAAGCCTCATGAATGACGGCATCTTCACTTGTCCGTCCGATAAGTCGTGCATTTGAGTGAAGCGCAATGCGGCCGTCCCTGTCATACAGCGCCAGAAAAGCGATTCCTTCCCACCTGCCTTCACTGACGATATCTCTCAGAATGTTTTCTTCCGGAAAGTCTGACCGGCGCAGCGACGCCTCGAGACTGGCCGCGATGCCGAGCGCCTGAAGCTTCAGCGCATCGTCCGCGGCTGAAAGCGCATTTCTGTATGTGAGAAGCGAGCTGAAGAGTGTTGCTGCCGTGGCAGCGGCAAGAATGATGAGCAAAGAGATGGTTGTCCGTGCGGACCTGCTGCGCTGTGCTCCCATGCCTGATTATACCTCATGATGCGCACTGTCGTTGCCGGCACTATGCTATAGTTGCAAAAAAGGCGTTGCGCTGTTTTGTTTGCGGAGATCGCGGCAATCGCGGAAGGAGCGTACAGATGCAGAATGATGTTCCCGCACAGCCGGGCTTTTTCCCGGGGGTTGATGTTGTAACTATCAGCCTCCCCGCCTGGACGAAAGGTTTCACGGCGTTCATCGGCGGCTTCAAGACTGATGAAGACCGCATGCGTCTTGCCATTGCACTGGCGCGGGAGAATGTGCTGCGGGGAAGCGGCGGACCATTCGGCGCTGCGGTCTTTGAGGAAGAGAGCGGCAAACTGGTGAGCGTGGGGGTCAACAGTGTAGAGCGGCTGGGAAACTCCGCCATGCATGCCGAAGTGATGGCGCTCATGTTTGCACAGGCCGCTGCCGGTTCGTTCACGCTGCGGGCGCCCGGCCTGCGGCCTCATGTGCTGGTCACTTCATGCGAGCCGTGCGCCATGTGCCTTGGCGCGGTGCTCTGGAGCGGCGTGCAGCGCATAGCCTGGGGCGCTCCGCGCGGGGCCGCCGCTGCTGTTGGTTTTGACGAAGGACCGGTCTTTCCTGCCTCGTATCAGTACCTTGAAGACCGCGGCATCAGGATTGTCCGGGGACTATTGGCCGAAGAAGCACAGGAGGTTTTGAGGCTGTATCAGGAACGCGGCGGAAGCATTTACAATGCCTGACCGTCGGCGCGGGGGGATGCGATCTGCTCAACCGGACAGGACTTCCCGTATCTTTCGCAGGAGTTCCTGCGGCGATACCGGTTTGGAGACGAAATGCAATCCCTCCTCGCGAATGCTCTTTGCGCTCAGGTGATCAGCCGTGTACCCGCTGATAAAAATCACCTTCGCATTGGGCCTGATGCTTCTGATTTTGCTGTAAGAAGCCTTGCCGCCCATCTCCGGCATGACGACGTCCATCAGCACGAGGTCTATTTCGTCCTGCAGGCGCCGGAAGAGTTCCGCAGCCTCACTGCCGTCAGCGGCCTCGATGACCCGGTAGCCGAACTCCGACAGCACGCTCTGCAGCACCGACCGCAGTGTTGCGTCGTCCTCGACGATCAGTATCGTCTCGGTGCCGCGGGCATTCGCCGGGCTTTCATCCTTCTCCGCCGGCGCTGGCTGTTGCTTCACCAGCGGCAGATAGATTCTGAAAACGGTTCCGCTGCCGACTTCGCTGTAGACATTGATGAAGCCCTTGTGCTGCTTGATTATGCCGTACGCGATCGACATGCCGAGACCGGTTCCTTTTCCTTCGTCCTTTGTGGTGAAAAAAGGCTCGAAAATCTTCTCCATCGTCTTTTCATCCATGCCGGCGCCCGAGTCCTCCACAGTTACTACCGCATAGGTGCCGTGAGCTCCGTAACCGTGGGCGCTCACAAATCCCTCATCTATCTCGCACCGAGCCACGCCGATGCGCAGCGAGCCGCCGCCGGGCATGGCGTCGCGCGCGTTTGTCGCAAGGTTCATCAGCACCTGTTCAATCTGCCCCCGGTCGGCCATGACGACAAGGTCTTCACCGGCAATAGCGGTCTCCAGCCGTATGTCTGTTCCGATAATGCGCCGTAAAAACTCGCCCATGCCTTCGATTATTCTGTTGATATGCTCCGGTCTGACGGCGAGAATCTGCTTTCTGCTGAATGCGAGCAGGCTTTTGGTGAGGTTCGCCCCGCGCTCCGTCAGTGCGGCTATATGGTGAAGATATGTGCGGGCTGGGTGGTCCTCGCCGGTTTTCATTTTCGCGAGGTCGCAGAAGCCGATCATGGCGCACAGTATGTTGTTGAAGTCATGCGCGACGCCTCCGGCAATCTGCCCGACCGCCTCCAGTTTCTGCGAGTGGCGGAGTTGCTGCGTCAGTTTCACCTGCTCGGTAATATCGCGGAAAACCGCCAGATAGACATTCGGAATCCCCGAGTCTTCCCGGGCAGCCTCGCACGAAAAGAGCACCGTTGCCTGCGTTCCGTCCGGGCGTGTCAGCTGCGCCTCATAGTCCTTGAGAAAGCCCTCTGCGCGCACTTTCGCCTGTATGTCTTTCGCCGCATCCGGCAGAAGCGAGGCAAGGACGGCGCTTTCCCGACTGCCGGGCCCGAACATGCCGAGTGCGGCCTCGTTGCAATCGAGTACACGCCATTCATGATTGAAAAAGCATATCGCATCTTTCGACCTGCCGTACCAGGTCGAAAAGAAGCGTTCTTTTTCCTGAATCATGCGCTGCGACTCCGAGATGGTGTCGAGCATGGAGTTGACGGCGACGGCAAGATTCTTCACCTCATCGCGGGAGGCGACCGTTACCCTCTGGGACGCATCCGAGGCATCCTGAATGTTTTGCACCTGTCCGGTCAGCGAGCGGAGCGGCGAGGTAATAATGCGCGACAGCGCAAAAATCAGCAGCACGACAACCGGGCATCCGAGCCCGAGAATAATGATAAATGCTCCCTGCATCCGGTAAATCGGGGCGTAGACGTCGGCCTTGTCGTCATTGACCGTCAGAAGCCAGCCGGTCGTCTTCAGCCGCCGCGCCATCGAAATTACTTCCACTCCTAGCTGGCTTGTCCGGTGCATGGCTACGCCCGGCTCTAACGCTGCGTTTGCGCTGAGCGCGCTGAAGTCCGACGGTTCCTTTTTCGTCATGATGAGCGATGCGTCCTTATGCATGATGATTGTCCGGTCGCCGGTGATAAGCGCGTAGTATCCCTTGTGCGGCAACGGGGCATCGCTTTTGTGATGGAAGAGACTCTTCTCGGCCAGCTGCATCGTTCCCCCGAGCATCCCAATCAGCGAGCCGTCCGCGCCGAAGACCGGTGCTGTTATCATGAGGACCGGCTTGCCGTTGCGGTGGGCGGAGATGAAGGGGGAGGAGATGACAGGTTCTCTCAGCCTGACGGTCTCTTTAAAATACTCGCGGAAGGCGAAGTTCCGTGTTGTCAGCTCCGGCGCTTTCGGCGATTCGGCAAGCAGCGTGCCGTCCTGCGCAAAGAGGTACAGCCCCTGGGTAAACAGCGTCTTCAACCCGACGCTATCATCAAGGAAACGCTGCGCCCGGACGGGGCTGCCGACGAGGTCGGCTGTAATAAGCGCCGCCTTCTTCACAAGAACGGTGCGGCGTTCTTCCAGATGATAATCGATGACGGCCACAGCCTGCCCCGATTCGAAGCGCAGAGACTGCTCCAGATGGTCTGTCAGTATGTCCTCGACCTGCTTGCTGGTGAGCCACGCCCCGGCGGCCGCGCAGATGAGGAACAGCGCGGCCGCCGCAAGGGCAAACTTTATGTTCAGGCTGATACGCACCGCAGTCAGGCCATGTCAGCCCCGAATGCTCATACCCTGAACCGGCCGACGACGCTCTGCAGTTCCGACGCGAGCCTGGCGAGTTCGGACGATGACTGCGCAATCTGCCCGCCGCCCGACGCTATCTCTTTGGAGCCTTCGGCGATGTTCTGGATATCGGAGCTGACGGTTTCGGAGACGGAGGACATCTCCTCGGTCGCCGACGCTATCTGCTGCACCATCGACTGGAGCGAACTGATGCTGCTCACAATAGTGCCGAGCGACTCGCCCGCCTTCCTGCTGAACTGCACACCCGTCTCGACCTTTGCCGTTGCATTATTCATCGAAGCGACAGCGTTGCCGACCTCGTCCTGAATCGAGCGGATCATCTTGCCTATCTGAGAGGTCGCCTGAGAGGTGCGCTCTGCCAGCTTTCGCACCTCGTCGGCCACAACAGCAAAGCCTCTGCCCTGTTCGCCCGCCCGGGCGGCTTCGATGGCGGCGTTCAGCGCCAGCAGGTTGGTCTGGTCGGCGATGTCGTTGATGACTTCGACGATATTGCCGATCTCCTTGGAGCTGTTGCCGAGGCGCTGCATAACCTCCGACGACTCGGCGACCGTGGAAGCTATGGCCTGCACTTCGCCGACAGACTTGTTGACGATCGCTTCTCCGTCTTTGGCCTGGCTGTATGTGTCTGACGAAATCCGGGCGATATCGGCGGTGTTTTTCGCCACGTCTATGACCGTCTGCGACATTTCTTCCGTCGCCGTCGCAATCTGGCTTGAGCGCGACGACTGCTCTCCGATGCCTCGGGAAATCTGCTCGGCGCTGGCGCTCAGCTGCTCGCTGCCCGATGCCATGTTGTCGGCGGCATACTTGATTTTGCCGATAAGCTCGCGCAGGCTCTTTACCATGACGTCCATGGCCGCCATCAGCTTGCCGACCTCGTCGTTGTACTTCACCGAAACCGTCGCGGTGAGGTCTCCGGCGGCAAGGCGGTTTGCGACCGAGACACCCTCAGAGAGCGGCCCCGCGATGCTCCGGATAATCAGGAGGGTGACCGCAATTGCAAAGACAACTGAAACGGCAAGCAGGCCAACGATAATCATCTGGGCTTGCTTCACTTCCGAGGCGGCTTGTTGCGAATCGTCTTCCATGAGTTGCGCATGGAATTTTATGAGCGCCTCGAGAGAGGCGAAATAGGCCTGCTGGGTGGTCCGGAGCCCTGCAAAGAGGGATTGACCCGCCTCCTTCTTTTTGTTGTCCTTTATGAGCTGAATGGTTTTCGCGAGCTCTTCCCGGTACGCCGCCCGCTTTGTCTTCATGTCGGCCAGGAGCTGCTTGCCTTTATCGCTCGTGATGCTCTTTTCGAGCTTGTCGATGATATCGACAGCTTTCTTGCTCGCTTCGGTAATGCGGTCCAGCTCGCGCTGCGCTGTCTGCGGGTCTTCGGTGATGATGGCGTTTCTCACAGATCTGGCGATGACGTTGACGTTGTCTTTAATCTCGTCTCCCATTTCCACCTTCGGCAGGTGGTAATGAACAATCCGGTCCACCTCGACGCCGAGGCCGCGGATAAATACAATCGAAACGGCTGAAATCAGAACTGCGAGCACCAGAACGACACCGAAGCCTGCTACAAGTCTTGTCTTGATTGAGAGATTCTTGAACATGCGTTAACCCTTTCTTGAGTCATTGTCTGTCAGATAAGGCATGAGCCTGTACTAATGAAAAACGCGCCGGATGCCGATGACATACTCGCTCTCTGACGGAAAGCGATAACAATGCTGAATAAATACTATATACAATAGCAAAAAAAGAGGCAATAGTAAATGGAGTCTTGTCAAGGCAAAATAGAAATGTCCGGATTATGCAGAAACCGACAAAGCCGGCTTTGAACGAGCCCGTGTCTTACTGAAGAGGCCTGTTTTTTCACGGATGATGGGGCGACTGTTTACGTGCTTTGGAGTCGCCCCTATTAAACCGGACACATTCCCAACGCCTTTTGCTGCCTCCCGAACTCTCCCGGCGACAGCATCTTCAGCCCTCCGTGGGGGTGATTATTTTTTGAAGAGCACTATGACCAGCCTCCGCCACTCCATTGATTTTTTAAAACGCCCGGAAGCATCGGGCTGATTCTGTTTTTCAACCTCCCACAGCTTGCCGCTGTTTCCTCCGCCTGTACAGCTTCTCGATTTCCGCAACAAACAAGACAATGGACGCAAAGCCAATGGTCATCAGCATTTCATTTAACGTCAGCGGCTGGGTATTAAAAACCGCGTTCAGAAACGGTGTGTAAACAACAGCCATCTGGAGCGCGAGTGTCAGTAAAACCGCGCCCAGAAGCGGTTTGTTGGAGAAGAATCCGATCTTGAACAGGGAGTCGTTTTCTGAACGCACCGCCATGACGACCGCCATTCTTCCCAGAACAAGTCCCGTAAAGATCATGGTCTGCCAGGCATGCTGACTGGAAAGAGCATATGCCTGAAAGAGCACGGCGGCAATGCCGATGATCAGCCCGTATTTAATTATATACAAGCCTATGCCGCCCGCAAAAACACCATCCTCGGGATTTCTCGGAGGCCTGTTCATTATCCCTCTGTCGGCGGGCTCCGTCGTCAGCGAAAGGCCAGGAAGACTGTCCGTAAGAAGATTCATCCACAGGATCTGGATGGGAACAAGAGGCAGCGGAAGCCCGAAAAACGGGGCGAGAAATATGACCCACAGCGTTCCCGCGTTGGAGGTCATGGAATACTTGATGAACTTGAGAATGTTGTCATAAATGCGCCTTCCTTCCTTCACTGCCTTGACGATGGTGGCGAAGTTATCGTCAAGAAGGATCATCGAGGAAGATTCCTTGGACACATCAGTACCGGTAATGCCCATGGCCACCCCGATATTTGCCCTTTTCAGCGCCGGGGCGTCATTGACGCCGTCGCCGGTCATGGCGACATACTGCCCTTTGTCCTGAAGCGCCTTCACGATCTTTAATTTTTGCTCGGGGACGACCCTCGCGTAGACTCTTATGTGTTCAACCCTTGCTTCAAATTCCTCCATCGGAAGTTTTTCAAGCTCACGGCCCGTGATGACTGTTTTTGCGCCGTCTTCGATGATGCCTATCCTTTTGGCGATGGCCCTGGCCGTAATCGGATGATCGCCAGTTATCATGACGGGCTTGATGCCGGCTGTTTTACAAAGGGAAACAGCCTCCCTTGCCTCTTCCCGCGGCGGATCCATCATGCCGACAAGACCGATAACCGTCAGTCCCTTCTCGATATTTTCCGGAGACAAATCTTCCGGCATCTCGGCCCATTTTCTCATCGCGAGACACAGAACACGCAGGCCTTCGGCGGCCATTTTTTCTGTGATGCGGTGAATCTCTTTTGAGTCAAAAGGTTTGAGCCCTTCCGATGTGTAAATATTTTCAGCCTTGTCGAGCAGCGCCTCAACGGCGCCCTTTGTGAAAGATATGAAACCAGAGCCTGAAGGATCCGGATGAAAGGTCGTCATGCTTTTTCGTTCTGAATCAAAGGGTATTTCCGCAACCCGGAACAATTTATCCTGTAATGCGGATTTATCGAAACCTTTATCTCTGGCGAGCACATAAAGGGCGATTTCCGTGGGGTCTCCAATGAGTGTTCCATCGGCGGACATTTTTGAGTCATTGCATAACGCGGAGGCGGTCAGTAAATAATAGCTGACAGGCGATGGGTTCGCGCTGTCTTTGGATTTTATGTTTTCACCCGACTGGCCGGCGGCGGTCGCTGAACCGCTGATGTTTTCCGTTTTTATCAAATGGTTGTCAAAATAAACCTCTTCCACGGTCATCTTATTGAGAGTGAGCGTTCCCGTCTTGTCGGAACAAATATAGGTGACAGAACCCAGAGTCTCCACCGCGGGCAACTTCCTGATCAGAGCATTGAGCCTGACCATTTTTTTTGCGCCGAAGGCAAGGGCTATCGTGATGACCGCCGGAAGCGCCTCCGGTATCGCCGCCACAGCAAGGCTGATCGCCGTCAGCAGCATCAGCATGACCGGCTCTCCCCGCATCATTCCGGCAACAAAGACGATGGCGCAGATGATCAGGATGGCAATCGCCAGTTTTTGGCCGAAGACGGCAAGTCTTTGCTGAAGAGGGGTCTTCAGTTCCTTTTCCTCCTGAAGCATTGTGGCGATCTTCCCCATCTCCGTCTCCATGCCCGTCGCCACCACAACGCCGCTCGCCCTTCCATAGGTGATGATCGTTCCCTGATAGGTCATGTTCTTCCTGTCTCCCAGAGGCAGGTGGTCATCATGAATGGGAGCAATCTGTTTTTCGACGGGCACCGACTCACCTGTAAGGGCGGCTTCCTCGATCTTCAGGCTGGCAATCTCGAACAATCTCATGTCTGCGGGGACAATCTGGCCCGCTTCCACGAGCACGACATCGCCGGGCACTATTTGAGAGGCCGGAACAGTGCCCGGAATTCCATCCCTCATCACAGTGGCGTTCGGAGAAGCCATCCGCTTGAGCGCATCCATCGCCTTCTCCGCCTTGAACTCCTGGATAAAACCGATGATCGCGTTGAGGACGACGATTGCCATGATGGCCGCCGCGTCAGTCGGCTTGCCGACGATTCCGGCTATGATTCCGGCCGCAATCAGGACGATGATCAGGAAGTCCTTGAACTGATCCAGAAACATCATCAACGGGGTCTTTTTCTTTTTTATCTTTAATTCATTCGGGCCGTATATCTTGATTCTTTTGACCGCATCATCCGAATTCAACCCGGCGACAGAAGAATTTAATTCACTGAATACCGCATCTATAGCCTTTTGATGCCATTTCATATAATTTGCCGAGCCTCCTTCGGATTTGCTTTCATTCTTTATTTTCCACGCTTCGCTTTACTTTGCTCTTATCATTTTTTGCGCTTTTCGCGCAATCTTCTTGTCACGGGAACTCATTTGAAAACGTTGCCGGTCCATGCCGCATGACGAAAGCAGGTACAGGACTGCCGTCGCGCAAGGGAACCCACGTGCTTTACCACTTCGCTCAGCGCCTCCTTGTATCTTGGACATATCATTTTAAACCATCCTTCAGGGTCACGTCCAGTCAAGTGGTGTACGAACGATCGTGCAATCTCCTGTTTCTGCTAAGCTGCCACCAGTAGATCTGGTGCAGCTTGGGTTGTTTCCTGT
>WSNO01000020.1 GCA_009773415.1 Nitrospirota bacterium | reverse complement strand
GAAAAACGCTGATAGATATACTAACCCTCAGGGCAGATAGGCTCCTTACTGCCCACGAACAGGGCTTGCAAGGCACCCTTTTTTAACCGGACAGTAGTGAGCTTGCCTCATAAATATTGTTCGCGATTTTCTTCCAGTCTGTCTGTTTCCGGCTCGCGACAACATCGAACGCATCACCAAGTTTTATGAGAATCTTTTCATCTTTGGGCGTATGGTCGATACGGTCTTCGCCGATGAACTGAAGACTGCCTTCCCGGTCTTTTTTATATGCCCGGATTATGCCCTTCGGAAGCGGCATGCCGAGGTTGTTTTCTTTTCTGTTTGCTATCTCGAGATAGACTCCGATTTTCTGCTTCTGCGATGTGTCGGAAATCTGGTTCCAGTAATACGACTGGTCACCACGCAGCACAAGCTCCTTTTTTACCGGAATCTCATCGGCGGTGACGAAGCTGATTTGCTTGGTCTGGTTCTGCTTGATTGTGGAAGGACGCAGCAGGGTGTAGAGGTGATACTCGAACAGCGATTCTTCCCTGAACTGCTGCGCGGGCGCAGCATCAGTTGCTGCTCTATACATCTTGCGAGTGTATTCAGCGTCATCCTTTACCCGGTTTACATCCCCGGCAACGAGCTTCACGTTTGCGTTCTGATAGGATCCTCCGCTCTTGTTGTCTATCGTGACCCAGCCTGAAATATCAGAACGGTCATCCCGGTCATTAAGGGTGATGACATAGTCAGCACGCCAGGTAATCCCGTTGGTAAGATAGGAAGTCTCAATCTTCTGTTCTGAGACACCGCTGTTTGCAAGCAGCCAGAGCAGTGTGGGTTTTGCAATCAAGGTATCCGGAACTCCGGGGAAGATGACGCGGCCGGGGTGGCCGAAGGTAATCTCATCGCCAATCTGGTAGATCGCACCGCTGTTGTTAGAAAGCAGCCTTGCCCTTACAATCTCTTCTTTATCGCTGTAGGGATTTTTCTGATAGAGCTTCACATCTTTGCCGACATACTTGTCGAGCAGTTTCTGTGGATTCAGAAGGTCGTATTCATAATTCTGCTCAAGAATCCTAAGCCCATCCGGATTTGTGAGCGACTTCATATGCACGGTCGCCGGCATGACCTGCTCGGCAACGTCCATAAAACGCAATGTGCTGGTGCCTTTGGCTAGCCGGACCGTTCGCTGATCCTTCACCAGACCGATATTGCTGTTATAAATCGTTATGGATACGGTTGTCTGATCTTCAGCGGTTGAAGTTCCAGCGGCTTTTATTCCGGCAGCATGGCTGCCGGAATAAAAGATCAGCGTGAGCAACAGCATTAGAACTGTTTTCATGAAGGCATCCTCCGTGGGCTTTGTTGGTATTGGAAAGTCTACCGCAGTCGCCCGCAAAAAGCTATCTGGAGAGAGAGCGTGTCGCTTGACATGCCGGAACCGCAATGATTAAATATAACAAACGTCGCAACGAGAGTCAGTACACGGGAGCATTCCATGTTCGGCTTATCAGGATTGCCCAGGCTTACCCTTCAGTTCGCCTCCCCGGATGAGGTCGAGGGAACATTTCGCCTCATTCTTCACAGCGGGTCACAGCCGCAGCATCTCGGCCGCATCGCGTTTCTCGACCGCGACGATGACGACCTGATTTTTGAGCCCTACGCGCCTGATTTTGACTTTACCGTTATTCCTCACCTCTCCGCTGATGAAGCGCTTGACCGGGCGGCTGATTTTGTTACCAATCACAGTGTTTTTCAGCGCATGAGTCTTGCAAAGATACTGGATGAGGACAATACCGTTGTGGGATTTGAAGTAAGGCCCTTATATTTAGCCCATGCTTTCGGACCGGATGAAGTCCTTGAAGTGACCTATCGGAAAAAAGACAAAAAGGTTATCATCCGCATCCATCTGAATCCCCACGTTGAGCGTCAATTAAGAACCTGAACCACTCTGTTCCGTTTTCGATCGGCCATCGACGAAAATGCGCCTGCCAAAGCATGTAAGGCCTGTCAGTTCTGGTGAAAATGTCTCCAGCAGTGGCCGGCGCTCTGCCGCATCAGACTTTTTCATTTCATGTAGTTCTCTCGTTTGACCTCATCTGTCGAATCCGGTATCTTATATAAGTATGGGAAAATTAAGATTTTTTACCACTGGGGAGTCACACGGAAGGGGGCTGGTCGGAATGCTGGAAGGGCTTCCGTCCGGGGTTCCGGTACAGCGGGATGCGATTGACAATGAATTGCGCCGCAGGCAGGGCGGATACGGCCGCGGCGGTAGAATGAAGATCGAGCAGGACCATGCAGAACTTCTCTCAGGGGTGCGTTGGGGGAAAACGCTCGGTTCCCCGATAGCCGTTTTCATAGAAAACCGTGACCACAAAAACTGGCTGGAGGGAATGTCGCCTGAGGCTCTGCATAGCGGGTCTGTTGCCGCCGTGACCAGGCCGCGGCCGGGGCATGCCGATTTGGCAGGTGCACTGAAGTATGCACACGACGACGTCCGCAATGTTCTGGAGCGTTCCAGCGCCCGTGAAACCGCAGCACGCGTCGCTATCGGCGCAATCGCGAAGCAGTTTCTTGCCCGGTTCGGCGTTACCATCGGCTCATATGTGACACAGATCGGCACGGCAAAGATGCCGCCTGTCGACAGTTCCTGTCTTGACAGGACGCTGTTTGAAGCTGCTGACGCATCCCCTGTCAGATGCCCGGATGAGAAGGTTTCACAGAAGATGATAAAGCAGATCGATCGGGCGATACAGCAGGGCGACACGGTCGGCGGAGTTTTTGAGGTCGTTGCGCTCAATCTTCCCATCGGCCTCGGCAGCCATGTCCAGTGGGATGCGAAGCTCGATGCCCGCTTGGCTTATGCAGTGATGAGCATTCAGGCGATCAAGGGAGTTGAAATCGGCCTCGGCTTCGGCGTGTCCGAACGCTTTGGTTCTGAGGTCATGGATGAGATATTTTTTGACAAAAAGCGAGCGGCTAAGGCAAAAAACCGGATGAACTGTTCGCCCTATTATCGTGAAACAAATCGTGCCGGGGGCATTGAGGGCGGCATGACAAACGGCATGCCGGTCATCGTTCGCGGCGCCATGAAGCCGATTCCGACGCTCAGAAAGGCGTTGCGTTCCGTGGATTTGAGCACGAAGAAGCCGTTCGAAGCAGCCTATGAGCGTTCAGACACCTGCGCGGTGCCGGCCGCTGCAGTCGTCGGCGAAGCGATGGTGGCGCTGGTGCTGTCGGACGCGATGCTTGAAAAGTTCGGCGGCGACAGCCTCGCCGAAACAATGCGCAACTACGATTCCTATCTGAAACAGATAAACAGTTAAGAAGCGGGAAATATACCGCTTCTTCATTCCAGTCTTTGAAGGAGATTCCGTTCATGGCAGTCCGAACCCTTTTGCATTCCTATCGCTATCCTGCGCTTTCTCCCTATAAAAAAGAGGTGCTTCTCAAGTCGGTGCGTGATCGTGTTGCCCCCGATGTCATGGACATTGAAACCGAATATTGCTTCAATATCGCTGTCACCGAACCGCTGCAGGGCATTGAGCTTCAGACACTCGGATGGCTTCTGGCTGAAACATTCCAGCCGCATCAGTACGCGTTCCAGAGCTTTCTTGCCCAGGCGGCAGATGCCCTGTCGCTGATTATCGAGGTTGGGCCGCGCATGAATTTTTCGACCGCATGGTCAACAAATGCTGTCTCCGTCTGTCATGCGGCAAGGTTGTCAAAGGTTGAGCGCATCGAGCGCTCCCGACGCTACCGGCTTGTCTTTCCGGAGCAGACGAGCGTGGCTGCTTTCGACAAGAAGGCGTTTCTTCCCTTGGTTCACGACAGGATGACTGAATGCGAATATCCTGCACGACTGCGGTCATTTGAAACCGGCATCACACCCGAACCGGTCACTGAAGTGCCTTTGATAGAGGTTGGCAAAGAAGCCCTTATTCAAATTAATCAGAAGATGGGTCTCGGGCTCGATGACCGGGATATCGACTACTATTTCAACCTGTTTGTAAAGGATATGAAGCGGAATCCGACGACAGTCGAGTGTTTTGACCTTGGCCAGTCCAACAGCGAGCATTCCCGCCACTGGTTTTTCGGCGGACGTCTTGTCATTGACGGTCAGGAGATGCCGGATCACCTCATGCGTATTGTCAAAGAACCATACAAGCGCAATCCGAACAACAGCGTTATCGCCTTTAAGGACAACTCCAGTGCGATCCGGGGCTTTGCAATCCGAACGATTCTTCCTGAAAGACAGGACAAGCCGTCGCCTTATCGGGAGCAGGAACTGACCTATCACATCATCTTTACCGCCGAGACGCATAATTTTCCGACCGGAGTGGCGCCGTTCCCCGGTGCCGAAACCGGCACGGGCGGCCGTCTGCGAGATGTGCATGCGACCGGGCGGGGCAGCCTCGTCGTGGCGGGAACCGGCGCATACTGCGTCGGCAATCTGCGCATCCCCGGTTATGAGCAGCCGTGGGAAGACCCGAGGTTTGTCAATCCGTCGAATCTCGCTAAACCGCTCGAAATCGAGATCGAGGCGAGCAACGGCGCATCAGACTACGGCAACAAATTCGGCGAGCCGATGATTCAGGGCTTTACTCGTTCCTTTGGTTTGAGGATGCCGAACGGCGAGCGGCGCGAGTGGCTGAAACCCATCATGTTTACCTCCGGCATTGGCCAGATTGACAGTCGCCACGTTGAAAAGGCTGAACCTGAGAAGGGAATGGTTGTCGTAAAGGTTGGCGGACCGGCATATCGCATCGGCATGGGCGGCGGTGCGGCATCGAGCATGATTCAGGGTGAAAATGTCGAAGAACTCGACTTTAATGCCGTCCAGCGCGGCGATGCTGAAATGGAGCAGAAGCTGAATCGGGTTATCCGTGCATGTGTCGAGATGGGCGCGGAAAACCCCATTGTCAGTATTCATGATCAGGGTGCGGGCGGAAACTGCAATGTGGTCAAGGAGATCATTTATCCTGCCGGTGCAAAGATCAATGTGAGAAATATCCTGCTGGGCGACGAGTCTCTCTCAGTACTCGAAATATGGGGGGCGGAATATCAGGAAAACAGCGCTATTCTGCTCAGGGCGGAACATGTATTGGTATTCGGGCAGCTCTGTGCACGCGAAAAAGTGCCGTTTGCCGTGATCGGCGATATTAGCGGCGATGGGTTCGCAGTCCTGTATGACCCGCTGGCTCCTGAAGGAATCCAGCGTATTCCGGTAAGCCTGAACCTCGAAAAGGTGCTTGGCGATATGCCTCAGAAGACGTTTCGGATGGAGCGCATACCCCTTGGCTGCGAACCGCTGAGGCTTCCGGCTGATCTGACGGTTCGTAACGCACTTGACCGCGTAGTGCGCCTTGTTTCGGTCGGCTCAAAGCGCTTCCTGACGAACAAGGTTGACCGTTCTGTAACCGGGCTTATTGTTCGTCAGCAGTGCGCCGGGCCGTTGCAGCTTACCGTATCGGATGTCGCTGTTGTTGCGCAGAGCCATTTTGGGCAGACGGGTGCGGCAATCGCCATCGGTGAACAGCCCATCAAGGGATTGATTGACCCCGCAGCTATGGCCCGGCTGAGCGTTGGCGAAGCTCTGACGAATATTGTGTGGGCAAAAATCAGCGCTCTTGAGAATATCAGATGTTCCGGAAACTGGATGTGGGCGCCGAAGCTGTCGGGAGAGGGCGCCCGTCTTTATGATGCGGCTGTTGCGATGCGCGATATTATGATCGAGCTTGGCATTGCACTTGACGGTGGCAAGGACAGCCTCTCCATGGCAGCGCGGGTTACGAACCCGGACGGATCCGCGGAGGTGGTGAAATCGCCCGGAACCCTCGTCATTTCAGCGTATGCGCCGGTGCCTGATATTGAGAAGGTTATTACTCCCGACATCAAACAACCCGGCAGAAGCACGCTGCTGTTCGTTGACCTCGGGCAGGGAAGAGACCGGCTGGGCGGTTCATCCCTCGCGCAGTGTTACGGCCAAGTTGGCGACCAGTCGCCTGACGTAGAAAACCTGTCTTTGTTGAAAAATGCATTCCGCGCAGTTCAGGAGTGTATCGAGAGGGGTCTTATTCTGGCCGGCCATGATCGGAGCGACGGCGGCCTTATAGTAACACTACTGGAAATGGCATTTGCAGGCAACTGCGGACTGGATATCAAAATGCGGGGCCAGCATTCACATGTCCGGACTGACGACGGTCATGTTGAGGTCATTAAGCAGCTGTTTGCTGAAGAGCTAGGGCTTGTGCTGGAAGTTGCCGATGAAAATTGCGATGCGGTCGACGACGTCTTCCGGAAGGCAGGCGTTGCCTGTCAGGAGATTGGTTCGCCAACCGAGGCAAAAACAATTCGTGTTCTATTCGGCAACACGGTCGTGCTGAGCGATGACATGTGCGCACTTCGCGGCATCTGGGAAGAAACGAGCCATCAATTAGAACTTCTGCAAATGAACCCGGAATGTGCGATCTCAGAAAAGGCTGCAATATATGATCAGCCCGGCCCGTCCTATATCGTGTCGTTTGTTCCGGAACCGACGCCGGATATTATTGTCAAGCGCAATGCAAAACCGAAAGTGGCGATTATCCGTGAAGAAGGAAGCAACGGTGACCGCGAGATGCATTCCGCATTTCATAGCGCCGGATTTGAGTCCTGGGACGTCACGATGAGCGATCTGCTGGCCGGACGCATTGAACTCACCTCGTTCCGTGGGGTTGTTTTTGTCGGCGGCTTCAGCTATGCCGATGTTCTGGATTCGGCCAAGGGATGGGCTGCGACGATACGATTCCACGGCACTATTGTCGAGCAGTTTCAGCGTTTTTACCTGCGTACCGACACCTTCAGTCTCGGCGTCTGCAATGGATGCCAGCTTGCCGCGCTTCTAGGCTGGGTGCCGTGGCAGGGGATTCCTGATCCACTCCAGCCACGGTTTATTCATAACCGGTCCGGCCGGTTTGAATCTCGCTTTGCAACCGTGAAGATTCTGAAAAGCCCTTCCATCATGCTCTCCGGCATGGAAGATTCAGTTCTCGGCATATGGGTCGCGCACGGCGAGGGTATGGCGCATTTCCCGGATCCGGCGATGCTGAGTGCCGTGCTGTCAGAAAATCTGGCTCCGATGCGGTATGTTGATGACGACGGGAATCCGACGGAAGTCTATCCGTTCAACCCAAACGGCTCTCCGCTCGGTATCGCGTCACTTTGTTCGCCCGACGGCAGGCACATTGCGATGATGCCGCATCCGGAAAGGGCGTTTCTGAAATGGCAGTGGGCGTGGATGCCCGAGACGCTCAAGCGTGATCTTAAGGCATCGCCGTGGCTCAGGATGTTTCAGAACGCCCGGAAGTGGTGTGAAGGGGCGCAGAAGCAATAAACGGAATCAGTCGGTGAGCGGCAGCCTGAGCTGGTGGCTGATGCCCTCAACCCGGTTTTTTCCGTATGCCTTTGCCTGGTAGAGCGCACGGTCGGCGTTATTGATAATGTCTTCGTGACTGTTCATCGCCCCGTCGAATGCGGAAACCCCGATACTGACCGTTACGGGTGTTTTGTCCGTAATTGAACTGCGGATTCGCTCGGCGACTTCAAATGCCTGCTGAAAGCTCGTCTCCGGAAACAGAATCAGAAACTCCTCCCCCCCGTATCGCACGGCAAGGTCAGACTCGCGTATCTCACGAAGCATGATGCGGGCAATGTCAGCCAGCAGGGAATCTCCGGCGGTGTGACCGAAGGAATCGTTATATTTCTTGAAGTTGTCGATATCGAAGATGAGCAGGGCGAGCGGAGTCCCGTACCGCTTTGCCTTGAAGAAATTGCGCTCTATTTCCAGATTCAGGAAGCGACGGTTCGGGAGTCCGGTCAGCGGGTCATGGAGAGAAAGAATCTTTGTCTTCTCATAGAGCAGCGCATTTTCTATTGAAAGGCCTAACTGATTGGATATTGTGTGCAGCAGTTCCCGCGCTCCCATGTCCTGATTCAGGTGGTTTTTCGGATACAGACACATAATCCCGGTTATTGCGTTATGGGAGTACAGATGAACAATAACGTGAGGCTGAAGCATGACTTGATCAGCTTTCTGCGCGGCATAAGCACAGTCAAGCCTGGGGTTGTTGCAGAAAATGATTGGATCCGCCGCGCTCCCGGCACGCACACTGCTCATGCAGAGCGCTGCTTCTGTGTCAATGTCCCGATGAACTGCAAGGATCTCTTGAGGAATGCCGATGTGGGCCATCAGCTGTGCGCTTCCCTCATTCAGCACATAGACCATGCCTTTGCGTTCGAGGTTCAGAAGATCGATTCCGGTTATCGCAAACAGCGCGTCGGTTAAAAGAGTATCGAGGTCGAGCGACCGGGCGGCAACCGCCGAGACGTCAAACAGTGCGCGCAGTTTTGCATTCATGCGCTTCAGCTCTGACCGCTGCCGCAGTACTTCTTCCTCAGCCTTTTTCCGTTCTGAAATATCGGCAAATGACACGATAAACTGGCCTGTGAAGGGAATCGGCGAAAGACAGAGTAAAATATGATGAGCTGCTCCTTCGCGATCAATCATCGTTGTTTCACAATAGTGCAAACCGGTATCCGTCTCATTTCGCCGGGGCATCGTCATCGACAGGATTGGTTCTAAATCACGAGAAGAGAAAAATTCGGCAAGGTTCTTCCGGTTTTCCAGCTCACTTCTCGTATAGCCTGTTACACGAGCGAAAGCATTATTTGACAGCACGATAGTTGTGTCATCGCTGATAACGGACATGGCGGTGCCGCTGTTTTCAAAAATTGACTGATACAGCTCGCTGACGCGCGGTGGAGATGTGCGATGTTCGGGAGCGGACTGAAGGGCGTGGAGATTCCAGTATGTTTCGCTGACGCTTGCAAGAAAAGACTTCAGATACACAATGACGGGAGTAGCCTCCCCGATGTGTTCCTGAATCTGCGTTTTGAGTATGGGATGGTATTCCTTCACAACCTTTGTTCCGTCAGCAGGGTTATTTGTATGTGTCTGTTCCGCAACGCACTATAATACTGTTATTAAAGATATAAGTGCAATATGGAAAGCCTATTCCTGCGCGTGCGCTCCGCTTGGCTGTTTTTTCATAACTGATTGATAATTAAGCCATGAATAATCAATCGCGTTGTTGGTTCACGCCGGCACGACCGGACTGGCCGGCAAAAACTTCCCTTGTCATCTGCTCTATCTTCGGTGAACGCCAATGATGGGTTTTCTGCGCCAGCCATAAAATCAAGTTGCATTTCCGGTGAATGCAGCTATACTGTAGTTATATAATTTGAATCAGGAGGTCACGATGAGAAAGTTGCTAATCGTATGTGTAGTGCTAGTCTTCGGGTTAATGCTGGGGTGCGCCTCTACGCAAACGGCTGATACCAAGGCCGCTCCGGCTTACAAGTTTATTGTTATGCCGGGCAAGTCCATTGATGTTCCTGTTGCGGGTGGTCAGAAGGTGACGTTTAATACAGGCGAAGTTCTGAAGAATGCTCTGATGAATGAGTACAAGGGACAGGCTTCAGTCGTTGACGGGCAGCCCCAGGCTGGCGCCATTGTAGTTGAGCCGCGCGTCGCTGAAATCTGGAAGCGCGGTCCGATAGTGAAAGAGGGAGTCGCGGCAGGGTATGTCAACAGCAAATGGGTAGCCGGTTATTACGGCGAGTTCGACGGCGATGTTGATGCGAAGGATGCAAAAATCAAGGTTGAAGGCGCAGCGGCTGAATTTGCAAAGAAGGTTCGCGCAGAAATTGCCCCATAAAAATCTTTAAAAGTCAAAGAAAGGAGGCCGGGAAGGCCTCCATTCTTTGTGAGTTCTGTTGTGTGATTTCTGCCGAATCATCTTCCAGTGAGCATCGTCATTGCGGTATCGGATTCCTCATGGCCGGAATGTCTTTTTTAACTTCAGGGTTGGTAGATGCCTACTGATACCACTCCGCCCTGTTTTTTGGAATATGCCAGTGAATGAAGTCATGCCAGATGCCGAGAGGCGCTTTTTCAACCCCCTTAAAACGCTTGTGCAGAACGGGCAGGGCGTCGGGAACATATAAAAAAGCATAGGGCTGTTCGGCAGCAAGAATCTCGTGAATTCGGCGGTAAATCTGTTTCCGCTTTTCGATGTCGAACGTGCTCCGGCCTTCCACGAGCAGACGGTCAACTTCATCGTTCTTGTACGAGATGAAATTGAACTCTTTCTCTTTTGTTTTGGAAGAGTGCCAGATGTCGTACAGGTCAGGGTCGCGCGACAGTCCCCAGCCCATGAGGATACCCTCAAAGCGCCGTTTGTCGACGAACTCATTCAGCATGGCCTGCCACTCAAGCACCTTGATGTTCATGTCGATGCCGACTCGCTTGAACTGCTCTTTCAGAATCTGCGCGGTCTTGAGCCGGGCGTCATTGCCCTGATTGGTAATCACGGTGAATGAAAAGGGCTTGCCGTCCTTTTCGAGTTTGCCCTGCGCATTTTTCTTCCAGCCGAGTTCGCCGAGTATGGCCAGTGCCTTTGCAGGATCATATGCATAGTCGCGGACATTCGGATTGAATGCCCACGATTCCTGCGGAAACGGTCCGGTGCAGGGCGCTCCGAGACCGAGCAGCACGCCGGCGATGATTTCATCTTTGTTGATTGCGTATGCGATGGCCTGGCGAACTTTGAGGTCGCCGAATAACGGATGTTTGAGATTGTATCCGAGATAGGTGTAGCTGAACGACGGATATCGGTACGTTGAAAAGTAGCGCTCAAAGAACTCGGTGTTGATCTGGAGCCTGAACTGCGGGGGTGTTACGTTCATGACGTCTATGCCCCCGAACTTGAGCTCAAGAAACATGGTTGCGGTATCAGGAATCACGCGGATGACGATGCGGTCAATGTTCGGACGCCCTTCAAAATACTCGTCAAACGCTTCAAGAACGATTTTCTGGCCGGCAACCCACTCCTTGAGCCGGTAGGGACCGGTTCCGACAGGCTTGCGGTTCAGCTCGGATGCGCCGATGTCTTTGCCCTCCAGCAGATGTTTGGGAATAATCCCCATGCCCCAGGATTCGAGCGCCGGAGCATACGGTTCTGAATAGGTTACGCGGACAGTGTGCGAATCGATTGCCCGAACCGACCTGACCGGACCGTAATTGCTTCCGTATGGGGTCGGCGTTTTGGGATTGGTAACGGTTTCATAGGTAAAGACGACGTCGTCGGCGGTGAACTCCTTACCGTCGTGCCACTTCACGCCTTTTCTGAGATGAAACGTGACGGTTAACCCGTCCCGGCTGATGTCCCATGATTCGGCAAGCTCACCCTTGATGCGGATGTTTTTGTCGTACTTCGTAAGTCCGTTATGGACAAAGCCGCTCACCTGTCCCGAAGCAGAGTCGGACGCGAGCATCGGCAGCAGGCGCTTTGCGTCGGCAAGCGCTCCGAGCGTAATCGTGGCGGGATTTTTGATTTTTGGTTCTTTGGTGCATCCGGCCAGAAGAAATAAAAAAAGAAGCAGGAAGGTGAACGCCGGTAAAACGACGCGCTTCCTGCTTCCCACAGACTTATTTTCCTTGCGGCTGCTGGGGTGCCTGCTGTATCGGCTGCTGCGGGAGCTGCGGTGCTGACTTCTGCTCTGCCGGGATGGCCGCCTTGTCGATAACGGAACCGCTCTTGCTGGTCGCAACCGTCAGCAACAACGAAGTGAGCATGAACACAACAGCCGCGCCGGTGGTGAGTTTGTTCAGAAAATCAGCCGGTCCGCGGCTACCGAAAATCGTCTGGCTCGAACCGCCGAAAGCGGCACCCATTTCAGCGCCTTTGCCTCTCTGCAGCAGCACTACGCTGATCAGAAACAGCGAGACAAGCACATGAAGAACTGTAAGCACAACTTCCATTTTTCCTCCTTACGGTATTCTGAACAGAATCTTATCGTTTGAATTGCACGAGCTGCATAAAACTTTCAGGTTTCAGGCTGGCGCCGCCGACGAGCGCGCCGTCGATGTCAGGGCATGCCATGAGGCCGGCAATATTTTCTGGTGTTACACTGCCGCCGTAAAGAATACGAAGCTGCTGAGCGGCATTCCCATATTTCTCAGCGAGGAGTGAACGAATGAAAGCATGCGCCTCCTGAGCTGTTTCCGGAGATGCAGTTTTTCCGGTGCCGATTGCCCAGACCGGCTCATAGGCAACCACAATTCCCTCAGCAGGAATTCCGGCCAGTCCTGCGGTTATCTGGGTGCGGAGCACTTCATTCGTCTTGCCGGCTTCGCGCTCTGCGAGCAATTCTCCCACGCAGAAGATGACTTCAAGTCCGTGTGCCCTCGCCGCCTTTATTTTCTTGTTGATCGCTTCATCGGTTTCCTTGAGAATATGACGACGCTCCGAGTGCCCGATAATAACAGCTTCGCACCCCGCGTCAATAAGCATGGCCGCAGAGACCTCCCCGGTGAATGCCCCCTTTTCTTCA
Organism: Nitrospirota bacterium; assembly: GCA_009773415.1. GTDB lineage: Bacteria > Nitrospirota > Thermodesulfovibrionia > Thermodesulfovibrionales > Dissulfurispiraceae > JAAYUK01. The sequence continues at coordinate 36,153 of WSNO01000020.1, read as the reverse complement.
TGAAAGACGTTCTGTGCGGAAAGCTTTGCCGGAGAACTTTTCATCTTTTCAGCCGCTGCGGTTAAAGAGGTGAACGGAGGCGCAATAATAACCTCTACATCGGAGACATCCGCCACGACGGGCAGAAATGCATCCAGAAACGCCTGCGTTTCGGCAATCGTCTTGTTCATCTTCCAGTTGGCTGCGATAAGCGGTTTCCTCATGCCAGATATTCTATTGGCACACGGCAGTTTTAGTCAAGCTGCGGTTGACTTCACAGAGAAACGGCGGGTATACTTTCTGCTCATGGAAGAAATGAATGAACTGGTAGCCATGCGCCGCAAGAAGCTTGCCGAGCTGCGGGAAGCAGGCATAGATCCTTTTACCGCCCGGTTTGAGCCGGACATCTCGACCGCGGCAATCCGCGGGGCGAACGAAACGGTGACCAAAGATGAACTGGAGGTTGAGCATCGTTTTGCTGCGATAGCCGGTCGTATTGTCGCAATGCGTGACTTCGGCAAGGCGGCATTTGCCCATCTGCAGGATGCGTCAGGCAAGCTTCAGCTGTATTTTCGCAAGGATCTGCTCGGCGAAAGCTATCCGCTTCTCAAGAAAATGGACATCGGCGATATCGTCGGCGTCAAAGGCCGGGTTTTCAGAACCAAAACCGATGAGCTGACCCTTGAGGTGACGGAGTTTGCTCTGCTCTGCAAATCGCTTCTTCCGCTGCCAGAAAAATGGCATGGTCTTACGAACATAGAGCTGCGTTATCGCCAGCGCTATGTCGATCTCATCGTGAATCCGCAGGTAAAGGAAACGTTCGCCAAGAGGAGCGCCATCATCAAGACGGTTCGTGATTTCCTGGAGGCACAAGGATTTATCGAGGTCGAAACCCCAATGATGCATCAGATTCCGGGCGGTGCGGCGGCCCGGCCTTTCTCAACGCACCACAATGCGCTCGATATCGATCTTTTCCTCCGCATCGCTCCGGAGCTCTACCTGAAACGCCTTTTGGTCGGCGGCTACGAGCGCGTCTACGAGCTGAACAAAAATTTCCGCAATGAAGGAATTTCAATCAAGCACAATCCAGAATTTACGATGCTTGAGTTCTATATGGCGTATAAAGATTATCGCTTCCTTATGGATTTTACTGAGGAGATGTTTGCCTATATTGCCGACAAGGTGCTCGGCACATTGAAGGTTCCATATGCTGATACTATTATCGATCTCTCTCCCCCGTGGCCGCGCATTCCGCTGCTGGAGTCGCTGCGCCAAAAGGGAGTTCCGGACGAAGTCATGAATGACCGTGATTTTGCGCTCAGATGGGCATGGGAGCAGAAGCTTGAGGTGAAGAAGGACGCGTCGCACGCCAAGATCATCGACGAGGTCTTCAAGGAGTTCGTTGAACAGTATCTGATTCAGCCGACTTTTATTACCGACTATCCGGTCGAACTGTCTCCGCTTGCGAAACGGAAGCCGGACAATCCGGAGTTGGTCGAGCGTTTTGAACTTTTCATCGGGGCGCGGGAAATTGCCAACGCTTTTTCGGAACTGAACGATCCTATTGATCAGCGCGGACGGTTTGAAAAACAGGTCGAGGAAAGACAGAAGGGTGACGTCGAGGCTCACGAGATGGATGAAGACTTCGTGCGTGCGCTCGAATACGGCATGCCGCCGGCAGCAGGCGAAGGAATCGGCATAGATCGTCTTGTTATGCTGCTCACGAACTCGCAGTCTATCCGGGACGTGATCCTTTTTCCGCAGATGAAGCCGGAACAATAAGACAGTGCAGATTCCCGATTTCGGATTATTAATTCATACCGCACAGCATGAGGCCGGATGCGCTCTGTTCAGTTTGAGTCTCCCTGTTTCTGTGCTGCACGTGATAGACAGCAATCTAAAATCTGCAATCATGCAACCGGCATGAAGATTCCCTATCAGCTATTTATCGCCCTTCGCTATCTGAAGTCCAAAAAACGACATCGCGGCATTTCATTCAATACCGCTGTTTCCATCGGAGGAGTTGCTGTCGGCGTCATGGCTCTTCTGGTGGTTTTATCGGTCATGACCGGCTTTCATGAAGATCTTCAGGGCAAGATTCTGGGTGCAAACGCGCATGCCGTGGTGCTGAATCACAAAGGCGTCATGGAGAACTATCGGTCGGTCATGGAGACGATGAAGAGCGACCCGCGAATTACCGCAGCGGCGCCTTTTGCAATGGGGCAGGTGATGCTTTCATCCGGCAAAAGGGCGCACGGGGTTTACATGCGCGGCATTGAGCCGCAGCTTGAGCTGCAAACGACCGAAATTCTCCGGAAGCTGAAAGTGGGGTCTGTCGACAATCTCCAGCCGAAGGACGGCAAGCCCTGGATAATTGTCGGCTATGAACTGGCGGGTATGCTCGGAATTATTCCCGGCGACACCGTGAATGTCGTATCGCCCGTCGGGGAGATCGGCCCGCTCGGCATGCTGCCCAAAGTGAAGCAGTTTATTGTTGTGGATGTTTTCCAGATGGGCATGTTCGAGTACGACACGAACCTGGTGCTGGCCGACCTGAAATCGGCGCAGGATTTCTTCGGATACGGCATTGGCGTGACCGGCATTGAATTGCGGCTGCAGGACCCGTACAAGGCGAATCTTGTCCATGCGGTGGTCATGGAAAAACTCGGCTTCCCGTTTTACGCGCGCGACTGGATGCAGATGAACCGAAACCTGTTTTCCGCCCTGAAGCTCGAGAAACTCGCCATGTTTATTATTCTTGTCCTGATAATTCTCGTTGCGTCGTTCAATATTGTCAGCACGCTCATGATGAATGTTGTTGAGAAAGAGCGCGAGATCGCAATTCTCAAATCAATGGGCTCGACCAATCGCGAAATCATGCATATATTCATGATTCAGGGCCTGCTTATCGGTCTTGTCGGAACGGCAATCGGCCTGACGCTTGGGTCTTCGCTCTGTTATATCCTGAACGAGTATAAGGTTATCGACCTCCCGGCGGACATTTATTATCTGAGCAAACTGCCGGTAAAGGTGAATCTGTTCGATTTTGCGGTTGTGTCGGTATCAGCAGTCGCCATCAGTTTCCTCTCGACGATATATCCGTCCTATCAGGCGGCGAAGGTAAATCCTGTGGAACCGTTGAGGTATGAGTGATGAAAACTATCCGAAACCTGGGGTGTCTTGGATTCATCGGTGTCATCGTATTTATCCTGATGGCCGCATACAGCGGCGGAGAGCAGTTTCGGGAGTGGGGCGCTAAAATCCCGGTGGCGACTGCAAAAAAATATTTTGAGCAGGTCGCGCAGAAGGCTGATTCCATCAAGAAGGATATCGACAAATGGCAGGAAAGCGTCGGGCGCTCTACCGGGGCAAAGAAGAAGTATGAATAGGAACGCATGACTGATCTGATAACAGTCAGGAATCTCTCGAAGTCCTTCACCATGCCTGCCTGCGAAGTGTCGGTGCTGAACGGGATTGATCTCACGTTTGCCTCGGGGGAAATAGTGAGTATTGTCGGGGCGTCAGGTGCAGGGAAGAGTACGTTTCTTCACATTCTCGGCACTCTGGACACGCCGACGAGCGGCTCGGTGACCTTCCACATTCCGTGGCAGAGGGCTGAACAGGAAGAAGTGAATCCTTTTTCGCTCGGCGGGGAAGACCTCTCTGTATTCCGGAACAGGGCAATCGGCTTTGTTTTTCAGTTTCATCACCTGCTGCCTGAGTTCAGCGCGCTTGAAAATGTGATGATGCCGGGCTTCATCGGGCGCATGAGAGGTCATGCCGGTGCCGGAAAGATTCGGGATCATGCAGACGATCTCCTCACGCAGCTCGGGCTCGGCAACCGCCTGCATCACAAGCCGGGAGAACTTTCGGGAGGCGAGCAACAGCGTGTTGCTGTCGCCCGTGCGCTGGTGAACCGGCCACGGGTAATGCTTGCCGATGAGCCGACCGGAAACCTCGATACAAAGACCGGCGAGGAGCTTTTTGCCGTACTCGAGCGGTTGAACAGGGAGCTCGGCATCACCATCATTTTGGTGACCCACAACGAGTCTCTTGCAACACGGTGCCACCGGCGGCTGCAGATGGCTGACGGTAAGTTATTGAATAGTTAGCCTGATATAGGCTATTATACTTATCTATTTTTTGTATATGGAGGAAATGTTATCAAACTAATCCTGCCTGACGGTACGGTTACCAACCGTGAGCCGGCTGAGCTCAAAAAGGATGTCGAAGCATCACGGGCGCTTGCCCTCAAGATCAACGGTGACCTGACTGACCTCTCCGCCGCGGAAACGGCTGCGCCTGATGCTGCCGTCGAACTCATCACATTCGCTTTGCCTGAAGGAAAAGATCTGTATCGTCACAGCACGTCGCATATCATGGCGCATGCGGTGAAGCTTCTGTTCCCCGACACCAAAGTTGCCATCGGTCCCGCCATAGACGATGGGTTCTATTACGACTTCGACCGGGCGGAGCCGTTCACTCCTGAAGACCTCTCAAAAATCGAGACGAAGATGAAGGAGATCATCAAGAAGAATTCCCCGTTTGTCCGGAAGGTTGTTTCCAGGGCGGAAGCAATCGCCCTGTTTGAGCAGATGGGAGAAGCGTATAAAGTCGAGCTTGTCGAAGCTATCCATGATGAAACCGTATCTCTGTATGACGAGGACGGCTTTGTCGATCTCTGCCGCGGGCCGCATGTGCTTCGCACCGGACGGGTGAAGGCGTTCAAGCTTCTGAGCGTTGCCGGCGCATACTGGCGCGGCGACGCGAAAAACAGGATGCTTCAGCGCATCTACGGCACGAGCTTCGAAACGAAGGATGAACTGAAGGCATACCTCGATTTTCTCGAAGAAGTGAAAAAGCGCGACCATCGCCGTATCGGCAGGGAGCTGGACCTCTTTTCGACTGATGATGAGATTGGTTCGGGACTGATTCTCTGGCATCCCAACGGCTCCGTCATACGCAGGACAATTGAAGACTTCTGGCGCGACGAGCATGTCAAGGCGGACTACCAGATTCTGTATACACCGCATATTGCGCAGCTGAAGCTCTGGGAGCGGAGCGGACACTGGCAGTTTTATCGCGAGAACATGTACGAGCCGATGGAAATTGACGACGTTGCGTATGAACTGAAGCCGATGAACTGTCCGTTTCATATCAGTATTTACAAGAGTTCATTGCGAAGCTATCGCGAGCTTCCGATTCGTTATGCAGAGCTCGGCACGGTTTATCGCTACGAGAAGTCGGGCGTACTGCACGGCCTTCTCCGGGTTCGTGGCTTCACGCAGGACGATGCGCACATCTTCTGCCGGGAAGACCAGATAGAAAACGAAATCCGGAAGATTCTCAATTTCACGCTCTTTGTGCTGAATACATTCGGCTTTGAGAGCTATGACATTTACCTGTCTACTCAGCCAGAAAAGTTTGTCGGAACCCCGGAAATATGGGAGTGTTCCACAGAAGCGCTGAAGAGAGCGCTTGAGGCAGGCAATCTGCCGCACCATATTGACGAGGGCGGCGGCGCATTCTACGGACCGAAAATCGATATCAAGATCAAGGATGCCCTGAACCGTTCCTGGCAGTGCAGCACCATACAACTGGACTTCAACAATCCTGACCGGTTCGATATGAATTATCGCGGCAGCGACGGCAAGGACCACCGTCCAATCATGATTCACCGAGCGCTTATGGGGTCGCTTGAGCGTTTCTTCGGTATTCTCGTCGAACATTATGCCGGAAACTTCCCGGTCTGGCTGACGCCGACGCAGGTTGCCGTGCTGACCATTGCGGAGCGGCATGAGCCGTTTGCGCAGGAGGTGTATCAGCAGCTTAGAGCACAGGGGTTCCGCGTGCAGCTTGACGCCGACAATGAGAAGATCGGCTTCAAGATTCGCCGTGCAACAATGAAGAAGATACCGTACCTTGTTCTTCTTGGCGACCGTGAGGTCGAAGAAAGAAAAATTACGGTACGCAAACGGGATGGTGAAAACATCGGTCCCTATACCATAGAGGAGTTTGCGGGCTTCCTCTCGGAAGCAGTTCGAAACAAACAGTAAACGCGGACAGACGGGGCTGCCGTCCGATCCGCATGCACGGAGGTGACAACATCAGTAAAGACATTGTCAGAGTGAACGAGCAGATCAGGGTCCGCGAGGTCCGTCTGATCGACGACGAGGGAGGGCAACTCGGCGTGGTTCCTACCTCCCAGGCTCTCCAGATTGCACGGGAAAAGGGTTTTGACCTTGTGGAAGTCGCTGCGACTGCCACCCCGCCGGTGTGCCGGGTAATGGACTACGGCAAGTATAAATACCAGATGGGGAAGAAGAGCACCCAGAAGAAGACGACAGACCTAAAAGAGGTTAAAATCCGTCCTCAGATTTCGGAGCACGATCTTGGGCTGAAGATCCGCAATGTACGGCGTTTCCTAGATGAGGGAGATAAAGCAAAAGTCACCATGTACTTTCGCGGCCGCGAGATTGTGCGGCCTGAGCTTGGCATGAAGGTATTTGAGAAGATCAAGGTTGCGCTTCCGGGGAAGTTCACCATTGAACAGCAGCCGAGGCTTGACGGCAACCACATTACAATGGTTGTTGCGCCGAGCAGCAAATAAAGGGCAAAGCGAATAAGGAGAAAGGGAAGCGGCGCAAATCGTTGCGGATTCCCCTTTCTTTCATTTCTTTGACATTTCATTTTTTCTGCAAAGGAGGTAGACATGCCGAAACTTAAGACGCACAGAGGCGCTGCCAAACGGTTCAGCGTGACCGGCAGCGGCAAGGTCAGGAGATACAAGGCATACCGGGGGCATCTGCTTACCGGCAAGAGCCCGAAAAGAATCCGCGGTCTTCGCGGAGGCAGCCTGATCCCTGAGGTATTTGAGGACAGAATCAAGAAACTGCTTCCGTATCAGTAGCCGTCAGCGGGCAGTGCCCTCGGAAGTGTCCGAAGGAGTCGTGAACAAGGCACAGGGGGGTCTCGACAGAACCTGCCTGTTTTTATTAAAATTTTCGTTCATCATTTTGAACAGCAATGAATCCGTCCCTGGCCAACCAGGACTGCCAGATTCGGATGCAAGGAGGAACAATAATGCCAAGAGCACGTGGTGGATTCAAGACGAAACAGCGTCATAAAAAAGTCCTTGACAGAGCAAAAGGGTATGTCGGCGGAAAAAGCCGTCTTTTCGTCAATGCCAAGGAGCAGGTCAACAAGGCCCTGCTTGCTGCCTACAACGATCGGAGACTGAAGAAACGTGAATTCAGGGCGCTCTGGATTGCGCGCATCAATGCTGCAGTCCGACCGCTCGGCCTGACATACAGCCAGTTCATGGATCGTCTGAAAAAGGCGAACATTGAGCTGGATCGCCGTTCGCTTGCAGAGCTTGCGTACAGTGACATGGACGCCTTCAAGGCACTTGTCTCACAGGTCAATCGCTGATTTGTCGTTGTCGGCATGCGTCTTTCCGGGCGCTGGCACCCGGAAAGACGCATTTTCTTACCGAAAGATACAGACGGGAACGCTGATATGAGTGAAGAACTGAAAAATACTGCTATTGAAGAACTGAAAACGATTACATCGCTGCCGGAACTGGCACAGCTGAAAGCCAGGTATTTAGGCAAAAAGGGGCTCATCACGCTGCAGGTGAAGTCTCTCGGAACTCTTTCTGCCGAAGATCGGCCTCCGGCAGGCAAGCGCATCAATGAACTGAAAGATGCGATTGAAGCGGCCTGTTCCGCGCGGGAAGACGAACTGACCCGGAAGGACCTTGCGAAGCGCCTTGCTTCCGAATCCATCGACATCACCCTTCCGGGGCGGACTGCCGGTATCGGCCGCGAACACCCCATCAACACGGTTCTCAGCGAGATTATCGATATTTTTGTTCGCATGGGCTTTTCTGTCGAGGAGGGGCCAGAAGTTGAACTTGATCGCTACAATTTTGAAGCCTTGAATATCCCGAAGGACCATCCTGCCCGAGACATGCAGGATACCTTTTATGTGAGCGATGATGTAGTGCTCCGCACGCATACCTCGCCGGTGCAGGTGCGGGTGATGGAGCAGAAAAAACCGCCGCTCCGGTTCATTGCGCCCGGGAAAGTCTACCGGTGTGATGCCGACGTTTCTCATACACCGATGTTTCATCAGGTCGAGGGTCTGATGGTCGATGAAGGCATAACCTTCAGCAACCTGAAGGGCGTGCTTGAAACATTCGTCCATCAGATGTTTGGCCCGCAGGTGCCGGTGCGGTTTCGCCCGAGTTTTTTCCCCTTCACGGAACCGTCGGCCGAGGTCGATATAGGTTGCATTCTCTGCGGCGGCGCGGGCTGCCGTGTCTGCAAGGGCTCCGGGTTTCTTGAGGTGCTCGGTGCCGGCATGGTGAACCCGAAGGTGCTCGGCTTTTGCGGAATCGACACGGAGCGATATACAGGCTTTGCATTCGGCATGGGCGTTGAGCGAATCACGATGCTGAAGTACCGCGTCGATGACATCCGGCTCTTCTTTGAAAATGATCTGCGATTTCTGAGGCAATTCTGATGCGTGTTCCATTTAATTGGCTGAAAGAGTTTGTTGAAATCAGCGATGCTCCGGAGGCGCTTGCCCATCGTCTGACCATGTCCGGGTTTGAGGTTGAGGCGATTGAGCGCATCGGTGACGACGCTGTATTTGAAGTGAATGTTACGCCGAACCGCCCGGACTGCCTGAGCGTAGTCGGAATTGCTCGCGAAGTTGCGGCGCTGTACGGCAGATCGGTGAATCTGCCGGATCTCACTATCGTCTCAGAGGCGAAGGCGCTTGATTTCAATATCGATGTGCTTGATGCCGAACTCTGCAACCGATATGCGGGACGCATCGTGCGGAATGTGAAGATCGGACCTTCTCCCGCCTGGATGCGGGAACGGCTGGAGAAATGCGGTGTCCGTGCCATCAACAATGTCGTAGACGTCACAAACTATGTGCTGCTGGAGTTCGGCCACCCGCTGCACGCGTTTGACCTGAATCTGCTGAAAGGCGGTCGCATCAGGGTCGGCACGCCGCGCAGCGTCCTGCAGTCCGACAATCCGATGCGATTCTACACTCTTGACGGTGAGGAACGCCGGATTGACCCTGATATGCTGCTTATCTGGGATGCAGAAGTTCCGGTAGCGGTCGCAGGCGTTATGGGAGGGCTCAATACCGAAGTGAAAGATTTGACGACGGATGTCTTTATTGAGAGCGCATACTTTGAGCCGACTTCAATCCGCAGGACATCAAGAACACTTGGGCTGAAGACCGAATCTTCCTACCGTTTTGAGCGCGGAACCGATATCAAGATTATGAAAAAGGCTCTTGATCGTGCAGCACTGCTCATCAAGGATCTCGCGCAGGGCGCGATGTACGGCAAGCTGGATATTTATCCGAAGAGATGGCATCCGTACGAGGTGAAGGTCCGCTACAGTCGCGTTAACCATGTGCTGGGGCTTGCCCTGACCCATGGCCGGATTCTCGAGAGCCTGCAAGGGCTTGGTCTCGACATTACGGAAGGCTCCCGGGAGTTTTTCATCGTGAAGACGCCGCCGTACAGGCGTGACATTACGATGGAAGAGGATGTCATCGAAGAAGTGGCCCGCATGGTCGGGTTTGACAATATTTCACCGGAGTTGCCCCGCACGGCATTTGCCGCCGATGATGCGGTCAGCACTGCCGGGAAAATCATGCCGTTGAAGCGGAAGATTCGCGCTGCATTTCTGACCTCCGGATATACAGAAACCATTAACTACAGCTTCATAGGCAAGGCAGACCTGGATCTGCTTCGCCTTGCTGCCGACGATGAACGGAACGTCTGTGTTCGCGTGCAGAATCCGCTTCGCGAGGAAGACGCCTTTATGCGGACCTTCATGCTGCCGTCGCTCATCCGGAATCTGGCAACAAATGTTGCCCAGGGCAACCGCGAGCTCCGGCTGTTCGAGCAGGCGCGGATCTTTCTCGGGCGTCCCGGCGAAGCGCTTCCTGAAGAGCGCGAACATCTTGCGGCGCTCGTGTATCGTGAAAAGATAAAAAGCCTTTATCGTGACGAGACTCCCGATTTCTATCACGTCAAAGGGTTGCTTGAGGCGTTGTTTGCGGATATGCGTCTTTCCGGTGTCTGCTGGAAACGCTCGGAGGAGCCGTTTCTGCATCCGGGCCAGTCGGCTGATATTTTTATCGGCGAGAGCAAGATCGGCTTTGCGGGGGTGCTGTCGCCGCTGGTCGTCAATACGCTCGACATCAAGGCGCAGAAACCGTCCGTCATTGTCGTTGAGCTTGACCTGACATCCCTGATGCCGCATATTGGCGCCGGAGCGGACTATCGTGCGATTGCCCGTTTCCCTTTTGTGGAGCGCGACACTGCGCTGGTGGTGGATGCCTCACTGGACGCTGCCGCCATTCTTGGCCATGTCCGCGCATTCCGTTCCGACGTAATTGAGGATACTGCTATTTTCGATGTGTATCAGGGAGCTTCGCTCGGTGAAGGGAAGAAGAGTGTTGCCTTCAGTGTCCGCTACCGTGCGATTGATCGCACACTGACGGATGATGAAGTAGATGCTGTTCATGCGGAACTCGTTCAGCATGTCTCTGAAAAGACCGGCGGCCATGTTCGCGCATAAAGCTTTTTGAGCATGCAGCATACAGAATACAAGAAAGAGTCCCTTTCGCGCGGGACTCTTTCTTTTGTGCATGAGGGTCAGGAAACGCTTATAACAGTGTAGCCGGCCTCTTCAACGGCTTTTTTTACGGCATCTGCCGAAAGCTGCGCCTCATCAAATTCTACGGTAGCTACGCCGATCTGTACATCGGTTCTGGCCACTCCCAGGGCATCAACAGCCTTTTTTACACGATTCACGCAGTGCATGCAGCTCATTCCGGATATCTTCAGTGTGGCCGTCATGGCGATACCTCCAGAAAAACAGAATTCAGCAAACAGCAGAAGCCGCCCTTACTGCTATATAACAACGTCCTTGCCGATGACAAAATCGATAATCTCTCTTGACGTTTCCTCGACCGATTTGTTTGTTGTGTTTACAACTTTCCATTGACGGTGTTTCCTGAGCAGTTCTTCCACATGCTCTGCCTCTTCGTAAATTCGCTTCAGGTTGGTATAGGTATTGTCGGATGTGTGCGCATGATGCAGCCTCGCAAGGCGCACTTTCTGCAAAACTTCGGGTTCCATCTGGAGGCAGACAATTTTCCCCTGATCTGTCTCGAAAAGCGCGTCAGGCAATGCAAGGGGAGGGGTAATCGGAATATTGACCACCTTGTACCCCTGCTGTGCCAGGAAAAATGAAGTCGGGGTTTTCGACGTACGGGACAGTCCAACGATGATAATGTCTGCAGCATCCAGCCGCTCGATGCTTTTGCCGTCATCATGGACAATCGAGAATTCAATCGCTTCTATCCGGCGAAAATAGCGCTCGTCAACCTTGCGCAAAAGCGCCGCTTTCTCGAGCGGCGCAACGCCAAGATAGGAGGAGAGAATGCGGATGATTGGGCCGAGTATGTCGAAGTGGACGATATGATGCCGTAAGCAATACTGATGCACGTAATCACGGATGTCCTTTTTGACGAAGGTGAAAGCCACAAAGGCATCTTTCTTTTTCGCATCGATGAGGAGCTCCTTCACCCTCTCGCGGGTCTCGACGCGCGAGTGGATAGTGAAGGTTACCGGTGAATCATGAAACTGCACAAGCGCGGCGCGTAACACATCAATACCGCTCTGGCCGGTTCCGTCAGACAGAATAAATATCTTCTTCATCAGTGCGATAAGCTCCCTTTTTGTCTATTGAGAATAACAGTAGTTTAGCAATCCTGCAGTCATTAATGCCAGGTCCATACCTGTCCAATCCTTTTATTTGCCGCATTGGTTGTTATACAATAAACGTGTATGCCCAAGATTCTTGTCATATCCGATTCGAAAGAGATCGAAAGCCTGCTGAAGCCGTTTTGTTCCGAGTGCACGGTCATGGGGCAGAAGCGGAAAAGCCAGCATCCTGACGGCGTATTACTTGACCGATATGACATCGCGTTTCTTGATCTTTCTCTGGACGAGTGGCGCGACAGCCTGCTTCAGTTGCGCCAGAGGCTGCCGGTCGTCGGGTTTTCGGCTGCGGAGATTGCCGTTGCGATAGAGGCGATGCAACTCGGCGTCAGCGACATCATCGAAAAAAGCCTGACGCGGAAGGCAATAGAACAGACGATAGCGAAGCACAAACGCAAGTTTCTGACGCATAGCGAGGGCTTTGATGAGATTATCGGCAAAAGCGTGCTCATGCAGGATGTCTTCGGCCTCATCAAGAAAGCTGCCCTGACCGAGAGCAACGTTCTGATTACCGGCGAAAGCGGCACCGGCAAGGAGCCGGTTGCCCGCGCTATCCACCGCTGGAGTCCTCGCAGTCAGAAGTCCTTTATGACCATTAACTGCAGTGCCATCCCCGACACCCTTCTGGAATCGGAGCTCTTCGGTTTTGAGAAAGGCGCCTTTACCGGCGCGAACTATACCAAAAAGGGGATTCTTGAACTCGCCGATGGCGGAACGGTTTTCTTCGATGAGATCGGCGACGTTTCGCCGCTTTTCCAGACGAAGGTGCTCCGTGTCATCCAGGAGGGTGAATTCATGCGGGTGGGAGGCGCCCGTGTTCACCATGTTGATGTCCGGTTTATTGCCGCGACCAACCAGGATCTGAAGGCGCTCTGCAGGAAAGGCACGTTTCGCGAAGATCTTTACTACCGTCTGAATGTCATCAACATTCATTTGCCGACATTGCGCCAGCGCATGGAGGATGTCCCGCTTCTCGTGCAGCACTTTATCCGGAAGCACGCCCCGAAACGAAAGGACATCCTGATCCGGGATATTTCCGACGACGCACTCACTATGCTCATGAACTATCCGTATCCGGGTAATGTGCGGGAACTCGAAAACATCATCGAGCATACCGTCTCATTCACGAGCGGTCCGGAAATTCTTCCCTCCAGCTTGCCGCAGGTGCTCCAGCAGTCGCCACCCAGGAAGCGGAGCGCAACGCCGAAAATGCGCGAGGCGGTCGCGGCCTATGAAAAGGAGCTCATTTGGGCTGCTTTGCAGGAAGCCCGCGGCAACATATCAAAAGCGGCCCAGATTCTGGGCATCTACCGTCAGCAGCTTCAACGCAAGATAAAACAGCTTCGCATTGCAACATAATCACACATAGCAACAAATAGTTGCTATGTGTGATTATGTTTTTTTTGCTTTTTTTATCCGATAGCCGATCTTATGCATCATTATGTTTCTACATCATTCTCATCTCCGGTCTTTATAAAGACCTATTTACCGAAAAAACAATGAGTTCCGTTCCTGGCACTCCCCTTGCATATATCTGTTGGGCGTTTTGGCATGCTGCAAAAAAAAAGAACCTCTACCGCGGCATGAAACAGAGACTGAAGGGGATGCCATATGATCGAAGCAGTGGTGGTGGATCGTGACAGTCAGCAAAAACTCTATGTGCAGATCTATGACATCGTTAAGCGGAAGATAGAAAAGGGCGAGTGGAACGTCAATTCCCTCATTCCGTCTGAAGACGAACTCTGTCGCATGTTCAGCGTCAGCAAGGCGACGGTTCGCCTTGCCATCACCGATCTCGTCCGGGACGGCTACCTGAAGCGGCAGCAGGGCAAGGGAACATACGTGAAAAGCTCGGTGCCTCACCTCGGCATGACCATTCGGACCCGCTTTGCGGAAGACACCTTCGGATCCGGCGTGCGGCTTGAGCGGAAAATAGTAAAACGGACCCTCAATGAGACGAACGGTGAATCACTGCAGTATCTCCACGACAGCGGACCTGTGCTTCATGTGCAGTGCCGCGATACCGTCAACGGTGAACCGGTCTGCTGCGAGGACCTGTACGTATCTTCCCGCCTTGTCCCGGGTATCGAAAAGGCCAACCTTATAACGCAGCCTTTCTTCGATGCCATTCAGGAACGGGCACTGCGCAAGATTGCGAAGGTAGTTCAGTCGGTGGATGTCGTCAGGGCAAAAGGCGACGTTGCCGAGTATTTCGGGGTAAAAGAGGGAGCATCTGCGGTTGCGGTCTACCGCATTTTTATAGACGCTGATGAGAATACGCTTGCCTTCATGAAGCTGATCGGCAAGGTGGGCAAGTATAAAGTGTTGAACGAGTTTGAGCTTGTCCGCTCGAAATGAAACAGGGGTTTTGCGTAACAATTATATGCTTGCCGTCCGATGTTCGGTCGGGAGCGAAAGGGGGGCAAGGAGGTGGGGAACGGCTGGTAACAGGGTGAGTTTCCGATAGGAGAAATCGACGCAGTTGCTGCGCACTGTGAGTGAAGTTTTACTTGAGGAGGAAAGGAAAATGAACAGACTGTTTACGCTTGCCGTAATGGCACTGGCGATGCTCCCTCAGATTGCTTTTGCTGCCGCCGACAAGTCGCCGCCGATCGTCATCGTGGCCGACACGCGGAAATTCACGGGATGGGAAGCATGGTTCACCAATCTGTACAATGAAAGCCACATCTATTTTGCGTTGCTGACTGTGGCGGTTATTCCAATTGTCGGCGTATTGCTCGGAATGATGGCAGATGTCGTCATGAGCCGCATCGGTATTGACCTGAAGTCCAGAGATCTGGCAGAGCACTAAAACCGGGTTAGAGGAGGTTAAGTTATGGAGTTTTTATATGTTCTTATGCCTATCTCGGGCGTTACGATATTCTGGCCGGGGTTGATTATCCTTGGTCTCGGCGTCGGAATTATCGGCGGCTTTTTCGGGATGGGCGGTGCCTGGATGATTACGCCGGGACTCAATATTCTCGGCTTCCCCATGGCTTTTGCCATCGGCACCGACATTGCGCACATGGCGGGGAAATCACTCGTTTCGACCATGCGCCACGGAAAGTTCGGCAACGTTGACTACCGGCTCGGCGTCATTATGATTGTCGGCACTGTCGTCGGGTTTGAGGTCGGCGCTCAGATGATCATGTGGCTGGAGCGTATCGGCAAGGTCGATCTGTATGTCCGCTGGATGTATGTCTGCCTTCTCTCACTAATCGCCTGGACGGTCTTTCACGATATCAATAAAAGAAAGCAGAAGGACAGGGAAGCAAAGGCTGCCGGCAAGGAAGTCGACAAGCTTGCCACCGGCATTGAGTGGCACAAAACCATTCACAAGTTAAGAATCCCGCCGATGGTCAATTTAAAGGTTTCCGGGTTTATCGTATCTATCTGGGTGCCGATATTACTCAGCTTTCTGACCGGATGGCTCGCCGGCATTCTCGGCATCGGCGGCGGTCTAATCCGCATGCCGATGCTGATTTACCTCATGGGCTGTCCGACGCATATCGCGGTTGGTACGGACCTTTTTGAGGTCATGATATCAGGTCTTTACGGGGCGGGTACCTATACCTATAAGGGCAGAACCGAACTGGTCGCCGCAATGATCATGCTCGTCGGAGCTTCGATAGGTGCGCAGGTCGGAACCGTTGCCACCAAGTACATCAAGGGCTACGGCATACGAATCGCCTTCGGCATAGCGGTCATGGGATGCAATATTTCCGTTATCATGAAGCTCATTCCGAGGTATGTGGAAGGGACGAAAGCAATCACGGATATGTTGTCCACCATACTGATTCTGGGCCTAGTGAGCCTACTTTCCCTGTACATTTTTGTGAGGATGGTCCAAGGTGCGCGTGCTGAAGTTGCTCAGAAGAAAGGGAGGGCATAATCATGAAGAACGGGGTCAGGTCTCTTAAAAAACTCTGTCTGATTGCACTGCCGCTGGTCCTTTTCATGGCGTTTGTCTCTGGGTGCGGAGAGCTTGGCCAGGTCGATCAGGGAAGGGTCATTGAATACGACAAGGCGAAGAATATAGCTATCCTCATTCAGGACAAGAAGGCGGATCCGGGCAATCCGGACTACAACACGCTGCCGCCGCATGCCTATGTGCTGCCGACGGATCCTATGGAAATGGGTGCCGCTCCGAAGGCAGGATACAGGATGAAAATCGATACCGTGAAAAATAATATCACCATTTTCGACCCTGCTACTCAGGGCTTCAAGGTTATCGATTTCAAGCTTATCGACAAAAAAGAGAACATCGATCGGGAAAATGCACTGGTGAAAGGGAAGAAGTTCCCGGAAGTGAACAAGGAAAAGAAGACTGTGACGCTGTATTCCGCACGGCAGAAGCAGCTCATCGTCTTCTCGCCGCCGGATCAATACCTTGATCTGCCTGAAAAGACATGGGACGCAGGAGATGAGGTGCGCGTTTACTATAAGGAGGAAGGCAAAGCGTTGCGGTTTATGAACATCACAAGAACGGATATTTTCAAGAAATAGCCTTCCCAGTTTTTTTCTGCTGTCGCCTTCCCCCGGCTGCACGGCCGGGGGAAGGTTTTTGTCTATGGTAGAATAGTCAGACTAAATCATGCCGAAGGAGCAGCGCTTTCTCGTGAACATGAAGCAAAAAATAACGGTTGTGATTATCGATGTGCTGATACTCGCCGAACTCTGCGTCGCCATGTATTTCGCGGTCAAGAATCCGGACGATTTCAACGCCGTTTTCTTCAAAGTCTTTCTCGGCATGTTCATTCCCACGCTTGCTGTAGGAATTTTTCTGGTCAGAAAGCTCAGATCGCCGGAAGCGGATGTTCATAAAGAGGTGGAATCATGAATCTTGAGCAGCTGATAAAAGCGAGAAAGCATGCCAGAAAGATTGGAGCGCTCTTTTTCATTTTTATTTTTGTCTGCCTGCTGGACGCGTGCGTTGCAAATCTGCGTGAACCCATGCATGTCTATAATGTTCTGCCGGGGCAGACCGTGGGCGTGAACGGCCCGGTCGACCCGAAGATCAAGCATGCCTCAGAACTTGCGCAAACCAGCCCGTCGGACAAGGTGATGCTCGCGATTGAAGAAACCAAGTCAGGGTACTTTCTTGGCGGCAATATGTGGACCGGCACTGTTACGGTGACAAAAGATGCACCGCCCGGCGCATACGATATCGCTGTTTTCCCGAAAGGGGAGACAGACCCGAAGAAGCACTTTGTCTTTCGCGCTGTTGTGCATAAAGATTATGCAAGTCTTCGTGGCAGCTTTGTGTCAATTATCCAGAGGAACACCGGGGTTGCGCCATGGCTTGCCGCGCTTTTCTGCTTGCTTTCGGCGGGTCTTACCATGGCGGCGGTGTTTTTGATGTCGAAGAAAATTGAAGCATTGCTGGCAACCCAGGGAAAAGCCGAAATCTACCGGATCGTGCATGGCGATAATGTGAATGAAATAGCTTTCGGTCTCGGTTCACGCCATGGATTGCAGCCGGAAGCGCGCGTGGTTCTTCTGGATGCGGAAGGTCGCCAGAGAGGGACGGCAGTGGTAAAAAAGGTATTCGAGGGGGATTCCCTTGCGTTTGTCGGTCTTGAAGTGCCGGTCAAAGACGGAGATATTGTCTCATTGCGTTAGCTGCAGCGCTGCAGTGCTGTAAAGCAAAAATTCTATTTAAGGAGTACGACATATGGACTACCTTCTCGTCGGTATTGTCGCTTTTGGCGCGGTTTTCCTCGGCGTCGTCATTGGAGCGAGAATCAGAAACAGAAGTAAGAAGTAAGAAGCCTCTCCGCCTGCCTGTTGCTCCGCAGCTCTTTCGCCTGTGGCTGTTTCCTTATTGACTTATAAATAAATATCATGTCGAATCCAGTCAACGTATGTGCTAAGATTTGGCAGCTTGGAAGGGTGTTCTAAACTCTTTTATATGCATGTAAATGATGCATGTGCATAGATAGGGTGCACCAAGGTCGCTTCTCAAGATATGACATAAAGCTTTTTCTGCGGCTGTTTTGCGTGATATGCGCAGGAATTGCACGTGCAACTATATGTAGCATATAGTGCAGCGATATCAGGCAGGATCAAGAGCAGATAAGGGATTATAGTTGTGGCATGTAAATTGCAAGTTAGACATGTCCTTAACATTCTGCGGTGCGTGCGGTTATCGGGGGAATGACTCGCACCATCCGAACTCTATCCGGTGGGAGGTTGTAAGATGAGCTTTCCGAGAAAGCTGTACGAGTGCATGATGGCAGCATCTATCCACTATGCACGATGGGACTATGAAGTCTCCATGAACATTCTGCGCAGCAAGAAGCGCATGCTGGTGCTGATTGCACTGGCTGCGCTTGTCCCTATCTTTTCACTCTACATTGCCGATGCAGCGGATCTGCTGGGCGGCAAAAAGGCGTATGCACCTTCATTTTATACGCCCATTGTCTTTCTTGTTTCCATAGCTGTCGGTTTTTGCGCCGGCCTGATTACCGGTTGTATCGGTGCAGGCGGCGGCTTTATCATTACGCCGGCCCTTATGGCAGCCGGCGTAAAGGGAATACTTGCCGTCGGCACTGACCTCTTCCATATCTTTGCAAAAGCTATCATGGGTTCGGTGCTTCACAAGAAAATGGGCAACGTCAATATGAGGATTGCCGCTTTTTTTCTTGTCGGATCGATCTTGGGCGCTACCCTCGGCGGCTTTATCCAGATGACCATTTATGAAAAGGACCCTATTTTGAGCGATGCAGTTACCAGCATCATTTATGCGACTATCCTCGGCTTCCTGAGCTGGTACGGCGTCTCCGACTTCCTGAAGAAGAGAAAATCAGGTGTGCCGCCTGCCGGACATGGTCATGGGGGGCATGACGCGCCGAAGGTGCCGAGTTCAACGGAGCTGCCGGGCATAGCCGGAAAATTGCAGTCAATCAGTCTGCCGCCGATGGTGAAGTTCGACGAGGACATGGTTCCGGGCGGCAGGCAGATTTCAGCCTTTATTCTTGCTGCCGGTGGATTTGTGGTCGGCATTGCTTCGGCAATGATGGGAGTGGGGGGCGGATTTATCACGTTCCCGATGTTTGTCTACGTCTTCGGAATATCGACGTTTACCACGGTCGGAACCGACATCTTCCAGATTGTTTTTACTGCCGGATACGGCGCCATCGCCCAGTATGCGGTATACGGTTTCGTCTTCTATACCCTTGCCATGGGAATGCTGCTCGGCTCCCTGATCGGCATACAGATAGGCGCGCTGACAACGAAGGTCGTCAGCGGCATGACTATCAGAATGTTCTTTGTCGTCACCATCCTTGCAGGATTCATTAACCGGTTTTCAACGCTTCCCAAGCAGTTTGCGGACATGGGATATCTCAACTGGCCCATGGGTCTTTGCCAGATTATTGAAACGGTGGGCAACTATCTTTTCTGGATAACGGTTGTTGTTTTTGTTGCATGGGTTATGTGGAGCTTCATAAAAAACATCAAAACATTCAGGGAGGGCTAAGCCATGCTGATACGAGATAAAAGACATTTCGGCACCGGCATTATCATGTCGCTCGCTTTTTTCGGTTTGTTCGGCCTGATCATGTCGCCGATATTCGGAAGCGGCATGAACGGGCTGGAGTTTTCGGACGACATGTTCAACAAGCTGTCCAAGGGCTCAGCATATTTTATCCCGAAAGTTGCCAAGGAGAATGAAAAGTACGTCGGCAGACAGATTTCGGCAACGGTCAATTACGACAAGCCGGAGGATGCAAAAAAAGCCGCGAATCTCGTTTCAGTCGCAGGCGGCACGGCAGAACTGAAGGGCGGTGAACTCAAGCTGAGCGGCGATCTGGGGAAAATGCTTTCGGTGGTGATTCGCGACGGTGATTTCATGTATAAGAACGACGGCGCAAAGCTGAAGGAAACATATGGTTACGATGAGAAGCAAGCCATGAAAGACTGGTGGGCGCTTTTGGGCAAAGTCGACAAGGCGCTTCAGCTTTCGAAGGATTTCGATAATGCCAAGATGATTAACGAAGTGAGCAAGAAGGTCGTTGAGCCCTCCTATAATTTCTACGGGATTCAGGCACAGAGCGTGACCGACCGCATCGGCATGATGTCGGCACTGCTTATTTTCTACGTCTGCTATACCATCTGGTGGGGGTATGCGCTGTTTCACCTGTTTGAAGGACTGGGACTCACGGTTCATAAGAAAGTGAAAGTCAAGAAAGAGCTTTAGGAGGCGGAGCGATGAAAGTAGTTGTATCGATAGACGGTTCAAAATACAGCGACATGTGTCTTGCTGCTGCGGCCTTCCTCTGTAAAGACCGTGACAATCTGAAAGTACATATCATTAATGTCCTTCCGCACTTTTCCGATCTGGAGGTTGGACTGTTGCCGGCAGATCGTGATACTACACGGGATGATTTTACGCAGCGCTCGGAACAGCTTCTCCGGTCGGCGATGGAGTATCTCGAAAAACAGGGAGTCAAGGATGTAAAGGCGCTCATTATCAAGGGTCCGTCGCCTTCAGAGGCTATTGTGGAATATGTTGAGCAGGAAAAAGCCAATCTTCTTGTCATCGGCGCGCGCGGTGCATCTGAAGGAGCACGTTTTCTGCTGGGGGCCGAAGCTCCGAAGATTGTGAAGTACGCCCCGTGTTGTGTCTATGTTGTGAAGGAAAGCTGCATGGAGTTCTGTGCTGCTCCGAATCTCGTTCAGTAACCGGGATGGGGGAGAGGATCTTCTCTCCCCCATCCCTCGTGCCCGGGATAGCCTGAATACGTTATAATTCAACCATGAATCGTACTCCTCCGGCCTGCCGCACCCCGAACGAGCCTGATCAGACCCGCCACCCCGCTTTTGAGTGGTGGTTCTCCTTTTATACCCGTCATTACAAGCTGCTCACCTTTCTTGTCACCGGACTTATGCTCGGTATTATCCTCGTGCTTGGATGGGTTTCATCACAGGCAGTGCGCGACACGGTAATCGAGGACTTTAATAATCAGCAGCTCGTGATTGCCCGTTACGCGGCCAGCATGGTCGAAAACAGCCTTGTCGATTTCAGGCGCGAACTGACCCTGTTGAGCTTCTCTCCCGCAGTTCAGTACTCCGAGCGCATCCAGATGCACCGGCGCATTCAGATAGTGTATTCGAGCTTTCAGGATGACGGTATGCGCGAGATACGGTATGTCGAAAAGAAATCGGGTAAAACGCATGCCATCGATAAAAATGGAGTGCATATCGTTGTGCTTACAGATTCAGACGCGCACTACCTCGAGCAGGCTGGTCGTCCCGCCCTGAAAAACAAGCTGCAGATGAGCGACATTCTTGTACAGCCGCTGAATGGCCGGAGCGCAACGGTATTCGTCATGGCGATGCCGGTATGGCAGGTTTCCGTGGACGATGCCCATCCGGTTGCAACGAATGATTTTGCCGGGGTCATTTTGTTTGTAATTGACGCCTCCCGACTGACGGAGAAGGTCGCCGGGGCGCTTCGCTCCGGGAAGGCCGGCTATACCTGGGTCATTGACGACGAGGGAATATTTCTGTATCATCCTGAGGCTGAATTTATCGGCAAAAATGCAATGGAAGCGCGCAAAGAGAAGAATCCGGCCATCTCATTCTCCCGCATCAACGAAATCCAGAAAGAGATGATTCTGACCGGCAAGGAAGGCGCGAGCTGGTTTATCTCGGGCTGGCACCGGGGACAGCAGGGAGAGATGAAAAAGCTGATTGCCTATTCGCCTGTTGCGCTTGACAGGGACTCTTCCTCTAGGCATTGGTCAGTTGCCGTGGTGGCACCTATCAGCGAGGTGGAAGGCGCTATCCACGATATTGCCTTCCGTCAGGCGCTGGTGCAGGGCGCAGCGGTTCTGTTTACGCTCATTGGGGGGCTTTCGCTGGTGAGTCTTCTGGTGCGCTGGTCAAAAACGATTCAGCATCAGGTCGAAGAAAAGACCTGCGAACTCCAGAAGTCAGAATACCGATATCGCTCGCTGATAGAGCATGCAAAAGACATTATCTTTACCGTCGACAGAAAAGGCGTGGTTATATCGCTCAACAGCCGCGGATGTCTCTTTTTCATGGTTGAGAAGGACGCATTTGCCGGCAGTTGGGTGCACGATCTTTTTGGTGCAGAGGCAGGAGCAGACCAGATGGCCGTTGTGCACAGGATTTTTGATCGCACGCTTACTGAAGATGAAGTGACCAGTCAGATTGCCGTCGATGCAGAGGAACGCTGGCTGAGCGTCAACTATAGCGGACTTGCCGATGAAAACGGTGCGGTATACGCGGTTTTGGGCATAGGACGTGACATCACCGAGAAGAAGAAAATCGAGCAGCGGATGTCTCATACCGAGAAACTAGCATCGGTCGGCACATTGGCTGCGGGCGTTGCGCATGAGATCAACAATCCGCTTGCGGTGATTCTCGGATTTACCGAAATGATGCTTGAACAGACCCCGAAGGATTCCGACAACCATGATCTGCTGAAGACTATCGAACGGCAGGGAATAAATGCCAAACGGATTGTAGACAACCTTCTCGGCTTCGCCAGATTTACGGAGCATAAGGAGGAAGAGGTCGACCTGAACGAAAATCTGGAGCAGGTTTTGGCAGTAGTTGCCAATAATCTTGCCATCAATAAAGTCGCCATTGAGAAGCGGCTTGCCGGCAATCTGCCGCATATCAACGCAGATCCCGGAGAACTGCAACAGGTATTTTTTAATCTGATCGCAAACGCTGCTTCGATCATGAAGGGCTCGGGAGGCACGCTGACCGTTGAAACGGCATATGCACAGGATGCTGGGTGCGTGCAGGCGTCATTTGCAGATACCGGGCCTGGAATTCCTAAGGCGGTGCGCTCCAAGATTTTCGATCCTTTTTTCACGACCAAGAAGGTCGGGGAAGGAACCGGTCTCGGTCTTTCCATTTCATATGGCATAATAAGCAAGCATGGTGGCTCCATAACATTTGAGACAAAAACTGCGGATGAAGCCGCAGTGACCGGCGCGAAGTTTATCGTTTCACTTCCGGCCGCACTTGAAAAAATAGAGGAGGATGTATGTCAGAAAGATTGTTGATCGTAGACGATGAGCCGGATATGCTCAGACTGCTCAGCATGATTATCAAGGCGAATACACCGTATGAGTTTATTACTACCAACAACCCGGTTGAAGCGCTTGAGCTCGCCAGAAAGGGTGGGTTCGACGTGATGCTGACCGATCTGAAGATGCCGGGGCTTGACGGTATTGAACTGCTCAATGCTGTCCGAAGCTTTGATCAGGACATCCCGATTATCATTATTACGGCGTATGCTACCGCTGAATCCGCAGCAGAAGCAATGGACAAGAATGCCTTTGACTTCATCACAAAACCGTTTCGGAAAGAGCAGATTATCTTTACGATAGAAAAGGCCATAAAGTGGCTTCGCACGCACCGGGAAAACAAGCTGCTCAAGGAAAAACTGACAAAAAGCTGATTACTGCGGATCGGTCTTTCAGGAACTTCATGGAGAAGCTCCTGAAAGACCTGCGCTGTAATCTATTTCTGAGTCTGAATCAACAGTCCGTTTCTTACTGATTTGACACTCTTTGTAGATTGTGCATAGCCGACGGCTTTATCTGCAGCCGCTTGGCTCCTGACCGTTCCCGTCAAAGTGACATTCCCCTGTGATGAGTCAACATTAATCTTCCAGTAGCTGAGATCTGCATCCCTGATGATTTTTTTGTTTATCTCGGAGACGATGACCGCATCGTCGACTACCTCCCCGGCGGTGCGACTGCCTCCACCACTTGAAGCACAACCAGCCATGAATGAAAAGCAGAGGAATAACGTGAGTGCCGCGATAAAGAGTTTTTTCATAGTTCCCTCCCTGACGGATGCCTGAGGCAATGATTTTTCACGACGGGAAGCCCGCTGAAGTAACTATAGCATGCCATATCAGAAGCCGCAAGCGCAGTCGCAGGCGATCCGAACCTTCAGTGCGAGGCGGTGCTTACGGGTGTTTTTATTGGGATGTGTTGCTTGATGAACTGCGCGATGTATCCGTTAGTGATGGCATCGTTATACATGACCATATCAAGCTGCTTCGTGAAGACGGTGAACTTGCCCATGATTTCGAGTTTTTCCTGAATGGTCTCTTTTTTGTACTTCATGAGCGTTGCTTCAACAACGTCATCGGTTGTTTTCACGTTGAAGTCCATATGCTTCAGAATTTCTGCAATCAGACGCACACGGCGAAGCCGTCGGTCGATTGCCGCGCCCCCGCCCTTGAAGAAAAAACGGATGTAGTTATCGTTGATGCTCTCGCCAGCAAATGCCTCGATGGTCGAAAGGTGGTATCCGAGACGGACCGCAAAGGTCATATACTCATCGGTCAGGATTGCAAAGCTCTTTTCTGCCGCCCTGCGCAGTTGCTCTTCACTCGTCGTAGCCGTATGCGCAATCGCTCCCATGAAACCGGATACATCGAACTGCTTGGCTTCCGGCCAGCGCATGGAGGTAAGACCTTTAAAGAGCGCCAGAAATGGCAGGCAGCGCACATGGTCGATATTCAGATGATTGTGCGCTCCTTCGATCGCCCCACCGAGGTCCAGTACCCAGATCTCTGTCGGAATGGCCGCAACCAGCTTTTGCGACCCGACGTCGTCTGCGGAGATAAACTCGATGTTGAAAAGTTCCCGCACCGCTATTTCATGGCAAAAACGGGTAATGTCATGTAATGTCCGGCAGGCCTCGGGACTGAACCCCGGGTCTTCGGGGTCAATGAGGTTCAGCGGCGCAATCAGCTTTAGTGCTTTTTCGAGAGAGCGGAAGAGTTGTGTGCTCTTGAACGGGTCTTCTTTCGGATTTGCAAACTCCCGAAGCTCTTCAACCGTTCCGGCATATACATTCCCGTTCACCGCATCAACGGTGACCAGTTCTCCCTGTTTGAGAGTTTCAGTCGCAGTTTCCGCATCGAGAATCGTGGGCACCTGATATTCGCGCGCAAGGGATGCCATATGGCCCGTTGTAGAGCCGACATCGGTGATGATTGCAGATGCTCTGTCCATCACGGTGACAAACTTTGTAGATGTGTGCTTTGCCAGCAGTACTCCGCCATCCGGAAATGTGTTGAGATCTTCATGAAGGCGGACATAATGAACAGGGCCGAAACCGATACCCTTGCATGCAATGATTCCCCGTGAAAGCCTGATATCATAGCCCGGAATTTTCGTGGGAACAGACTTTTTGGTTTCTCTGGCAAGTATATGCAAAGGACGGGATTGCAATAATATCGGTCTGTCGTCAACGTCTATGGCCCACTCGATGTCTTGGGGACAGCTATAGTGCTGTTCAAGTTTATCGGCATACGCTGCGAGCTGTGTAATCTGCCCGGCGCTGATGCAGGGACGCCCGGCTTCCTGAGGGGTAAGCGGACGCTTTTCTATTCCTCCAGCAGCTGTGCAGACGGCAACGATTTGCTGGCGCTCGGCATTCTGAAGGGTCGTATGCGTGCCGGTCGACCGCGAAAAAAGGTACGTTTCCGGGGAGACGGTTCCGTCCACTACGGTGACCCCAAGGCCATGGACAGCACTGATAAGGATGGCATCATTCCTAGGGTTGTTCGGATCCCGCGAGTACATAACTCCCCCGGCTTTCGCATCGACCATGCGAAGTATACCGACCGGCATCGCCATGTCGAAATCATGAAACCCTTTGGTTTTCCAGTAAAAAAGAGCTCTCTGGTTAAAGAGGCTTGCCAGAACGTCCTTGTACCGATCCGCGATATCGGAACCGGCAACGTTCAGAACCGTCGAATATTGTCCGGCAAAGCTGAACTCTCCGTCTTCCTGCAGAGCGCTGCTGCGGACAGACACCGTCACCGGCCTGCCGACCAACTGTTCAAGGCATCGATATGCCGCAGCGATTGCCTCTGCAAGATCATCGGGAAGGTGAGCGCCGCGCACCATTTCCTGTATTGACGCGCTGGCCTCCTCAAGAGCAGCGAGGTCGTTTTCCATTAATGCATCAAGCTTTGCGGCTATTTTACCGGGGAGATCATTATAATCCAGAAAGAGTCTGAATGCATATGCAGTTACCGCAAACCCTTCCGGCACCGGGATGGCAGTACGGCCAAGCATCTCCCCGAGATTTGCCATTTTTCCGCCGACGCGGTCAGCTGTTTCTTTTGTAAGTTCCGAAAGGGGAATGGTGAGTACATCTTTAGCGAGAACCGGCCTGCGGCCGACAATCTGGTTGATAGCGGCTGCAATATCCTTGTGGCAATCAGCGAGACGGGAATAGGTGCCGTGGCAGATAACGTTCAGATGCTCAATCATCGCGCCGACGTTATCAGCAACTTCAGCAGTTTTGGTTTCAACATATCGGCGGTCGAAAAGATAATCTCCGGTCAGTTTTTCGCCGAGGTCTGCCATGGCGGCGAGGGCGGTGTTATTGTGGTCGAGCAGTTTGCGAAACGCAGCGAAGCGCAGCCTGAGCGGAGCAGTCGTATCGCGTTTTTCACCTTTAGCGTGGTCCATGCTGAACATGAACTTGATATAATCCAGTATTTTCATGCATTTGAACCGTTTTCCGGGCTGCAGGCAGTCTAAGCAGCTTTCTATGATGATGTTACCACAGGGGACTATCAGGAGCAAGGGGTTCGTATAAGATTTTTTTATGCAAGGCAAGTCAAAACTAATTGGCATCAGCCTTGCTATATATACTAAGATTGTATTGAACGTTGCAGAAGCACCGTGACGATTGGAGGCTTTATGGAACAGACGCAGAAAGTCAGTGCCGTCATGGAAGACATCTTTGAATTTCCTCACCTGCCTTACTGGTTTTCACTCCGGCAGGCAATCGATATCATCAAGGCGACCGGAACGGCGGTCGGGGTTAGCGACTTCCCCCGGGCTATTCTCATTTTCGATGAAAAATACAATCTGCTTGGAACCCTCGATATCCGCGATATTCTGCGCGGGCTCGATCCTCAGTTAAAAGACCTCAACGGAGAGTCTGTTCTCCCTGATCCGGCAGTTCTCTACCGGAAGACGGACACCGATCTCCTCGACAAGCCGGTCAGTGAATACATGCGCCCTGCCGACCTCTTTATCGGACCGGATGACCCTATCTCCCTTGCCGCATATTACATGGTGGTTCAGAGCAGAGCATATCTGCCGGTGCTGGAGGATAAGCGAAAACTGATCGGCATCGTAAAAATGATGAATGTCTTTAATGCGATAACCGATCCCCTCCTGTCGGAATAGATTTCCTGCTGCATCAATCCGTTTTTTCTGATAGACTGTAATTCAGACCCGTTCGCGGGCGTTTTTCTTTTCCGGGAGTGACACATGCTATCCATCCTCAGGATGCTGATGTCGTTGCTGAACAGACGATTCCTCAAGCAAATGGCTATTATGTTCCTGCAGCTTCTCCTTTGTCTTTTCGTTCTTGGTAGTGCGTCGGCTGCCGATCCCTCCGGGGCGGAAGCCGCGTCGGCTTCAGACATGCCATGGTGGGCATGGCCGCTGATTCTCTTTGTCGTGACATTTTTTCTCGGCATTGTGGCGGTACTGGGCGGTGTCGGCGGCGGTGTGCTCTATGTGCCGATTGTCGGCGGCTTTCTTCCGTTTCATCTCGATTTTGTGCGCGGGGCCGGGCTGCTTGTCGCCCTTGCCGGGGCGCTTGCGGCAGGACCGGGGTTGTTGCGCAAGGGCATGGCGGATATCCGTCTTGCTCTTCCGGTTGCACTCATTGCATCGACTGCGGCAATTGCCGGAGCGTTAGTCGGGCTTGCCCTTCCGACGAATGTGGTTCAGACCGCGCTGGGTGCCTCTATTCTCGGGATTGTGGCAATCATGATGATGGCGAAGAAATCCGAGTTTCCGGATGTGAAGAAGGCGGATGTCCTCTCAACGGCGCTTCGCATTCACGGAGTGTATCATGAGGTCTCAACCGGACATACGGTGAACTGGAAGATTCACCGCACCCCGCAGGGACTGGTCCTGTTTATTCTTATCGGGGTTATGGCAGGCATGTTTGGACTTGGAGCAGGCTGGGCGAATGTGCCGGTGTTGAATCTGCTGATGGGAGCTCCGCTCAAGGTGTCTGTTTCTACCAGCAAGTTTCTGCTTTCGATTACGGATGCTTCTGCTGCATGGATTTATATCAACGGCGGCGCAGTGCTGCCCCTTATGGTCGTTCCGTCAATCGTGGGTATCATGCTGGGGTCGATGGTCGGCGTGCGCATTCTGGCCAGGACAAAACCTGCCGCAATCAGGCTGATCGTCATAGGGATTCTCTTCTTCGCCGGCTCGCGGTCGCTGTTGAAAGGATTGGGAATATGGAACTGAAACCGAGTGCCACCGTCCAGAGAAAACCTCCTGCAACGGAGGAACAACTCCGCTATGCTAGGTTGTTGCGACTACTCATGCGTACAGGACTGGTCATGCTGGTCATGACGTATGCCATCTATGTGACCGGATTTCTCTCTCCTCACATTCCCGTGCAGGATCTTTCGCGTTACTGGAGCCTGCCGGTGCATGAGTATCTGGCAGCGACCGGGCTGAAGCCCGGATGGTCATGGGTGCAGCTTATCGGAACCGGCGACTATCTGAACTTTGTCGGCGTTGCCTTTCTTGCTGCGGCAACGATATGGTGTTATGCCGCAATCCTTCCGATATTCCTGCGGAAAAAAGATTACATCTATGCTGCTATCGCGGCAGTCGAAATTCTGGTTTTGGTTGCAGCTGCCTCCGGCATCCTGCAGACGGGAGGGCACTGATCATGCACAGACGGCATCTGATGGGAGAGATCAAGAGAATCATGCTTGCAACCGATGGTTCTGAATACAGCCGCGGCGCCGAGCGCGAGGCAATGTTTATAGCAAGCTCCTGTGGTATTGATGTGACGGTCATGCAGGTGCTTGAAGTGAACCCCGAGTTTGAGACGGAAGGTCAGGCCCAGGTTGAGCTGATGGAGTTCAGGGCCCGCGACCATTTCGACCGTATCCGGGAGTGCTGCACCCATCAAAATGTTGAGTGCGGTTCCGTTATACGAAGAACCAACAAGCCATATGAGGCGATTATCGAAGAGGCAAAGAGACTCGAGGTCGACGTCATCATAATGGGACGCCGAGGCCGAACCGGACTCAGAAAGATTCTCATGGGAAGCGTGACGGAGCGTGTTATCGCATATGCCCCCTGCAAGGTTCTTATTGTGCCGAAGGATGCAGAAATCCGTGGTGAGCAGATTCTGATTGCCACCGATGGATCCGAGCATGCGCGCCTGGCTGAGGCTGAGGCAATCAGTATGGCAAAACGGTGCGACAAGGTAAGGAATCTGATTGCCATGTGCGTTGCCCGTACGCAGGACCGGAAGAAATGGGCTGAGGAAAATGTTGAGCGTGTGAGAAAACTTGGTGAAGCGCAGGGACTGAAAGTGACTCCCCTTGCAGTTGTCGGGCGTCCCTATCATGAGATTGTTGAAGCGGCGAGTCGTGAAGACGCTGATTTCATTGTTGTGGGACGTATCGGCAGGACTGGACTCAGGCGTATCCTCATGGGAAGCGTGTCAGAAAAAATTGTTGCACTTGCGCCCTGTTCCGTATTAATTATCAGGTGACGAGCGTGCTATGAATCATTTGTTTCCTGCCCCGCTGACAGCCAAAAATATTGTGGATCCTGCAGGCTGCTCACCTGTGCCGGATAGTCAGCGGGGCAGGTGATTGGCGAGGCTTGCAGGGGAGTGCCGATCGACCGCGCTTCGGACTGAAGCGTAATCACTGCAATCGCCCGCTTTTTTTTGATACAATAAAAAGCTTTTTGACTTTCTGCCCCGTGTGATAAGGAGATATATGTGCGTGTGATTATACTTGGAGCCGGTGAAGTCGGCTATCAGATTGCTCGATACCTTTCCATGGAATCGCAGGATGTCATCGTCATCGACCGTGATAAAAGCAAGCTGAACCGCCTTGCCGAGGATATTGACGTTGCAATACTTGAGGGCGAGGTCAGCGACTCAGAGGTCTTGCGCGTAGCAGGTGCCGATCGGGCTGATATGGTGCTGGCGGTTACCGACAGCGATGAGGCGAACATGATTGCCTGTCTGCTGGCGAGAACGATGTTTAATGTTCCCCGGCGCATAGCCAGGATCAGAAATCCCGACCATTTCGGCAACAAGCAGTTGCTCAGCAGGGAAAATCTTGATATCAATCCGGCCATCAATCCTGAATATGAATCTGCCGAAGCAGTCACGCGTCTTTTGCGGGCTCCGTTTGCGTCTACTATTGAATCATTTGAAGACGGGCTGGTCTACGTAGTCGGGTGCAAGCTGCCGGAATCCTCTCCCTTAGCCGGAAAGTCGCTGAAAGAGGTGCCCTCTGTCGGTCACCGCTTGCTGTTCGGTCTGGTTGAGCGCGGTGACGAAATATTCATTCCCGGAGGAAACGATGTGCTGCAGCCGGGCGATATTGTATACCTTCCGGTGCCGCGGGATCTGATTGCTGCCACCGTAGCCATGCTTGGAATCGACATGCAGCCGGTACGCAGGGTCATCATAAATGGAGGAGGCCGCATAGGATATGCTGTTGCGGCTGCCCTGGAACGAACGGTCGAGATAAAAATTATCGATACGGACCTTGAGCGGTGCAAATATTTGAGCAAGCAGCTGCACCGGGCAATCGTGCTGTATGGAGACGGATCTGAGCAGCGGATGCTCTCTGATGAAAATATAGCCGCTACGGATGTCTACATCTCGGTGACCAATAATGACGAGCTGAATATCATTGCCTGTCTGCTTGCCAAAAAGCTGGGGGTAAGCAAGACGATAGCAGTCGTGAACCGGACCGACTATGTGTCGGTTGCGCATGGCCTCGGCCTGCACAGTGTTCTGAGTCCTCGGCTCCTTACGGCAAGCTCTATTCTCCGCTATGTCAGGCAAGGCGAGGTTCTCTCACTGACCGCGATAGCTGATGGCCGCGCGGAAATCCTCGAGACACGGGTAGGAAAGAACTCACAGATAATCGGCGTCAGGCTGAAAGATCTCAGACTCCCCTCCGGCTGTGTTATCGGGGCTATTATCCGCGGCCCGCTGGTCATCATTCCGGGAGGCAACGACGCGGTTGCGCCGGACGACAAGGTCATTGTCTTTGTGCTGCGGGAGTCAATCCGCTCCATAGAGCAGATGCTTGCTTAGGCAGGAGCTCGTATGCATTACCGGCTGATAGCGAATTTTCTCGGGATTACCCTTGCCATAACCGGTCTGTTCATGGGACTGGCCGCATTTGTCTCGTTCCTTTTCTCCGAGCGTGAAGCCTCCCGCATTCTTATGGCGGGCGTGTTTACCTTCATGGTCGCGGGGGTGGTCTATTATGCGTCCCGGGGGGAGAAGCGTGAGGAGATACGGCATCGGGATGCTTTTCTTATCGTTACGCTGACCTGGAGCATCATGTCGCTTTTTTCGACCATTCCCTATCTGATGACCGGAACATTCACCTCGTTTACCGATGCCTACTTTGAGTCAATGTCGGGGTTTACAACGACAGGCGCTTCAGTGCTCACCGATATTGAAGTCGTCTCAAAAGGGGTCCTTTTCTGGCGGGCACTGACACACTGGATCGGAGGCATGGGCATCATCGTTCTGGCGCTTGCCGTACTTCCCATGCTCGGCGGCGGCGGAATGCAGCTTTTCAAGGCCGAAGTTCCAGAACTGAGTGTTGACCGGCTTCAGCCCCGCATTCTCGATACGGCCAAGGCGCTCTGGTTCATTTATGTAGGACTCACCCTTGCGAATGCCGCACTGTATATGGCCGGGGGAATGACGCTCTTTGATGCGGTCTGTCATGCTTTTGCAACCCTTGCCACGGGAGGATTTTCGACGAAGAATGCCAGCATAGGACATTACCAAAGCGCTTTCATCGACTACGTTGCCGTGGTTTTCATGTTTCTTGCCGGTGTGAATTTTTCACTCTATTTTCTGGTGCTCAAAAAACAGCCGCTGCGGATTTTCCGCAATGCCGAGTTCCGTTTTTACGGATGTGTCGCACTTACTGCCACATTGCTGCTGTTCCTGACGGTTTGGGCATGCGGCCTGTATCCGGCGTGGGATGCCCTTCGCTATGCAGCCTTTCAGGCTGTAGCAATTATGACAACGACCGGCTTCGCAACGGCGGATTATGAGAAGTGGCCGGTCTTCGCGCAGATGGTTCTTGTCATGCTCATGTTCTTCGGCGGGATGATCGGCTCGACCGGCGGCGGGATAAAACAGGTGCGAATGCTGATTATCCTGAAGCAGGGGTATCGCGAGCTGTTTCAGCTTATTCATCCACGCGCGGTTATTTCCCTGAAGCTTGACGAGAAATATCTCACCAAGGAACTTCTTGGCAGTATATGGGGGTTTTTTTTCCTGTTTCTATCGGTCACGGCTGTTGCCACGCTTGCAATGACCGCGGTCGGAATTGATATCGTCACGTCGGCGTCAACGGTTATTTCCGCCATATGTAACGTAGGCCCGGCGCTTGGAGAAGCCGGACCCGCAGAAAATTATGCAGGGCTGCCGCCCGCTGCGAAGTGGATTCTGTCGTTCTGCATGCTGACCGGCAGGCTTGAGGTGTATACCGTGCTCATTCTTTTCATTCCGGCGTTCTGGAAAAAATAGCGCTCTCGCTGTTGACAAATCTCACAGAGCAGGAGTAGCGTAAAAATGAGCCAAGATTCGCCCGACGGGCGGATGCGGGGGACCCAGTTTGTTGGGGCGTATTCCGTAAAGGATAGGGTACTTTCAAGCCCGAGCCCGCCAGCTAACCTCGCAGGCATTTGAAAGGCACTGGACAGGCAGTCGCGGACCGCCGGCCATGCCGGCGGTTTTTTTGTGCTTTTTTTGCGGAGGGATAGTCTGTCATGGCGCATCACCCTGAGTCGAAAATCAAGTCTTTTTTGCAGCCGCTCGGGCTCGTCTTCGGTGATATCGGAACCAGCCCGATTTACACACTCACCGTCGTTTTCTTGCTGACCGAACGATCCGAGGCCCATTTTATCGGCATACTCTCTCTTATTATCTGGACAATCACGATTCTGGTCTCTGTTGAATATGCCTGGCTTGCCATGAGTCTCAGCAAAAAGGGGGAGGGCGGCACTATCGTCCTGAAGGAGATTCTTGCTCCCATGCTGAAGCCGGGGCGTCGGATCGGCGTCGTTGCCGTGCTGTCATTCATCGGCATTTCACTGCTCATCGGCGACGGCGTTATTACGCCTGCCATCAGTATTCTTTCTGCAGTGGAAGGAGCGCTGCTTATTCCGGGGTTTGAGAAAACGCCGGTTGATGCGCTCGTCATTGCAGCAGCGTTGATTGCGATAGCTCTTTTTGCGATTCAGCGAAAAGGAACCGAAAAGGTTGGCGGCGCTTTCGGACCGATTATGGTGATCTGGTTTTGCGCGCTTGCCGGTTCCGGCATTCTTGCAATAGTACAGGAGCCTCATGTGCTCAAGGCTCTGAATCCTTACTTCGCGCTCGATTTTCTCATGCAGAACGGATTGACCGGCTTTTTCGTGCTGTCGGCGGTGATTCTCTGCGCAACGGGCGGTGAAGCTCTTTATGCCGACATGGGACATCTCGGTCGCAAGCCTATAGTGAATGCCTGGTATTTTGTCTGTACCGCACTTCTGTTGAATTACATGGGGCAGACAGCCTATCTCATCCAGAATCCGCAGGCGAAGAATGTGCTGTTTGAGATGATCTATCATCAGGCATCCCTACTGTATGTGCCGTTTCTCATTCTCAGCATACTGGCGACGGTCATTGCGTCGCAAGCGATGATCAGCGGCATGTTTTCGATTGTCTATCAGAGCATGACCACACGGATAATGCCGATTTTCAAGGTCGAATATACCTCGAAGGAAATGCATTCACAGATATATATCGGCGCTGTGAACTGGTTTTTATTGTGTGCGGTGCTGTTTGTGATGTATGAGTTTCGGGAGTCGGAAAAACTTGCAGCCGCTTACGGGCTTGCAGTTACCGGCACCATGGCGCTTACCGGCCTGTTCATGACCTGGATATTCTGGCTGAAACGGAAAACCGCTTTCGCCGCCCTGTCGGCGGCAGTCTTTTGCGTCAATGTTGTGTATCTTCTCGCCAATATCTACAAGATTCCGCACGGCGGCTACTGGTCGCTCATCATTGCAGCAATTCCTTTCGCGCTTATCCTGCTGTATACGCGCGGACAGAAACGTCTGTATCAGCGGCTCAGGCCGATGGATCGCGCCCCGTTTCTTGCTGAATATGCGAACCGGCGTGAAAATATGAACCCCATAGAAGGAACGGCGCTTTTTTTCTCCCGCGGCCTTGACAAGGTTCCTCCCTATATGGTGAATACCATGTTCGAAAATGGTGTGGTGTATGAAGACAATATCATCGTATCGCTGGTCCGCCGTGATGATCCTTTCGGCATCGCGTGGTTTTTTCGCGATGAACAGGTTGCCGGCCTGCGCATCTTCGAGATCCAGATTGGCTATATGGAGATCCCCAACATGGAGCAGGTTTTTCGCGAAGCCAGTATCTTTCCGAGAACCATTTTTTACGGCGTTGAGGATATCTCGACACGGTCGTTTATCTGGAAAGTTTTTTCCGTTATCAAGCGCCTTACGCCTTCGTTCGTACAGTTTTATCGTATGCCGCCGCATTTGCTTCATGGAGTGGTGACGCGGGTCGAAATGTAGTATGCCGGGGAGACGGCAACCCGGCCCTCCCGTTTTTTGTTTTCCTTATTGCCCTATCAAAAAACCTTATTTCCCTCGCTCCGACCTCTTTCAGTACTATATTTCAATTCTATATGTAAATATTAACAGATAGAAAGGACCTTTGGTCCTTATAGAAATATGCATACAGGAGGTTGCTATGGAAGTCCAGCCTATCGGCATTATGGTCATCCTGAGCGGTGTGTTGACCGGTCTTGTTTTTGGCTTTGTGCTGCAGCGCGGCCGCTATTGAATGAACTCAGCGTTCAGAGACGTGATCTTTGTAAACGACATGACGTTGTTACGGGCTTGGCTGTTGGCATTGGGAGTAGCGATTATCGGCTCAAACCTTATTGAAGATTTCGGTCTGCTTGGCGAAGATGGCTTGGCCCGCCAGGCATTCGCACCGATATCCGCAATCGTCGGAGGCTATATTTTCGGCCTCGGCATTGTTATGGCGGGCGGATGCGGAAGCGGCGTCCTGTACAAGCAGGGTGAAGGACAGTTCGCTGCCTTTATAGCGACCGTCGGCTTTGTTTTTACGCTTATTATGAGCTATCACGGTCCGCTTGCACCGGTGATGAAGTGGATTAAGAGCTACAAGGTTTCTATTGGAAGCGGTGATGATGCCATTGCAAACCCGGCGCTCTGGGACCTCTTCAGTGCACCGAACCTGAAATGGGTATTCATCGCGGTCATTGTGGCGATCATCATTCCCATTGTATGGAAGGGCGGTCCGCTCGGCAAACAGCCGAAAAAAGGCTGGTCATGGTCGCTCGGCGGACTGCTGGTCGGCCTGATTATTATAATTGCATGGTGGACTTCA
This sequence comes from Nitrospirota bacterium, assembly GCA_009773415.1. Classification (GTDB taxonomy): domain Bacteria; phylum Nitrospirota; class Thermodesulfovibrionia; order Thermodesulfovibrionales; family Dissulfurispiraceae; genus JAAYUK01. Next base: position 842 of record WSNO01000020.1, on the reverse strand, counting down.
TACGAGTGGGGCGGACGCGCCCGCGGTCTTTCATTTTCCGGCCCGCTGTCGGAACTGGTGACATTTTTTATGCTGGGCGACAGTATGGCAAAGAATGACCAGTTGTTCAGCATCGTCGGCTACGGGGCGATTTCCTGGAGCGCTCTCTATATTATCGGGGTTCCGATAGGCGCTTTTCTGAGCGCTAAGGGGCTAAGCGAGTTCAAGCTCACGGCGCCGAAGCAGGTGGATGAGTTGATGCGCGTCTTTTTCGGCGGTATGATTATGGGTGTCGGCGGCGCGCTCGCCGGTGGCTGAACCGTCGGTCATGCCCTGACAGGTGTGTCAGGCCTGGCTTTGCAGAGTATCCTTGCAACCGTTTTTATGGTTCTCGGCAACTGGACCATGGTCTATTTCATGTTCATTAAGCCAATGCAGGACATGGAATAAGAAGTTGCCTCAACAGAGGAGTTGGATCCTCTTTTCGGGATTTTTGTTGTTGACCAAATTTATGGAAGTTGTTGTAAAATAAATAAGTTGATGCTTGGCATTACTATTGCACTTAGAGAAGAAATATTTCACGAACGGAAGGAGGTGACTATTTAGATGAAGAAGATTCTCGCACTCGTCGTCGCAGTTCTTTTCGCACTTTCGATGGCAGGTTTGAGCTTCGCAGCAGATGCAAAGGACGCCAAGAAGGACGCAGCTCCGGCAAAGGCTGAAGAGAAGAAGGACGCCAAGAAGGACGCCAAGAAGGACGCCAAGAAGGACGCGGCTCCGGCAAAGGACGCCAAGAAGGACGCAGCTCCGGCAAAGGCTGAAGAGAAGAAGGACGCCAAGAAGGACGCAGCTCCGGCAAAGGC
>WSNO01000019.1 GCA_009773415.1 Nitrospirota bacterium | reverse complement strand
ATTCAAAATAGGGGTTGTCCTGGTCAACGGCAAGCGGCTTCAGCGGGACCGGTGATGTATCAGTCAATTCACCGGCGGCTACCCCAGCAACCAGGAGAAAACTTGAGACTACTATAGTTAGAATTAGCTTTTTCATGCGGTTATTATCGGACACCTCCTCCCACAAGATGAATGAAAAGGGGGGCCAGACCGACCCCCCTCGGAACGCATTGTTTTTACTCGACTAGCAAGAGCTTTTGCACTTGCAGGTAGTTGTTCCCTTCCTGGAAACCCTGCGAATAGTCATAATTTCGCCTCCCTTTCATAGGGTCAATCGCAGACTTCATGCCTGCTCCGTGATTTCATTATATCATATGAATGACACTTGTAAAAGTCACGCCCGCACCGTTTCCGGTAATCCGGCACGTTCTCCGGCGCAGAACGTTCAGCGCGATACCTGCAGCCGCCGCGACATTCTCCGAGGACAGAACATCCGTCCGTAGCGCAGTCAAGTTCATCAAGCAAAACCGGGCGAATGCTTGACCAGGCATGCGTCAGTCCTCCTGAAAGCGTTCCGACAGGGGACGCCGCATAAAATGCGCATTTGCAGACGTCTCCGCTGGCAAGAACAGACGCCAGATGCAACCCGCAGGCAAATCCACCTCCGCCGCCGTGAATGCCTCCTCCAAACCCGTACAACAGATACCTCCCGGCCACCTCAGGGGGAACCAGAAGTTCAGGATGTTGCAAAAAAGAACCGGCAGGAGTCGGCACATCCACCGTCCAGTCACATATGCCGACACCGCTAAAAAGAATGCTCATGCCTTCGAATTCATCAAGATTCTGCCGGTGAACGACGGTGGCGACAGAAACCGGAATACCGGTGCGCCTTGCCCGCTCCGCAGCATCGAGGGCTTTTCTGAATGTCCCCTTGCCGCGAAGAGCATCATGTCCCTTCTCAAGTCCGTCGATACTGATCTGGATTTCGTCAACAGCTAAACTCTTCAGAAGAGTATCGTCCAGCACCTGCCCGTTGGTAAAGAGCACTTTCCGGAAAGCATAGCCCGGCAGCATCTTGTTGAACTCACGAAACTGAGTATGCAGCAACGGCTCACCTCCGGTAATGAGCAGACGAAGTCCCTGCATCGCCTGAAATTCATCAAGCACCCTTTTCAGGTCATCCAGGGATAGCTCGGTGCGTTCCGGATCCCCGACATAGCAATGATGACAACGGAGATTGCAACGGGTGGTAATCTGGAGTTCGAGATAGCGCAGCGACGGGACGGGAGACTGCACGGGTTCGGGTCTGGTCACGCAGACCGGCGATGTCAGCAGCAGCCCTTCGGCAAGGCAGAATGAGAGAAACCCGCTATCTTCAGGGGGGTCAGCTCCAGACAGTTCTGCTGCGACTGCAAGATATGCAAATGCCTGTTCATCAAGCCCATAAAGTTCATCCTGCTTCGCATCGTAAACACAGGGTTCTTCAAGCCGTTTCAGCGCACAGTGAGGCGCCAGATAATACTTCACGATTTTCCGTCAGAAGGCGGCGATGGTGTCCCAACGCCTGACGCAGAGGCCGTTTCCAGGCGGCGCTTCCTGCCTGTGCGCTTCATTGAATACGCTGCCGATAACAGCAACCCGATAATTACGCCTGCCAGAACCGACAGAAAGATAACGACAGCAAGTGACGCTTCAAAACGCCAGAGAAAAAACGAAACCGCAACCGGAGAAGCATTCTGAACTGAAAAGACGACCACAGCAGCAAGAACGATTATCGCAAGCACCAGAGACAGCATTGGAGTCCTCCTCATGCAACGTGAGCCAGCCTGCCCTATTCTACCGCAAATAGACGCTGATTGTGCAGGCAGAAACCTATCTGCTAAACTCCACCATGCAAACAACCATTTCTCCGGACGATATCTCCCTCAGTAAAAGTCTCTACCAGCTGATTATCAGCAGAATCGACGGGGAAAAACTGACCGGCGCTTCCTATCTCCAGGCACAGCTTGAGCTTGTGCAGAAAGGAATCGGCGGATTCATCATCTTTGGCGGCAGGCGCGATGTCGTTACCGTCGCACTGAGAGATATTCAGTCAGCCGCAGAGATCCCGCTTTTCATCGCCTCCGATGTTGAGCGAGGGGTTGCTCAGCAACTGCAGGGCGGCATGCCCTTTCCATCACACATGGCGGTTGCGGCAGGTATAGATATGCACCGCCACGAGGATATCTACCTGCTGTCGGATGCGCTGAAAGCCTTTGCCGCTGAAGCAGCAGACGTTGGTATCAACATGCCGCTGTTTCCGGTGCTTGATGTAAATCGGGATGCCGACAACCCGATCATCTGCACCCGTGCGTTTTCTGACGATCCGGCGACTGTTGCGGCTCTCGGAAGTCACTACATCAGGACATTGCAGTCCTGCGGAATGCTGACATGCGCAAAACATTTTCCCGGGCATGGCGACACGTCGACGGACTCACACATTGAGCTTCCGGTCATTCCTAAAAGCAGAAGCGAACTCATGGACTGCGATATTTTCCCGTATCATGAAGCGATAAAGGCGGGCGTGAAATGCATCATGATCGGCCATCTGCTGGCACCGGAGCTTGACGACAGACCGGCGAGCATATCCCGGAAAATTGTGACCGACCTGTTGAGAACAGAGCTCGGATTTGACGGATTAATCATGACCGATGCTCTCAACATGCATGCACTTGCAGGAGTTACACAGTTACCGGTTTCCTGCATGCAGGCAGGGGTCGACATTCTGCTCCATCCCATAGATGCGGATGCTGCTGTCGCTGAACTGAAGTCGGCAATCGGGCGGGGAGAGCTGGATCCCTCAATCATCAATTCTGCAGTCGCGAGAATTCTCCGCACGAAAAAAGAGCTTGTCGGCCCGCCGGTGCTGAAGACGGGCCACCCCGGGGCGGTCGCAGCGCGTCTCGCCGGCAAGTCGATAACGCTGGTTGACCACCGGCTCGGCACCCTGCCGCTGTATGACCCGGAAAATACGCGACTCGTCCTCTGCGGCGATGTCGGCAGGCATGATGTATCGCCTGTAAGTTGTGCCTTTCCCCACCACCTCTCTCTTGACGATGCCATGTCCGGCTGCGATCATGCCGTCATCTTTGCACTATTCACGAGCGTGGCGGCATGGCGCGGCAGTTCCGGACTTCCGCCGGAGGAAATCAAGCGTATACAAGCCGCTATGCAGAACGCAAAACAATCCGTTGTCGTCTCGTTCGGCAGCCCGTATGTCCTGCGCCACTTCCCGAATGCCGATGCCCTGATCGCGGCATATGATGCATCGCGCTTTGCGCAGGGCGCGGTCATCGGCTGTCTGGGAGGTGCGTTCGGATTCAACGGCAGACTTCCGGTTTCCCTTTCCCGCGGAGACGTGCGTGCGGATTAACATCGCACCCTATCTCGAAATCTTTCGCAGCCGCCGCGTCGCCTTCATCACCCTGTTCGGATTTTCTTCAGGCCTGCCGCTGGCACTCTCGTACGGCACGCTTCAGTCGTGGATGGCGGTGGACGGAGTGAACATGAAGACTATCGGCGCGTTTGCACTCGTCGGACTCCCGTATACCCTCAAATTTCTCTGGTCACCGCTGATGGATCGCTTTGTGCCGCCATTTTTGGACCGGCGGCGCGGCTGGATTCTGCTGACCCAGCTGATGCTCGTCGCAGGCATTGCCGGCATGGCGCTCCTCTCGCCGTCTGAAATGCCGGTTGCAGCAGCGGCTCTCGCCCTCTTCATCGCGTTTTCGTCGGCTTCGCAGGATATTGTTGTCGATGCCTACCGCACCGATGTGCTCCGGGAAAAAGAGCGCGGCTTCGGCGCCGCCGTGTTTGTCACCGGCTATCGCATTGCGATGATTGTGTCGGGAGCGCTTGCGCTCATCATGGCCGACCAGATCGGCTGGCGGGCGACCTATCTTGCGATGGCGGGAATCATGAGCGCCGGAATACTCGCTTCGTTGTTCGGACCTTCTCCGGATAAAATCATTATTCCGCCGCGAACAATGACCGAGGCGGTCTGGGGACCGCTCAGGGACTTCTTTGCGAGGCAAGGCGCAATCCGTTTTCTGCTGCTGATCGTTCTCTACAAACTCTGCGACGCATATGCCGGCGCGCTGCTCTCGCCGTTTCTGATTCGCGGGGTCGGCTTTTCCCTGACCGAAGTCGGCACCATGAACAAACTCTTTGGTTTCGCGTCGCTCATTATCGGCGGGCTGTTCGGCGGCATGTTGATGGTTACGCTCGGCCTGTTCCGGTCGCTCATGATCTTCGGCGTTCTGCAGGCTGTTTCCATTCTCTCATTTGCCGCGCTGGCATGGGTCGGCAAGAGCTATCCGATGATGATCTTTGCGGTTGCGTTCGAGAATATGACGGGCGGCATGGGCACCGCCGCCTTTGTTGCCCTGCTGATGGCGCTCTGCAACCAGCGCTTCAGCGCAACGCAGTATGCCTTGCTCTCCTCGATTGCCGCACTCGGCAGAACCTTCATTGCGCCGACCTCGGGCTTTCTTGTCGAAGCAGTCGGCTGGACCGGGTATTTCATCTTTGCAACTCTGACAGCATTGCCGGCACTCGGCATACTCTGGTGGCTGAAAAAGGACATTGAAGCCCTGAAGGAAGAGTCATGAAGATAAGGCGCACTGCTTGATTCTTCATTTTGCCCTGTAAGCGATTACTCCCGCCTTGTCAGAAAGATATGACAGCAGTTCATCGTCGACGACCCGCCGTTTATCCGGCGCGGATGAAGCGTGGCGCAGATAGCTGACAAACGGGCCTTTGACAATGACCCCGACATGTATCACATCAAGCCCGGCGCGATCGGAATATATGCCGATGTAGTCGCCGGTCCGCAAGCCGGCAAGCCTTTTTTCATCCACTCGCTCCGATGGAAGATATATAACCCGGCGGCTGCGCTCTTCAATCCCGGGAATCCATTGGCTTCCTTCGGCCTTTACATTAAGCATTTTCCGGACGGTTATGGCGGCATCGCCGGCGATCTTACCCGTAATATCCTCGATAAAATCCGGCTGATACGCAGGCCAGTCCGAGAAAAAGTGATTTCTGCTGCGGAAATCAATAGCGCCGTTTCGATAGCGGACGACCTTCAGGTTTTCAACAAATCCTGCATATGATGCGGAACGCCGCATAGCCTCAATATAATCAAGAAAAGTAAAACAGTCGACCCCGGTCAGATTGACAACAAGATGCTCCGCCGTTGTTGCGCTGCCCGCTAAGGTGCCGGCTTTATAGGGCATCCCCATGAACTGCTTCGCGAGAAAACCAATACGGCTGCCGGCTCCGGACAGCTTCTGCGCCGTCTGCAAAAGAGCGTCAAGCTCCGTTTCCGTCCATTTGCCGAGATCTGTCATTATTTCTCTTTCCGCAGGCACGCTTGCTTCTTCCCCCCGCATCTTCAATCCTGCCTTTCACATGATATGATATGACTATGAAAATAGTCGACATTCATACGCACGGCATCGGCGGATATGATACCCGGACGTCTGATGTCAGCCACATTCTGAAGATAGCGGAATTGCATGGAATGCACGGAACCGGTGAGATTGCTCTTTCTGTCTATCCGGCAACCATCCCGATCATGCGCGGGAATATGGAGCTTATTCGTCAGGCGATAGCAGCGCAGGCGGCATCCACCGTCGCCTCGACTCCTGACGGGCAAACTGCCGCACGGATTATCGGGCTGCACCTTGAGGGACCTTTTGTGAATCCCATGAAGGCCGGCGCGCTGAATTCCCTTCCTTTTCTTGACCCAGATGTTTCGCGCCTGCATGAACTTATCGACGGCTATGAGGATATTATCCGAATCATCACGGTCGCACCGGAACTGCCGGGCGCACATCAGCTCATCCGGGCCATTGTGAACAAAGGAATCCGGGTGAACATGGGCCATTCCGATGCGACCTATGCCGAAGCTGAGGCTGGTTTTCATTCCGGGGCAACCGGCATTGCGCATATGTTCAATGCCATGAAAGGATTTCACCACCGGGAGCCGGGGCTTGCCGGGTTCGGGCTGATGAACAGAGAGGTGTATGTCGAAATTATCGGAGATCCGTTTCATCTCCACCCTGAAACGATTCGCCTTGTCTTTGCAGTAAAGCCCGCTGACCGGATAATTCTCGTTTCCGATTCAGTCAGGAACACGCACGCATTTCTCCAGCCCGAGGCGGTCACAGACGCGCATGGCAAGCTGCTCGGAGGCGGACTCACTCTCGCGGAAGCGTACGATTACCTTGTGCGAACCGGTTTGGATAAAGATAGTATTTTAAAAAGCATCACAGAAAATCCTGAGAGGTATATCACGCCATGAAAACGACCACGCTCCGTTTGCTGATTGCCGTTCTTCTCTGCATCGCCGTTTTCGGCTGCGCCACCAATCCTGTGACCGGAAAAAGCCAGCTCATGCTCGTATCGGAATCCCAGGAAATCCAGATGGGCAGGGAGATGTATCCGAACGCGCTCTGGGGCGACCTCGGCGGCGGCGGCGAGTACCGGGAGGACCGCCTGAAGACATATCTGCGTGACATCGTCCTTCGTATCCACAGCGTTTCACACCGGCCGAACCTTCCTGTTGAATTTGCGATTCAGAACAGCTCGATCCCGAATGCATGGGCGATTCCGGGGCATGTGGTCATTACGCGCGGTCTGCTTGCCGGACTCCAGAGTGAAGCGGAATATGCCTTTGTCATGGGACATGAAATGGGGCATGTCTCCGCGCGACACTCCGCCAGCCAGATTTCGCAGGGAATGGTCACGCAGGTCGGTCTCGGACTTGGCGGCATTGCGCTGAGCGGCTCAGGGTACGGTGATGCGGCGCTCAGCCTCGGAGCAATCGGCGGCAATCTGCTCATGATGAAATTCAGCCGCAGTGACGAACTCGAGGCCGACCGCATCGGCATGCAGTACATGTCGCGCCTGGGCTATGACCCGAACAATGCCATCCTTGCTCACCAGTCACTTGCGCGCGCTTCTGACGGGTATCTGAAGTCCGTAGGGAAGAGTTCCCGGGAAGGTTCCCTGTTCGGCGATCTTCTGTCCACTCACCCCCGTACCTCAGTGCGCATTGATGAACTCCAGAATATCATACGCGGCATAGGACCAATTCGCATCCAGGGCGATGGCACCTTCCGTGAACGATACCAGCAGATGACGGCAAATCTCCGTTCAATGAATGCGGTATACACAAATTATTATGACCAGGCCGCCAATGCCCTGCAGAAGAACAACGCCGCGCAGGCCGAGTCTCTCATTCGCCAGGCAATAGCGGCTGCGCCCGGTCAGCCGCCGTTCCACGCTCTGCAGGGCTTCATCCGCATTCAGCTGCGCGACCACGCTGCTGCCGAGCAGAGCTTCCATGAAGCACTCCGCTATGACGGAACCTATCAGCCGGCATATCGCGGGCTCGGTGCTGTTTCCTATTTCCGGAATGATTACCATGCGAGCACGAACTATCTGCAAAAAAGCATCGAACTCTTTCCGCAGGACATTTTTTCCCGCTACTTCCTCGGCATGAATTATTTCAGAACAAAAAACTACCGGGCGGCAATTCCCCACCTCCAGATGTTTCAAAAAGCACAGCCGAAGCATCCGGAAGTCAATGCCGTTCTCGGCATCTCGCTCGAGCAGATCGGAGATGCGCCGACCGCATATCAGTACTACATGTTGCAGACCAAAGTCGAACCGAACAGTGAACTCGGCAAACACTCGGCGCAGCGGGCTTCCGCATTGCGCTCTGCATACGAAAGCTCTCAGAAAAAGGCGCGGTAGCCCGCTTATGCCTTTTTCATGTGCTCCTCATGAGCGTTCTGTTCAGGCATCCGGAAGAGGCTTTCCGCTGCCGGCAGCCCCCTGATTCAGCTATAATACGGCATGATCACACGTGCACATCTCCTCATTGACGGACGCGTTCAAGGCGTTGCATACCGATACTTTGCGCACAATGTTGCTGCAAAACTCGGTCTGTCCGGTTGGGTGAAGAATCTTCCCGACCGAAGGGTCGAGGCGGTTTTCGAAGGCAGCCGGGACATGGTCGAGCAGGCGATACAGAAGTGTTCCGAAGGCCCCGCTTTTGCCCGTGTTACAAACATTCAGGTAACATGGGAAGAAAGGATTGAGGGGCTGAGCTCATTCGAAATCCGCCGCTGATTCAGTTCGGCGCTTGCCGAATCTCAGGCGTTCACACATAGCAAAACACCCCGGAAGACTCATATGCTGACCGAACTTGAAAATAGAATAGCCGCCGGCAGGAACATCTCGGAAAAAGAAGCGCGGCAGCTTGCAGAATTGCCCTCTTCGCACCTCCCGGAGCTTCTTGCTGCGTCAAACCGTCTGCGCATCCGCCGCAGCAAAGACTCTGTGGAACTCTGCGCCATAGTGAACGCCAAGTCCGGCCTCTGCCCTGAACAGTGCGCCTACTGCGCGCAATCGTCAAAAAGCAGAACCGGCGTGTCTGTCTATCCTCTGATTTCCCGCACAGAAGCGCGGGAAAAGGCGCAGCAGGCAAAAGACGGGGGGGTTGTGCGATTCAGCATTGTCACCAGCGGAAGAAAGCCGACAAAAAAGGAGCTTAGAGCAATTGCGTTCATGCTGTCGGACATCCGCGCTCTCGGTCTCCGTCCGTGCGCTTCGCTGGGGCTGCTCGACTGCGATGAACTCGGATTTCTGCGTGATGCCGGACTGGAACGCTACCACTGCAACATTGAGACTTCCGAGCGATTTTTCCCGTCAGTCTGCACAGCGCACTCGTTCAGCGATAAAGTGAAAACCATCGAGGCGGCAAAGAGCATCGCCTTGTCCGTCTGCTCCGGCGGCATATTCGGAATGGGCGAAACCTGGGATGACCGCATCGGAATGGCGCTGACGCTCAGGCAGCTTGATGTTGATTCGGCCCCGATAAATTTTCTGAACCCGATTCCCGGTACGCCGCTCGCCGGTCGTCCGCTGATGCATCCGTTTGACGCGCTGAAAGCGATCAGCCTCTTCCGGTTTCTGCTTCCGGACACGGCAATCCGCATCTGCGGAGGCAGAATCACGACACTTGGCGAGTTCGCTGCACTGATATTCATGGCCGGCGCTGATGCGCTGATGACCGGAGATTATCTGACAACGCGGGGACGTTCCTATGCTGACGATCTGAAGCTGTTGAGGCTGCATGACTTATCCCCCGTGAGGGAATAACCCTCTGCGGAACCCAGTGGTCGTTCATTGCGCTTGTTCAGACACAGTGTTTCGGATAGAATGAAAAGAAGAGAATCCCCTGCAATACTAAAGATGACACCCTGCTCTCGGCAGAAAAATGATAGGTATTTTTCTTCGCGCCGCCATATTGAATCGCGTACGCCCTATCAGATGGAATACCGGATTATTCGCAAAGACGGCTCGCCATGCTGGGTGAGCGAACGCGGCAATTGCATCCGGGATGAAAAGGGTTCGCCTCTGTACCTCGACGGAGTGATCCCCGATATCACGGCAATAAAAATCAGGTCGCTTCTCGCTGGCTGAGTCTCTTCAGAGCCACTTTCTTCTTTTAAACGCCGCAAGCATCGCCAGCCCGATGACAATCATGATCATCCATATGGCCGGATAGCCCCACTCCCATTTCAGTTCAGGCATATGCTCGAAGTTCATGCCGTAGACGCCTGCAAGGAACGTCAGCGGCATGAAGATAGTCGCGATGATGGTCAGCACCTTCATGACTTCGTTCAGCCGGTTGCTCATGCTCGAAAGATAGATATCGAGCATTCCGGCAAGCATTTCACGGTAGGTTTCAAGCGTATCGATAGCGTGGATGGTATGATCATACACATCCTTCAGATATACTTTCGTGGCATCCGTAATAAACGGGGAATCTCCCCGCGTAAAGCTGTTGACGACTTCACGCAGCGGCCAGATCGTTCGTCTCAGAAACAGGGCATCTCCGCGAAGCGCGTGGATCATGCGCAGCGTTTTCCGGTTCGGGTTTGCTATCAGTTCATTTTCCAGAAGCTCAATCCGCTCCCCCATCTGCTCAAGAATGACGAAATAGTTGTCGACTATGGTGTCCAGCAGCGTGTAGGCAAGATAGTCGGCTCCCATCTTTCTGATGCGCCCCTTGTCTTCCCGAAGACGCGCCCGAACCGAATCAAAGACATCTCCTGCAAAGCCCTCCTGAAACGTTAGCACATACTTTTGAGACAGAATGACACTGATCTGCTCGGCCTTCACCTTCATAACGTCTGAATCATAGCGCAGCATGCGGACGACTATGTAAAGATAGTCGTCAAAATCCTCATACTTGGGCCTCTGGTCTGTGCTCAGCACATCTTCAAGCACGAGGGGATGCAGCCCAAAGCAACTGCCGATGCGCGACATCAAATCGGCATCATGCAGCCCGTCCACATTCAGCCAGGTGACCGTCTGTTTATCAAGAAACGAAAAGCAGGCATCCATGCCGGGAAGCTGGCTTTCAAACAGGGACGACGCATCGTATTCGATCAGGGAGATGCTGACCTCCCCTTTCTTACGCTCGCCGGTATGCACCAGCGAACCCGGCGGCAACCCCGCTTTTTTTGCTCTGCCACGCATGTTTTTCTGCATGATTATCGCGCTCCTTTCTGTGATACTGTCTGGCTGCCGAACACCACCGTCCAGTAACAGCTGCCGTAGATGCCGGGCTGACGCACTCCGGCTATCCCGAACTCTCGGTAATCGGCAGACAGCATGATGCGGGCATGATGCGGACTCCGGAGCCAGAGCGCAATCATCTCTTTCGGACTGCAGAGATGTTCCCTGCCTATAATTTCCCCATAAGCCTTCCACGGATAGCCGAACTGCTCAATGCGCTCTTTGACGGTATCTCCTGAAGTTCCGGCATGATCCAGAAAGTCGCCCCCCGCCATAGCGGCTGCATGCCGGTATGCAGCCGATGACAATGCAGGATGAACAGAGAGTGACTGCAGTTTTTGCGCCGCCCGTTGCTCATTGACAAGCCCGGCAAGCACCGCTTCCTGTGCCTGCATATCATCGGCGGCGCCTGAATTTGAAACAGCCGGAAATGCGGCCACAAAACAGAAAACCATAAAGAGACCTATCCTGAAATACACTGCGCAATTCATACGCCCCCTTTTCCTGTTTACTGTATCTTACCTGTTCTTACCCCGCCCGCAGCGCTTCCACGATATTCATCCGTGACGCCCTGACAGCCGGCAGAAATCCGCCGACAAATCCCATGACAAGCGAAAATGCAATCGACAACAGCGTAATTTCAGGCGTCAGCGCGAATGAAAAGGCAAGTTCGGAAAAAGTCTGCCAGTTCATGGTCGATATGGTCACCAGTTGCATAAACGATGCGAGAAAGAGGCCGATACACCCGCCGACAAGCCCGAGCAGCAGGGATTCCATAAGAAAGGCTCCAAGGATACTGCTGCGCCGAAAGCCGAGGGCCCGGAGCGTGCCTATTTCTCCCGTCCGGTTGGCGACTGCGGCATACATGGTAATCATGGCGCCGATAATCGCGCCGAATGAAAAAATAACCGTAAGCGAAAGCCCGAGGATAGTCAGAAACTTTGCCATCATTTCGGACTGTTCTTTGTAATACTCCGACTCCCGCTTCATTTCGACCGTCAGACGCGGATCGTTTTCAAGCCGCTGCTTCATCAGGTCAAATGCGGCTGAATCGCGCAGCGCAAAAATAACCGACGAATATGCCGTCCTCCGGAATGCCTGCATAAGCTGATCCGCATCTCCCCATATTTCGGAATTAAAGCCGGTCTTGCCGGCATCGAATATTCCGACAATCATCCAGTCCCGCATTCCGAATCGCAAGGTCTCGCCGATGCCGCCACCCTGAAAGCGCCCGGCAATGCTTGTGCCTGCAATGACCTCTGATGACCCTGGCCGCGGCAGGCGGCCTTCAAGCAGCTTCACCTGGGGACGAAGCGCCAGAGACTGCTCGCCGATGCCGCGGATGACGACATTGGCAGGTTTGTCCGTCCCCCGCTTCAGCAGGCTTATCAGCACGACAACTTCCTTTGCAAGCAGGCGCTTTCCATCAGGGCCGGAGGATACCTCCGGCTGGGTTTCGATAAGCGCCGCCTGAGCGCGGTCAATTCCGCTCTGCACCTCGGTGACGGCACCCTTTCTGATGGCAAGAACATTGTTCCATGAACCGGTCTCCACCAGCGTTTTTTTCAGTCCTTCGGCAAGCATGAGAATCGCTGCAAAGACAAAAACGACCAGCGCCATGCCGCCGGCGGTCAGAACCGTCGTCAGCCGGCGTGTCCAGAGATTGCGAAAACTATAGGAAACAGGAATCACACCAAAGCCCGGAAGACGGCAAGCGTTTCTGTCTGAGGCATTCCCTCTGCTCTTTTCGCGCACTTCCCTCTCTGCGCACCGCCGACCCGGCGCAATTCCGTCACCCTATCCTCCTCAGACCGTCTGCTATGCGGATAGTCACTGCCCGCCATGTCGGAATGACAGCAGCCAGCGTCCCGACCAGCAGCCCGGCTGCACAATCCATCAGAATCGTTTCCCGGTCGACAATAAACACCGGCAGATACTGGCTCATCGCATCACCGAATGCTTCCGCGGCGGGAAAGGTCAGCAGAATGCCGAGCGCCGTGCCGGTCATCGTAATGACATATGATTCGCCGAATATGAGTCCGGCGATATGATACGTTCTGAACCCGAGTGTCTTGAAGACCGCATACTCGCCGATGCGCTCCCGTGCGGTCATAGCCATGGTATTGGCAGTAACCGCCAGAATGATGATGATAACGACGAATGACACTGCCTGAATCGCCATGACAATGGCATCGGTCATGGCAACGAAGCTCAGATTGAAAGCCCGCTCGGTTTCGGTCAGCGTCTCGGCAAGCGAGTTCCGGAACGTGCTGTCGACCGCTACAGAAATCGGTGCCGCAAGAGAAGGATTTGCGATGCCTATCATATAGAACCCGACCGTATCCGATCGTCCGGAGGCTGCTTTCCTGAGTCCTTCGTTCAGATAGTCCCAGTGAAAAAAGAACTGGGTTTCGTCTGTTCCCTTGTCGCGGCCGGTATAAATTCCCTTCAGCACAAACTCCCAGTTGCCGGGAAATATCGTTCCTTTCAGCGTCACGGAATCGCCGATTTTCCATCCATATTTTTCAGCCAGTTTGCGTCCGGCCACCGCCGCTTTGCGGTCACGGAGAACAGCGGACATCTGGTCCGGCGGCAGCCTGAATTCCGGATACATCTCCAAATACGTCCTCGGATCGACCGCAAAATTCGGAAAGAAATTCTTTTCTTCGATATAAATGCCGCCGAACCAGTTGCCCCAGGAAACCTGACTGACTCCTTCAATCTGCCTGATTTTCTCTTTATACGACAACGGAAGCGGGAATACGAGCGAGATCGCGTTCCGCGTTACCAGACGATTGGCGGACGATGCTTCGACTCCTGCATACCATGCATCGATGACAGTGCGCAACAGCCCGAATGCCAGAATGGCGACCGTGATGCCGAGAATCGTCAGGCCCGTTCTGAGCTTGTGGCGGAAGGCGTTCCTAATGAGCAGCTTGATGATGTGCATTCAGAACACCCTTTTCGAGATGCAGCACCGAACGTGCGCGCTTCGCAGCCCGGGGGTCATGCGTGACCAGGATAATCGTCTTGCCGGATTCGCGATTCAGGCGTTCCATCAGCTCAAGAATGTCTTCGGCAGATTTGCGATCGAGGTCGCCGGTCGGCTCGTCGGCAACAAGAATTGATGGGTCGGTCACGACGGCACGCGCAATCGCAACGCGCTGCTGCTGGCCGCCGGAAAGCTGTGAGGGATAATGGTCCATGCGATCAGAAAGATTGACGACCTCAAGCGCCAACGAGACGTGTTCCTGCCGTTCTTTTTTTGAAAGACTGGTCAGGAGCAGCGGTAACTCCACATTCTCAAAGGCGGTGAGCACGGGAATGAGGTTGTAAAACTGGAAGATGAAGCCGACATGCAGAGCCCGCCACTGAGCAAGATCGGTCTCAGCCAGCTGAGTAATATCGACCCCGCCGATTCGTATCGTTCCCGCATCAACAGCATCAATTCCGGCGATAAGATTCAGAAGGGTGCTTTTGCCGGAACCGGACGGTCCCATCAGCGCGAGGAATTCGCCTTCAGGAATATCAAAGGTAATATCCTCGAGCACCGGGACTATCTGGCTGCCCCGGCGGTAGGATTTGCAGACATGTTCAATCGAAACAATCGGGGGCGGCATATGCTTTCGCTACTTCTCTTCAGCCTTGATGCGCACACCGTTTCGTACGGAAGCCGTCGGCTTTGCGACGATTTTTTCTCCGGCTTTCACTCCTGACAGAACTTCAAGGTAATCTCCGAGGTGCTGCCCGATGGTGACCTGGGTTTCAACTGCGCGATCCTCACGAACAAGAAAGACTGATTGTTTCTCGCCCTTTGTTGTAACAGATGACGGCCTGATCACAACGCGTGGGGTTTCATCGCCAGCAGACACTTGACGCTCGAGAAAAGCGACCTTCGCGCTCATCTCAGGAAGAATGCGGGAATCAATCGCCTCAAAGCGGACCTTCACCATGATCGAGGCCTTGGTTCTGTCGGCAGTAGGAACAATCATATGGACTGCCCCCCGAAACCGTTTGTCCGGCAGTGCATCAAGCAGTATCTCGCAGGGCTGTCCAATCTTCACTTTCTGGATGCTTGATTCAGATACGTCAACTTCGACCTGAAGAGATCCCATGTCAGCAATCGTCACAACCGCGGCTTTCGCGCTCGCGGCGGCACTCAGCGGGGAGACGATATCGCCGATGTCCGCATTCTTGGTCAGCACCACTGCATCGAATGGGGCGCGTATCAGCGAATAATCGACCGCCACCTGCGCGGCCTGCAAAGCGGCATGTGCGGCAACAACCCCGGCAACCGCCTTATTATAACGAGCTTCGGCGGCATCGAAATCCGCTTTCGATACATATTCTGATTTCAGAAGCTCCTTCGCCCGCTCAAACTGTAATTGCGCATCGATCTTCTCTGCGCTGGCC
The DNA here is from genome assembly GCA_009773415.1 of Nitrospirota bacterium. Taxonomy (GTDB): domain Bacteria; phylum Nitrospirota; class Thermodesulfovibrionia; order Thermodesulfovibrionales; family Dissulfurispiraceae; genus JAAYUK01. The sequence goes on along the minus strand of WSNO01000019.1, from coordinate 65,883 downwards.
TGTTCACGCGTTGCCGCAGCCTGATTGCGCGCTGCAGCACTATCATCGGCTTCGAGGCGCGCGATAATCTGTCCCTTCAGAATTCGGCTGCCTTCCTCCACCTTAAGCTCCACAAGGCGGCCGGTTATTTTTGCTGCAACCGCCGCCTTGCGCTGAGCCACAACATAACCGCTTGCATTCAGAAGCGTGAAACTCTGCGACGGATACATTTGTGATACGGTGGTCACTTCAGTTTTTACAGAAGGAGCAAGCACTCCGGTAAAAACTAAAAACGCGAGCAGGGCAAAAACGACTGCTCCGAGAATGAAATAGTGTTTTTTTGAAAACCGCCTGCCGGCAACGGGGGAAGCTGAAGTCTTGTCAATCCTCAATTTTGAGAGGTCAGTGGTTGCCATGCCTATCTCCCTGTCGTGTAAGACCTGACTGAATACGACCGACTGTAGCCGTCAATCAATTATTATACCATCCGGGAAACACGCCTTATTCACTGCCTTTTGCATTCTGAGCCACTGAGGAAAGGATTCCTCTGATATGTCGCCACAATTCGTCCCTTCCCTCTCCGGTCTCGCTGGAATAGACCAGCGCCGGAACATCAGGCAGCAGCCGTAATCCTTTGCGGATTGCCGCAATGTGAGCCGCTCGCCTGCTGCGGGTTATTTTATCCGCCTTCGTGCCCACAACCACATACGGTATGTTAAGCCCTGTCAGCCACGCGGCAGCTTCGATGTCATTGCTCATCGGTGCATGGCGCAGATCGATAAGATGCACAATAAGAGCCAGTTTGTCGCGATCTCGGAGATAGTTGTAGATAAACGCACCCCACTCCTTCTTCTTTGCCTGAGCGGCGGCGGCGTAGCCATACCCCGGGAGGTCTACAAGATACAGCTTCTCGTTTACCGCGAAAAAATTAATCGTCTGCGTCTTGCCCGGTGTGTTGCTGGTTCTTGCCAGAGACTTGCGGGCGCACAATGAATTGATTAAAGACGACTTGCCGACGTTGGAGCGTCCGGCAAGTGCTATTTCGGGATACCCCGTGTCGGGATACTGCTTCGGCCCGACCGCACTGACAACGCATTTTGCGGAAACAATTTTCATGACATCCCTTTCATATCGATACGGCCGGCATCAGCCATTGTACCACGCTTACCGAAATATGCGCGGCATGCATCCCAAGCCATTCCTTCTCAGGTTGCACAATCAATCATTTCCCGTGAAAGAGTCTCAGACCATTCAGGATGACGACCACCGTCACGCCGGCATCGGCTCGCCGGTAATCGCCGACTCCTCGACAAGCGAAGTGCCTGCGACAACATCACCGTCCAGTGGGATAACATTACCGGGCCGAATCTCAATAACATCCCCAACCGTCACCGATTCCACAGGTGCGCTCTCCCGGCTGCCTTTCAGCATTGCCGTCTTCGGTGCATGCTCTATGAGGGATTCAAGCGCTGCAAGGCTCCGTGCGATGCCGATCTCTTCAAGCGTTTCTCCGAGCGCGAAGAGCGTGACAATAATGGCTGCTTCCTCCAGTTCTCCAAGATACAGCGCTCCGCCGATTGCGATGGTCATCAGAATATTGATATCCGATAAGTTCAACCGGAGCAGGCTGATGAGGCCGCGCAAAATCATTCTTCAGCCGAACAGAACGATAATGCCGCCGAAGAGCGGCCATGCAATCCATTGCGGAAGGCGCATGCCGAGAAGCGACATCGCTCAAATGGGAAAATGACGATGAACGCAACAAGCAGACGGCGTACCTTGAGATTTGAAAAGAGCGGCTGAAGGTCAAGCATCAAAAAATACCTTTCCTGAACAATCCTGCTGTTCTCAGCATATTACCAGCGGAAATCCGAACGGTCCGCGCGTACAGTTCGTGCACGCGCTCCTGTGAGATATTCATTCGCTCTTTCCTTACCTGATAAGCCAACTGCATGGATTCCTGATTAAGCCGGTTCTGAGGTAAGATATATGAACATGTGGAATGTACGAATGAGAGCGGCGCGAAAGATCGAAAATAAACAGGCTGAGGTTCACATCTCCGGCGCCGAAACCATCTGCGAGCGGAAGGATATTGATCGGACTGCATCCGGTTTCATTCATCGGGCCCTTACACACCCCCGGGGATGGCCTGACCGCATCATCGTGACGATTGAGCAGTTATATGAACCGCCCCTTCTCATCCCGATGCTGCCTGTTCGCACTGCCGACACCAGCGACCCCGAGCAGGCACTGCAGATGGTTCTTGATACTCTTTTGCGTCTTGATGTTTCACGCAAGGCGGCCGTAAATGCCATGAAAGTGCTTACCGGGAAGCGCCAGATGCGCGGAGCGGCAATTATTGACGCATCGTCCGGAAAACGCTGCGAACCAGACAGCCTGCGGGGTGTAAGGGTTTCACGGCTTGGCGTTGATGCGAATGCCCGGTCATCTCTTGCCCGCATGCTTTCACGCCGCGGCATCAATACGGAAACGGTTCGTGAGGCGCTCACTCTTGCCTCAAAAGTTGCCGCCCACCCGTCGATCATTGCTGAAGTCTGCATGTCCGATGACCCGGACTATACAACCGGCTATGTTGCTGCTCCATCAGTCGGCTATCTCCGCATTCCGAACATGAAGCTTATGGGTTCTTCTCATGGAGGGCGCGTATTCTTTCTGAAGCCCGGGGCTGACGTTGAAAAAATGATTGAGTATCTTGAACGGAAAGCCGTGCTGATGGAAATACGAAATCCGCAGCCCCGCACCTGATTATGAAACAATTCATCTATCTCATCGGCAACCCCATCGCAGGCGGCGGCGCTGAAAAAGAAATACGAAAGGCGCAGGACCTTCTGACCGCACAAGGGTGTGATGTCCTGCTTCACCTGACAATGCAGAAGGGCGACGCCGAGCGTCATGCCCGCGCTATCCGGGAAAAAGCCGCTTCCTCGGGCATCTCAATGGTCATTGCTGCCGGCGGAGACGGGACTATCAATGAGGTAGCCAATGGCCTTGCCGGTTCGTCTGTACCTATGGCCATACTCCCTTTCGGTACGACATCCGTGCTGGCACGCGAAATAGGCATTCGGCCCGGAGACACTAAAGGGGCAATTCAGTATGCGCTCAGAACTCCGCCGAACCCCGTATCTTTGGGAAGACTCGCCTTCCCGGACGGCAGCAACCGTTTTTTTCTGCTGATGGCAGGCATCGGATTCGATGGCGAAGTGGTGTGCAGAATAAATCCCGCGATAAAACGCTGGGCCGGAAAAGGCGCGTATGCGCTCAGCACATTCAAAACTGTATTGAAGTATAAGCCCAGACCCTTGGCCATTGCTTACGCCCGGGTTGACGGCTCAGTTGCAGAAGTGAGCGGGACGTCGGTTATTGTCAGCAATGCCTCCCGGTATGGAGGAGAGTTCATCATAACTCCCGGGGCAGACCTCTCATCCCCCTCTCTGAAGCTGATGGTCGCGCAAGCCTCGCGTCCCGGTGATTTTCTGCGCGTGCTCGCCGCCATCGGCACTGGAAAGAAGATACCGGGCGCGATCTACGAGACAGTCACTTCAGTGCGGGTTGACGGAGAAAGTCACCTGCAGATTGATGGAGACTATGCGGGCACCACGCCCGTTGTCATCGACGTGGTGCCCGGCAGTTTGCAGCTTGTGATGCGCAGAGTCAGCGCTTAATCAGCGACCTTCGGGGCCTCGGCTGCTGCCGGTGCCGGCGGTGCAAAGCAGGCTTCTTCCTTTTCCAGACGTTCCCAGTATGCATCAACGTGCTCTTGAGCAGCCTTCAGCATCCACTCGTTTTCCGGAGCGAACATGTGCTTGAAGCGACCCTGTGGCTTGAGGAAGTCGATAAGCGGCTTCTTTTCACGCGGTCTCTGGGTAATCTTCGTCACACCGTTTTCGATCTCGAAAAGCGGCCAGTAACACGTCTCCACTGCAAGCTTTGCCATCTTGATGGCGTCGTCGCTCTGGGTTCTCCAGCCGCGGTTGCAGGGCGCAATAATGTTCAGGAACTTGGGGCCCTTTATCTCGTGGGCCTTGCGGACCTTCTTCATGAGATCTCCCCAGTGGCTCGGAGAGCACTGGGCGACATACGGAACGCCATGCTGGGCAATGATCTTCGTCATATCCTTGCGCTGCTGCAGTTTGCCCGGAATGTGGCTGCCGACCGGGCAGGTGGTTGTGTCGGCACCGAACGGCGTTGCAGACGAACGCTGAATACCCGTGTTCATGTATGCGCCGTTGTCGTAACAGATATAGGTCATGTCATGCCCGCGTTCCATGGCGCCGGAAAGGCTCTGAAAGCCGATATCGTAGGTGCCGCCGTCTCCGGCAAATGAGACGAACTTAATCTCATCGCTGATTTTGCCCTGTTTTTTCAGAGAGCGGTACATAGTCTCAACCCCGGAGATGGTGGCGGCCGCGTTTTCAAACGCGCTGTGAATCCACGGAATCTTCCACGCTGTGTACTCGGAGATGCAGCTTGATACTTCAAGACAGCCGGTCGAGTTCGATGCAATAACCGGATAATCGGTCGCCAGAAGAACCATCTTCACGACGGTCGGCGCGCCGCAGCCTGCGCAGAGACGATGGCCCGGCGTAAACAGCTCTTCTTTCCTGGACAGTTCCTTTAAGGTCAATGGTGTCGCCATATTATTCCCTCACCCCAATATATTCTTTAATAGACTTTACCTTGCCGTCCTTCGCGATCTGGATAAGTTCGTTAATCGTGTACTCAGCCTGATCCGGCATATAGTCACGACCGCCGAGACCATAGATCTTGTTGATCATGATCGGTCTTTGCGCATAGTGATACAGAGCGTTAGAAACGTCAGCAAAAAGCGGGCCGTAGGAACCGCCGAAGCAGTCGGCACGATCCAGAACAGCAACCGCTTTGCAATGCTTGAGCGCCTCGCCCATCTGTTCGTACGGGAACGGTCTGTAGAGGCGCGGCTTCAGAAGACCCACCTTAACGCCTTTTGCGCGGTATGTATCAATGACGTCCTTGGTAGTCCCTGCTGCCGAACTCATGACAACAAGGGCGATTTCAGCATCGTCCAGCCTGTACGATTCAAAGAGACCGTATTTACGGCCGGAGATTTTTTCAAATTCAGCAGCGACTTCGAGAACTACCCCTGGAACCTTCGCCATGACATTATCGTGAGCCTTGCGGTATTCCATGTACATATCGGTCAGAATCAGCGGACCATAGCTTTTCGGGTTCTTGATATCGAGCAGCGGATTCACTGCCTTGAACTCGCCGACAAATGCACGCCCTGTCTCATCATCAACATACTCCATGGTCTCGATCGAGTGGCTGGTGATGAAGCCGTCAAGGCCGACCATGACCGGGAGTCTGATGTCCATATGCTCTGCGATCCGAAATGCCATGAGCATGTTATCAAAGCCTTCCTGAGCATTTTCGGAATAGAAGTGAATCCAGCCGCAGTCACGCATGCCCATGCCGTCGGAATGGTCGCCGTGAATGTTCAGCGGAGCTGAGAGTGCTCTGTTGGCAACGCCCATGACGATCGGAAGGCGAAGGCCTGATGCGATAAAAAGCATTTCCCACATGAGGGCGATTCCCTGCGCTGCACTTGCCGTTGCGACACGGCCGCCCGCGACAGACGAGCCGATGCACGCGCTCATGGCGCTGTGCTCGGATTCGGTGAGAATCATCTCGGTCTTGACTTCACAGTTCGCAACAAAACTGGTAAAACGCTGCATGATGTCGGTTGCCGGAGTGATCGGATATGCTCCGCATACATCCGGGTTTGCTATGCGCATTGCCTGGGCAATTGCTTCGTTGCCGGTTATACCAACCTTTTTAGACATTAGTTGCCCTCCTGTTCCATGACGATTGCCTTCTGGCCTTTTTTGCCGGGGCACTCGAGGGCACAGAGACCGCACCCTTTGCAGAAATCGTAATCAAACTGCTCCCGCTTGCCGTCTTTGACCTTGACGGACATATCAGGGCAATAAACCCAGCAGAGCAGGCAATGAATGCAATTTTCTTCAATCCACTTCGGCCTCATTGCGCGCCAGGAGCCGGTCTTGAACTTCCGTGCGCTGCCCGGCTCCAGAATAACCGCACCCGGGTTGACTTCTTTCCATGTTTTCATCCTTCTTTTACCTCCGCATACCCGCGCTTGACTGCTTCGACATTGCCGTCAATAATCTTCTGGGAGAACTTTTTGCCGAAACTCTTCTTGACGTCTTCCACTGCGTTTTCGAGAGTAATGAGGCCCGATACCCTCGTAACCGTGCCAATCATCGGTGCATTCGGCATTGCCCGGCCTATCGTCTCAAGCGCAATCGTGCTTGCATCAACCGTTACGACTCTCTGGGTCGGCTTCGCCTTAAGCTTCGCGCGGACTTCCTTGGGATCCTTTTTGGTGTTGACGATGAATGCCGCATTATCCAGAGCACCCTCGGTTACGTCGATTGCATCCAGAAGCGTCGCGTCGACAACCACAACAAATCCCGGATTCTTGACCGGACAGTGCATCCGAAGCTCCTTGTCGCTGATTCTGTTGTACGCCCGCAGCGGTGCTCCCGCTCTTTCCGGACCATACTCCGGGAAGGCCTGTACATCACGACCGCCGCTGAGACATGCATCAGCGAGGACTTTGGCCGCAGTAACGGTACCCTGTCCGCCCCTGCCATGCCATCTGATTTCTACATTCTCTGCCATGGTTCCCTCCTTGTGTAGTGCATATCGCAAGACGATATGTTTGCATAACCTATTGATTTTGCTTATATTTCAATGCAATATCATTGTATCAGAAAAAGACAGGCCAGACAATGCAAAAAAATTTATATGCCCTATTTCAGGAATTTATTCTCCATTGCGAACCAACGAGCCACTATTTACTTCCTGCCGGAACAGTATAACATTAATTTATTTTATTAGGCTAATAAGATTTTCATGCGCAATTGTCCATCGACATGTGAAATTGCCCCATTTAAGCTATCGCTTTGCTTCTGCAGAGAACCCCACTGCAACTCCTCTTATCGTATGGCGCTATGGTAACTCTGTAGCGACTGCACGCCGCTGCCCCGGGTTCGAAAGGCTTCAATGCCTCGCGCTGCGGCAACAGCAGCGGCGATGGTTGTAATATAGGGAACCTTGTATTTGATCGACGCTTTCCGGATATATGAGTCATCATGCTGGCTGAGTCGACTGCCCGGCGTATTGATAACGAGTTGCACCTGGCGGTTTTTGATGGCATCAACAACATTCGGACGTCCCTCATGCATTTTGTCGATTCGTTCTGCCTGGACACCTTGCTCCGCAAGCAGCTTGTGCGTTCCGTGCGTTGCGATAATTGTAAACCCGAGCTGACGAAAGCGCTTTGCAACCAGCAGAGCCGCCTGCTTATCGGAATCTGCAACCGTAATCAAAACGGCGCCCTCCGTTGGAAGCGACTGCAATGCGCCCTCCTGTGCCTTGTAATAGGCGACTCCGAAGCTGTCAGCAAGCCCGAGCACCTCTCCCGTTGAACGCATTTCAGGGCCGAGAACCGGATCGACCTCCGGAAACATCGAGAACGGAAATACCGATTCTTTCACGCCGTAGTGCGGCACCTGCTTCAGTCTGAGGTCAAGACTTGCCAGTTTGCCGCCGAGCATCATTTCCGTCGCCATACGAGCCATCGGAATGTTGCAGACCTTGGAGACCAGCGGCACGGTACGGGAGGCGCGGGGATTTGCTTCGAGCACATAGACGACGTCATCGGCAATCGCATACTGGATGTTCATAAGGCCGACGACATTCAGTTCAACTGCAATCGTCCGGGTATAGTCACGGATGGTTTCGAGATGCTTTGCCGGAATGCTGATGGGCGGAATAACGCATGCGGAGTCCCCTGAATGAACACCGGCAAGCTCGATGTGCTCCATAACCGCAGGAACAAAAGCATCGGTGCCGTCGGCAATGGCATCGGCTTCTGCTTCGATAGCGTTGGAGAGAAATTTATCGATTAAAATCGGGCGTTCCGGAGTTATGCCGACTGCCTTCGCGACATAATAGGACAACATATCCGCATCATGCACGATCTCCATCCCACGTCCGCCGAGCACATATGAAGGCCGGACCATGACCGGATAGCCGATTTTTTCTGCAGCGGCAAGTGCTTCGGAAAGGGTGCTCGCCATCGCGGCATCAGGCATCGGGATGCCGAGCGTGTTCATCATCTTCCGAAACCGGTCACGGTCTTCTGCAAGATCAATCGTATCCACCGTCGTGCCGATGATTTTGACGCCCGCTTCAGCAAGCTGACGCGCAATATTCAGCGGCGTCTGTCCCCCGAACTGCACAACAACGCCTGCCGGCTTTTCCCTTTCATATATGCTGAGCACATCTTCGACCGTGATCGGCTCGAAATAGAGTTTGTCAGAGGTATCGTAATCGGTCGAAACCGTTTCGGGATTGCAGTTCACCATAATGGTTTCATAGCCGAGGTCTTTCAGCGCAAAAGCCGCGTGAACACAGCAGTAGTCGAATTCGATTCCCTGTCCTATGCGGTTCGGCCCGCCGCCGATAATCATAATCTTCTCGCGGTCGCTTGTCAGCAGTTCATCAGGTGCATTATAGGTGGAATAATAATAGGCAGCGTTATCAATGCCGCTCACCGGAACGGCATTCCATGCCTGATGCAGACCGAGCGCTTTTCGGCGGTCGCGAATCCCGGCTTCGGGCAACTCCAGCAGGAGACTCAGGTAGCGATCGGCAAACCCGTCCTTTTTCGCCTGAACGAGCAGTTCATCCGGAAGGTGTTTCCCCTTGAAGCGGAGGATTTTCTCTTCCAGTTCGACCAACTCCTTCATCTGCTGAATGAACCATACCTTAATAAATGTTTTTCTGTGGAGTGCATTGATATCGGCGCCTTTCCGCAGCGCTTCGTACATGATGAACTGCCGCTCGCTCGTCGGCTCGGAAAGCATCTCCATCAGCTCAGCAAGTGTGCGGCTATTAAAGTCTTTTGCAAATCCGAGGCCGGACCGGCCGATTTCGAGCGACCGGATTGCTTTCTGGAGCGCTTCCTTGTAATTCTTGCCGATGCTCATGACTTCACCGACGGCACGCATTTGTGTTCCAAGGCGATCTTCCACACCGATAAACTTTTCGAACGCCCACCGTGCGAACTTGACGACGACATACTCGCCCCACGGTGTGTATTTTTCGAGAGTTCCTTTGCGCCAATACGGAATTTCGTCAAGCGTCAGGCCGGCGGCAAGCAGAGAGGATATGCGGGCAATCGGAAAACCGGTGGCCTTCGACGCGAGCGCCGACGACCGTGAAGTGCGCGGATTTATTTCGATGACAACCACTTCCCCGGTTGCAGGGTTATGCGCAAACTGCACGTTGGTGCCGCCGATGACCTGGATTGCATCGACAATGGCATAGGAATACCGCTGAAGCTTCTCCTGCAGCTCAGGAGCTATCGTCAGCATGGGCGCAGTGCAGAATGAGTCGCCCGTATGCACACCCATTGCATCGACGTTTTCGATGAAACAGACGGTTATCTTCTGATCCTTCGCATCGCGCACGACTTCCAGTTCAAGCTCTTCCCAGCCAAGCACCGACTGTTCAATAAGAACCTGTCCGACAGGACTCGCAGAGAGCCCCCTGCTCGCAACAGTATGCAACTCCTCGAGATTATAAACGAGTCCGCCGCCGGTGCCGCCCATGGTATAGGCTGGGCGCACGACAACCGGGAAGCCAAGCCTTCCCGCTATCGCTTCAGCCTGCTCTACGCTGTAGGCCGGCTCACTCATCGGCATCGGAATGCCAAGCCGCTCCATCGTCGCTTTGAACACAAGTCTGTCTTCACCGCGTTCGATGGCATCCGCCTGGACGCCGATAATCTTCACGCCGTATTTTTCGAGAATGCCCTGCCGGTTCAGCGCGGCCGAAAGATTCAGGCCGGTCTGACCGCCAAGGTTCGGCAGCAATGCATCGGGACGCTCTTTTTCGATAATTTTTTCGAGCGCAGCAACTGTCATCGGCTCAATGTAGGTCGCGTCTGCCATGCCGGGGTCAGTCATGATGGTGGCAGGATTAGAGTTCACAAGGACGATTCTGTACCCAAGGCTTCTGAGCGCCTTGCATGCCTGTGTTCCTGAGTAGTCGAACTCGCACGCTTGTCCGATAACAATGGGACCTGATCCGATAATCAGAACTTTTTTGATGTCATCACGCCTCGGCATATAGCCCTCCCCGCAATTAAGCAGCACTTTATTTTTGATAATCAAATTAGCGAAGTATATAGGGAATTGCTCTCTTTTCGTCAAGCGAAACAAATACTCTATTCAGTTTTACTGAATTATCAGAAGGTTCGGCAGAGCAAAAATGTCTATGCCGGCGGCGCAAAGCGGTAATAAGCAGCGCAACTGCCCTCCGTGCTGACCATGCAGGCTCCGACAGGGCGTTCCGGCGTACAGGCAGTGCCGAAAAGCCTGCACTCGTTCGGTGTTTTAACGCCGCGCAGCACCAGTCCGCACATACAGCCTTTCGGTTCCGGATAATCCGGGACATTGACCGGCAGAACAGCCTCAGCATTTCGGTGGCGAAACGAGTCGCGCATGCACAGACCGCTGCCCGGTATGACGCCAATCCCGCGCCAATAGCTGTCGCATGGCTCAAAGCAGTCCTCGATGAATTTGGCAGCCTTGGGGTTCCCCTCAGGAGTGACAACGCTCGTATACTGAATTTCGACAGCAGCCCTCCCCTCAGCCATCTGTCGCAGAAGCATCACAATCGCGGAAAGAATATCCTGAGCGCCGAACCCCGCCACAACGCAGGGCTTTCCGTAATCTGCCGCAAGAAAATCATACACCCGGGTGCCGATTATCGTGCTCACATGCCCCGGCAGAAGAAAGCCGTCGATGCGGACGTCGTCAGACTGCAGCAACGCCGACAGAGCCGGAGGAACAACCTTGTGTACTGAATATACATAAAAGTTTTCGACGCCTTGCCGGTCCGCCTCGACAAGGGTTGCGGCAGCATTCGGCGCGGTCGTCTCGAATCCGGCAGAGAAGAACACGATTTTTTTGGAGGGATTGTCCTTCGCCATTGTCAGGCAGTCAAGCGGTGAATAAATGATGCGGATGTCAGCGCCTTCCGCCTTGGCACCAGAGAGCGACAACTTGCCGCCCGGAACGCGCATCATGTCGCCATAGGTGGCGAGAATAACATCTGTCCGCTGCGCCAATGCAATGGCTTTATCAACGTCTTTAATGGAAGTGACACAGACAGGGCATCCGGGGCCGCTCAGCAGTCTGAGTCCATCTGGAAGCAACCCTCTGATGCCGTGCTTGAACAGTGCAACCGTATGCGTGCCGCATACTTCCATCAGGTTGATCGGGCGATTAATCTTTGCGTAGAGTTTCTCTATCAGTTCTTTCATAAGGCCCCTTTCATGCTTCAAAGAGATTGACCGATACCGGCTCATCCGCATCAAGGCCGAGCTTCGGTGCTGCAATCGTAACCGTGCCATCTGCCCGAACCAGCGTCGAAATAAGTCCCGACTTGCCAAGGACCGGAACTGCGTAATGCACCTCATCGCACATCTCAAGGCGCACCCGGATATGGTCTTCACGTCCGGCCGCCGATGACACCGCTTTTGCCATCAGGGCCGAAACAGTGCGGGGAAAGCACACCTTCCGATAAGCGCCGTGGAGCAGGTCAATGAGAGGACGAATAAAAAGAGCATGGGATATCGCCATAGCGGCAGGATGGCCGGGAAGCCCGAGAATCGGCTTTTTGCCGATGATCCCGCCTATCATCGGCTTGCCGGGCTTTACAGCAACGCCATGAAACAACACCCCCGGGGCACCAAATGAATCGATTATCGAAGCACTCATGTCGCGCACACCGGCGGAAGTGCCGCCAATTATGAGCACCATGTCGCTCGCCGCAAGTGCCTCCGACACGGCCCGCCTTATTGCCTCGTAATCGTCCCTCACTATCCCCCGGCAGACAGGTATCGCTCCCTGCTGCTGAATCAGTCCGCGCAGCGTAAAAGAATTTATGTCGCGAACCTGCCCCGGTCTGACCGGCAGGCCGAGCGGAATGACTTCATCGCCGGTGGAGATAATCGCGACAACCGGACGTTCATACACCTCGACCGACTCTATGCCGAGTCCGGCCAGAGCTCCGACGTCCTGCGGGCGAAGACGCTGCCCGCGCTCAAGCACCAGTTCCCCCCTGTGAATATCCTCATCCCGCTGGACAACATTCTCAGCCGGGGCAACTGCGCGCATCACCTCGATCGTCGTGTCGGAAACGCGCTGGCAATCCTCCAGCATCACCACTGCATCGGCACCTCCGGGCAGCATTCCACCGGTCGGCACGGGTGCTGCTTGTCCGTGCTGAAGCGTGAATGACGGAGACTCGCCCATGAGAACCTCCGGGGCAAGCGTGAGATAGGCAGGCATCTGCTCGCGGGCTCCGAATGTGAAAGAGGCCTGAACGGCAAAGCCGTCAACCGTCGAACGCGCAAACCCGGGGAGATCTTCCGATGAAACGACATCCTCTGCAAGAACTCGCCTGAACGCCGCGTCAAGCTCCAGCTTTTCCGAACGGAGCGGAAGATTGGCCAGCGCGTCGAGCAGCAACTGCAGCGCGGCATGAGGCGGAATATAGTTTTTTTCGAGCACCTTTACTCTTTTCCCTTTCCCCTTCGATCTCTCAGCAGTTCCAGCAAGAGCCGGACGCCGACGCCCGTCGCCCCTTTTGAGAAGTAGGGCTTATCTTTGTCTATCCATGCAGTGCCCGCAATATCAAGATGCGCCCACGGTGTATCTCCGACAAACTCCCTCAGAAATGAGCCTGCTGAAATCAGCGAGCCCTTGCGCCCGCCGGCATTCTTAATATCCGATACATCTCCCTTGATGTACTCCCGGAACTCCTCAAACAGCGGCATCTCCCAGACACGCTCATAGGTAGCATCACCGGCCAGCTTGAGCCTCCCGACAAGATCCGGGCTGGTGCTCATCAGCGCAATTGCGGCATGTCCGAACGCAATCGAACACGCTCCGGTCAGCGTCGCAATATCAATAACCTCGCGAGGCTTAAAATGCTTGATTGCATAATCGAGAGCATCGGCGAGCATCAGCCGCCCTTCAGCATCAGTGCTGATGATCTCAATTGTCTTGCCGGAACGGCTTTTTATCACATCGCCAGGACGGAACGCTGCGCCGCCGGGAAGGTTCTCGCATGCTGGAATAACCGCAACCACATGCTGCTTTGCCTTCAGACGGCTTAATGCCTGCATGACACCGATGACTGCTGCCGCGCCGGCCATGTCGTACTTCATTTTTTCCATGCCGTCGCTCGGTTTCAGCGAAATGCCTCCGCTGTCAAAAGTGACCGCCTTGCCGACCAGCGCTGTCGGAGCGCCCTGTGCCCCCTTATACTCCATGACAATCAGCTTCGGCTCGTGCTGAGAACCCTGCGCAACCGCAAGAAATGCTCTCATCCCCTCGCGGGCAATGGTCTTTTTATCCAGAATCCTCACGCTTACATTCTTCCCGACCGCCCCGCGCGCCGCAACTGCAAGCGCCGCCGGAGTAAGTTCATTGGCCGGAGTCAGCACGAGATCACGCGCTAAGGCGTTCGCCTGAATTGATATGAGCAATCGCTGCACGTCTGCCAGCACTTCTTCACCAAAAATGGTTATTTCCTGGAGATTGCTCTCCTGATCGTCCTGCTCTTCATGCCGATATTTTCGAAAACGGTAGCGCGCCAGCAGACCGCCTTCCACCAGATAAAAAGACGCACTATCAAAGCCGATCCGCTCGCGGTCCATGCCATTGAAGAGATGTGCAGCAACGGCAATCGTTTCAATCCTGAACGGCCTGATAGCCAGAAATGCCTTCGCACCAGCCTGGCGAAGACGCTCCGCGGTCACGTCGACCTTCTTTCCGAGGCCGACCAGCAGAATGCGCGCCGCACGACCGGCGTGTATCGGAATCAGAAATGTCTGCCCATTGCGTCCGGCAAAATCGCCGCTTTTGACAACAGCCGCGATACGTTTTCCGATGTCGGCATCACCGTCAGGATGCTGAGTCAAAGCCGTGTCTTCACACAGGGGAACGATCAGCAGATCGGCCTTCGCCTGCGTCAAGCGCTCCCTGCTGCTTATTATTTTGAGTTTGGTCATGGCTTCTCTTCTCCCGGTTTTTGGCGATGTGCGGTATTCATCGCCGAATCCAGCCCGCTTACAATAACCATTTGGACAGCATTCGCCGCCCGTTCAACCGCTGCCGTGACGTCCTCGCGTTCATCAGGACGAAACGACTGCAGCACAAAATGCTCAACCGGCAAAAGGGGATCGCGCCCGACACCGACTTTGATGCGCACAAACTCACGCGTTCCGATTTCGGCGATTATCGATTCGACGCCGCGATGACCGCCCGATGAGCCGTTGCGCCTGATGCGGACCCGGCCGACCGGAAGGTCGATATCGTCATGGACAACTATCAGCCGGTCACCGGGATCTTCAGCACCGCCCAGAAATTTCCTGAGAATTCTCTGAACAGCGCGTCCGCTGAGGTTCATAAAAGTAAGGGGCTTCAGAAGTGTCACGCGGTGACCTTCCAAAGCCCCTTCCCCGATAATAAAATCCTGTTTTGTCTGCAGCGCGATGCCGTGAACTTCAGAGAGCCGATCGATGACACTGAACCCTATGTTGTGGCGAGTCCGGCGATATCTTTCGCCCGGGTTTCCAAGTCCGGCAATCAAGATCATGGTATGAACTGAACGGCGTTACTTGCCGGACTCCTCGGTCTTCTTGCCCTTCTTGACAACTTCCGGCTCCGCTACCGCCGCAACAACAGGCTCCGCTGCCACAACCGTTTCCTTCACTGCGATAACCGCGGCTATCAGTTCGTGGTCGTCGGTCAAAACCTTGATGCCTTCGCCCAGATTCAGGTCACTGACGTGAATCGACTGACCGACAAGCATTTTTGAAACATCGACGGTAACGTGACCGATAATCTTGTCCGGCAGGCAGGAGATTTCGATATCGCGCAGGCCGTGCTGAAGCATGCCGCCGTCACGCTTTACGCCAATCGGCTCACCGGCGGTGTTCACATGAACATTAATCCGAAGCTCTTCGTCCGCCGCGATTTCCTGAAAGTCAACATGCAGAACCTGACTCGTAATCGGATCCAACTGAAAATCCTTTACAATCGCCTGTTTTGTGTCCTCAGCAAAATTGAGGTGAACAAGCACCATCTCTCCCGCTGTCTTGTTGATGAACTGTGCAAGCTCTTTTGCGGTCAATTGAATAGATGCTGCCTTTCCGGCACGATACAGAACTCCAGGAGTTTTCCCCTGGCGACGCAGGCTCCGCGCTACGCCCTTGCCCGCATTTTCACGACTCTCAACCTGCAGTGTAAACTTCTCCATTACGTCCTCCTCCGATCGCCCAGAAGTCCCGCTTTCAGAACCACCGCGGCGATGCCCATGTGCTGGTGTTAATCAAATAATGAACTGACGGACGACTCGTCGTGAATACGCGTGATCGCCTCTGCCAGCAACTTCGCTATACTGACTACTTTCAGTTTGCTGCACTGGATCATTTTTTCTTCAAGCGCAATCGTATCGGTCGCGACAACCCCCTCCAGAGCCGAACTGTTAATCCGCTCAATCGCCGGGCCGGACAGCACTGCATGGGTGCACGCCGCAAAAACCCGATTGGCTCCATTTTCCTTCAATGCCTGCGCTGCCTGCGTCGTCGTCCCCGCTGTGTCAATCATGTCGTCCAGGATAATTGCGTCTTTCCCTTTCACATCACCGATGACATGCATGATTTTTGACACATTTGCCATCTCGCGGCGCTTGTCGATAAGGGCAAGTGATGCATCAAGCCTCTTTGCAAAATCGCGGGCGCGCTCTGCGCCGCCTGCGTCAGGAGAGACGATAACAAGATCCTTGAAATCACAGTTGTGAATATATTCGTGCAATACCGGCGCGGCGTACAGATGATCCACCGGAATATTGAAAAAGCCCTGAATCTGGCCGGCATGAAGATCTATAGTCAGAATACGATGCGCGCCTGCTGCAGTCAGCAAGTCCGCAACCAGCTTCGCTGAAATCGGCACGCGCGGCTGCACTTTGCGATCCTGGCGAGCATAGCCATAGTAGGGAATAACCGCCGTCACACGGCGCGCAGAGGAGCGTCGAAGGGCGTCAAGCATGAGCAAAAGCTCCATAAGATTCCGGTTGCCAGGGGTGCAGGTCGACTGAATGACAAAGACATCGAAACCACGCACATTCTCATTAATGCTTATATTGATTTCGCCGTCGCTGAATGTCGCAACCTTTGCGTCGCAGAGAGGAATGTCGATATGTTCGCATACCTTCAGCGCCAGCTGCCTGTTCGCGTTCCCGGTCAGAACCTTGATTCCATTTGGCATGCTCTACTCCTCGATGGAGAAAAAATTACTGCCGGGCGGCTGTTCTCTTGCCGCCGTTAATACCCTGAAAAGACTGGGGCGCCAGGATTCGAACCTGGGGATGGCAGATCCAAAATCTGCTGACTTGCCGCTTGTCGACGCCCCAAATAAAGCTGCCCGTCAGCCCCGGCAGTCGTCCGCATACGTCAATGTCCGGACCACACGCGTCCAGCATCCGGGAAACCTCAGCGATGCATCTTCCGCCTTTTTTTCATCGGGAAACAGCCCGAAAACGGTCGAACCGCTCCCGCTCATGCGGGCCGCGAGGGCACCTGCATCAAGCAGCTGCTGTCTGATTTCTCCGATAACAGGATGCTTAGCCGAAACCACCTCTTCAAGGTCATTGCGAAGACACGGCTGACTACGGGAAAAGTCCTTTTTTTCAAGGATATCAAACAATAGCTGTATATTATCAAGGTTATCCTGACTATTTGTCAAATCGCGGGCGCGTCGCTCAGCCAGTGCAGAATATGCCCATACCGTCGACACCCCGAAAAGAGGATAAACAAGCAGCAACACACACCTCTAAAAAGGGCACATCAGAGCCGATAGCAGCTCCGATTTCGGCCAGCTCTCCGACTGAAAGACCGAGCTGCCAAAGCTGATTCAGGCCTTTTAGTGTCGCGGCTGCATCGCTGCTGCCGCCGCCCAGTCCAGCACCGGTTGGGATATCCTTGGAAAGCGTAATAGTCGCGCCGAGTGAACACGCTGTCTCGGCGCGAAGTGCCTG
Organism: Nitrospirota bacterium; assembly: GCA_009773415.1. GTDB lineage: Bacteria > Nitrospirota > Thermodesulfovibrionia > Thermodesulfovibrionales > Dissulfurispiraceae > JAAYUK01. The sequence continues at coordinate 48,702 of WSNO01000019.1, read as the reverse complement.
GGCCGCCCGGTAGACGAGGTTCCGCTCATTCGGAATAGTGAGGCTGGACACAACCCGGAGGTGCCTGGATTTCGCAAATGCGAGACTGTCGTACAGACTGATGGTCTGCATCAGGGACTGAATGTCGTGGTAGCCGTCAATCCGTTTGGCGAGCACGGCAAGCGTCCAGTTGATCTTTGCAGGTGCCTTGAGTGTCAGCATGATTCCCTCATCGGAAAATTCCGGAAAAAGCCCTTTCAGAATACCGAACTGAGCAGAAAAAGGGCAATCGCGGCGTGCCTTGACAACTTATGTGCAATCTCCTAATGTTGAGTATAGCAACTGAGACGTGACGCTCATTCAACCAGAGAAGGCAGATGCTCGTTGGGGGGTGTCGTTTGATTTCTGCGTTCTTGCTGTTCAGTTTTGCCGGAGGGAACTATGCATCGAAAATGCTTTGCCATTGCTGTCATTCTCTGTATTAGCATCTTATTCGCTTCTGCCGCGTCGGCAGGATTCGACGCAAAAGTAGAGTTCTTCACCCCGCAGGGGGCGGCTAAGGATGTGCGCCAGGTTACGGTACGCTTTTCCGAGCCGATGGTGCCCTTCGGCGACCCCCGACTGACTGATCCCTTTTCCTTCGCCTGCCCTTTTCAGGGAAGCGGACGCTGGGCAGACAGCCGCAACTGGGTATTTGACTTCTTAGAAGACCTTCCGGCCGGCCATCAATGCACTTTCACTCTGAGAAATGATCTCAGAACGCTTGCCGGCAGTGCCGTCATCGGACCGAACTCCTTCAGTTTCTCGACCGGCGGACCAGCCGTGCGAGACATGCGTCCCTATCAAGGAAACCTCATCGAGGAAGAACAGGCCTTTGTTCTGGTACTTGACGCTGCAGCTACAAGAGAATCGGTCCTTGAGCATGTTTTCTTCACCGTAAAGGGAGTCGGAGAAAAGATAGGAATCAGAATTCTCGAGGGAATCGAACAAAAAAAGATTCTCGAAGCAACAGGCTACATCAGCAAGACCAATCCCGACCCGAAGCAGCCGTTGTGCGTCATTCAGGCAAAACGGCGCTTCCCCAATAATGCAGAGGTCAATCTTGTCTGGGGCAGGGGAGTCGCCGCCCGCACCGGCGTCGAAACCGGACAAGATCAGATTCTGCCGTATAAAGTCCGTGCGGAGTTTACGGTCCAGTTCAGCTGCGGCCGGGAAAAGAAGGACGCGAACTGCATTCCGATTCTTCCGATGGAGCTGCGTTTTTCAGCACCCGTTCCTATCTTATTCGCCGAAAAAGTGAAGCTCCGGGGTCCGCACAACAGAAGTTATCCGTCCGTCCTCGGGGATAATGAAGGAGACGATGCGGGCGAAGCGCCGAAGGAGCAGGAAAAGCAGAAGCTGCAGACGGTATCGTCGGTCCGGTTCAACGGTCCCTTTCCCGAGAGTGCGTCGTTCACGCTCGACATTCCCAGAAACATGATAGATGAAGCGGGACGGACACTGATAACGCGCGACAAATTCCCTCTCACGGTCAGGACCAGCGGGTATCCGCCGCTCGCCAAATTCAACGCACGCTTCGGAATACTCGAACTGAAAGGAAGCGCGGTGCTGCCGGTCACGTTGCGCAACCTCGAACCTGCGGTCAAAACGAGAATAGCGGCACTTGATGAGCGGGGCACGCTCGAAAAAATAAAAGACGGTGCGCTCGACAAGACCGCCACTGCCGCGGAAGCGATTGCATCTATCCTGCCGGATTCAATGAAAAAGAAAGCGGACACCTTCGTCAGCGGCCTCAAGGGTAAAGTTCGCAAAATCGACCCGGACACGGAAGCCGGCAGAATCATTGAATGGCTGCGCGCGGTGAAAAGTGCCGGCCGTCAGAATTCCATCTTCAAACCTGGTCAGACCGCACGCGAGTTCGACCTGCCAAAGCCGGGCGGCGACAAAGCGTTTGAGGTCGTCGGGATTCCGCTGCATGAACCCGGTTTTTATGTTGTCGAAATGGAGAGCAGACTGCTTGGTTCGGCGCTGCTTGCGAAACAGAAACCAATGTATGTCCCGACAACTGTGCTGGTCACCAATATGAGCGCGCACTTCAAGTGGGGACGGGAGTCGTCGCTGGTCTGGGTGACGACTCTGGACACGGCCGAACCAGTGGCTCTTGCTGACGTTGCCCTGCGCGACTGCCGCGGGAAGGTCATCTGGAGCGGAAAGACCGACGGCAACGGCCTTGCTCGTATTCGCAGGGAACTGCCTTCTCCGTCAAACATCCCCCGGTGCAAGGTTGCAAAGACAGACGACGACAGCCACTATGATTATCCGCAGATGGAGGCGCTTCGGGATCTGAACGGCGGCATTTACGTATTCGCGAAGAAGGAAAATGATCTCACCTTTGTTCATTCGAGCTGGGACAAAGGCATTGAGTCGTGGCGCTTCAACCTCCCGACAGCCGCTGCGCCGAGGCAGATAATGGCTCACTCGGTGCTTGACCGGTCCCTGCTCAGAGCGGGAGAGACCGTCTCAATGAAACACATTATCCGCCGCCACAGCATGACGGGAGTCGTTTCCGCCGATTCGAAGCTGCTGCCGAAAACCGTCTCGATACAGCACAGCGGCAGCGATCAGAAGTATGAGTTTCCGCTGAAATGGGATGCCGGCGGCATTGCGGAAACTGCGTGGCCGATTCCGAAGGACGCAAAGCTCGGTGTTTACAACATCGTTCTGTTCACCGGGGATACGAAACCGCTGAAGACACGCAAACGCGCCGGCGGCGATGAAGAAGCTGATGATGACGATTGGCGGGCATCGCGCTGGAACTCCGGAAGTTTCCGCATCGAGGAATTCCGCGTTCCGCTCATGCGAGGCATCATACAGCCGCCGGAAAAACCTGCTGTCAACACGTCGGAGCTGACCCTCGATCTCCTCGTGACCTATCTCGCCGGAGGAGGCGCGAGCAATGAGCCGGTGCAGCTGCGCACGGCAATACAGCCCCGCCCCGTCTTTTTTGATGAGTATGATGATTTCACATTTGCAAACGGCAAGGTGAAGACCGGAATTACCGGACATTCGGACTTCTCGGACAATATTGATGGAGGCGGGGATGAGCCGGATGAACGCCCGTCTGCTGGCGCTCCTGCAAAGACGGTTCAGCTGATGCTTGATGAGGCCGGAGCGGTCAGGACGACGGTCCGGGAGTTGTCCAGAACCGATACTCCGCAGGATTTGATGGCGGAGCTCGAGTTCCGCGACCCAAATAGCGAGGTGCAGACCGTGTCGTCACGCATCCCGCTCTGGCCTGCCCACGTGATTCTCGGCATCAGGCCCGACAACTGGGCAGCGTCGAAAGACTCTTTCAGATTCCGGGTCGCAGCGCTCGACCTGGGAGGCAAGCCCGCAAGCGGCGTCCACGTCGCTGTCGACCTGTTCCAGCGAAAGAATTATTCGCACAGAAAGCGACTGGTAGGAGGATTCTACTCATATGAGCACATCACCGAAACAAAACGGATCGGCGCGCTCTGCTCAGGAAAAACCGACGCGAAAGGCATGTTATTCTGTGACGTCAGCGCATCGGTCTCCGGAAATGTCATTCTCCAGGCGACGGCAAGCGATGCCGAGGGAAACTCGGCAGCCGCCAACTGCGACGTTTGGATCGCGGCAAAGGGGGAGTGGTGGTTCGATGTCTCCGATAATGATCGCATCGACGTACTTCCCGAGAAGAAGCACTATGAATCAGGCGACACGGCTAAGTTCCAGGTGCGCATGCCGTTTCGCGAGGCAACAGCCCTCGTAACTGTCGAACGTGAAGGCATTCTGGAAACGTTTGTTAAGAAAATCTCCGGCAAAAACCCCTCATTTGAAGTCCCTATGAAACCGGCCTTCGCTCCGAACGTCTTCATCTCGGCCCTCGTGGTGCGCGGACGTGTCGAGGAGATGCAGCCGACGGCGCTCGTCGACCTCGGCAAGCCGGCATATAAGCTCGGCATCGCGGAAATAAAGGTCGGATGGAAGCCGCACGAGCTGAAGGTGAACGTAAATACCGACAAAAAAATCTATAAGGTGCGCGATAACGCGATCATAACCGTTGCGGTGAAAACAGCAAAGGGCAAGGCTCCGCCGAAAGGCAGCGAGGTGGCGATAGCGGCTGTTGACGAGGGACTGCTCGAACTGATGCCGAACAAAAGTTGGAACCTCCTGGAGACAATGATGGGTCGTCGCGGATATGAAGTGCAGACCTCCACTGCCCAGATACAGATCATCGGCAGGCGCCACTTCGGTCTGAAGGCGATGCCGCATGGCGGCGGAGGCGGAAACAAGACAACGCGGGAACTGTTCAACACGCTGCTCCTCTGGAAAGGACGGGTCGCGCTCAACGGCAAAGGAGAGGCAAAGGTTACGATTCCGCTCAACGATTCGATTACCAGTTTCCGCATCGTTGCGGTCGCTACAGGTGGGAGCAGCCTCTTCGGCACAGGACAGGCAAGCATTCGAAGTTTCCAAGACCTGATAATCCATTCCGGCCTGCCCCAAGTGGTGCGCGAGGGAGACAGGTTCCGGGCGCACTTCACTGTCCGCAATACAACATCTCATGATATGACAGTGGAGCTTTTGGCAACTTCATCGGCAGATCCAAATCTGCCCGCGCTGACCAAATCGATCGGCGCAGGACAGGCAAAAACGGTCGGCTGGGATGTGACTGCCCCTGCGAATACGGAGAAACTGACGTGGACAGTCGCTGCGCAGGCAAAGGGAACGGACATCAGCGACCGGATCTCGATCACGCAGAAGGTTGTATCGGCAGTGCCGGTCAGACCGTTTCAGGCTGCCATAGCACAGGTAAAAGATCCCCTGAGCATTCCTGTCGAAAGACCGAGAGACGCCCTTACAGGCAAGGGCGGGTTGAAGATATCACTGCAGCCGCGGCTGGCGGATAGCCTTGACGGCGTTGCGTGGCACATGCGGAATTACCCTTACACCTGCCTGGAACAGAAGGTTTCACGTGCCGTGGCACTCAGGGATTCGTCGATGTGGGATCAGCTGGTAGCGACGATGCCGTCGTATCTTGACGGAGACGGCCTGCTGAAATACTTCCCGAGCATGCGCTTGGGAGATCCCACACTCACCGCATATGTGTATTCCATAGCAGACGAAGCGGGATGGAAAATACCGGAAGCACTGTCCGGCAGGCTCGAAAGCGGTCTTGAAGCATTCATCAACGTGAAAATCATCCGTCACAGTCCTCTGCCAACTGCTGATCTCACCGTCCGGAAACTCGCCGCAATGGAAGCGCTGTCGAGAACCGGCAAAGCAAGACCGGAGATGCTGGGCAGCATATCCATCGATCCGAATCTCTGGCCGACATCGGCGGTGCTCGACTGGAACAGCATTCTCCTCCGCGTACAGGGCATTCAGAACGGCGCGCAGCGACTCAGGGAAACCGAACAGATTATCCGCTCGCGGCTCAATGTTCAGGGCACGTCCATGGGCTTTTCGACTGAGCGTTCCGATTCGCTCTGGTGGCTGATGATCTCGGGCGACGTGAATGCGCTAAAAACAATTCTCGCCTTCCTGCAGAACACTTCATGGACAGAAGATATGCCGCGTCTTATACGCGGCGCACTCGGACGGCAGCTCCGCGGTGCATGGAACACAACCACCGCGAATGCATGGGGCGTGCTTGCCATGGAGAAGTTTTCGCAGAAGTTCGAGTCGGCGTCTGTCGGAGGAAGCACGGTCGCCGGTGTTAATGGACAGTCGTCGAAGACGCTCGACTGGAATGCGCATCCCGAAGGCGGCACGCTCGGTCTGTCCTGGCCTAAAGGCGCAGCGCAACTGTCAGTGACCCATCATGGCAGCGGCAAACCGTGGGTGAGCGTTCAGAGTCTCGCCGCAGTCCCGCTGAAGGAAACGCTCAGCAGCGGTTACCGGATCAAAAAGACGCTGACCCCTGTTCAGCAACGGCAAAGCGGCGTCTGGTCGCGCGGTGACGTTGTTCGCGTGCGGCTCGACATGGAATCACAGGCGGACATGACGTGGGTTGTCGTGAGCGATCCGATACCGGCGGGAGCAGTTATCCTCGGAGGCGGTCTCGGACGGGATTCTTCACTGCTGACGAAGAATGAGCAGCCGACAAGCGGGAGTTGGCCGGTCTTTGAGGAGCGGTCGTTCGAGACGTACCGGTCGTATTATGAATACGTCCCGAAGGGGACGTGGTCCTGTGAATATACCGTCCGTCTCAACAATGAAGGGACTTTCAACCTTCCCCCGACTCGCGTCGAGGCGATGTATTCACCGGAAATGTTCGGCGAACGCCCGAACGGTACGCTTGAAGTCAAATGAAAAACAGATTCGGAAATCAACTGCTGGATGACAGACGAGAGATTATATCCGCGTTGATGCGCTGCCCGCTATGCATTGCCTGCTGCCTGCTGGCGTTCTGTATTCTGCGCCTCTATGTGCCTGCCTCGGCTGAATTTGTTTCGTATGAAGACGCAAGAAACCGCTATCACAGCTCTGACGCGATTTTGCTCGATCGTCACGGAGAAATCATCCACGAGCTTCGTGTCGATGCACATGGCCGAAGGCTCGACTGGACAGGCTTGAAGGATATATCCCCTGCCCTGATTGCGGCGGTCCTGCACTCGGAAGACCGGCGCTTCTATGCGCATAGGGGAGTCGACTGGACGGCCCTCGCATCATCTGCTGTTCAGAACCTGTTGAACGGGCAGCAACGCGGCGCCAGCACCATTTCGATGCAGCTCGCAGCAATGCTCGATACGGAATTGAAGCCGAAGGGCGCGAAGCGCCGTTCGGTGGAGCAGAAGTGGGTTCAGATTCGGGCGGCTCGCAATCTTGAAGAGACCTGGACGAAGGAACAGATTCTCGAATCCTATCTGAACCTTGTGTCGTTTCGCGGAGAATTGCAGGGAATCGCTGCGGTCTCCCGCGGCGTGTTTGACAAGGAGCCGGACGGTCTGAGCAATGCCGAGGCCCTGCTGCTGGCTGTCCTGATACGGGCTCCCAATGCCCCCGATGAAACCGTGACCTCCCGCGCATGCGCGCTTGCCGAAGCCATGAAAGTGCCGACGGCATGCGCCTCACTGAAGGAACTTTCCGCAAGCCGCCTGAACGGCAGCTATATGCTGCGGCAACGGGCGGCGCTTGCCCCGCATGTCGCTCGTCAGTTGCTGAGCACGAAGACTTTGCGCACGACAACGACGCTGGATGCAAAACTACAGCGAACCGCTTCCGAAATGCTGAGTCACCAACTGCGGCAGCTCAGACACCAGAACGTTCACGACGGGGCGGTACTCATCGCCGACAACCAAAACGGTGAAATCCTTGCATATGTCGCGAGCGCGGGAGCCGATGCAAGCGCCCGCCATGTGGACGGCATCAGGGCAAAACGACAGGCAGGCTCCACACTCAAGCCGTTTCTCTATGAACTGGCGCTTGAGCAGCATCTTCTCACCGCTGCGTCCCTGCTTGACGATTCTCCTCTTACTATCACCACAGAGACCGGCCTTTATGTACCGCGCAACTATGACAACGATTTCAAGGGGCCTGTGAGCGTTCGGACAAGCCTTTCCTCTTCGTTGAACATTCCTGCTGTCAGGACGCTCATGCTGGTCGGTCCTGATGCCTTCGCAGAACGTCTGCGCAGACTTGGATTTGAGGATATCAACGACGGAGACTACTATGGATTCTCCATGGCCCTCGGCGCTGTCGATGTAAGCCTGTATGAGCTGGTTAATGCCTTCCGAACGCTCGCCAATAACGGGACATGGAGCCCGCTCAGGATTTCCGCCTCCGCAAAAACGAAACCCTCCAGGGTCGTCATGAACACAGGGGCCGCGTTCATCATTGCGGATATCCTCTCTGACCGGGCTGCCCGGAGCCTCACCTTCGGATTCGAAAATCCGCTGGCCACCCGTTTCTGGACTGGTGTAAAGACTGGCACCAGCAAGGATATGCGCGACAACTGGTGCATCGGCTTCTCCAGGCGCTATACGGTCGGTGTGTGGGTCGGCAACTTCAACGGCGAACCGATGTGGAATGTTTCGGGCATCACTGGTGCAGCTCCCTTATGGATAGAACTGATGAACATGCTTCACCGGAACACGCCAAGCCATCAGCCGAAGGTACCGGAAGGCGTCATCGCACATGACGTCGTGTTTGCCTCGCGAAACGACAGTTCCCGTCAGGAATTGTTCCTCTCCGGAACCGAGACTTCCGCCGTCTCATCCGCGGAAGAGTCCGGAAGACCCCGGATTATATATCCGCCCGACGGTACGATCATAGCGCTGGATCCTGATATTCCCTCAGACAATCAGGCACTCTTTTTTCGGTCCTCAGGATCAGGTGATTTTCATTGGCATTTGAACAATCTTCAGATTGCAGGAGCCGAACAACGTGTGCTCTGGAAACCTGAAGAGGGGAAGTATCTGCTTGCCGTAAAAAACAAGAACAATTCGGTTCTTGATGCTGTAACGTTTGAAGTGAGAGGCTCTCGGCAGAGCCGGCTCCCGGCTCAAAGGCGTGATTAATAACCTCTGTAACGGTTTGTTATGGGAAAGCGACGATCTTTCCCGAAGGCACGCATGGTAATCTTGATGCCGGGAGGAGACTGACGGCGCTTGTATTCGCTCAGATCCACCATCCGCAGGATACGCTTCACGCAGTCGGCATCGCATAATGGAGAAACCATTTCCGCGAAACCCTTCTCTTCCTCAATATAAGCTTTCAGAACCGGATCGAGCACTTCATACGGCGGCAGTGAGTCGGTATCTTTCTGATCCGGCTTCAATTCGGCTGTCGGCTCTTTTGTCAGTATGCGCCCGGGAATAAGATTGAATCCGGCATGGAGATTTCTCCATGCCGATATCGTATAAACAAGCGTCTTCGGGACATCCTTGATGACGGCAAAACCGCCTGCCATATCCCCATAGAGTGTGGCATAACCGACGCTCATTTCAGACTTGTTACCTGTCGTAAGCACAAGCCAGCCGAACTTATTGGACATCGCCATCAGGATATTGCCGCGGATACGTGCCTGAATATTCTCCTCGGTCGTATCGGGCCGGCGTCCTCCAAACAGCTTCTGAAATGCCGTGAGATATCCCTTGAAGATCGGTGTGATCGGCATATCAGCAAGGCTTATACCAAGATTCCTGACAAGTTTTTTGACGTCTTCCCTGCTCTCTATCGAGGTAAAGGGAGAAGGCATGAAAACGCCATGAACATGATCTTTGCCTATTGCATCAACCGCAATAGCTGCCACGATAGCGGAGTCGATGCCGCCGCTCAGCCCGATACAGGCGTCGGTAAAGCCGTTTTTCAGGACGTAATCTCGCGTACCGAGCACAAGGGCGTGGTAAACCTCTTCCGCCGGCGACATCGGAATGTCTCCGCAGGATCGGCCGGGTACAGTTCGGCGCTTCGTTTCAGCACGGGGAACGTTGCAATGAATAACAACCCGTTCGACAAGCAGTTTTGTCTTACCGCGCGGGCGTCGGGCAACCAGATGTTTGCGATTGGTGAAGACAGGAACATCGACTACAATAAGTTCTTCCTCAAAGCGCTTGCCGGCAGTTATAAATTGTCCCTCAGCATTCAGCACAAGACTGTGCCCATCGAAAACCAGTTCATCCTGACCGCCGAGCATGTTCAGATATGCAATTGCAACACCATTGTCGCGTGCACGCTCCGCAAGCATCTCAAACCGTGCACGATGTTTGTACATATGGTACGGCGATGCATTGATATTGATGATGATATGTGCACCTGCGGCAGCCTGATATGCAGCGGGGCCGTCGCTGTTCCAGATGTCCTCACAGATATTGATGCCGAATACAACGGGACCGGCCTCATAAACGGTGCAGCGGGAACCACGCCGGAAATAACGGTATTCATCAAAAACACCATAATTTGGCAGATAGATTTTGTGATAGATATCGACAATTCGTTGTTTATGCAGAACGGCAGCTGCGTTATACAGACCGTCACAGTTGTCTATAAAACCGGCAATAACAATAGAGTTCCCGACTTTTCGGCGAATCTGGTCAAGCGCCGCAATATTATCCTCGACAAACTGAGGCTTCAACACGAGGTCTTCCGGTGGATACCCGGTGACGGCCAGTTCAGGAAAGACGATAAAATCAGGCCGATATGCTGATGCTTCCTTGAGGAAAGAGAGTATTTTTTTCGTGTTGCCTGCCAGATCTCCGACAGTAGGATTCATCTGACAGAGGGCGAGTCTGACCTGTTTCATGCCATTGATTGTACTTCGCCCATCTCTAATTGTAAAGTGAACGCCCCAAGCAGTTGATTTGATGTCGGGCAAAAAAAGGTGACAACCAATAAATCCGGGTCAGTGCGCGCAAGCGGGATCTGACCCGGCCTTCTCTTTGTCAAAGAGCAGGGAAAAGAGCCTGCGAGCAAGGGAAAATACTCGAAGGGAACGCTCATCGAGATAGTCCCGGTAAGTGTTCATGGCTCCCGAGAACCTGCCTTGCTGATACGTGAGTGTCAGCTCGGCAAATATCCCGCTGCCAAGATAGAGCCGGTGAGAATAATCCTTGGTCGACGCAAGGACAACTTTCGCCAGTGTGAGATAGCCGGGGTCGAGATTTATTTGACGCTTGCCATCCTCGGTGAAACGCTGTTCAATTTCGTTTGTCGTAAGCTTGGCAGCCGCAATCTCGTCCTGTCCGACGGATGCCGCGAAAAAAAGATACCGGCGGCAAAGTTTGCTGCCCATTTCGTCGGAATAGTGTTCAGCATAGTCCCACGGCCACGTCGGGGATTCCATGAGAATGGACCCGAATTTCTTTTCGAGCTCGTCACAAACCGCAACAAATACCGTTGAATCTGCAAAGAGCGTACTGATAAAAAAGAGCGCCCTGTCGGGCATCTTCAGATTCCCCATAAATCTTACTTGCCGGCAAACCCGGCAAGTGCGGCGCGGACTTCAGCGGTATCCCATACATTCGGGCCAATAACCTTGTCGCGCACAATACCGTTTCTATCGATCAGAAATGTTTCCGGCACACCGCGAAGACCATACTGAGTGCCGACGGCTTTCGTGTCCGGCAGCACCGGGAAGGTAAGCTTATTGTCGCGCATATATGCTTTTGCGCGTTCAGCGTTGTCCCGAATGAGTACGGAAAGCAGCACAATCTTCCCGCTCTCCTGTTCCGCCTCATAGAGTCTCTGAAGCGTCGGGTTCTCAGCTTCGCAGGTAGTACACCACGTCGCCCAGAAGTGAATCAGCACAACCTTGCCTTTCAGATCGGAAAGCTTCCAGGTTTTTCCGTTCAGATCCTGCAGCTGAAAATCGGGGGCCGCACTGCCGACAACGACAGCCGCCGGCTGGCGGACATCGGGAGCGCCGGTTATAGTAAAAACAACCGCTATGCCAAAAATGAACATGGCGATAAGAATCAAAGCTTTTTTTTGCATGGAAACAACCCTTTCGCGACAAAATAAATCCGGGCAGCTGCAGCGGATTATAAAAAGCAGATTGCATCCGGGAACACCGAATGCAATCATGCGTGGTTCAGAACAGAGTTACCCGCTAATTTACCGAGGCAAGCACCGAATCTTTCGCTTCGCTGAAGACAACCTGTTCATTTTCGAGAACGACCTTTATCACGGTTGTATTCAGAAAATGACCTTTCAGAATCTCTTCAGAGAGCGGATTCTCGATCTCCTTGTCAATCGCCCGGCGCATAGGACGCGCCCCGTAAGCAGGCTGATAATACTTGGTCAGCAGCCACTCTTTCACCGCCTGGGAAACATCAATCGAAAGCGCATGCTCTGCGAGTTTCTGATTCGTCTCCGCAAGGAGCAGATCGACGATCGAAAGCAAATGTTCCCTCTGCAGCGGGTGGAAGACCACCGTTTCGTCGACACGATTCAGAAACTCAGGATTGAATGTCTTCTTCAGCTCAGACAAGACATTATCTTTAATCTTCGAGTATGTATCAGCATCAGATGCTTTCGTGAATCCGAGCGGCGTCGCCCTTTCAATGATTCTGGCTCCGAGGTTCGATGTCATGATGATAATGGTATTCTTGAAGTCGACCTTCCGGCCATAGCTGTCTGAAAGCACTCCCTCATCAAGAATCTGAAGCAGTACATTGAAGACATCCTGATGCGCCTTTTCGATCTCATCAAACAGTATCACCGAATACGGCCGCTTGCGAACCTTCTCAGTCAGCTGTCCGCCTTCTTCATAGCCGACATACCCGGGCGGAGCACCCGCAAGACGGGAAACGGCAAACCGCTCCATATATTCAGACATGTCAATCTTGATGAGTGCGCTTTCGTCATTGAACATGAATCCAGCAAGTGCCTTGGCAAGTTCGGTTTTCCCGACGCCGGTCGGTCCAAGGAAGAAGAACGACCCAATCGGACGGTTTTTGCTTTTCAGTCCCGCGCGAGACCTTCTGATAGCACGCGACACACTCTTGATCGCATCATCCTGACCGACAATCCGCATATGAAGAAGTTCCTCCATGCGAAGCAGCTTCTCTGTTTCGGTTTCTTCCAGCTTGTACAGCGGAATACCGGTCATCTTTGCCACGGTGTAGGAGATGTCTTCAACGCTGACCAGCGGCACATCCCGCGTCTGAGAGTCCTTCCATTTACGGTACTGGACCTCATACAGTTTTTTGAGCTTGTCTTCCTGTGCACGGATATGTTGCGCCTTTTCGATGTCATGCAGACGGACATAGAGCGTCTTTTCCTTTGCAAGCTGAATAAGCTCTGTTTCCATCTCACGAAGATCTTCCGGTACGACCGACTTCTTGAGCTTGATACGTGAGCCGGTCTCGTCCATGACATCAATAGCCTTGTCCGGCAGAAAGCGGTCGGCAACATATCGGTCTGAAAGCCTGGCCGCTGCAACAAGGGCTTCGTCGCTTATCATCACCTTGTGATGGCTTTCATACTTCTGGCGGATACCCTTCAGGATGTCGATGGTAGTATCAACAGTCGGCGCCTCCACATGAATCGGCTGGAAGCGGCGCTCAAGGGCACCGTCCTTTTCAATATGCTTGCGATACTCATCGGGAGTAGTTGCACCGATACACTGCAGTTCGCCGCGCGACAAAGCAGGCTTCAGCATATTGGAAGCATCCACCGAACCTTCCGCAGCGCCGGCGCCGACAATAGTATGGAATTCATCGATGAACAGAATTACGTTCTCAGACTGCAGAATCTCGCGCATGACCGCTTTCAGACGTTCTTCGAACTGACCTCTGTACTTGGTTCCTGCAATAAGAGCTCCAAGATCGAGTGAAATAATACGCTTGCCGGAAAGGATATCCGGAACGTCTCCCATAACAATTTTCTGAGCAAGTCCTTCAACTATGGCGGTCTTGCCCACCCCCGGCTCGCCGATAACAGCCGGATTATTCTTCAGACGTCGTCCGAGCACCTGAATGACGCGTTCGATTTCGTCCATACGTCCGATAACCGGGTCAAGCTTGCCCTCTGCTGCAAGCGCAGTCAGATCGCGCCCAAACTCATCAAGCGCCGGCGTATTGGACTTCTTGCCCCGCTCACGCGTATGAGCCTGCTGGAACTGCGGCTTGATGGACAGGTTAATAGCCAGCTGGCGAGCACCGAGCAGATTTGCTCCAAGGTTTCTGAGCGTCTTGCCGCCGACCCCCTCGTCCTCGCGGATCAATCCAAGAAGAAGATGTTCACTTCCGATGTGCGCATGGCCGAGCAACCGAGCTTCTTCAATGCCCAGTTCAAGCACTTTCTTGGCGCGTGGCGTAAACGGGATGTCACCGAACGACAGAACATTCGTGCCGGCAGGCAGGTTCCGCTCTATCTCATACCGAAGCTCTTCAATGTTCAGTCCCATCTTTTTCATCATGGTGATGGGAATGCCATCCTCCTCTCGCAGAATCGCGAGGAGCAGGTGCTCCGTGCCGAGATAATCATTGCTGCGCTTCTCAGCCTCTTCTTTTGCATAGATAATAATCTTGCGGCCTTTATCGGTAAATTTTTCAAACATTGTCTGCTCCTTTGAACTGCAATTGCCCTGCCCTTTCTCTTGATCTTACTCGCTCATCCGAAACCTTGTCAACGAACAGATCTCCCTTGTTTCCTTATTTTCCAATCCGGTATGCTTATGCGTATGCCGATGTTTGCTGACGTCATATTTCCTCAAAAACTGCCTCCGCTCACCTACCGGGTGAATGACGATGCTCCGGAGAACCTGAGCGGTCGCATTGTTCAGGCCGGGTTAGGGCGACGTGTGACGTCCGGAGTCGTCGTGGCAGTATACAAGCATCACAAAGATATGGAACGGGCGCACAGAGAGATGCCTGATGAATCGCGATTAAAAGCTATAGAAACCGCGGGCGGCTATTTCTGGTCACCTGCCGGCATGAAGCTGGTGCAGTGGCTGGCGGACTATTATCTCGTTCCGGCAGGCCTTGCACTGAAAAGTTGTTTTTTTGAAGATGCAGTCGCAAAGGCGGGAGTGCTCAGAAAGACACGAAAACCGCTCCCTGCGGCTGCGGAACCTGAGATGCTGCTGCTAGGGGGCGACGAACTCGCCAGCATCCAAAGAGTACTCGATACAGTTCGCGGCAACGCTTACCGGACATATCTCTACCATGCCCCCGTCGCTTTGGGAACGCATGCTTTCATTCAGGAACTGCTGAGGAACAGCGTTTCAACAATGACGGGCATTCTGCTCATTGTTCCGGAGTTCCACTTTCTTGAGCGCTATGCCCCTCTGCTCAGGATGCTTGTACCGGAACGCTCCGTCGTCTTGCACAGCAAAATGACGCCGAATCAAAGAATCCGGGCAGTCCACCGCATTCGGTCAGGTGAAGCCGATATTGTCCTGGGAACACGCTCGGCAGTTCTGGCTCCGTTGCCCAAAACCTCCATTATCATCGTTGACGACGAGCATAACTCAGCATACAAGGCTGAAGAAGGATTGCACTATCATGGGCGGGATGTCGCCGTAATGCGCGGATATCTCGAAAAGTCGTGCGTTGTTCTTGCCTCTTCCTGTCCGTCCGTCGAGTCTGCATACAATGTGCAGATTGGGAAGTATCATCCGCTCGACCATCAAAAGACGAAGCGAGGGACTGAAAGACGGCCTGAAATTCGGATTGTTCCGCCGCCCCCCCGCAAAGGGCACACGCAGAAACAGCTTGCTCATGAAGTAGTTCGGACAGTTCGAGGCTATCTCAAGACGCACGAGCGTGTTCTGTTTCTGATCAACAGAAAAGGCTATTCGCTTCTGCAATGCCGGGACTGCGGCGAACTCATCAGGTGCAATACCTGCTCAAACGCCCTCGTATTCCACAAGTCTGCAAACAGACTCGACTGCCGCCTGTGCATGGCGAAGAGCGAGCTGCCGGAGCAATGCCCTTCATGCGCAGGAGTTTCACTGCACCCGGTCGGTGCCGGAACCGAGCGCATCCGCGACGAAATAGCGGAAGTGCTCGGGCAGGACGCGGTTATCATGGAAAAGAACGGCGGCGACTCCGGCGAGAATATTCTGTTTGCAGAGCTTGCGCCCCTTGTCGTCGGAACCGAGTATGCGGTGCGATCAGGAACTCAGCATGGGTATGCTGCTGCAATTGTACTTTCCATCGACGCCACCCTTTCGCAGCCGGACTTCCGGGCGCACGAACGCACGTTTCAGGATGTTGTGCAGGTTCTTCATTGCGTTAAGCCGGGAGGCACGCTCTTCATCCAGACACGCAACAGCCGGGAACCGCTGATCAGATGCATTGGACGCCTTGATTACAATGGCTTTTTATCACATGAACTCCAGCAGCGCAGGCTTTTGCACTATCCGCCCTTCTCACGTCTCCTGCGGCTTTCCGTGCATTATGCAAACGACGAACGGATCACAAAACAGCTTGACACATTTTTGGGCGAACAGCGAAAAGACACCTCACAGATTCTGGGACCTCTGGAACTCCCGTCCGGACTGAAAGGCTTCCGCCGGTGCTGGCAGATTCTGATAAAGACGTCCGACAGAAAGACATCGGGAGACCTTGCACGTTCAGTCCAGAAAATGTTTGAGCGCGAAAGACGCGTTCGCGTTGTGGCTGATGCCGATCCGTATCGGATGTAAGTTCTTGACAAGCCCGTTCATCTGCTCATTCGCATGAGCAACATGGGCCAGGTTGTGCTTATCATCAGGCAAGCAATTTCAGATCGGAACGTCCCAAAATCTCTTGTGCGTTTTCGATGTCGATTTTTATCTGTGCCTTCAGTGCCTCTGCCGCAGGATACGTTGCTTCATCCCGCAGGCGATCGATAAAATGCACTCTCAGCTTTTTGCCGACCAGATACTCACGAACCCCGAACAAATGCACTTCATAACTCATCTCAATGCCGCCGAAGGTAGGATTGCTGCCGATGTTCGCAACCCCGTCGAAGATCCGGCCGTCCATGGAAATGCGGACCGCATACACACCTTCATTCGGGATAATCTCATTTGCCGTTGCAATATTCGCAGTCGGCGTCTTCAGAATTGCTTCGCCGCGTCCTGCACCCGGCACGACCACCCCGTCGATGTGATACGCCCGTCCCAGCATACAGGCCGCATCACTGACCTTCCCTTTCAGGAGAAACGCCCGCACACGACTGCTGCTCACGACATCACCGCAGGCGGTGGCATGGCGGACAACCGTCAACCCGAAACCATTCGATTCACCCTTGCGGCGAAGCAGGTCGGTCGATCCTTTTTTCCCTTTTCCGAAAGAATAGCTGTGCCCGACGACAACCCATCTGGCGTTCATGAGATCGACAAGCACACGTCTGATAAAGTCTTCCGGTTCTGTTTTTGCGAACTCCCGGTTGAACGGGATATAAACAAGGACTGCCAGTCCGTTGTCGGCAATAAGACGCGTTTTATCTCTCGACGTGGTGATATGCCGCAACCCGCGCTCAGGAGCGAGCACGGCAACCGGATGCGGAAAGAACGTGACGGCAACCGGCGTTCCCCCGATCTCACGCGCCTTTTCAACAACGCGGGCAAATATTTTCTGATGACCGATATGCACCCCGTCGAAGTTGCCGATGGTAATGACAGGATTCGTGTACATAAACGTTGCCGGAAGTCCGTTAATTACATCCATGCTGCTTCTCCAGGAGCATCAGAAGTTCGTAAATCCGGCGCACCTGTTCGCGTGTTTCACCGAGCGTACCGTTATTGTCGATTGTCATATCTGCTTTCTCTCTTTTCATGGTGATGGGGAACTGGCTCTCCATGCGTTTTCGCGCATCATCCAGTGCCATGCCTTTCTCCTGGAGTCTCCGGAAAGCCGTCTCCTCGCTGGTAAACACCGTCAGCACACTGTCGAAGCGGTTCTGATAGGCACGTTCGAACAGCACCGGAGCCTCAACAGCAACGACAAGGGGAGCGGGAGTCTTCGCAAGCTCCTCTATCTGCGCATCTACTGCCTGAAATACGCGTGGATGAAGAATATTTTCGAGGCCCAGCCGCAGACGAGAGTTCGAAAAAACAGTATGCGCCAGGAGTTTGCGATCCAGAACGCCCTCATGAAGAACGTGATCTCCGAACAGATCGCACACATCCCGAATAACCTCCGGAGCAGCAAGCAGACCGCTCACAATCTTATCGGCATCTATTCGGACGGCGCCAAGCTCCTCAAACATTCTTGCAACGGTACTCTTGCCCATGCCGATATTGCCGGTGATGCCCAAGACAATCACTGATTGCCTTCTTCTGCAAGCTTCTTCAGCTCTTTCAGCTTTCTGAGTGCCTTCTGCGGGGAGAGCGTCTCGACATCCAGCTGCAGCAGTTCGCGCGCAACCGGATCGCCCGCAAAAAAGAGATCCATCTGGCGGGCCTTCGGACGCAGCGTCTGCGCCTCTTTCCTCTCAAGCTTCTCAAGAATTACCTTTGCAGCATCGATGACCGGCTGCGGCAGCCCCGCAAGCTTTGCGACCTGAATGCCGTAACTCTTGTCGGCGGGCCCGCGTTCGATCTTCCGGAGGAAGATGACCTCTTCTCCCCATTCCTTCACCACAACGTTGTAGTTCGCGATGCCTTCCATGTTGTGGGCAAGGTCGGTCAGTTCATTGTAGTGTGTGGCAAACAGGGTTCGGGCGCCTACTGCATTCACGAGATGGTCGGCAACAGACCATGCTATGCTGATTCCGTCAAATGTGCTCGTTCCGCGACCGACCTCGTCAAGCAATATCAGACTGCGGGATGTAGCGTTGTTAAGGATATTTGCCGTCTCAATCATCTCGACCATGAACGTGCTCTGACCGCGGGTAATGTTGTCCGACGCGCCGATGCGCGTAAAGACCCGATCAACGACGCCGATAGTCGCGCGCTCGGCCGGCACGAACGAGCCTATCTGGGCCATGAGGACAATCAGGGCAACCTGCCGCATGAATGTCGACTTGCCGGCCATGTTCGGACCGGTAATCACCAGCAGCCGGTTGGAACCGCAGTCCATATGCGTGCTGTTCGGAATGAAGCGTTCGTCTCGAGCAGCAAAAGTCCGGAGGCAGAGAAGCCGCTCGATGACCGGATGCCTTCCATCGGCAATTTCGACAAGATCGCTGTCGTCGATTACGGGCTTCACATAGTCATATCGTTTCGCAACTTTCGCCAGGGACAAATAGAAATCTATCTCCGCAACAATCGCGGCGGCCTCGTACACCTGAGGCGCATATTTCCCGACTCTGTCCAGCAGGCTGAGAAACAGCGAATATTCAAGTTCCCTGAGCCGGTCTTCAGCTCCCAGAACCTTGCCTTCATACTCTTTCAACTCCTCCGTAATGAATCTCTCGCAGTTCGCAAGCGTCTGCTTGCGGATATAGTCCTGAGGGGCAAGGTGAAGGTTGGTTTTTGTGATTTCGATATAATAGCCGAATACCCTGTTATAGCTGATTTTGAGAGATGAAATCCCGGTGCGCTGACGTTCCTCTGCTTCCATCTTTGCGATATAGTCTTTGCCATGAATCGAAATGCCGCGCAATTCATCGACCTCTCTGCTGTATCCCTTGCGGATGATTCCGCCGTCGCGGGGATTGTTTGCCGGAGATTCCACAACGCTGAAATCGATAATGTCAGTAAGTTCGGCCATGTCGGTCAGCATGGATCCAATCTGCTTTAAGTGCCTGTTCTGGGAAGCAACCAGCATTTTCCGCAATTTCGGCAGGTGCTGCAAAGACCCCTTCAGCGCCAGCAAATCACGGGGGATTGCGGTCCTGGAAATTATTCGTGCGGTAATGCGTTCAATGTCCTGGATTTTCCGGAGCGTTGTCCTGAGGTCTTCCGTCAGTTCATAATCCTCGACAATCGCGCTTACGGCATCCTGCCGCTGGCGGATTTCCGGAACCGACAACAACGGTTTGACGATCGCATTGCGCAGAAACCGTCCACCCATCGGTGTCAGCGTCTCGTCAAGCACCCAGAGCAATGAGCCTTCAAGGCTGCCGTCCTTCAGCGTGCGGGTAATCTCGAGGTTCTGCTTGGTCGCCGCGTCCAGAAACATAACTGCGGAGTCCTGCAGCAGCGTTATCTTGCCGAAGGTGAGCACCTTCTGCGTCTCTTCAAGATAGCTGATGAGCGCTCCGGCAGCTGATATCGCAGCGGGCAGGCCATCGCACCCGTATCCTTCAAGTGATGCAACACGGAAATACTTTAAAAGCGTCTTGTACGCCTCGGTAAAATCAAAGTTCCAGTCGTCATGATATGAAACGAACATGCCTTGGAGGGCTTCCTGCAGGTGCAATGAATGTTCGGCACTGCGCGGACAGAGCACCTCGCGCGGCTCGAATCGTCCGATTTCGTCCTCGATCGGCTTATCCGTCTCGAAGACCGTAAATTCACCGGTCGATAGATCGGCAAGCGCAATGCCGTATTTGCCCTGTCCCGGATAAATGCACATGAGAAAAGCGTTTTCCTTCGGCTGCTCCGGCACATGCGTACCGGGCGTGATAACCTTTACCACCTCGCGCTGGACAATACCTTTTGCCAGTTTGGGATCTTCAACCTGCTCACAAATCGCCACCTTGCAGCCTGCCTTGATCAGCTTCGCTATATAAGCATCAACCGAAAAGTACGGCACCCCGCACATCGGCATGGGCTCATCCTTGTTCTTATCGCGGGAAGTCAGCGCTATCTGAAGAATTGCGGAGGCTGTTTTTGCATCTTCTCCGAACATCTCGTAGAAGTCTCCGAGGCGGAAAAGGACTATGGAATCAGCATATTTTTCTTTTATTGCGGAATACTGCTTCATCAAGGGCGTAAGCTCGGACACGGGCCTGTTTTCTCCTGTTCATTGACCGGATCAAGACATCAGAAATCCCTAGATTATACAACAGACGACTGGGAATAGAGAAAGAACCCGGCGAAAAGGAAATAAAGAGATGCTGCTGCGCCGGCTGATATTGGGAAATGGAGCCTTGCAGTGCAGACCTGACAAGGTCGCCTTATTGCCGTTGCACCTGATAATCCCTCACATGTGCTGCTGAATTCTGTGTTCCGGGGTGTGAATACTGCCTCAGAGACCCAGAATAATTTCCCGCTCAGCCATATCGACCCGCTCAACCCGAACCGTCATCTCCTGTCCGATGCTGTAACGCCTGCGGCGATTCAGCCCGTTCAGGCACATGCGCTGCTCATCATAGCGATAGTAATCATCGGTCATGGCTGAAACGTGCAGAAACCCCTCGACATACACATCATGGAACCTGACTTTCACCCCATATGCAGTGACAGCAACAATACTTCCTGAAAAGCACTGTCCCTCCTTGTCCTTCATGTACCAGACACGCATGGCATTCAGAACGGTCCGCCCGGCCTCATCAGCCTGCCGCTCTGTGCGCGATGACTGAAACGCGATATCCGGCAGGAGGTTATTGAGCTCATCTGCCCGCTTGTCGCTGAGCCGCTTTTTGATGAGCACTTCCCGCAAAATACGATGTGTCACGAGGTCCGGATATCGGCGGATGGGTGAGGTAAAGTGCGAATAGCTTTTTGATGCCAGTCCGAAATGGCCGATGTTCACCGGAGAGTACCGCGCCTGTTTCAGGCTGCGCAGGATAAGGGAATGAAAGACCGATTCTTCAGGAGTGCCCTGCAACTGCCTCAGCAGCCCGGCAACATCGCCCGGCTTTATCAGGCGGCGATGGCGAATGATGCCCAGAGCAGTCAGCATCTTCGCTATTTCTTCGAACTTCAGGGGATCGGGCTCCTCATGAATGCGATAGAGGTTTGGCACTGAAAGCCCTTCAAGATGTTCGGCAACTGCTTCATTTGCGGCAATCATGAACTCCTCGATTATCATATGCGCAAAGGTGCGCTCCGCACGGATGATTGACTCCGGATTCCCCTGGCTATCGAGCAGCACTTCCGGCTCCGGGAGGTCGAAGTCAAGGCTGCCACGCTTTATCCGCCGCGACTTGATGAGATGACAGAGCGATTCCATCAGCGCAAAGTCGGGCAAGAGCGCTGCATACCGTGAACGCTCTGCAGAATCCTTGTCGACCAGGATCTTTCTGACCGACGTGTACGTCATGCGTTCATTGCTGTTGATGATGCTCGGATAAAACCGCTGTGACGAGCGCATTCCATGAGCGTCGAAGTCCATTTCAACCGTAAACGCACGGCGGTCGACTCTCGGTTTCAGACTGCAGAGGTCTTCGGACAGCTCCTTTGGCAGCATGGGAACGACACGGTCCGGAAAATAGACGCTCGTTCCGCGTTTTCGTGCTTCCAGATCCAGCGGAGAATCCCATGCGACAAAGAACCCGACATCGGCGATATGCACCCAGAGCCGGAAACCTTCCTCAGTCTTTTGTACAGAGATGGCGTCATCAAAATCCTTCGCCCTTTCACCGTCAATAGTAACCGTATTCAGCGCCCGGAGATCTTTTCGGCGAAGCGTTCGCGAGCCTTCCTCTTCGGCTGAAACAGCTTTGGCATGCAAAGCGCGCGCCTCTTCGAGAACATCATGCGGAAAACGGCGCGGCAGGTGAAACTCATCGATAATGCCCTCAACCTCTTCCCGCGGACTCTTCGGATCGGCAATCACCTTCACGACGCGGGCTGCAGGAGGTCTTTTGTCTGTCGGAAAAGAGACGACTTCTACAACAACCGCATCACCGTCGCACGCGTTTGCACGATCGTCAGGAGCGACATAGAGATCAAACGGGATAGACCGGTTCTTCGGGATGACATAGGATGTCTTTCGATCGCTCTGAAGTGTTCCGGCAATTCTGCTGTGTGCGCGGTCGAGAATGCGGATGACTCTGCCGTCGCGGCGCTCCCGGTTCTCAATGCGCACGACAACGCGGTCGTTGTTCATTGCACCAAGAGCATTGCGTCCGGCCACAAAAATATCACGCTCTCCCGGCTTCTCCGAAATCACAAAGCCGAACCCGTCACGATGCGCTTCATAATAGCCCGTAACAAGGCTCATTTCTTCAGGAAGTCCGTACAGGCCCTTGCGGGTTTTAATGATCTCGCCGCCGGCGACAAGTTCGCGAAGCAACTTCTTGACCGACTTCTTTTCGCCTGCGCGAAGCTTCAGATGTTCGGTCAGTTCACGGTAGCTGAGTGGGTTCTTGACCTTCTCCCTGAAAAATGAAAGAAAAAGCTGACGTGTAAGCATTTACAATCCCTGCTTTGTCCGGAATTCCCGGATGGCGCCGATTGCCAGCGCCTCATTGTGAAGGGCTACGCCTTTCAGTTCCTTGTACTGTTTCTGTACTTTTTTGTCCTTCTTGACAACAACCCGATCAAGCAGTTGCAGTTCTTTCCCGATCTGCTGCGAAAGGGCGGAATATTTCCGGTACTTTTCTTTCTCGCTCGGAACAGAAAAGTCGCCGGGCATCTGCCATTTATCCCTGAAATAGATCCATGATGCAAAGTCCTCTGTTTTGTATCCCGGCATCGGCGTGATGGCGCCTTTATAGTGCATGTTTACTATCTTCATGCCGTTTTTGTCGGCGACAATGGAATAGCCGCCGCTGAATGAATCCGCTGCACCCTGATCATCCTCGTACTCCCACCTTGAGGTGACCACCTGTTTGTCGCGATGGCAGCTTCCGCACGACCGTCCCTTGCCGTAAGGATGAGACGCATTCTGTATCTCAAACCAGAGCAGGTGCCTGTTGTTTGAGGGAGCTTCAAACGTGCCGACGATATAGTACGGGTCGCGGGTTTCACCGTTTTTCCAGCGGAACTGCAGGCCGTCGGAAGCCGGCACCTCAGGTTTAATGTTTCCTGTGGCATGCGGAAAGACCTTCACAGCTATCCACTTGCCCTTCTGGTCCTTCATCAGCATCGGAGGCCCCTGCACGCCGTAATACAGCGAATACTTCTTCATCGGATTCTGCTTGCCTGCGACCAGTCCCGGCCCCCAAACGACAACCTGATATCCGCGCAGTTCATTTATATGACAGGCGGCACACTCAAGGTTCTTGTGAACGCTCTTCTCGTGCGCCTCCTGAATGCCGATGTGACAATCCTGACAGTTCGCCTTCCGCTGCATATCGCCCATGCCGCGTTCTCCGGTGGTATGGCAGTCGGTGCAGTGGATATTCTTTTTGTAATGCACATCCGCCTTCATGCCGGTCGGTATTGAATAGTCCCCACCCACATACGTCTCGCCGCGACGGCTGTGTGACGAGCCCGCGTGACACATGCTGGTGTTGCGGCCGCCCCCGCCGCAGGTTTCAGAAGGTGGCTTATTCGAGAAAGCATGGGCGCCGCGTTTCCTGTCCGGCGTATAGTGGCAGTCCAGACATCCGGCATGGCAGGCATTGCAGAACTTCTGCTTCGCCATGGCCTGATCCTTAGTCAAAGGGACATTTAACTCCTTGTTGATCTCCTCGGTATTTTTGAAAGAAAAACCTGTCTCCTTGAGCACTTCCGCCGGAAGCACATCCGCAAAGGACGGTCCGCAATTCTGTGGCCCGTACGGCTTAAGCCATGTTGTCATGGTGCGTTGCCGGAAATTAGTTGCCATCACCGTCGTTTTGAACTGTTTCAGCTCATCCGGATGGCAGCCGGACTTGCCGCAGGTCTTTGCTGCTATTTCAGGATCAAAATTCAGGGTAGTTTTATCGCGGTCGTGCCAGAGCACATTGCGCACTTCGGGGTGTGGCACCAGTTCACCATTTTCCATTGTGTGAGGCAGCATTTCGCGGATGCGGTCAGTACCTTCAGGCAGGAGGGGCTTTTTTGAAAGTTTCTTTCTCTCAACCGCCTCTCCCTCGTGATTGATATAGAAAGCCGTGAGCATTCCTTTATGTGCCTTGTCAGGATCAGTGGCGCGTCCGTTGCCAAGATGGCAGTCACGGCACTTCACATTCGGATGACGGCTCTCTTTTTCAACCATCTCCTGCGTTACATAAAACTGCGGATACCCCAGTTGCTCTAAGCGCTTCTGGTCGCCATGGCATCGGACGCATTCAACACTGCTGTCGTGCCATGCATTGTAGCCGAGAAGGGAAATAACGAAGAAAAGCTGCAGCAGGAAAAGAATGAGTGCCTTTCTGGTGAGCCAATCGCTGAGGCTGCCGATTTTCATTCGACAAGCTACTGTGCTGGCAGCTGCTGATTCGGAGATGCTGCCTCGGGAAGAACCAGCCGGAGCGACTGCCCGCTTTTGCCTCCATGATCTATCTCTTTTCCATCAAACGCTATTTTCAGGCCGGCGGCATTGCCAATCCAAAGGCGGACGTTCTCCTGCGCATCAAAGCGCTGGGTGTCGCCAGGATTCAAAAGCATTTCTTTTTTGTCAGTACGGTCGAGAATAACCTGCACCCAGACTTTATCGACAGCCGTGATCATAAGTTGATGTTTTTTTCCGATCCCTGACGTTTTTTGCGCTGCAGGCACCGCGCTCTGCTGCGGCACAGTCGGAAGAGGCGCGGGAATTGACACCTGCTGTGGCTCCGGCTTTGCGGCTGCCGGCAACTGGGGAGTCTGCGGGTCGGCCGGCATTGCCGGTGCATCCGAAGTCCTGATGACAACAGGTTCTTTGAGAATCACATCCGGCTTCGGATTCTGGAGTACAGGCAAAGAGGATGCTCCAAACATCTGATACAGCACTATTCCTCCCACGATGACAAGCACAGCAAAAAAAGCGAGCGACGTCTTTAAAGAGCGCCCACCCGATGTCGTTTCTGCAAGCTGAATCTCTCGTTCCGCAGTCAGTGTAACCCGGGGAGGTTCAGCCGGGGAAGGATCCCCATTCGAAGGAGCTGACGTTACAGCAGTATTGTTGCGCGGTGACGGCGAAGCGGGGAACCCCGCTCCTTTTTCCGAACCGGCAAGAAAATGCTCATACTGCTGGAGATCGGCCGCAGGATCCACATCAAGAGCTCTCGCGTACTCACGAATATAGCCTCTGGTATACACCGGAATGGGCAATTCATCATACTGCTCTTCCTCTATCGCTTTCAGATAGTTTGCACGGACACGGGTAACAGCAGCAATTTCGGTCAGTTGCTTTCCGGAAGCAATTCTTTTTTCCTTCAGAAAGGAAGCCATAGCTAAGAATATACCATAATGGTATTCTCTTTGAAAACCAATCGGCGCAGGCATTTCCACTGTAAACCTCTTTGTGGTAAACTGGTTTACAATGCACCGTGTAGTAATTACCGGCATCGGGGCGGTGTCCCCACTCGGGTTAACATTCAGAGATTCCTGGGCTCAGCTCAAAATGGGCGTATCAGGAATCAGTACGCTGTCACGTTTTGATTCGTCCGGTCTCAAATGGAAACTGGCGGGGGAACTGAAAGGGTTTGAACCCGGAGCTTATTTGCCGTCTCGCGAAGCCCGTATTCTCGATCCCTTTGTTTCATTTGCGGCAGCGGCTGCATCTATGGCTGCCGAAGATGCAGGTCTGACTACGCTGAAACATGCCCCTCTCTTCCGCGATGCCTCTGTCATTGTCGGTTCGAGCCGGGCAGGCATCACCACACTCGAAGCAGCAGCACTAACGGTTGCAACAGGGAAAAAACGTCTTTCCCCCTTTGTAATGCCCGTTTCGACCCTGTATCTTGCCCCGTCGACCGTTGCCGGCATGCTCGGCATACAGGGAGAATGTCTAGGGGTATCGACCGCATGCGCATCCGGCCTCCACGCGCTGGGTGAGGCATTCAGACAGATACGCGCGGGGATAACGACTCTTGCACTGGCCGGCGGAACCGAAGCTCCGCTCTGCAGAACTTGTTTCAAAGGGTACGGAGCTGCGGGAGCGCTCTCGTCAGGAACCTCTGCTGATGCCAGCCGCCCTTTTGCCATGAAACGCGACGGGTTTATCCTCTCCGAAGGAGCGTGTATGCTGGTACTGGAAAACTATGCCGGGGCGCTAAAACGCAATGCAAACATCTATGCCGAGATCGTCGGATATGCCAATGTTGCCGATGCCTATCATATGACCCGCCCGCGACTCTCGAGCCAGATTCATGCTCTCCAGAAAGCTCTCCGTGATGCGCACCTTCATCCTGATGATATTGATTTCGTCAATGCCCACGGAACTTCGACCCCGATAGGCGATGCGGTTGAATCCGCGGCCATACGCTCAGTTTTCGGAAGCCGCTCCCTGCCGGTCACCGCTGCCAAATCGATGACCGGCCACATGCTCGCTGCTTCGGCAGCCTTTGAGTCGGCATGCGCCGCCATGACGCTCGCAGATGGATACATTCCGCCGACCATCAACCTTTCCGACCCGGATCCGCAATGCGATCTCTCATTTGTTACCAGACTGGAAAAAACGGATGCTACGTATGCCCTGACATCGTCCTTCGGGTTTGGCGGAGCCAACGCAGTCCTGATTCTTAATAAATGCAGATAGGCAAACCTGCCTCATTTTCACTACAATAAAACCCTGATGAAAAACATACCGCAACATCTCTTCTTTTCGGGCATCGGCGGCAGCGGCGTTTCTGCACTCGCCCGTTTTATGGCCGATCGAGGTCATATCGTTGCAGGCTCCGACAGAGCTTTTGCAGGTCATCCGGATCACCCGGCCCTCGAGACCCTGCAGGCCGCCGGCATCTCTCTTTTCCCTTCCGATGGCACAGGGATAACGCCGGATCTCGACATTCTTATTTACAGCACTGCTGTCGAACCAGATCAGCCTGACCTGGAAAAGGCCCGACAGTTGGGTGTTCGTATGGTTGCACGGCCTGATTACCTCGCACAGATAGCCTCTGGGTTCCAGACCACAGCGGTCGCCGGAACGAGCGGAAAATCAACCGTGTCGGGTATGCTTGCCTATCTTATGAAACGTCTCAACCTTGAGCCGAATTTCATCGGCGGCGGACGAGTAAAACAGTTCAGAACAGCAGTCAATCCGGGAAATTCCCTGACCGGAAACTCCGACACCCTTGTCATAGAGGCATGCGAGTCGGACGGCAGCATCGTCAACTATTATCCTCAGCGTACGATACTCCTGAATCTCGATCTTGACCATCACTCGGTCAGGGAGACCACGTCTATGTTTGAAACGCTCATTCAGCACACATCGGGCACCACTGTTATAAATTGGGATGACCGGAATCTGTCTTCACTGCATCGGGAGCAGTTTGCATCATTCTCCATTGAAAGACCGTCCGGCTATCAGGCTGAAAATATCATTCTTCAGCCGCTCTGTTCGGAATTTACGGTGCGCAACGTTCGGTGCCGGATTTCACTTCCCGGAATGTACAACATTTACAATGCGCTGGCCTGCATCGCATGTCTTGCGGAAATGGGTATTCCACTTGATGCAATCGCTCCTGTTCTTCCGGAATTTGCAGGGATTGAACGCAGGTTCGACATTCACCGGAATGATGGACGTTGCCTTGTAATCGACGATTATGCGCATAATCCACACAAAATCGCTTCCATGATGCGGGCAATGCAGGCAGTGAAGCCGGCGATTTGCTATATCTTCCAACCGCACGGGTTCGGGCCGACCCGCATGATGAAAAACGAATACATTTCTGCATTTTCCGAGCATTTGCGGCCTTCTGACCATCTTGTGCTGCTTCCGATTTATTTTGCGGGCGGAACTGCTCAACATGACATCTCGAGCGACGATCTTGCGAAAGGGGTCCGGGCAACGGGAAAGTCCGCCGAAGCGGTTATTGCGAGGGAAGACGTTTTTGAAAAAGCCGGAGTTTGGAACAATTTCGTTGTATTCGGCGCCCGCGACGAATCACTGGCAAAATTTGCCGATGCCCTGGCGCAGAAAATACCCGCTGATGAACCGGCAATTGCCGCAAACCGGCTGTACAATCACGGCAAACGCTGATGTGAGCCTATTGGAGTGAAATCCTTGAAAGCGCTTCCCGCGCAGCCGCCATCTGCGCGTCTTTTTTGCTTTTGCCGACGCCCCGGCCGTAAGTCTGCCCCTGAATAAAGACCTCGATGGTAAAGACCTTCTTGTGTTCCTCGCCTTCCTGCTTGATTACCCGGTAATCCGGAAGAACCCCGAACGATCCCTGGCAATGCTCCTGCAGCGCAGACTTATAGTCATACCACTCCCGCTGGGTGAGTGCATCGGAAATCCTGTTGCCGTAAAGACGCAGTATTACCTCTTTTGTTGCCGGATAGCCGCTGTCGAGAAAAATAGCACCAATAAGTGCTTCAACGGCATTTGCCAGAATGGATTGTTTCTGACGGCCATGGGTAGACTCTTCCCCCTTGCCGAGTCGCATATAATGACCTATCTGAAGGCCTCTGCCGATCTCATGCAGGACGGTCTTGTTCACAAGATAGGCTTTGAGCTTGGACATGTCGGCTTCTGTGAAAGACGCTTCGAGGGAGAACAGCGTTTCGGCAATGGTCAGCCCGAGGACTGAGTCACCGAGAAATTCAAGCCGTTCATTGTAATGATGCGACCGCTCAGCATGTTCATGCTGATACGATTTATGGGTTACGGCCTCTTCCAGATACGCTTCATTGCGGAAACTGTATCCTAATGCCGCTTCAAGCTCAGCGATATTTCTTGAAAAGCAAAGAGGCATTGGTTCCGCCAAATCCGAATGAGTTGGAAAGTGCATACTGAACCTCCAACTGACGTGCCGTGTTCGGAACATAATCAAGATCGCATTCCGGATCCGGCTCTTCAATGTTCATGGTCGGCGGCACAACATCATTGACGGTGCTCAGCACGGCAAAAATAGCCTCAACACCGCCGGCAGCGCCGAGCAGATGGCCGGTCATCGATTTTGTCGAGCTGACGCACAGCCTGTATGCATGTTCGCCAAAAACCGTCTTGACGGCAGCGGTCTCGAGTTCATCGCCGAACGGCGTCGATGTGCCGTGCGCGTTTATGTACTGCACCGAGTCCGGAGCAATCCCCGCGTCCTGAAGCGAGAGTTTCATACAGCGGGCCGCGCCTTCTCCCAGCGGCGCCGGAGCTGACATGTGATATGCGTCGCCCGACATGCCGAAGCCGCTAATTTCTGCGTACACCTTCGCATCCCGGGCAAGAGCGCTTTCGAGCGACTCCACGATAAGGATGCCGGCACCTTCTCCCATGACAAAACCGTCACGGTTCTTGTCAAACGGGCGGCTCGCCTTCTCAGGCGCATCGTTACGGGTAGAAAGCGCCTTCATCGAAGCAAATCCGGCAATGCCGAGCGGAGTTATCGTGGATTCGACACCGCCGGCGATGACCATATCGCAGTCACCGCGCTCAATCCAGCGAAATGCTTCACCAATCGAGTGGGTTCCGGTAGCACATGCGGTAACCGGTGAAACATTCGGACCTTTTGCGCCGAAGCGGATAGAAATATTGCCTGCTGCAAGGTTGATAATAACCATAGGAATGAAGAATGGAGAAACACGACGATGGCCCTTCTCGACCAGAATTGAATGGTATGCCTCTATGGAGCCGAGACCGCCCATGCCGGCGCCGACACAGACTCCCACACGTTCCGCATTCTCCGGCGCAATTCTGAAGCCGGAGTCATCGATGGCCATCTGGGCTGCCGCAAGCCCAAACTGAATGAAGCGGTCCATCTTCTTGATCTCTTTCGGCTCAATCCACTGCTCGGGATTAAAACCCTTCACCTCCGCGGCAATCTGAACCGGATAGGCAGATGCATCCCATTGCGTGATTTTCCCGACCCCGCTGGTGCCGGCAATCGCGGCGTGCCACGACTCCTGCACTCCGATGCCGAGGGGCGAAATCATCCCCATTCCAGTGATAACGACTCGCCTTCTGCTCATCAAACTTTATTCTTGATGTACTCGATTGCGTCTTTTACTTTCGTAATCTTTTCTGCATCCTCATCCGGAATCTCGATATTAAACGCCTCTTCAAACGCCATGACAAGCTCAACCGTATCGAGTGAATCAGCGCCGAGGTCTTCAACAAACGATGCTTCAGGAGTAACCGCGGACGGATCAACGCCGAGCTGCTTTGCAATAATCTCTTTTACCTTCTCTTCTACCATTCTGAAACCTCCTCGTAATAGTTCGCGCTCCTAACCAGAGCGCGAAGTAAATATTTTACGTTGAACGAGCTCTTTTTTTCTACCCTTGCTACATATACATGCCGCCGTTGACGTGAATCACCTGTCCGGTAACATAGGTGCTCTCCGGCGAGGCAAAAAATACAACAGCGTTGGCAACGTCATCAGAAGTCCCGAACCTGCTCATCGGGATCGCTTTCATCATGTCCTGTTTGACGTTCTCAGGCAATGCATCAGTCATTGCCGTCTGAATGAAGCCGGGGGCAACCGCATTGACGGTAATGCCGCGGCTCGCATATTCCCTGGCTGCCGTCTTCGTCAGACCAACAAGACCGGCTTTTGACGCACTGTAATTAACCTGTCCCGGGTTCCCCATAAAGGCAACAACGGACGCGATATTAATGATGCGGCCGTAACGCTGCTTTGCCATGACCTTGATTCCCTCACGGCAGCAGAGAAACGCTCCCTTGAGGTTAATGTTCAGAACAGCATCCCAGTCTTCCTCTTTCATGCGCATCAGCAGACCGTCGCGGGTAATGCCGGCATTGTTCACAAGAAT
The DNA here is from genome assembly GCA_009773415.1 of Nitrospirota bacterium. Lineage (GTDB taxonomy): Bacteria > Nitrospirota > Thermodesulfovibrionia > Thermodesulfovibrionales > Dissulfurispiraceae > JAAYUK01. Next base: position 17,708 of record WSNO01000019.1, on the reverse strand, counting down.
TTCTACCTTGCCGAATGCCTTGACCGTTCCGTCAAACATGGCGGCAACGTCTGCCGCGTTCGCAACATCCACTTTCAGGGCGATGGTCTTGACGTCAAGCCTGGCAAGATCTGCCGCCGACTCCTGAGCAATCTCAAGATTAACATCAGCTACAGCGATATTCACGCCTTTCTTTGCGAGGGCTTCAGCAATAGCCTTGCCGATTCCACGCCCTGCTCCGGTGATAAGTGCTGTCTGTCCTTTCATGCAGGCCCCCTTTGAAAAAGTCAATGATTATTTTATCAGACAAATCCTTCAATTTTCCAGTCGGAACGTCATCACAGCATGCTTCCGGCTTTTCCCTGCAGAGAATAGTCCACGCAATTGACACGTGCGGTTTTTCCTGTTAAAGTGACAGCGTATGTCACTTACAGGACACCTGTCTCAGGCGCGAAGCGTTCTTTCACTCGTGCTTGCCGGCGGAAAAGGGGAGCGCCTCGCGCCCCTCACAACGCCCCGGGCGAAACCGGCTGTTCCCTTTGGCGGCAAGTACCGAATTATTGATTTCACACTGAGCAACTGCATCAACTCCACTATCAAAAAAATCGCGGTTATCACGCAGTACAAATCCCTGTCGCTTGACCGTCACGTCCAACTCGGCTGGCAACGCCTTGTTTCACCGGAACTGGGCGAGTTTATCTACACCGTTCCGGCGCAGCAGCAGGTTGGCGAGCGGTGGTACTCGGGAACCGCCGATGCCGTCTTCCAGAATATCTTTTTCATCGAAAAAATCAACCTGCCCTACCTCCTTGTGCTTTCCGGCGATCATATATACAAGATGGATTACTCCGAAATGCTCGATTTTCACATTCAACACGGCGCGCTATCCACTATTGCGGCTATTGAGGTCGACACAGACTCTGCCAGGGCCTTCGGCGTCATGCAGGTTGATGAAGACGGCAGGATTATCGGCTTTGAAGAAAAACCTGCAGAACCAAAGACGATTCCGGGCAAGCCGGGGCAATGTCTCGCTTCAATGGGAATCTACCTTTTTAATACCGACGACATTATTCATTCACTGAAAAAAGATGCCGCAAGCTCGTCCAGCCATGACTTCGGCAAGAACATTATTCCCGAACTGATCAAAACCGGGCGCGTCTTCGCATACAATTTTCAGGATGAGAACAAGAAAAACGCCAAGTACTGGCGCGACGTCGGCACTATCGATGCGTATTGGGAAGCCAACATGGACCTGGTATCGGTAGATCCTCAGCTGAATCTGTATGACGAGCATTGGCCGATCCGTACACATCAACGACAGTGTCCGCCGGTCAAGTTCGTCTTTGCCCAGGAATATCCCGGCGGCAGGCTTGGACACGCCCTTGACTCGATTGTCAGCGACGGGTGCATCATCAGCGGCGGCCGGGTGCTGAACTCCGTGCTCTCGCCGAACGTGCGCATCAACAGCTGGGCAGAAGTGCAAGAATCAATCCTGATGGAGAATGTCGAGATTGGCCGCAAGTGCAAAATCAGACGGGCAATCATAGACAAGAACGTTTTTATCCCTTCGGAAACTATCATCGGCTATGATCCGGAAGAAGACAGAAAGCGCTTTCATGTGAGCCCAAGCGGTATCGTGGTCGTTCCGAAAGCGATTATTTCTTCACTTTCCTGATTGTTCGGTCTGCAGTTCTATGAGCATATTGTCTATCAGCCGGGCAGTGCCGAGCTTCAGCGCAATCGCCAGAAGATTTGCCCTCTGAAACTCCGTCAGGGCATCAAGAGTCCTGATATCGTAAACCCCGGCATACTGTACCTCGGTAACCAGCGGCTCAGCCGCCAGCACTTCATGCATCATTTTCGTGACCGAAAGGGGCGTCGTCCCGCCCTGACGAATGGCTGAGGCCGCCTCCGTCAATGCCCGGAAAAGCACTGTTGCCGCCGCACGCTCCGCTTTGTCCAGATAAGCGTTGCGTGAGCTCATCGCCACCCCGTCCTTCTCACGCAGCGTCGGGCAGACAACGAGTTCGATATCCATGTTCAAATCCTCAGCCATTTTACGAATGACAACCGCCTGCTGATAGTCTTTCTGCCCGAAATATGCCCTGTCCGGCCGTACAATGTTGAAGAGTTTATTCACGACCGTCGAAACGCCGCTGAAATGTCCCGGTCGAAATGCCCCGCACAGCTTGTCCGAGATATCATTGATCCGAATTTCGGTGAGAAATCCGTCCGGATAGATGGCATCAGCCTGAGGCAGAAAAGCAACGTCAACTCCTGCTTTTTCAAGAAGGGCCAGATCACGCTCCGTATCACGGGGGTATTTGGCAAAATCCTCATTGGGTCCGAACTGGGCCGGATTAACGAAAATACTCACGACAACAACATCGTTCTCGCTCTTGGCATATCGGACCAGACTTAAATGTCCCTGATGAAGCGATCCCATCGTCGGAACAAAACCGACGCTTCTACCCTTTAAACGGTGTGCACGGGAGGTTTCTCTCACTATTCTCGGAATCCTGATGTTTTCCATAGGAAATACTTTAACGAAGGTTTGCGGATACGGTCAAGAACAGTGCATCCCTGCATCCCTGTATTTGCCCCCGGCCATTCGGCATCAGCAATGCTTCACAAGCACGATCCCTTTCTGCTAAAGTTATCATCTTACGATGAATGCTGCTTTTCTTGATATGAAAGGAGATTTTCTCATGAAAAACAGAATTGTCCTCGCGTATTCCGGCGGACTTGATACATCGGTTGCGATTAAATGGCTCATCGAGAAGTATGATGCAGAGGTTATCGCTTTTTGTGCGGACCTCGGTCAGGAAGAAGATCTTTCAGGGGTCGATCAGAAGGCACTGAACACAGGCGCCGCAAAGGCATATGTTGAGGATGTTCGTGAAGAGTTTGCAAAAGACTATATTTTCCCCATGCTGCGCGCCAATGCACTTTACGAAGGCGTCTACCTCCTCGGAACATCCATTGCCCGTCCATTGATTGCGAAGAAACAGATCGATATTGCCATAAAGGAGAATGCGAATGCAGTAGCGCATGGCTCCACCGGCAAAGGCAACGATCAGGTCCGCTTCGAGCTTACCTACTACGCACTGAAGCCGGATATCAAAGCCATCTGCCCGTGGCGCGAATGGGAATTCAATTCCCGCCAGTCGCTCATCGACTATGCGGAAAAGCACGGCATTCCGGTGAAAGCGACCAAGGACAAACCTTACAGCACCGACCGTAACGTACTGCACATCAGTTATGAGGGCGGCATACTGGAAGACCCCTGGCTTGAGCCGACCGACGACATGTACACCATGATGGTGCCGCCCGAAAAGGCTCCGGACAAGCCGCGCTACATCGAGATTGAATACGAAGGCGGTGACCCGGTTGCACTGGACGGCAAGCGGATGACTCCGTTTGAGCTCATGAAGAACCTGAACGGCATTGCGGGAGAAAACGGCATCGGCCGCGCCGACCTTGTCGAAAACCGCTTTGTCGGCATGAAGTCGCGCGGTGTCTATGAAACCCCGGCAGGTACCGTTCTGCATGCCGCACACCGCGCAGTGGAGTCTCTGACGCTGGACCGGGAAGTTACGCATCTGCGCGACTCGCTTATTCCAAAATATGCCGAGCTTGTTTATTACGGATTCTGGTTTGCCCCGGAGCGCGTGCTGCTCCAGACCATGATTGACGAGATGCAGAAGAATGTCAGCGGGACGGCACGCCTGAAACTTTACAAAGGCAACTGCCTTGTTGTCGGCCGCAAGTCGGCGCGCTCTCTCTATCATCAGGAACTTGCAACATTTGAAGCCGAGAAAATCTATAACCAGAAGGATGCCGAAGGCTTTATCAAGCTGAATGCCCTGCGCCTCCGGGTTCAGAAACTGCTCCGGGGATAGTTTGCTTTCAGCAGAATGAACACCGTGCTTCGTGACGAGCTTTCGTGCTGGCTGGCGCTGACCTTTACCAAAGACATCGGGCCGGTGACCGTGAAAAAGCTCATCTCAGCTTTGGGGTCGCCCGAAAAGATTTTCTCCTCATCGCGCCGGGCCCTGGCCGGCATCCCCGATGTAGGCGAGGGCCGGGCACAAAAAATAGCAGCCTTTGACGGCTGGGACCGCGTCGATCGCGAGCGTTCCGCAATCGCGGCATTGCAGGTGAAGGTGGTTCCGTATACCGCGCCGGAATATCCTGCCTCGCTCCGGGTATTTGACGATGCCCCGGTGCTCCTGTATCAGAAAGGAATCATTGCACCTGAGGACTGCTATTCGATCGCCGTGGTCGGCTCCCGCCGCATGACCGAGTACGGCAGAAAAGTCGCCCACATGATGGCGGCAGGTCTCGCTGAACGGGGCATTACCGTCGTCAGCGGCATGGCCCGGGGGATTGACACTGCGGCGCACAAGGGCGCGCTCTCATCAGGCGGCAGAAGCATCGCAGTGCTTGGCTGCGGCATCGACCGCCCCTATCCTCCTGAAAACAAGGCTCTCTTTCTTGATCTCGCTCAGCACGGCAGCGTCATCAGCGAGTTTCCAATCGGAACGCCGCCGAATAAAGAGAACTTTCCGCGACGCAACCGGATAATCAGCGGCCTGTCGCTTGCGGTTCTGGTTGTGGAAGCGGCCGAGAACAGCGGTTCGCTCATCACTGCCGAATATGCGCTTGAGCAAGGGAAGGATGTTTTTGCGGTTCCCGGCAACATTACCACGCCGAATGCGAGCGGATCCAACGGACTCATCCAGAAGGGTGCAAAGCTTGTCCGCCGGGTAGACGACATGCTTGAAGAGCTGGCGCCGAAACTGCGGGGGATGCTGAAATCGTCGGCAGCGGATCGTGCTGCACACATTCCCCGACTTGAAATTACTCCGGAAGAATGTGCAATATGTAACGTGATCGGCGACGAGCCGAAGCATGTTGACCTTATCGCGAGGGAAACACGGTTTCCGCCTTCTCTACTCTCCGCCATGCTCCTCTCTTTAGAGATTAAAGGCGTTATACGACAGATTGAAGGCAAAAGATTCACGTTGGCTTAGGAGGACGGATTGGCACAGCGGCTTATTGACATTTTGCGAACCCTCGCAAAAGAACTGATCGAGAAGGGCTATGATTCCGAGGATGCGCTCAGGAGGGTTGAGGTTATCGACATCGATTTCTCGACAGTCCGGGAAGAGCTGAACATGCTTGAAATCAACAAGTACATAGATGAGTCCGAGCTTGACACCATCCGGGCGCTGCTTGCATACATATTAATGAAAGATACCGATCTGGAGTCTGAGGATATCTACGCGTATACATTCGGCCGTGGCCGCCAGATTATCTGGAATTAGCGAAGGGAGCGGACAGGCTATGAGTTCACTTGTTATTGTTGAATCCCCGGCAAAAGCCAAAACCATATCCAAAATCCTCGGGAAAGACTATTGGGTAAAGGCATCCGTCGGTCATGTGAAGGATCTTCCCGAAAAAGAGATCGGCGTCGACGTCACGAAAAATTTCGCGCCGACCTACATCGTGATTCCCGGCAAGGAGCAGGTCGTCAGGGACCTGAAGCGGGAAGCAAAAAAAGCCGAGAACATCTACATCGCAACCGACCCTGACCGTGAGGGGGAGGCGATTGCGCATCATATTGCGGAAGAGATCCGTCAGCCGAAGAAGAACAATATTTTCCGGGTCATGTTTCATGAAATAACGGAAAAATCGGTCCGGGAAGCGATTCAGAAACCGGGCAGCATTGATACCGACAAGGTGGATGCCCAGCAGGCGCGAAGAATCCTCGACCGTCTCGTCGGCTATACCCTCAGCCCGTTTCTCTGGAAAAAGGTCCGCCGCGGCCTGAGCGCGGGCCGCGTTCAGTCGGTTGCAGTCCGGCTTGTTGTTGACCGCGAACGCGAAATAGAGGCTTTCAATAAAGAAGAGTACTGGACCATCGAGACCATGGTGCACCAGATGGGAGCCGATGCCCAGCAGTTTTCCGCCCGTCTTTATCGCTATCAGGATCGTCTTGTCGTCGAGCGCGATGCAGAGGAAGGCAAACGTTTTCTCATTACCAATGCGGAAGCCGCCGATACGATTGTTCGCGACCTCGCCGCAAAAGACTTTTTTGTTGCCGGCATCGACAAGAAGATGCGGAAACGTGCGCCCTATGCGCCGTTCATCACCAGCACGCTTCAGCAGGAAGCCTCCCGCAAACTCAAGTTTACCGCTAAAAAGACGATGATGACGGCGCAGCAGCTCTATGAGGGCATAGAGCTCGGCCCGGAAGGTTCGGTCGGTCTCATCACCTATATGCGTACCGATGCGTTCCGTATCGCCCCTGAAGCGCAGCAGTGGGCGCGCGAGCTCATTTCGGCAAAGTTCGGGCAAGAATATCTGCCTGAAAAACCGCCGGTCTACAAGAGCCGCGGCAATGCGCAGGAGGCGCATGAAGCCATCCGCCCGACCTATCCTGACAAGTTGCCCGACAAGGTCAAAAAATATCTTTCAAAAGATCAGGTCAACCTGTACCAGCTCATCTGGAACCGCTTTATGGCGAGCCAGATGGCGCCGGCCCAGCTTGAACATACGACCTACATCATCGCTCTCAGAGATGCCGGCACGCCGGTAGCCGGCACTGAACTCCGCGCAACCGGGATGGTTATCCGATTTCCCGGCTTTATGGCGCTCTATACGGAATCGGCCGATGACATTACGGAAGATGAGGGAGGATTGCTGCCGCCGGTGAATGAAAATGAACCGTTGGAGCATGCTGCCGTTGTTCCGTCTCAGCATTTCACGCAGCCTCCTCCGCGGTACACGGAAGCCACACTTGTGAGGGCGCTTGAAGAAAAAGGCATCGGCAGGCCGAGCACCTATGCGTCCATTCTTTCGACGATTCAGGATCGCAAATACGTCCAGAAACTCGAGAACCGATTTTCGCCGACCGAACTCGGCGTTGTTGTGAACGACTTGCTCGTCGAAAAGTTTCCTGAGCTGATTGACTTCAGCTTTACCGCAAACATGGAAAATGAACTCGACGATATCGAAACGGCGAAGATGAAATGGACCCGCGTTGTAAAGGATTTTTATACACCGTTCAACAAGGACCTTGTTGAAGCATCCAAAGACACGACCAAGGTAAAGCCGCAGGACATTCCGACCGACGAGAAGTGCGAGAAATGCGGCGAGCCGATGGTCATCAAGTGGGGACGCCATGGACGGTTTATGGCATGCTCCGGCTACCCGACGTGCAGGAGCACGCGACCGCTTGAGGGAGAAGGCGGTCAGCCGCAGGCTGAACCGGAGATGACCGACGAGAAATGCGAGAAGTGCGGCTCTCCCATGGTTATCAAGAAAGGCCGCTTCGGAAAATTCATGGCCTGCTCGCAGTATCCTGCGTGCAAAACTGCGAAACCCATTCCGACCGGTGTAAAGTGCCCGCTCGACGGCGGCGATCTCGTTGAGCGCAAATCCAAGCGCGGCAAGGCTTTCTGGAGCTGCAGCAACTATCCCAACTGCACCTATGCAACCTGGTATCGGCCGTTGCCACAGGAATGCCCGAAATGCAAAGCCCCCTTCATTGTCGAAAAATGGCTCAAGGGAGGCCAGCGTTTCCACGCATGCCTGAGCAAGGAATGCGGCTATAAGGAAGAGATTGCAGCAGCCGATGCGCCGGGCAATCAGTCATAACATACGGAAGAAGATAGAATGATAGTGTGCGGATGCACGGAAGCCAGTTCGCGCGGAAGCAAAGAAATGAAAGTTTTCTGCGCTTTCTCTTTCCCGCCCGCTGACTTCCGCTCTTCCGATATTCCGGGTTGCAATATTTTCCTCACATGATGACCCGTCCCCTTATTCTCTGCATCGGCGGAGAGAAGAGCAACATCGGCAAAACCACGCTCGGAGCGGCATTCATTCGCTCTCTCGCCGCACCCTCTCCTCCTGACAGCACCCTCGTTCTTCTGAAACCGCCCAAACGCCTCGGCGCAATCAAATATACGAAAACCGCCTTTTATGCGAGCATAACCGATGCTCCTCATCTGATCACGCAGCCCGACAAGGATACAGCAGAGTACCACGCCGCGGGTGCGGAGCGGGTGCTGTGGATACAGGCGCCCCCGGAGGAGCTTCAGGATCTTTTGCCGCAGGCGGTCGATATGCTCTCCGATCTCGACATCATCTTAGTTGAAGGGAACAGTCCGATTGAGTTTCTCCGGCCTGATGGTGTAATATGTATCGTTCGCTTCGGCGCGGCTTCCGGCAAGCCATCGGCTCGCAAAGCATTGCAGCTTGCGGATCTTATTGTATCAATCACAGCAGAACAGCCATTGGATGCCTCACCGGCTGATATCTCCGTACCACTGAGCAACCTCTCTTCCGGAGCCGCCACTGATGGCATGCACCGCCTCATACAACGCATGGATGATATTCTGATAAAAAAGAAGCTTGCTGCATTGCTTACGGAGCGTGCAGAAAACGGCAGGATCACCTGCACCGCTGCTCGTGCGGTGGCCGAGGAAATCGGCATCGCGTATGCATTGGTCGGTGCGGCTGCTGATGAATTGAAGATAAAAGTAAAGCAGTGCGAACTCGGGTGCTTCTGATGGGAACTCTGCTCTTTGAGTTTGCCCTCACCTGTTACTTCGCTGCCGCCATTATCGGCATGGTCGACCTCATCCGCGGCAGCAAGGATGCGTCGAAACTTACGGTCTGGATAACCGCAGTCGGCTTTATCCTCCACACCGCTGCCATCATATACCGTTACCTCAGCGCCGGCCAGGTGCCTATTACCAGCATGCATGAATCGGCATCGTTTTTTGCCTGGTGCATCGCCCTGCTCTATCTGGTAACTCATTTCCGCTACCGGATCGGCATCCTCGGATCGTTCATCCTGCCGCTTATCTTCCTCATGATGCTGGCTTCGGCGATGCTCCCGCGCGAAATCAAGCCGCTCAGTCCGGCGCTTCAGAGTTCCTGGCTGCTCATTCATACCGTCTTTGCCTTTCTTGGCTTTGCTGCGTTTACCGTGGCGTTTGGGGTCGGCATCATGTACCTGCTGCAGGAGCACTACCTGAAAACAAAAAAGTTGAGCGGACTGTTTTTGCGCCTGCCGAACATTCAGGTTCTGGATGAAATCAATTACCGCATGATTACCCTCGGCTTTCCCCTGCTTACCCTTGCAATCATTACCGGCGCACTCTGGGCTGAAGATGCATGGGGCAGCTACTGGCGATGGGACCCGAAAGAGACCTGGTCGCTCATTACGTGGTTTATTTACGCCATGGTTTTGCATATACGGCTGGTTGTCGGCTGGCGCGGGAAACGTGCCGCGCTGCTCTCGGTTCTTGGATTTGTCGCCGTACTCTTTACGTTCTTTGGAGTGAATTTTCTGCTCAAGAGTGTGCATATATTCGAATGAGTATCCTCGTTGTCGGACTGAACCACAAAACTGCAGGCGTCACTATCCGTGAACGCCTTGCCTTCAGCGAGCAGAAGCTTGAGGACGGTCTTCTGGGCATCCATGCGTTGCCTGACGTTCAGGAGGCCGCGCTGCTTTCGACCTGCAACCGCGTTGAAATATATGCATCAGCCCGCTCGGTGGAAGCGGCTGAAAATCAGATCAAGGATTTTCTCGCGGCATTTCACGGCATGGCTCGTGCGGATTTTGAGTCGTCGCTCTATGTTCATGCAGAGGCTGACGGCATTCGCCACATCTTTCGCGTCGGCGCCAGTCTCGATTCCATGGTGCTGGGAGAGCCCCAGATTCTCGGTCAGCTGAAAGATACGTTCGACTATGCGCTCACCCGGAAGACGACCGGCATCATTCTGAACCGGCTCATGAAAAAAGCGATATCCACATCCAAACGCGTGCGCACCGAAACGCGCATCGCCGAAAATGCCGTTTCGATAAGCTTTGCTGCGGTTGAACTCGCCAAAAAGATATTTACCGACCTTTCGACCAAGGCGGTCATGCTCCTCGGCGCCGGAGAAATGGCGGAACTTGCCGCGCGTCATCTGGTAACCAACGGGGTGCAGAACATCCGCATCGCAAACCGCACGTACGAGCGCTGCTGCGAGCTTGCTGAAGTGTTCTGCGGCATGCCGGTGCGTTTTGACGAGTATATCGATCAGATGACGCATGTCGATATCCTTATCTGCTCAACCGGTGCGCCGAAATTTGTCCTCATAAAAGAGCAGATGCAGCGCGTCATGCGCGAACGCCGCAATCGTCCGGTCTTTATTATCGACATTTCGGTGCCGCGCAATATTGATCCCGCTGTCAACGATCTCGACAACGTCTATCTCTATCATGTCGACGATCTGCAGCAGGTGGTCGATTCAAATATGCTTGAGCGCCGGAAAGAGGCCGAAAAAGCCGAAATCATTATTGACGAGGAAGTCGGCAAATTCATGCACTGGCTGGCATCGCTTGACACCGTACCGCTGATACTGGCCTTGCGGCAGAAGGCTGATGAGATCAAGCTTGAAGAGCTCGATAAATTCAGGAACCGCTGCCCGAATCTGGATGCCGCGACCAGTGATGCGGTGCAGTATCTCGTGACGGCGATAGTCAACAAGCTGGTTCATAATCCGACCGTCGCTCTGAAGGAGAACGCGGACGATCGCGAGCTGCTCGCAATGGCGGTAAAAAAACTGTATGGACTGAACGGTGATGACGACGAATAGACGGATTGTAATCGGCACGCGCGGCAGCAGACTTGCCCTCTGGCAGGCCGAATGGGTGAAGGCTGAGCTGCAGCGGCTTCATCCGGCTCTGACCATTGATCTCAATATTATCAAGACGACCGGCGATAAAATTCTTGATGTGCCGCTCGCGCAGATCGGCGGCAAAGGCCTCTTCGTGAAGGAAATTGAAGAGGCTATGCTGCGATATGAGGCAGACATCGCGGTCCACAGCATGAAAGACGTGCCGACCGAATTTCCTGACGGCCTGCATCTTGCGGTAATCTGCAGACGTGAAGACCCGCATGACGCCTTTATTGCTCCGATGAAAGACGGCAAGCCGACGGTTGCCTCGTTTCGCGACCTTCCGGAGGGCGCGTGTGTCGGCACAAGCAGCCTGCGACGCGCCTGTCAGCTCAGAAGCATTCGTCCGGATCTGAAGATTGCACAACTGCGCGGCAACCTCGACTCGCGGTTCAGAAAACTCGACGAGGGCAAATTTGATGCTATCATTCTTGCCGTAGCCGGGGTAAAGCGACTCGGAATGGAAAACCGCATAACGGAGGTTCTGCCCGCTGATGTCAGCCTTCCGGCCATCGGTCAGGGGGCGGTCGGCATTGAATCCAGAATAGACGACCCCGAAATCAACGCTCTTATCGCTCCGCTCGACCATCCCGCAACGTCTCTCTGCGTGCGGGCTGAACGGTCGCTGCTGAAGCGACTTGAAGGCGGCTGCCAGGTTCCCATTGCCGCTCATGCGGAATGGACAAACGGAACGCTCCGTCTCGACGGCCTCGTGGGCAGCGTGTCCGGTGACTCCATCATCAGAGAATCGGCAACGGGAAGTGATGCTGCACCGGAAGCGCTCGGAATCGCGCTTGCAAACATTCTGCTTCAGCGCGGAGCAAAAAGGATTCTTGATGAAGTTTACTCGAAAGGAATGAACTGACATGGCGGCAGGTTTGGTATATCTCATCGGCGCAGGCCCCGGAGACATCGGGCTGCTTACCATCAAGGGCGCTCGCTGCCTGCAGAAGGCCGATGCGGTCGTCTACGATTTCCACCTCAATTCACAGATACTCTCGTACATAAAGCATGATGCCGAGTTCATCTATGCCGGCAAGCGCGGCGGACACCACGCCATGACGCAGGACGAGATTAATCAGACGCTGGTTGAACAGGCGAAACAGGGCAAGGTGGTCTGCCGGCTGAAAGGCGGCGACCCGTTCGTCTTCGGCAGGGGGGGCGAAGAGGCCGAAGTGCTTTTCGCAGAGGGCATCCCCTTCGAAATCGTTCCCGGGGTCAGCTCTTCCATCGCAGCGCCGGCATATGCCGGCATTCCGCTTACCCACCGGAAATATTCGTCTTCCTTTGCGGTCATCACCGGCAATGAAGATGCAACGAAATCTGACAGCACCATGAACTGGGATGCGATTGCAAAAAGCTTTGACACGCTCGTATTTCTCATGGGCGTGAAAAACCTGCTCGGCATAACAGACCAGCTTGTCAGGCACGGCAAGAACCCTGAAACTCCGGCCGCGCTCGTGCGCTGGGGCACCCGACCCGACCAGAAAACAATCGTCGGAACAGTCGGCACGATCGCGGACCTCGCAGCGGAGCACGGCATCAAGCCGCCCGCCGTAATGGTCATCGGCGAAGTCGTCCGGCTCCGCCCTGCCCTGTCATGGTATGAAAAGAAGCTGCTCTTCGGGCATCGCATTTTAATCACACGCGACTATACCGACGAGTATAGCGTTCTGGAAGACCTCGGCGCAGAATTGTTCGAGTTTCCTACGGTCGAGATCGTGCCGCCGGCTGACTACACCGAACTTGATGCGGCGATCGCCCGCATCGACAGCTACAACTGGCTCGTCTTCACGAGCGCGAACGGCTTCAACTATTTTGTTGAACGCTTCATGACGCTGGGCCGTGACATTCGCGATCTGAAGGGCATTCGCATCTGCGCAATCGGCCCGAAGACCGCCGATGCTATCCGCTGTTTTGCGTTGAAAGTCGATCTCGTTCCTGCCGAATTCAATGCCGAAGGCCTTTGCGAGGCATTTCTCGAGGAGAAAAACAGCCTTGCCGGGGTTCGCATCCTCCTGCCGCGCGCAGGCCAGGCGCGCGAGCTCTTCCCCGACAAGGTTCGTGCGCTTGGCGGCATAATCGACACGCCGGTTACCTATCGCGGCGTCAAATCGGAAAAGCACGGCAAGCGGCTGAAACGCTTCCTGAAAGAAGGTCGTATAACAGTGGCAACCTTCACCAGCGCTATGACGTTCAACAACTTCATGGAAATTATGGGCAGCGACGCCCATGATACGCTGAAAGACGTGAAAATTGCAACCATCGGCCCGGTTACGGCACGCGCTATCGAAAAAGCCGGACTGCATGTTGCCATCATGCCCGAAAAGGCGACCATCGGTGATATGGTTGTTGCGATTGTCGAGGATGTGGCAAAGCATAAGGAAAACGTATCAGGCAGCCTCAGTTTTTAGTCGGCCATTACTCAATAGCAAGGTGAAGTTTTATAGCCCGATCCACCGCAGCCATAAGCGTGGTATTCAAGGTGCCGACCTGCCGTGACAAACAACCCTTGTCCACCGCCCTCAATTGTGGGATCTTGAGTTTTGAATCCAGTTCAAGACCGCTTTCTTCCTTTGGCACAGAGACCTCAAAAGGAAATACTTTGTCGACTTTTGATGAAAAAGGAATGACCGTGACAGTTCGAAGATGCCTGTTCGCCTCATCACAGGACACAATAAGAGCAGGTCTGGTTTTCCTGATTTCAGAGCCGACCGCCGGCTCAAAATCAACCCGATAAATATCTCCACGCCTCATTCTTCAAGCCCGTCCTTCAGGGTTTCTTCCCACTCCCGATATTCCGCATAATCGTCCGCAGCTGCTTCCCGATAGGCTGCTTCAAGTGCGCGACTCGCCCGCTCTTTCTCTTCAAGCCTGCTTTTTATTCGTATGGCATCGGCGATATAAGCAGACTTATTTTTAACGTTTTGCAGGATTCCATACACATCTTCAGGCATTGTTATGTTCATTCTCGCCACACTAATATACACCTCCTTATGTTTATTATAATACACACTTATACTTCTATTCAAGCGATTATTCTGAGTCGTGCTGAAAAAAGTGGTGGAGAGAATCCCGAGAAGACGACAGTTCAGAGCATCGAAGAACGAGCACCCCCGAAAAAACCACAGCAGAGGCGAACTCGAACTATTGACAGCAGTGGTTCATTATTTCGGGGCAGGGTCCACCTGTCACCTCGTCACTTCCCACACCGTCACCGCCTGAAACCGGCTCACATGAATGTATCGCTCGGCTTCAATCAGGACAAGAGCGGTCGTTGGCGTTTCGGCAAAAGACTGCAAATTCGGATGCTTCCTGAGAAAATGCGCTGTCAGCTCATCTTTCCTCTTCCCTTTCCGCAGCGCTCTTGCCGTACCGATAAGCGTAACGGCTTCTGCGTCAAGAAGGTCCAGCGTGGTATTGGTTCTGTTGTCTATCAAAAGAGCTACGTGTGGGGATGCCATAAGATTGCGATATTTCAGCGTATTCTTCGGAGTCAGAAACAGCGCTCCCTTCAGATTCTGCGTCAGCGCAAAGCCGACGAGTGACGTATAGGGATAATCCCCCTTGCTGGTGGCGAGCACTGCGGAACGCTGTCTGGCGTTAAGTTCACGAAGACGACCCGGAAGCGCTGCATTGCCGCCGACCGGAATGTTCGGCAGATCGAATCCGCTTTTCTGTTCTTTTCTTCCGTTGGCTATTGATGCCAGTGCCTCCGCAAAAAGCACCCTGTTATTTTCCGATGAAGCAGCTATCTGCTCAAGCAGGCCTCCCGCAATCCTGTGGCCGGCAGCATGCGCTTTCTGCGCCCATGCGCGGTAGGCTGAAGCATGATCGGTCTCATGTGTCTGCCAATGGGTGAGAAGGGTCACGAGCTTTTCGATTTCATGCATAATACGCTCCGCCTGCAGTCTAGTGTTTATGGAAGAGATAGTGGGAGTGAAGATGGCTGTGCTTTTGTCCCCCGTGGAAATGGACGTGCTCATGCACCAGGTTGACGCGGAGCAGCAACTCCTCGTCAGCCAGCACCTCTTCAGCGCTGCCGATGCATTCAATACGGTGCTCTTCTGAGAGAACAGCAACACGCGCCTGAATCTCGCTCACCATGCCGAGGTCGTGCGTTGCCATGATAATGGTCTTGCCCGATTCATTCAAGGCAAGCATCAGCTCAAGAAGAAAGACCTGCGTGCGCGGGTCAAGTCCGTTCGTCGGTTCGTCAAAAAGCAGCACGTCGGGATTCATGGTCAGCACACAGCCAAGCGCTACCCGTTTTTTTTCGCCGCCGGAAAGCATATGCGTCGGACGCGAACTGAGCTGCTCAATCTGAAGCATGTGCATGATCTCGTGCGCACGGCCCGTCGCCGCTTCGGTGTCAATGCCCAGCTGCAACGGACCGAAGACCAGCTCATCCAGTACGGTCGGGCAGAAGAGCTGCACCTCCGAATCCTGAAAGATGAATCCGACCCGGCTGCGAAAAGATCGGCGGAAGGTCTCCTGTTTAAGCGACTGTTCTGAAAGAACCTCTCCGTCGAACATCACGCATCCCTGCTGCGGGTGCAACAGTCCCGCGCAGATCTGCAACAGCGTTGATTTGCCGCTTCCGTTTGAGCCGATAACGGCAAAACGCTCTCCCCGTCCGACGGTGAGCGACACGTCAATCAGGGCAGGAATATGCTGATAGTAATTGAACGATACGTTATCGAACGAGAATAAGTTCACCGCATCATTTTACACGAGAGCTGAGACCAAAACAAAGAAAACCAGAAGAAATGCGCCCGCGCTTCGGACATTTATAGATGGCTGCCGGCCTGCAAGGCGGATTTCTCCGGAAAAGCCGCGGCAGAGCATTGCCCGGTATATGTCATCGGCACGGACCTGTGATTTCCGGAAAAGGGTGGCCATGCGGCCCGCCGACCATGCCCGATAATCCGCAGCGGAGATACCCAACACGAGGCGTGCGTTTTTTGCTCGGTACATATCAAGAATCATCCGGGCAAACAGATAGATATACTTATAGGTCAGCGTAAGGACAAGCAGCAGGGAGTCAGGCACGCGAAACATTTTCAGCGCACGGACTATCTCGGAAAAAGGCGTTACCGAGAGCATCAGAAATGAGATTGACAGTGAGGCAAACACCCGGAGCATAAGTCGAAGACAGACCAGCACACCCTCTTCCGTGATGCCGATCTGCTGCGGAACAGCAATATTCCAGAACGTCATCGGTGCGGAGAGTGAAAAAAACGCGACGACCAGTGAACCGGGAGTGATGATATTGAGCATGGCGGGCGCCGAGACGAGAAAGCCGAAGAAGAACGTCAGCGGCAGTACTCTTCCGTAAACATTTCTCAGGCTTATCCGAGCAATGACGGCAAGAACAAACACCAGCAGACCGATACAAACGAGTGAAACTATGGTCTTCTTGAAACTGACGATGACAACCATCGTAATCCAGAAAAGCACATTTATGCGGGCATCAAGCGACTGCAGCAACCCTTTCCGCGAAGCAAGCTCCCACTGGATAAACGTATCGTGCATCAGCCGGGCGAATGCAGCAATGCCCCGCTCGACAAACGAGACAGACCCGCTTTTGCCTTCTGCTTCGACCGCTCCTCGTGCCTCTACCGCGAGAAGAAATGAAGGAATGCTACTTCTCATGACGTTGCAGCAGCCGCGCCAGCAGATACACGGCGCCTGCAACAAGGAGTATGCCTATCAGGCCGGAGACCACATACCAGACTGCCTGAGCAGCCATGGAAGCCCCTTCGCCACCCGGATTGTAATCCGGAATCGGAGCCTTCCAGAGATCCGCCAGTTTCTCAAGCCCGGCAGGAACATAGCCGATGAGTTCTTTTAATTTTTCGGCGCTCCACTCTCCCCATGCGTCTTCCGCATTAAAAAAATTCGGCAGGAAGATCCCGATTGGGCTGAGAAGCGCCATCACCACAAGACCTGTCCAGAGTTTTTTCTGAAATACCGTCATGTCACACCTCCCGGCTGGCATAGATGAGACCAGGCTCATGCTTTAAAAAATACTTCACCAGTGATGCGGTGATGACGCCCTCCACAACGCCGAAAAGCAGAAGATGCTCCGCCGCCATTATCGGAACGGCTATCGACAGCGGATAGGGAGCATAGAGCGGCTGTCCCTGCGCATCCTGCGCTATCAAGGGCTGAATTCCGAACTGCACCGCCGTCGCAAGGGCAGCCATTGTCAAGCCGATGTAGCCGGCCAGAAAGGCAGCGCCCCAGATTCTCTTGCCGCTTTCGGAACTTCCTTTGATCAGCCGGAATACCCAGTATGAGACAAACGGCATTACAACCGCCATATTAAAGCAGTTCGCCCCAATTGCCGTTATGCCGCCGTCGCCAAATACGATCGCCTGAATGACAAGGACCATGGACAGCGCCAGCACGGCGGGCCATGGACCGAGAAGAATCGCGACGACCGCAGCTCCGACGGCATGGCCGGTCGTGCCTCCCGGTATCGGGATGTTGAACATCTGGATGAGGAAGGAAAAAGCGGCGGCCATTGCCAAATAGGGGATGTGGCGATGCGACAGCACCGTCTGTAACTTTCTGACTGCGGCAGTCCAGAAGATCGCGGCAACACCGAACAGAGGAATGTACGTCTGCGGACTCAGATAACCGTCGGGTATATGCATGTCTGCCTCGCTCAGAACTTCATTGTGACGCCGAACAGGTACGCCACATCATCTTCCGGCTTTGTCAGTCCGAACTTCACGCCCCCGTCAACGCTGAACTTCTCCGATAGCTGATACATGAGCCCCCCCAGCGCAAACGCCGGATTCGTGCTGCTTGTTGCATCCGGATTGCGCTCAACACCCACATTGGCAACAACCTTCAGATCCTTGACGACTTCAACTTCAGCCGCCGCAGATGCGTGCCAGAGGTTCTTGCGATCCTCAAACCTGTTCTCGTTTCTGATGTACCCAAGGTTCACATGAAACGCCCACGGAGCAAGCTCC
>WSNO01000046.1 GCA_009773415.1 Nitrospirota bacterium | reverse complement strand
AAAACGCCACTTCAGATCAACACTGATGTCCGAAAGCCCCTCCGCCCTGCCGGTACGCTCCCCGTCTTCACGCACCGAATACCACTGGTACGGTATGCCTACCACTACATCAACCCGGTCATGGACACCCACCGTCACCGTCGCCCCAACCGTTCCGCCCCGCGTCTTTTCGGTGAAATGACCGCCCATGTCTTCGCTGTACACCCGCGCCTTGTCGCGAGTCACCTCCCCGGTTACTTCAAGCTGCACCTTCCCCGCTCCCACGGTTCCGGCATCGTCCGTAACAAGAGGATGTGCGGCAAATGATGTCTGGACGGCAAACAAAAGAAGCATCATAAATCCTGTGCAGAAAATTCTCAGTTTCATCATGACGAAGCCCCCTTCTTTCTTTATGCACTCAATCAAAATAAAAAGCCACGACAACTCCCGGACCTTCTGGTCACATGGAGCCTTCGTGGCTCAATCGGTTTCTAGAGTAGCAGTCGGCACTATTCGGTGTCAATAGAGACCATCTCGTCATGGTAGAATGAGAGACATTCAGCTTAGCGGAGTCCATGATGAAAGCCCTCATTCAGCGCGTAACAAAAGCTGGCGTCTTAATTGAAGGCGCTCCTGCCGGAAGTATCGGGCATGGGCTGGTGGTGCTGCTCGGCGTCGAAAAAGGAGACACGGAGAACGATGCGTCCTTCCTTGCCCGG
Source organism: Nitrospirota bacterium (assembly GCA_009773415.1). GTDB lineage: Bacteria > Nitrospirota > Thermodesulfovibrionia > Thermodesulfovibrionales > Dissulfurispiraceae > JAAYUK01. The sequence goes on along the minus strand of WSNO01000046.1, from coordinate 4,060 downwards.
AAATGCACAAACATGCGCATATTTGAAGATACTGACGGCAAGATGAATCTGTCGGTGAAGGATATCCGGGGAGGCATGCTGGTTGTTTCCCAGTTCACCCTCTGTTCGGACTGCAGGAAAGGCAACCGGCCTTCTTTTGACCATGCCGAGCTGCCGGAGCGCGCCCGTGTGCTCTACGACCTGTTTGTCCGTGCCCTATCAGACGCCGGAATTCAGGCGGTGACGGGTCAGTTCGGGGCATACATGCAGATTGAACTGGTCAATGACGGTCCGGTCACGTTTATCTTGGATTCCCGGAAATAGGCATGCACGCTCTCCTGCATTCTTTTATCACATTCGCACATGAAAAAGGCATTCTCCGCGAGTGTTACCTTGTCGGCGGGGCTGTTCGCGATATTCTGCTCAACAGACCAACATCTGACTACGACATTGCCGTTCAGCACAACGCAAAAGTCCGGGCACAAGAGTTTGCAGAGGGAATCGGCGGCAAATGCATCGTACTCGATGCCCGGTTCGGAGCCATGCGCGTCACAAAAGACCGCGACTATATTGATATCTGCCGGATGCAGGGTGACACCATTGCCGAGGATCTCGGCACGCGTGACTTGACGATTAATGCCATGGCTCTCCCGCTCGGCTCTCTCGCTGCTCCCGATCCGGCAAAGCAGCTGATCGATCCGTTCAATGGCAGCCATGACCTGCAATGCAAGACGATCCGGATGGTTTCGGAGCAGAATCTACTGAACGACCCGCTCCGCATGCTCCGCGTCTTCCGTTTTGCGCAGAGTCTGCACTTTACCCCTGAAGTGCAGACTCTGAATGTCATCAGGCAGCAGGGAGCCCGCATTGCCGAAAGTGCAGTGGAACGCATAGCGGAAGAACTGCGCCACATCCTTCGAGAACCGCAATCATATCGAACCATGAAGCTCATTCAGCGCGACGGCTTTGCAGATCATATTTTCCCTGAGCTTGCCGCAGCGACAAAAGTGCAGCAGCAGAAGCAACTTCAGGCGTACGGCTATCTTGAGCATATCCTCAACAATCTCCCCCTCTATTTTTTTGAACACGCTCAAAAAATCGATTCATTCTTTGCCGAACCGCATCGCGCCGTCAGCATGAAACTGGCGCTGCTTTTCCCGACGCCGGCCGCAGCTGAATCATGTGCGCGGCGTCTCAGGCTGTCGCGTCATGAAATTGAAGGGATAGCTATGATTGAACATCATCTGGCTGATTTTTCCGAGCTCATGGGCGCTGAGAACAGAGATCGACTCCGATTTCTGCACATGGTGAAAGACACCATTTACACACTGATTATTTTTGCTGTCTGCCAGGAGTGCATCTGCCGGATGGCGGACAGCCCTACCCTTTTTTACTGCCGGGAAATGCTCACGCTCTACCATGCGGACTATCAGGAGCGCTTAAAGCTGCTCCCGTTGCTGACCGGCAACGATTTAATCAGTGAGCTTCGGCTCAAGCCGTCTCCTCTTTTCAAAACCATCCTCAATGCGGTGGAGTTGAGCGTGATTGAAGGTTCACTCCAGGGGCGGCTTGAGGCCGTTGAAGCAGCAAGAGAAATGACGCGCACCGATTAATATAATCCATCAGGGAGGATTCTCCATGCCGGAAGATACGATTCAGCAGTTCCGTTTTTTTCTAAAAGACAGTATAAGGAAAATGATCGACTTTTCCGAGACAGATCAACATCGGATGGTGCCTCCGCCGCCGGTTCAGAAGCCATATCCTGCCGATGCCGTCATTCTGACGCTTCCCAAAAAGCAGGCATGGACTACTATTCCATCGGTCGATCTGCTGACTGCGGCAACGAACCGGAGAAGCCGGCGCTCCTATAGCGCAGAGCGGCTGACCCTTGAAGAACTCGCTTTTCTATTATGGATAACGCAGGGCATCCGGCAGATTGCGAATCCCGGCACTGCATTCCGAGTAGTTCCGTCCGCCGGCTGCCGGCATGCCCTGGAAACATACCTCTGCATAGTGAATGTCGAAGGAGTCCCCGGCGGACTCTACCGGTATTTGCCTGTAGAGCACGCTCTTGTGCAGATTGTGCATGACGACAAGGTGCACATGAAACTTGTCGAGGCGAGCTTGCGCCAATCCTTTACAGGCACGGCGGCGGTGACGTTTATCTGGACTGCGCTGCCGTACCGCATGGAATGGCGGTATGGCCTCGCTGCCCACAAGGTTATCGCGCTCGATGCGGGTCATGTCTGTCAGAATCTCTATCTCGCGTGCGAAGCGATCGGCTGCGGCTGTTGTGCCATAGCGGCATATGATCAGGACTTGATGGACAGACTTGTCCATGTGGACGGCGTGGATGAATTTACCATCTATCTGGCGCCGGTCGGAAAGATTTAGCCGGCTTTATTGGTCGCGAGCGGCTGAGCGCCGTCAGGCAAACCAGCCCTGTCTTTACTTGCCCGCAGTTTTGCGGGCAAAAAAGGACTCCAGCCCCGACCGTTCCTCTTCCGACAGTTTCATCACATCAAAACTGGTCTCCTCCTGCCGGAGCGCTTCAACTTCCTGCAGCTCTGCACTGCGAAGCGCATCAGTGAGCAGATTCCCCAGATAGGCATAGATGGGCCCGACATCATCGGTAAACACCCGCATGCCGTCCATGCTCTGAGCTGCAATATTTTTTCGCATTCTCTGAAGCGTATTGACAGAGCGCTTCGCGCTTGCAATAGCCGCAGCCGTGTTTTGCTTTTTGCTGAACAGACGGCTCAGGCTGAACCAGATGCGCCAGCGGGTGTCGTCGTCAGCCTCACCAGGCAGGGAGCGCAGCGCCACCGTCAGCAGCAAGGCTGCCTCATCTTCCCTGCCTGCCTGCAAAAAATCGTCTCCAATCAGACAAAATGAAGACGCCACGCCGACCGGATCCTGCTCAGCAAACAGATCCAGAATGCCGGTTGCCTTGTGCAAGAGGGCTGCTGCCTCGGCTTCCTCCCCCAAAGCAGCGTACGCAGCTGCAAGATAGCCCGCAAAAAGCGCAACGCTGACATCATCAGCGCCGTACTGTCTTTCAAGGATTGACAGCCCGCGCCGGTACAGATCAATCGTTTCCGAAGCGCGTCCTTTTCGCTTCAGATGCTGCGCCATGCGGCTGAGCGGAAGCACCATCCGCAGATCCTCTGATCCATGAGCTTCCTCGCACTCCTGAAGCTCCTGTCGCAATGCATATTCTTTCTCATCGCTCAATGCGGTCATTTCCCTCTCGCTTTCTGTTTCATGGTGAGAAAAGCAGTACGCGGCAATTATACCGCAATCGCGGCAGCTTCTGAAAATGCGGATCCGGAACCCCGGGACAAAGAGCCAGCAAGGTCTGCTAAAAAAGATTTGTATTCGCCGTCATGTTGCGTTAAAGTGTCAGCATGGGATACGTTTGCCATGCCCGGCGATTCGGTCTTCCGTTGTCAGATGCATCTGGAGACGGTCAGCATGCCGGACTTCATTTCTGGAGGCGATATGAACAGTCGAGTGAAGGTTGCAGCTGCAAAAGCTGAAAAGAAACAGCAAAAGCTTGAATCCGGCACACTATCCGAGGTTTTCCCCAAGGTTTCAATAATCACCGTAGCGATGCGCTACGCGAAAACCGGCGTTCTGGAGCCTTTGACGCGAACAGTCAATTTCACTCGCGACAGTGCCGCGCTGTTCAAGATAAGCTGTTTGTGTGCGGACTGCCCTGAAAGCGGATTCGATTTTTCGTCAATATTGAAAACCATGGTAACCGGGCACAAAACCAGCGCAAAAGGAACAATAAACTGCGAGAACTGCCCTGCGCCGGAATGCTCCGATGTTGCCTATGCCGTAACGATTAAATACCTATGACCGATGAAACGCCATTGTATCAGTAACGGCAAAACAAATAGGGGAGTTTAGCGTCCAGGGGAGTAACATGCGAGAAGTAGGCGCGTGAAAAAGAACGACCATCGTGTAATGACCCCTGTGACCTACCCCCAGTCATAGTGCCACGTTCAATTAAGTGGTCGCAACCAGTTTTTCTTCCTCAAGCCTGACAAATTCATTGGGTGTCAGGTATCCCAGA
>WSNO01000060.1 GCA_009773415.1 Nitrospirota bacterium | reverse complement strand
GTGCGGTCAATGGCCAGAGTGTACTGGATCAGATCATTGGTCCCGACACTGAAGAAGTCTACTTCTTTAGCCAATAGATCCGCCATTGTCACTGCCGCCGGGATTTCAATCATAATCCCGACCTTTATTCCGCTGTCAAACGGAATACCGGCGTCGGCCAACTCGAGCTTTGCTTCCTCAAGCAGAGCGGTTGCGGCACGAACCTCATCAATTCCGGATATCATTGGAAACATTATCCGGACCGGTCCTTCAGCGCTGATACGAAGAATGGCTCGCAGCTGTTTTTTGAACTCGTACGGCATGCCGAGCGAAAGCCTGATTGCTCTCACACCCAGCGCTGGATTCTGTTCAGCAGTATGATCCAACCCTTCAAGCAGCTTGTCTCCGCCGGCGTCCAGAGTCCTGACCGTCAACGGATGCGGCTTGATCGCCTGCTGCATGGAATGATATAAAAAATACTGTTCATCCTCATCCGGCATTTCGGATCGATTCATGAAGAGGATTTCAGTCCTGTACAGACCTACTCCAATACCACCATGTTTAAGAACCGAAGCGCCCTCCTCGGGGATTTCCACGTTTCCCCTCAGACTAATGGCATGGCCGTCAAGAGTGACGGCCGGCAGATGGGCGGTCTTGAGAAGCTCGCTTTCCACATATTCGTAGTGCTGTTTGCGGCTCAGAAAAGTCTGAAACGTTTCCCGGTCCGGGTTAACGATGACAGTACCGGCAGTTCCATCAACAATAACAGGAGAGCCATCCAGCAAAACGTCACAGACACCTTCAACCCCGGCAACGGCTGGAATCTCCAGGGCTCTTGCAAGAATGGCCGTATGCGACGTACGGCCTCCGATTTCCGTAATAACCGCCAGAACGTTATTACGATCAATCTGCAGCATATCCGCAGGAGTAATGTCATGCGCCGCAACAATGGAACGGCTTTCATGTATTGGAAACTGCTCGGTCTTTTCTCCGCTCATGCTTTTAAACACTCGCTCGATGACCGTTTCAACATCATTGATCCGCTCTCGAA
>WSNO01000018.1 GCA_009773415.1 Nitrospirota bacterium | reverse complement strand
GATCGTCTTTACGTTGTAGGACATCTCTACCTCTCTTGTCGCTTGATGTCCTCTATTTTATCACTTCACTGAAAACCTTGGGTTTGTGCAACAGACTCAATATCTGTACAATATCACGATGAGCTCTTCACTTGGACATGCCTCCGTTCGTTTTCTCCTTGACATGGCTGCCCCGTCGATGCCCGGATTTGAACACCGGGAATCCCAGGAACAGCTCATCGCGGCATGCGCTGAAGCAACCGAACGCGGCGGAGCGCTTATGGCCGAGGCCGGCACCGGCACCGGCAAAACATTCGCGTATCTCATCCCTATTATCGTATCGGGGCGGCGTGCGATTATTTCGACCAGAACCATCAACCTGCAGGAGCAACTTGTCAGGAAAGATCTTCGCTTTCTCTCGTCCGTGGTTGACTTCTCCTATGCCATTGCGAAAGGCCGTTCAAACTACCTCTGCCTGAGAAGACTGAACGCATTCCGTTCTGAAGATGCGTCAGAGGAACGCGAATACCGGCGCATTGCTCAGTGGTCGGCTGACACGCGGAGCGGCGATGTCGAAGATTTCGGGGTTGCGGTCTTCAGCGTTTGGGACCGCGTCTGCACCGATGCCGATGCCTGCACCGGAAAAGCCTGCGCGCATTTTTCCCGATGCTATTACTTCGAAGCCAAAAGACAATGGGAAGAAGCCCAGATTATCGTTTCAAACCATGCCCTGACCTCCATCAATGCCCTGCTGTCTAAGGAGAGCAAGCTCCTGCCGCAGGCAGAACTGCTCGTTGTCGACGAGGCTCATGGACTCGAAAAAGTGCTCTCCGATCAGATCGGCATTACCCTCTCCAACCGCAGCTTTGACTATGTGCTGAACCGCCTTCTCCGGATTGATGACCGTGGCGTTTACAAAGGTCTTCTGTCGCTCTCCCCCCCGCTGTTCCCTGCCGTGGAGATGCTGAAATTCTGTCTCGCCGATCTCTGGAATTCGGTTCGCGGGCGTTATCAGGATCGCAGGATGATGCGCGGACGGCTGGCTGATGAGGAGAAGCTCAACGCAGTTGCCGCTGCTGTGGGCGATGTTGTCGAAAAAGCACAGGAAGGCACACTCGGACTATTTCAGGAAGATGAGGAGATTGAGCTGAAAGCATCGCTGCTCAAGCTCGGAGCCCTGGCTGATGCGTGCGCAGGCATGATGGAAGAGAATCAGCAGACCGTGAGATGGGCGGAAATAGAGCCGCAGCGAACCGCGCTGCGGCTTGCGCCACTCTATCCGCGTTCGTTTGTCCGGACAAACATTCTGCCGGAATACGAAACATCCATTTTTACGTCGGCAACGCTTTCGGTCTCCGGCGACTTCAGCTTTATGCAGGAACTGCTCGGCCTTGAAGACGCAGCAACAATCAGCCTTTCCTCTCCGTTTGATATCAGCCGACAGGTGCAGGTCGAATTCCGCACCGGAATAGACCTCAGAAACGACGAAACGGGCGTTCGGAAGCTTGCGGATGTGATCGTAGAGGCTGCCGGCAAAGAAGTCGGCGGCATACTGGTGCTTTTCACATCACGCGATGCGATGCGCAAAACATGGGAGCATGCCGCAGACGAACTGCGGGCTGCGGGCAGGCGCGCCATGATGCAGGGAGATGAGTACCAGAACCGCGCCATGCTCGAAATCATGCGGGAATGCACAAATGCCGTCATCTTCGGCCTCGACTCCTTCTGGGAAGGTGTTGACGTGCAGGGAGACTCGCTTCGCTGTCTCGTTATAGCCAAACTGCCGTTTGAGGTTCCGACGGAACCGATTACCATGGCTCGAACCGAGGATCTGCAGCGCCGGGGGCGTAATGCGTTTATGGAATACAGCCTCCCGCGCGCAGTGTTGAAGTTCAAGCAGGGCTTCGGCCGTCTGATTCGGTCAAAAACTGACACCGGACGGGTTATCATCTGCGATGAGCGTATCAGAACAAAGCGATACGGGCAGGCATTCCTGAAAAGCATAGGAAAGAACCTTTCCTGATTTTTTTGCGGCTTAGAGCCGGAGTCTCTCCTTGTCCGCCTTCTCAACGACTTGGAAAGATTGCGCCTGTGGACTGCCGACAGCATAAATGCACCAAGAGTGCAGGAGGAAACCATGAATAAAAGCGTTGCAATTTCGCCGGCGCTCTCGCTGCTGCTCGGCGGCGCCTGCTTCGTTGTTGTCATTGCCGGACTAAAAGAGGCCGCTTCGACGCTCAACATTGTTTTGCTTGCGTTCCTGCTTGCGCAAAGCCTCGCCCCGCTGCCGAACTGGCTGCAACAGAAAAAGTGTTCGACAGTGATTTCAGTGCTGATAACCATAGTGCTCGTCGTCGGCGGGGGGTTGGCAGTTCTCGCATTTCTGGCATCGTCAGTTTCAGGGTTGCTCGCAAAATTTCCGTCGTACAAGCAGCAGTTTTTGCAGATGACGCACGCGGCGGTTGCCTTCCTGCAAGGAAGAGGTGTTGATCTTGCTCATAGTGCGACTGTTGAAGGCATTGAGCCGGTAAAAATAATGCAGTTTGCAGGGTCATTGCTCGGACTTTTTGCAGGAGCGCTCGGCAATGGAATTCTCCTGCTCATTCTCGGCGTCATCTTTCTTCTGGAACTCGCCCACAACGACCGCAAGCTCGCCGGCGGAGAATATGCGCCCGATTCTCTGGTTGCACGGATAGCGGAAATCAACGCGGAATCCAGAACATTTGTCGGCATCACCGCGCTGATGGGTCTGCTGCAGGCGGTTGTAAAGGTGATTGCACTGTATATAATCGGGGTGGATTTTGCGGCAACATGGGGCGTGTTGTTTTTCTTCTGTAATTTTATTCCGATGGTCGGATTTGTGTTTGCCGTCATTCCGCCGGTATTTGTTGCACTGCTGGATCTTGGGTGGCAAAGCGCTGCGACTGTTGCTGTCAGCTGGTGGATTATTAATTTTGTCGGCGATAACATTGTCAAGCCGAAATTCATGAAAGACAGCCTCGACATCTCATTTCTGATGATTATTCTTGGAGTTCTCTTCTGGTCGTGGGTGCTCGGGCCGGTGGGCGCGATACTGGCGATCCCCCTGATATTAACACTGCGGCGAATCGGCAGGATGTATCTTAAAAACTCGGACTGACAGCAAAAAGCTTATGCCTGGAAAAAGCGGTCGGGCGGCGTACAATTCCATGCGCTTGCTCTGTAGATAAGGCAGCTCAATTGGCGGCAGGTCGATGTCACTGCGATGAACTTTTCTCCGCAATCGGCGATGCCGGCGACTGGCCGATGACCTGAACCGCAATCGGCGCAGAAGCGTCTGTGTGAACGTCACGCCGCGGGAATGCTATCGTAATGCCGGCTTCTTCAAAGAGTTCAGCAAGTCGGTGTCGGATCTCATGTGCGGCATCAGCAGTCTTCTTTTTTATTATTGGACTGCACCTCCCCATACGAAAAATGTTAAGATAATCATCTTGAAGCATGCTGCCGCTGCAGAAAGCAGATGCACTGGAGAGATGACCGAGCGGCTGAAGGTGCACGACTGGAAATCGTGTGTGGGGCAACACCTCACCGAGGGTTCAAATCCCTCTCTCTCCGCCATGCATACGCATAATAATCATTGGCAGCATGCTGCTTTCCCCATCCGGGGGTCGGCCCTGCGCAGCAGATCGGTGTGAATCCCGCCAGGTCCGGAAGGAAGCAACGGTAAGCGCTTTGTCTGGGTGCCGCAGCAAGCCGGCTCCACTTTTCATTCCAGCGCCGGCCACCGGATGGGGAAAGACCGCACCATCAGTTCCGCACTGTGAGGACATATGTCGTATCTCGTATTGGCCAGAAAATGGCGACCGAAGACCTTTGAGGAACTGACCGGCCAGGAGCCGATTGCCCGCATTCTGCGCAATGCGGTGGCCGTCGGCAAGGTTGCGCATGCCTATATTTTTTCAGGCCCGCGCGGCGTCGGCAAGACAACGACTGCCAGGATTCTTGCAAAAGCCCTGAACTGCGAACACGGTCCCACGCCTGATCCATGCGGAACATGCCGTTCGTGCGAGGCAATTTCGGATGGATTTTCTCTGGATGTCACTGAGATTGATGGTGCATCCAACACCGGCGTTGATCATATTCGCGACCTGCGTGAACGGGTAAAATATGCGGCATCTGAAGCAAAATACAAGGTCTACATCATCGACGAAGCGCATATGCTTTCAACGCCGGCGTTCAATGCGCTTCTGAAGACACTGGAAGAACCGCCGCCGCACGTTATTTTTGTTCTCGCGACCACCGAACCGAAAAAAATACCGGCAACGGTGCTTTCACGCTGTCAGCATCTGCCGTTTCGGAAGATATCGACACAGACAATCATGCAGCGTCTCCGTCAGATTGCGGATGCCGAGGAGATCGTCATTGCCGACGCAGCAGTCGAGATGATAGCGCGGACAGCAGACGGCGGCATGCGCGATGCCCTCACCACGCTTGACCAGGTCATTTCCTTTGCGGAAAATATCACGGCAAACGATGTGAAAGATCTGTTCGGCTATACGGATACTGAAACACTCAGCCATATGTTATCAGCCGTTATCGAAGGGCGAAGCCGTGACATCGTTGCGCTGATATCGGATCTGACCGATACCGGCACTGACCTGAAACCCTTCATGCGAGACCTGCTCCAGTTCACCCGGAATCTCCTGATCACGAAAATTGTTGACAATCCTGATGGTGTGCTCGATCTCGGCGAATCAGAGAAAACCGCACTTCTCCAGCTGAAGGAGCTGACATCGGAGGAGCATTGTGCATTGCTGCTGAGCGACCTGATCAAAGCAGAGCCCGCCGTCAGGAGCGCACTGCAGCCCCGCGTTGTCTGTGAACTGACGCTCATCCGCCTGAGCCTGATGAGCCGATTCACGGCTATTGATAAGGCATTTCAGATGCTTGGCGCATCTGCCGAAAAAACACCGCGCCCTGCGGGAAAGAGTTCCCCGTCTGAAGGCGTTTCCCTGAAAAAGAACACCCCCGCACCTGAAGCGCCGATGTCCGGACCAGCGGAGCGTCGGACGGCTGAAACTGCTCCGGAGCCTGCTCCGAAACCGGCAGCATCTGCAGTTCCTGCGAAGCAGACGGACAGACCACGGCTGGATGCCGCCTGGCAGGCTGCGATGGAACGCCTGAATCAGGAAAACCATCCGCTGGGTTTCAAAATTCAGGCGAGTTCTGTTTCCTTCAAACATGATGAGATAACGCTCGTATTTAACGGGGGAAGTTCGGTGCACGCCGATTCGGTAGGCGAAAACCTTTCGGCTATCCGGACAATTGTGCAGGAACTTGCAGGACGCCCTGTGCGGATAGCCATAGAAACGAAAGAAGCAAAAACGGCTTCAAAGACGGATCTCCGTGAGCGGGCGCTGCAGAATCCTGTGATCCGCGAAGCTCTCGAGCTGTTTGACGGCCGTATTGTTGATGTGACCCTTACAAAACAAATGCTCAAGGAGGATTCTGATGTCTAAGAAGATGATCGGCGATATGATGCGCCAGGCCCAGAAGCTTCAGTCTGAAATGCAGCGTGTCCAGGAAGAGGCGAAAAAGAAGACGGTTGAAGCGACCGCAGGCGGCGGCATGATAACCGTAACCGCAAGCGGTGCAGGCGAAATTGTGTCTATCAGGATCGAAAAAGACGTGGTGAACCCTGATGACGTCGACATGCTGCAGGACCTCATTCTTGCCGCCTGCAATGAAGCGCTCCGCCGTTCACAGCAGGCTGTCAACGATGACATGTCGAAGCTGACTATGGGAATGAACATTCCCGGCATGGGCGGCCTTGGCGGCATGCTTGGCCGGTAGAAAGGACAACGGATAAAGAGAAAAGTCAGAAACGGAAAGTCTTCATTTTTCCTGCTCGCTCTTCTATCGAAATGTAACCATGACCCAGAATATCATCAACAACCTGATTACACAACTCACACGTCTGCCGGGCGTGGGCCGGAAAAGCGCTCAGCGGCTTGCATTTTTTATCCTGAACCTGCCGAAGGATGATGCTCAGGCTCTCGCCGAAGCGATTGTCGATCTCAAGGAAAAGGCCCGGTTCTGCTCGATATGCTCCAATATTGCGGACGCCGATCCGTGCGACATCTGCCGTGATGAGGCTCGTGATCGAAGTCGCATCTGCGTGGTCGAAGAGCCGAGCAATATACTTGCAGTGGAACGTACACGGTGTTTTCGCGGCGTATACCATGTGCTACTCGGCGCGCTCTCGCCGATAGACGGAATTACGCCGGATCGTCTGAAAATAAAAGAACTGGTCGGCAGAGTCCAAAATGGCGGTGTTGAAGAAGTGATTCTCGCAACCAATCCGAACACGAAGGGCGAAATGACCGCCCGCCATATCACTGAACTGCTCAAGCCGCTCGGTGTCCGTGTTTCCCGCATCGCGTATGGCCTTCCCATCGGCAGCGATATAGAATTTGCCGATGAAGTCACTCTCAGCAAGTCTCTTGAAGGACGTCGGGAGCTTTGAATCGGGACTGCGTCAACGCCTGATATAAAAAAGCCCCGCGCATAGAGCGGGGCTTTTTCGTCAGCCGCATTTTCCTGAAGCTGCTCACACAACTTTATGCATCCATTACAGCGGTGAGCCGCCGCATGAAAAAAGGATCACACCTTAAAATGCTCAATACTGGATTTGAGCTGACGCGAGAGCCTCGCCAGTTCTGATGAAGACTGTGCTATCTGCTGCGACCCGTCCGTAAGATTATGTGCGCCGCTCGCGATTTCCTGAATATCTCCCGATATCCCTTCTGAAGTGGACGACATCTCTTCGGTCGCTGAAGCGATCTGCTGAACCATGGACTGGAGTCCGGAAACACTCTCGACTATCTTCTGCAATTGAGTTCCGGCATCCATCGAGAATTTAAGACCGCTCTCAACCTTCTCGTTAGCCGTCTCCATTGAAGAAACAGCATTGCCGACTTCAGCCTGGATGCCCCGGATCATGCCGCTGATTTCGGCGGTTGCCTTGGCGGTGCGTTCCGCCAGCTTTCTGACTTCATCCGCCACCACTGCAAATCCGCGGCCCTGCTCCCCTGCGCGGGCTGCTTCAATGGCGGCATTCAATGCAAGAAGATTTGTCTGGTCCGCAATATCATTGATTACAGAAACGATTTCACCAATCTGTTGTGACTTCGCTCCGAGCGTCTTCACCACCTCGGTCGATCGGGTCACCGTCTCGGCGATGGCGCGGGATTCGGCAATCGACTGCTGGACAACACGCGCTCCCTGCTGGGCGACTGATGCGGTGGCTGTTGAGGAGTTCGCTATATCTGCCGCGTTTCTGGCAATATCGACGACAGTCTGAGACATCTCTTCGGACGCCGTGGCTATCTGCGTTGCCCTTGAGCTTTGCTCGTTGAGCGTCCGGGTCATCGTGGTGGACTGACTGCTCAGTTGGTCGCTTCCCGAAGCTATGCTCAGTGAGGCCTGCTTCAAACTCCCCACATGGCTTCTCAGGCGTTCGACCATTTCCCGTATCTTGTTCATCATGAGGCCGATCTCATCGCCTGATTGCGCGGTCACATTGACCGTCAGATCTCCATCCGCGACCTTCACTGCCGTATCTACCGCATCGGTAATAGAACGCACAAGCCGCCGCACGAATGCAACAATGACAAATGTTGCAAGGGCGGCAATCCCGAGAGACCCTCCGACAAGGACGTACCCTGCCGTTGTGGAGAGCTTCTGAATAGCCGTTGATTTGGCTTCATAATCCTTGAGTGCACTTTCCTGCATCTTCAGGGTAATAGCAGCCACCGGCCGGTTTATTCCCGCCTGGAGCTTGTCAAGTTCCTCAAGTGAGATTTTAGGATTCTTCTTGAGCACATTGAACGACTCTTCAAATCCGGCCACGTGCCGTTCAAGGTGCTTTTTTGCTTCTTCGGCCATCAGTTTCTGCTCCGCCGTCCGGGCAGATTGAGTATATTTATCAAGGTGTTTTCTTGCAGCGGCGATTGCCTTCCGAAACTCGTCGGCCCATTTGTCCTCACGGCGGATGATGAAGTTCTTCATCTCACGGACAGAAAGTTCGGTCGCATACCGCGCCTGTGCAGCAGAATCAACAAGCGCATATTCAACTTTCGACAACGACTCATACTCTGCCACAAGATGCCGCTGAATCATAAACGCACCGAAGGTTCCCACTACGATAACTACTACGAGCGCACCTACAAGTCCGTACATTTTTTTTGAGATTGTCATGCCGGAGGTTCTATCGTTTGCCATCGTTCCTGTCGCTCCTTTTTGATTTTTTTCTCCCATGCTGCTATTCACCAAAAGATTGTCCTGCTTCCGTTTGAATGTGATAAACAATGCCTTCATTATAGCAGACAGCTCTGCTATCGCTTATCCAAAAATTGTCATGAGCATTTGTACTATTTCTGTCACTGCCGCGCTTGTCCTGTATTAAGGATGCCGGGAGTCTTTCCGAAGGATTCGTGCCAGAAGGATTCCGGACAAGCGTTCGACTGAGTTCACGCCGAAGGCCGGAATGACAAAAGAAGCCACAAAGTGAAATCAAGAACTTCGGAAAGATGTGCCGGTCAGCTTTGTCTTCTTATAAAAAAACGGTTTCAGCAGCTTCAGTCCGCTCACTGCCAGAATAGGCTTCAGCGCCCAGCCGATGCGGGAACTGCTTCCGAGGCAGCGTTTGCAGTAGGGGTGTTCGAGGCGGTATTTCCGGAAGCCGTCCATAATCGTACCGACAGCGTTCGACGACAGAACTTCTTTTAGAGTCCCATCTTTGACATTGCCGACTACAGTATTGCCGTCGAAGTCAACGCAGCAAAGCACCACATCACCGTTCCAGAGCACCGCAAAGTGATCTCGCATGCCGAAGCAATAGCCGCCCCACGCGTCATGCACCTTCTCATCGCCGAACGCATGGCCCCAGTCTTCCAGGATATATGTCTCAAAGAAAACATTCGGCGCTACTTCGACGACGTGCCATTTATAGGCGGACAGTTTGTCTATCTCTCGCAGTGCCTGCGCGCGCTCAGCCTCGGACGTCTGCAGCCCGTCATACACGCGCCCTGCCCAGTATTTGAACGTCGCCCGCAGCTCCTGTGTTGAGGAAATGACACGGACAGGACCCAGTCTCCGCTCCATCGGCTTCTTGGGAAAGCGTGTATTCAGAAAGCGGAACTTGAAGACCGTCTGCGGATGGCGACGGTGGTATTCTGCGAAGAAGCTGAAGATTCCGCTCAGATACTCCCCGAAGGTGAGCGTGCCGGCTCTCCGCAATGCAAACGACTTTTCATCCGGCGTCTGCAGGGAAATATCAAGCTGATGGAGCGGATACTCCAGAAGGCGAATCCCCGCCTCCGCTCCGAGACGACCGCCGTTGGTGGTGAGGCCCACCTGCACTCCGCGATTCTGCGCATGCTCCAAAATCGCAAAAAAGTCCTTGTGCAACAGCGGCTCTCCCATAACATGAAAGGTAATCTTTTCACAGAGCCCCTCATCGGATATCTCATCTATCAGCCGCTTTGCAAGCGCAGCATCCATATACCCGTATGGCCGCTTCATGAGCGACTTCGGACAGAAAACGCAGTTGAAGTCACAGACGTTCGTCAGCTCAAGATGCACCCGCTGAAGCGGAATGTCTATATGACCGAATCTTTTATTCCGCATGCGCTATACAATTCCCAGTGCTTCCTTTGTGAGCCGCTCAGCAGTATCAAAAACCGCTTGCTTTCCCGCTTCAGTCCTGGCTTCGATATAGAAGCGCACCTTCGGTTCGGTCCCTGACGGGCGGATCATGAGCCACGATCCGTCATCGAATACCAGCTTCGTGCCGTCAACGGTGATGAGGTTTGCAACGGTCCGCTTCACGCCGCCGATTGTCATCTTCGAACCCGTCGGATATTTCTTCTGGATTGCAGATAATTTTTGAACAAGCGCCGCTCCGGCAAGCGACCTGTCGACCCCGATACCCGAGCGGTCGGGATAATAGGCGCCGAACTCGTTCATGATATCCTGCAGGTATTCGCCGAGGTTCTTTCCGAGAGTCGCCACCATTTCAATTGCAAGCAATAGGCCGAACATGGCATCTTTTTCAAGGGTATGATTGTATCCCGAAATGCCGTCGGACTCTTCAAAGGCCGCGATTGCCCGCTCCGACGCATCCGGCAGCAAATACGGACGGAAATTCTTGAAGCCTACCTTGGTCTCCCTGATGGGGATATTCAGCTTTGACGCTATCGCATTCACAAAATTACTCGTGCCGACGGACTTTGCAACAATTCCCTGATATCCCTTGTGCACATGCAGGAAATGCAGCGCCATGGCCCCGAAATAATTCATCGGTATCTGGAGCGTTGCGTCTGCATGGCGGATGCGATCGCCGTCCGGATCCATAATTGCGCCGATCCTGAACTTCGCCTCACTGCTGTTCAGAACCCGCATGACGCCCTCCATGTTTTTCTCGCTCGGCTCGGGCGCAATCCCGCCGAACAGAATATCGTCATTCTCCCTGAGGTGAACAATTTTTTCACTCTCTCCGAGAATCCGCTTTAGCCGGTGTTTCGTCGATCCATGCACATGGTCAACACAGATAATGCAATCTGCATCCCTCACAAACGAAAGTATCCTGTCAAGATCGATCGTCTTGCGTTCGGCCAGATATTTGATATACAGATCCATCAGGTCGATCTTCTCAACCCGCTCCGGAGGGGCCACGGAAACGGCAGCATTCTCAGACATCATGCGATTCGCAATTTTTTCAAACTGTGACGTAATTTCGGTGCCGGCGGGTCCGCCGTCAGCAGGATTAAATTTGAATCCCGCATAATTCGCAGGGTTGTGCGACGGCGTCAGATTGATGGCAGCTGCCGCCTTCAGCATCCCGATGCCGGACGAGAATTCAGGAGTTGTCGCTTCGCCCGCATACCAGGTGCGGATGCCTGCTGTTTCAAGCAGACCGATAACATCAAGAGCAAATTCTTTTCCGAGGAACCGGTTATCATGCCCTACAATAACGCCGCGCCGCTGAACCTCTTTAAAATCGTCAACTCCCATGGCGCGGCAAAATTCAGCGTCTCCAGTCTGCAACGACTCGATAATTGCCGCTGTCACGATGTGCAGATTACGAAACGTATAATCAGTTCCTATTTCACCGCGCCAGCCGGACGTCCCGAATACAACCTGCACCGGAGCAGTATTCGCACGGGCAAACTGCTCCACGGTGCTTAGCAGTGAAGCGTTTTTCGCCGCGTCAGCGAGTATGGTTTTCCAGCATTCAGTCGCACTTGAAAATGCCTGTTTCATCGTCTCCTTCTCCCTTGAGCAGTGATTTCAGATTATCATTCTAGCCTACTTTATGCATACAATGCGATAAAGCTCTGTTCATGTATCAGCGCGGTTGATCAGGTATACCGCTCCGACAGCAATCGTCCCGCCGAACAATGTCGTAAACTCGGGCACCTCGCCCAGAAAAAGCCAGCTGAGCAGCATGGCGCTGGCAGGAACAATAAAAACAAATGAACTGGTTCTGTAAGAACCAAGGCGTTCGGCAGCCATGAAATAGACTGTTGTCGCAAAGGAGCCGGAAATAACCGAGAGAAAAAAGATGTTCATCCAGAAGACAGCGTCCTGCTGAAATACCTGTCCGAAACCCTGCATTGCGGCGTATGGCATATACAGCAGGCTTGCCAGTCCATATGCAACAAAGCTGAACAGATACGAAGAGATATTCTCTCCAGCCCACTGGCTTGAAATAGTGACCATTCCCCACAGCGCCGGGCAGATGAGAAAGAAAAGATTTCCGCTTTGAAGAAGCAGCGTCGAATCAATTGCCCAGACCTGCAGCAGCACTGCAGCCCCCGTTATGCCGAGCGCAAGGCCGATAAAATCTCGCTTTTTTGCCCTCCGGTTCAGGAGTATGAATGACAGCAACAGCGTCATCAAAGGAATCATCGACGTCACCAGAACCCCGCCTGCTCCGGCATATCCGGACTGCAGTCCCTTAAAGAAGAAGAACATATATGCACCCATAAAGATAGCAGCTAAAGCACAGTATCCAAAGCTCGCTTTTGACATGGCAACAGGGATACGGAGCAAGAAGATCAGCGGCATAAAAGAAAGAAAGCTCAGAAAAAAGCGCCAAAAACTCAGCTGTTCTGGAGAAATCCTTCCCGCAACAACCTTGGCGGAAACCCAACTGCCTCCCCAGATGACCATGGAAAATACCATGAGAAGAGTAAACAACAGATTCAGCTTTTTTTCAGGAAGATGAGCAGGCGCGGCATCAGGGGACATGTAGTATTATGCCGCATCGGGAAAGCATTTTCACACCCGCGCTCTGATGGAGGCTCAGTTCAGCTAGGAATCGAGGACATGCCGGATATTTTCCGCAAGCGTCTGCAGCGAGAGCGGCTTTTGCATGAAATGCACGTTATCATCGAGGACTCCATGATGGGAGATGACATCACCGGCGTACCCGGACATGAAGATCACTTTCAGTGCCGGATGCTTTGCTGCAAGATGTTCATATATCTGTTTGCCGTTCATGTTCGGCATGATGACATCAGTCAGAAGCAGAGCAATCTCGTTCTTGGACTGCTCGAAAAGAGCAAAACAACTTTCTGCGCTATCCGCCGCAATGACACGATATCCAAGCATGTCCAGCATTTCCACGGCAAGAGTGCGCACCATGTCATCATCCTCAACAAGCAGAATAAGCTCATCGCCCCGAGGCAGTTGGGCAGGTTGGGTCTCGGCAAATGGAGAACTATCGGCAGCGATATCTGAGGGAACCCTCGGCATATACACATGAAAGACTGTTCCCCTGCCGGGCTCGGAATAGACGGAAATGCTTCCGCCATGCTGCTTCACAATGCCGTATACCGTGGAAAGGCCCAGGCCGGTTCCCTTGCCCTCTTCCTTGGTTGTATAAAAAGGCTCAAACAAATGCTCCCTGATTTTCGGATCGATGCCGGTCCCGGTATCGCTTACAGACAGAACAACATGCGGTCCGGCCGAGGCATCCGGATGCGCCATGACGTATGAGTCATCAAGCATGACGTTCTTTGCGCCGATAAGCATAGTTCCTCCGTTTGGCATGGCATCCTGCGCATTGACCGCCAGATTCATCAGAACCTGCTCAATCTGCCCGCGGTCGGCCTTAATCAACCCGACGTCCGGTGAGATTCTCATGTCAATGTTTATATCTTCGCGGATGGTACGGCGAAGCATCTGTTCACATTGTTTGATAATAAGCGCAAGGTCAAGCACCCTCAGTTCAAGCACCTGTCTGCGGCTGAAGGCAAGCAACTGCCTCGTCAACGCTGATGCACGCTCGGCTGCCAGTTTGATCTGGAGGATTTTGTTGTACCGTCCGTCCGCTTTGTCCACCTTTGCGAGCAGCATCTCTGCGTAGCCGAAAATCGGCGTCAGCACATTATTGAAATCATGGGCTATGCCGCCGACGAGCATGCCGATGCTTTCAATTTTTTGCGTCTGACGGAGCCGGTCTTCAAGTTCCTGCCGCTTTTCCTCGGCCTTCTTGCGATCCGTAATGTCGTGCCAGACAAATATAATGCAGGACTGGCCGCCGATAAGGATGATCTCGGCGGAAAAGAGTCCAACAAAGCAATCACTGCTTTTAGCGTACCAGGCAAGCTCAAGATTTTTTACTGATTTCTCAGACGCCAACTGTGCAAAAACAGATGACCTCTCTTCAGCGCTTTCCCAGAGGGCAAAGCCGTCCGTTCCTTCATGCCCTCGCACCCCGCCAATTTTGCCGATAATTTCTTCCGGCACGTAGCCGAACGTTTCGTAGAAGACATCGGAGACCTCCATGATGCTGCCATCGCTCAGCCGCGCTATTCCGACAACGTCGGCGCTGTTGCGAAAGGCCTTGGAGTATTTTTCCTCAGATGCTGCAAGCGCCTTTTCGGCACGCCTGCGGCTGCGGATGTTGAGCGCAAGAACGACAATCGTAGTCGAAAGAATCGCGAACGACAGAAAAACCGCCCAGAGCACTTGGCTCGGCATGCGGTATCCCTTCTCCGGTTCATTCAGAATCCTTGCATCCGCCGGCAGCATATCCATTCGCATACCAAAGCGGCTGAGCTGCCGGTAGTCAAACAGATAATAGTTTGCGGAATGCCTGATAACAGGAATATTGTCTGCCCGCTCGCCTTGCAAAATGCGCCACGCTATTTCAGCCGCAAGCCGGCCCTGTTCAAATCCGCTGGTAACGAATCCGCCGACCGCTCCGTGATTCACTCCGAAGTCCCACGCTGTGTAGATCGGAACCTTAATCTCCGGGGACATGAGCTCATTGGCCCGCTGCAGGTTGATGCCGACGCCTGCCACATTGCGCATACCGCCAACCATAAGGACGATGCTGTCGGCAGGGAGAGTCTTGGCATCAAGAATAGCGCGCTCAATATTCGGAAACTCGCGGACTTCCACAGCTACATCCTGCCGGAACTCCGGCCGGAGCTTGCGAATCAGGGCGATATTTGCGCTATGCGAAGGGTCATCAGGGACACCGTAAATGACGATGCGTTTCGTATACGGATGCAGCCTGACAATGAGATTGAAAAGGCCTATGAAATCATTATCCTCAGCAATGCCGGTGATGTTGGATAATCCCAGAATCATGCCGGGTTCATACCCGTTGACCCCGCAAAAAACTACCGGCACCCCCGGGAATATAGCCTGGCGGTGACTTCGCAGAAACTTAAGAGCGGCATTATCCGTTGCGATAATAACTTGAAAGGGTGTGGTGGCAAACTTCTGCTTATAGAGCTGACGGAGAAGATTTCCCTGCAGAAGCTCCGGATTATGGTTAGAATCAAGATATTCGATTCTGACCTTAAACAGATGGTTAAGTGGTTGAAAAACACTGTCTATCCCGCTCTGTTCGGAGCGGGTCCATGCATAATCCGGGCTGTAGGAATGCAGGATCAGGACTTCCTGACGTACGCCTGAATTAGCGGATACGGCACGTTCGGCAAAAAATGCGGCAAGCACTATGCACACAAGACCAACCCGCAGCATGTGCAGGAAAATTTTCGACACCAATCGCTCCCTTGAACGGCAATTACTACCTAATTCATGACGCTTGTAGTATACCACCTGCTCTGCACTGCGTGGGATGAGTTTAATGGTCGAGATGCCCGCCAATACCGATAGAACCATAAAATCTGGCTTCGCATCTGGCATCTTCGGCATCGACAAGGATCTGTATATTGTATATTTTCTTGTCTCTGCTTAGCCTTCGATATCGCATATGGAGCGCAGTGTGGCGTGTACGGCGCACTTCCAGCGACACGCGTTCATTTATTGGTTGAATGCGCTATACTATTTCAATGAAATGCCTGTTAATTCTTGCTTGTTTCTTTGTCGCTTTCACCGCTGCATGCGCTCCCGTGCTCACGCAACGCACAATGGAACAAGGATCAACCATCGTACCCCTTGCCGATATGCAGCTGCGGCCGGATCTCTATCGCGCCAAACTTTTTATTTTTGGCGGAACGATTGCTTCTGCCAGGGCAACAGTCGCCGGTTCTCTTGTTGAGCTGGCTTTCAGTTCCGTCAATTCGCGCGGCGCTCTTCAGGACTCACTATCCGGCACCCGGGTTCTTGTTTTCATGCCCAAGGAGCAGGGACTGCTGGATCCGGTCATCTTTGCGAAAGGCAGAAAAGTGACCGTTGCCGGAGCATTTGACGGTGTGCAGATGGGCAGAATTGAGGAAATGGATTATGCATATCCGTTTTTCCGGATTCGTGAGCTTTACCTTTGGCCCCGCGAGACTGATAGACCCCCTGATTATTACTATCCCTACTACCCTTCATTCTGGTGGGGACCGTCTTGGGGAATCGGCATCGGCACGATCTGGCGGTAGAAAAGCTCTCGCATAGTTTTGCTTCCATCATCTGTCCAAAACCATTTAATTATCGAGGAGGATTACATGCAAACCCCTGTTGAAAACTACTGGACTATCAGACTGACCGCCCTGAAGGAAGAGCTGGAAACGAACAATTTCGAGGTCTTTGTCGCGCAGAACACAGCAGCGGCAAAAGAACTCGTGCTCAGAACGATTATTCCTTCGCTTTTGCCGAAAACCGTCTCGTGGGGAGGCTCCATGACATTCGGGGCAACCGGCATCAGCTCCGCACTCCTGGCTGACCCGTCCCTGACGATTATCAATCCCTATGAGCAGGGGATTGCGCCGGCAGAGGCATACGAGCGCCGCAGGCAGGCGCTGCTGGTCGATGTATACCTGACCGGTACGAATGCGGTCACTGAAGACGGCCGCCTCGTTAATCTCGACATGATCGGCAATCGTGTCGGAGCTTTAAACTTTGGTCCAAAAAATGTCGTGGTTCTTGCAGGACGAAACAAAGTAGTGCCGGATCTCGATGATGCGATGCTGCGCATCAAAAATTATTCTGCGCCGATAAATTCGATGCGGCTCGACAAGAAAACGCCGTGCGTGACCACCTCGGTCTGCCAGGATTGCAAAAGCTCAGACCGGATTTGCAACATCTGGACCATTACGGAGAAGTCATTTCCGAAGCATCGCATCAAAGTGGTGCTGATTAATGAAGAGTTAGGGTTTTGAAAGAGAGCCGTATCAGTATCTGCGAGGGGGATAGCGATAGCCGTCCCCCCGTCTTTCTAAAGAGCGCCTGCACAAGATTGTTACAACGTCTATGACGCGGCGCCGTTTTGTATGCGAAGAACAATACGAATATAGTGAGCCCCGGTGCTGAGCACAGCGTCAAGCAATCGGTCATTTCCGCAGGCAGTTCCATTCAGAAATATCTCATTGCAGCTTTGCACACTGTGAGGATGACCGCAAAGAAATGTCCTGAGTTCCCCCGCCGTAACCAGAATACCGCTCTGCAGAAATTGACTTCCCCGCTCCTTCATCACCAGATTAAACAGTTTCAGAAAAACAAATCCCTCCCCGCCCTCGCTGCTTCCGGTGGCTTTATACGAAATCGAATCCCTCAGTGAGGCCAGCGGACTCCCCTGCCGCATCGTCGCCCCGACCAGTCCCGGCATTGCCGATGAAAGCGCCAGCCGCGAGCCGTGCTTCAGCAGGGCGGTATCAATAGTATCTACCGGCATTCCGTCGAGAAAAACAGTGCTGATATGCCGACTGATATACTCTTCCGACATGCCGGCCTGCCCGCTGAGAAAAGCGCGGATACTGCAGCCGATATATCGGGTGCCGACATAAAATCCTGACTGAAGCAGATAAAAAAAGTCGGCGATGCGCTCTGCAGGCAGTGTCAGGTTTAAATGAGCGATATTCCCGTGATTCAGCGGAGGGCTGTCGGTCATTTTATACCATGAATGCCCGGAACGAGGGGCACCTCATCGGAGAATCCCCTTCACAATCATGTCCACGGCCTCTTCCGGCGTCAATCCATGCGCCATCAGGGTTTCCATCTGCTTTTTGTCGACGCTGCCGATGGCGGCTTCATGCGTCACCTTGGCATCCGGGTGGATAACGCTTACAACCGGGATTGCCCTTGCAACCGCATTATCCTTCACGATTTCCGTGCAGTCCACGTGTCCCCGCGCTCCGGCGGCATTCCCTTCGGTAATCCCGGTCACTTCGGCTGAGGCGTCCCCTTCCAGCGCAATGCGCGTCTTGATCAGACCGCGCGCATTTTCGCCTTCAAGAACTATCTTTTCCCGGAGAACAATCACATCGCATCCATGTCCGAAAACGCGGGCCGAAAGCTCGGCAACAGCTTCCTTGCCCGCCCGCACCGCGTAGTCGAGTGAAAGCGTTCCGACACGGCCTTCCAGCAATGAAAAATCGGCATAATAGCGTCCGCGCTCTCCCAGCACCACTGTTGCCTTCGGAATAACCTCAACCCCGCCGTATGGACCATGGTAGTGTGTTTCCGCATACCTCATCTCCGCGCCTTCTTCAATTTCAATCGTCGCATCCATGATATGCTGCACCTTGCGGGCATCAGGGAATACACAGTGGGCTATGAAATGAGCCGCGGAATTCTTCATCAGGCGAACATGTATGGTAATTCGCTGTATTCCTTCCTCATGGAGCACCCCGAAACAGAGATGAAGCGGTTGTTTCAGGCTGACATTTTCGCCCAGCTCGACACGAATGATAATGCCGTCGTCAGTTGCAGACGTCTGTACATCGAGTCCATCCACCCCGCGCATGCTCAGAACTGAATGTCCGCTTGCCAGCAGATGCGGCGTCTCCGCGTCAGCAAGTACGCCTTCATCGCCCCCGCACTTCCGGTATGCCGCAATCAGGGAATCCAGCTCAGGCATCGCACATTACCTCAGTACAGACAGAACACTTCTTTGCCATGAAAAAGTCTGTAACTTCCCGGGGCGATCCGGTGCAGACAATGCGCCCTCCGCACAGTTGCGAGGCTGAAGACGCAATCAGGGCAAGTTCAGGCCGGTGAGTAATAAGCAGCACAGAAGCCCCGTTATCACGAAATAGCCGAATGACATGGACAATATCGTCAAAAGAGAGCATATCAATGCCGGAATCAGGCTCGTCCAGGACGGCAAACTGCGGATGAAGCGCGAGTGCCGAAGCAAGTTCAATTCGCTTGCGCTCACCGCCGCTCAGACAGCGATCGACCATACGCTGAAGATACCAAGAGGGATCGAGTCCCACAAGACGGAGATAGCTGGCTTCATCGCAAGATGGATTCCGAAGTGAGATATAGTCGCGCACCGAGATGCCTTCGAAACGAACCGGCTCCTGCCATGTCATGGTTATGCCGCGCCGCGCCCGCTCTGAAATGCCGAGCCGGTTGATGACTTCGCCCCTGAAAAGAATCTCCCCGGCGGTAGGCTGGTATCCCTCACAGCCCATGATGATATATCCAAGAGTGCTCTTGCCGACTCCGTTTGTTCCGAGCAGGGCATGAATTTCATGAGGACGAACCACAAGAGAGCATCCATCGAGAATCTTCCGGGCACCGGCCTGAAAAAAAATATTTCTGAGTTCCACCATTGCGTCCCTCGCAAAAAAACAGGCGCTTGTACTCTGTTTCGCTTTCGTGTCAAATTGTATCAGGAATGAATTCCTGCTGACCAGGGACGAAAGGTTTGTTCCTGATGGTTTCGGTTCTGCAAAGCGCCGGCTGCACCGGACGCTATAAAGCCCCTGCCCCGCTTGCGGTATCTATTATCTTTTGCCGATGCAACTGAGCTTCACTCCTGATTCTCTCGATCAGCTTCTGAACCTCTTCGTCCCGTGTGGAGAGCAGATCGAAAAGCCTGTGCTCCAGCATGCCTATTTCAAAATCATACGCAAACCGCAATGCCTCTTTTAAAGACAGATGCTCACTCTTGACGCGCCGGTGAGCATGCTGTACAGATGCTGTCAGATCAGTGACTACCTGCGGAGTAAAAGGACTGCACTTTGAAAATAAGTGGGGACGCTTATAAAGCGCTTCGATGATCTGTCCGATGTAAAGGCAATGGCGTATCCCGTCGTTTCCCAGGTACTTCCAGAATTCGGCTATCTCGGGAAACTGTTCAGCACACATATAATAGAAGTCAGAAACAACAAGTTCAAGATCGAACACGGGTTGAAGCACTTCCAGCAGGCTTTTCATCATGAGATCACGGCACTGCTGGTCGAGATCATTGCTCGAAACATACCCGAGTTCGAGCAGAACATCACCTATTGTCCTGGAGCCCGACTGCTGTTCCTGAAGAGCATGGTCAAGCTGAGACTCCGTGATAAGTCCCTTAGCAAGAAGGAGTATCCCTAATTCAGCGTTCTGTTCGACGACAGACCTCCCTAGTTGATGGCCCTGCGCAGGATCTCTTTTTATTGAAGCTATCAGAAATGAGTTGCTGTGTCAAACAGACGTTCTTCAGCGTTCCCGAAAATCTCATCTGCATTGCCGGAAAGGAGTGCTCGACATCCATTCTGCCCGGAGCAGAGAAATGCTGCACGCCGGTCAATTGTCCAGATAGAATTCTGCGTCGGCCATTACTTTTTCCGCACACATTTTACCATCAATGATCGTTCGGCCATGGAGTTCCCGATTTTGATCGGCCGCAACACGCGGCAAGGAAAATTCATAGTTGATGCAAGCCATACAAGACTCTCCCCGGCGAACTGCCCGACAACAACAATCCGTTAATCATTCGGCCGGCAGGCATTCTGAACGCTTCAGGCAGGAAAGCACAGGTGCCGTGGTGTACGGACCCGCGCTGAGTTTCAAAAGAAATAGTGCCAGCTCCCCAGTCCGCGCAGGTGTCTTTTCAGTCATCAATGGTATGATAAAGGAAAGACGTTTCATTTCCCGCCTGCCCAGAAAGAAGGAATCAATGAGTTTTAATGAATTCAATCTCCACCCGCTTGTCGCATCAGGGGTTGCCGCCGCTGGCTATACGACGCCCACACCGATACAGGCATCCGCGATACCTCCTGTTTTGCGGGGACGTGATGTCATGGGACTGGCGCAGACCGGCACCGGCAAGACCGCGGCCTTCATGCTTCCCATCCTGCACCGTTTAATGCAGGGAGGACGCAGGCATGTCAGGGCGCTTATAGTCGCCCCTACCCGTGAACTTGCGGAGCAGATTCACGAATCGGCCGGAGCGCTCGGTCGGAAAACAGGTGTTCAGAGCGCAACGGTTTACGGCGGTGTCGGCTACAGTCCGCAGGTTGTAAAACTGAAACGCGGAGTGGAGATCGTCGTCGCCTGTCCTGGAAGGCTGCTCGATCATGTATCGCAGGGCACAATTGACCTGTCCCGCGTGGAAGTGCTGGTCCTTGATGAGGCTGACCATATGTTCGACATGGGGTTTCTCCCCGACATCCGAAGGATTCTGGCGCTCCTTCCCCACCGGCAACAGACGCTCCTCTTCTCTGCCACAATGCCTGATGAGATAAGGAATTTGGCCAATGATGCCCTTAATAACCCGGTTGTCATAGATGTGGGGCATTCTGAAGCAGCGGTCACGGTCAGCCATGCGCTCTACCCGGTTCCGCAGCATCTGAAAACATCCCTGCTTCTGGAGCTGTTGAGACATACGGACGCCGATTCGGTCCTGATTTTCACCCGCACGAAACACCGGACCAGACGTCTGTCTGACCAACTGGCCAAAGCCGGACACAAGGTGGCTGCATTGCAGGGAGATCTTTCCCAAGGGCGGCGACAGGCTTCAATGAACGGGTTTCGGGACGGCACCTACCAGATTTTGGTAGCGACCGATATCGCCGCCAGGGGAATCGATGTTTCGCAGATTTCGCATGTCATTAACTATGACATTCCGAATACGACCGATGCCTATATCCATCGCATCGGACGCACCGGCCGGGCTGCACAGACCGGCGATGCGTACACCTTTGTTACTCCTGACGACTCTGTCATGGTGAGGGATATTGAGAAAGTTCTCGGCAGCAGAATTGAACGCCGCATGATAAGCGGCTTTGATTACAGCGTATCTGCTCCACCCGCGCAGACGACAAAAACGGGGCAATCACGAAGACCGACACCTGCTGTCCTGATCCAAAAACATATGGAGAAAACGATGCGTGTCAATCCGCGCAAAGGTCCTGCCACCTCTGTGAAGTCTTTACGCGGCAATCGACAGCGCAAAACAGGCGGATCTTAGCGCATCTCCGGTGAGCCGGGCATCCGCTTGGTCCGTTTACCGGCGCACTCTCTACAAAGAGGCGAAAGCTAAGCCGATACGACGACTATGCCGCCCTCGGTTACGGTGTATCCCCTTTGCCGGTCCTGGTCGTGGTCATAGCCTATGACCGTTCCTTCCGGAATGGAGATGTTCTCGTCGATGATAGCCCGCCTGATTCTGGCGTGCCTCCCGATTTCCACATGTTCAAAAAGAATTGAATCCTCCACAAGGCTGAAGCTGTTCACCTTCGTGCAGGGCCCCACGATCGATCTGCGGACAACACCCCCGCTCGTGATGCACCCGCCGCACACAAGGGAATCAATGTTCTGACCGCGCCGGTCATCGTCGTCAAAGACCGACTTGGCGGGAGGCAGATTCCCCTGGTTGGTAAGGATCGGCCACTGGTAGTTATAGAGGTTCAGCTGCGGACTCGGACTGACAATGTCCATGTTTGCATCATAGTAGGATTCGAGAGTGCCCACATCCTTCCAGTAGCCGCGTTCGTTCACTTCCATGCCCGGAACGCAGTTGTCAAAGAAGTTATATGCGTAAACCTTGTCGCCCGCCTCGAGCATCATCGGGATTACGTGCTTCCCGAAATCAAGGTCATCATAGCGCTTCTTGCCCTCGTGCAGCACCTCCAGGAGCTTTCTCGTGGAAAAGATATAGTTTCCCATGGATGCAAAACAGGTGTCTCTCCCCGGTATCGGTTGCGGTACTGTCGGCTTTTCAACAAATGAATTCACCCTCAGGTCGTCGTCGACGTTGAAAATTCCGAAGCGCTTCGCTTCATCAACTGAGACCTCCAGAGCGGCAATTGTGATGTCCGCCCTGTTCATGATGTGGTACTCGAGCATCTGGGAGACCTCCATCTTGTAAATGTGGTCTCCTCCGAAAATCGCCACATGGTCAACGCCCGAAGATTCGATAAATCTCAGGTTCTGATAGATCGCATCCGCTGTCCCCTTGAACCACTCATCGCTCATACTGCCTGTCTCAGGCTGAATGGTATCGAAGAATTCGCCAAGACCCGTCCATTTTGCCCACGACTCCCTGATATGCCTGTTCAGCGAATACGCCCGGTATTGGGTGAGAATATAGACCTTTCTGATGCCGGAATTAAACAGGTTGCTCAGGACGAAATCGATAATCTTGTACTTTCCTCCGAAGGGCACAGATGGTTTTGACCTTCGGATGGTGATAGGACTCAGACGCTCGCCCTTGCCGCCGGCAAGCACCATTGCCAGAGTGTTTTTCGCGATGCTCCCGATTCCCCTGTAGGTCATACCATATCCTCCCATTTACACGGATAAGCTCTTGTCGGCTTTGCTCATTTGACCACACTGCAATACGCTAAAATTGCCCTGTCCTGAGCATGATGATCAACAGTTCGTATGCCGCCGGATTTTCAGAACCGGGGTTGAAAATAACGCGCTTCGGTTTCAAACATATCAACTCGTCAATCATCAGGAAATAAAGAGAACTGTGCCGGACAATCGTGATGGGACAAGGAGCTGCGTGCCATGACAGCGCCGGCCGCTCCTCAAAAAAATCTCACCGGATTTCCATGCCGGAGAAGAAATAGAGTATCTCAAATGCTGCGGATTCAGCGGAATCGGACCCGTGCACGGCATTGCGCTCGATGTCATCGGCAAAGTCCTTGCGAATCGTTCCGGACTCGGCATTTGCCGGGTTGGTGGCACCCATAAGGGCACGGTTCTTTGCAATGGCGTCTTCACCCTCCAGCACCATCACGACAATCGGCCCCTCAGACATGAACGTGGTCAGGCTTTCGAAAAACGGCCTCTCTTTGTGCACATAGTAAAAACCTTCTGCTTCAGCCTTGCTCAGCTGAATGCGTTTCATCGCGACAATACGCAGGTCATTCTGCTCAAAGCGGGATATGATCTGGCCGGTAACATTCTTCTTGACTGCATCAGGCTTGATAATCGACAACGTCTGTTCCATCGTGTCCTCCGTTACATAATAGGGTTCCTCTGTGCTAACCGCACAGAGAGAAAGGCTGCTGAACAAATAACCTCAAATGACCTTCCGGAGACTGCTCAATGCTGTAAGCGGCCCGGCAGGAGCGAATAAACATCTCCAGTTTCTTGCGCTCCTCCGGAAGATTGTCGAACAATATCTCGACATCCTCAAAAACTCCGCAGAGGCCGGCAAGCTCATCCCGGAATGCATTGATATGGTGAGGATGGCGCAGGCCGCGTGCGTCTATCGAAATCATACGGCAACGCCGGGGCGGGCGGCGAAGCGGCAAAAGATAGACACGGCGAGACTCACTACCTCGACACATTTCAGCCCCTGTGCCTGAATACCTCTGTCCTTCACACTCTGAGTCCTTCAATCGTTTTAGTCAGAGAGTCAATGTCTTCAACATTCAAACAAACAGAAGACGGCTCTATGCGCCTGATGAGACCGCCAAGCACCTTGCCCGGACCAGTCTCAATAAATGTCGTGGCACCGCCGGACGCAATCGTCCTTACGCAGTCTTCCCAGAGAACAGGCCGGCTCAACTGGCGCACCAGAGAAGCCCGGATATCTGCAGCGGCCGACAGTTCCTTGGCGTCTGCATTATTGACGAACTTCACCCGCGCATCGCTGACCGGCGTGGCATTGAGCACATCCGCAAACCGTGCTGCGGCTACTTCCATGAGCCTGCAGTGTGACGGCACGCTCACCTCAAGGGGGAGCGCACGCTTTGCTCCCGCTTCCTTTGCTTTTGCCATGGCGACTTCGACAGCGGTCTTTTCGCCTGCAATGACGGTCTGGCCAGGGCAGTTGCAGTTGGCAATGCCGACATACCCCTCAGTCACGCTTGTGCAGATCTCATCAAGTTTTGTGCGGTCGATGCCGAGAATGGCCGCCATGAGGCCGGTGCCCGCGGGAACCGCTTCCTGCATAATTCTGCCGCGGGTTTCAACCAGCTTGACCGCATGATGAAAAGCAATGCTGCCCGCCGCAACAAGAGCAGAGTATTCGCCGAGGCTATGGCCCGCAACAAAAGCGGGGGTAATACCTTTCTCCGCAAGCGCAGTGCACGCGGCAATGCTTGCGGTCAGCAGGCATGGCTGCGTAACCTGCGTCCTGTTCAGCTCTTCAAGCGGGCCTTCAAAGCTCATTTTCGCCACATCATAGCCGAGCGCTTCGGAAGCTTCCGCGTACAGTTTTTTTACAGAATCGAACTGATCGAACAGGGACTTGCCCATTCCGACCGACTGGGATCCCTGTCCCGGAAAAACAAAGCAGACGCCCATGCTATCCCCTTGCCTCCCTGATTTTCTTTATGAGGAGCGGCAGCACTTCGTACAGATCCCCGACGATTCCATAGGTGGCGACATTAAAGATTGGCGCATCAGGGTTCTTGTTGATCGCAATGATGATATCTGAGGACGACATGCCGACAATATGCTGCACCGCGCCGGAGATGCCGCAGGCAATATAGATTTTCGGACAGACCGTCTTGCCGGTCTGGCCGACCTGGTGGCGGTACGGAATCCAGCCCTCGTCCACGGCGGCGCGCGATGAGCCGACCACGCCGCCGACAAGTTCGGCAACCTCGCGTATCAGCTCAAAGCCCTTCGCATCGCCGAGGCCGCGGCCGCCTGAAACGATTATTTCAGCATCCTGCAGGTTGATCTTGCAGGTGCCTTCCTCGCAGACTGATGCGAGCACTCTGGTGCGGCAGGTAAGCCCTTCAGCATTTACCGGAATAATCTCTCCGGTGCGACTCGCATCGTATTCACCGCGCTTCATGACGCGCGGCCGTACCGTCGCCATCTGCGGGCGGTAGCTCGGGCAGAGTATGGTCGCCATGATGTTGCCGCCAAATGCAGGGCGGATCTGCATCAGGTTTCCTGTCTCCCTGTCGATCTCGAGTTGCGTGCAGTCAGCCGTGAGTCCGGTCTTGATGCGGCCCGCCACGCGCGGCACGAATGAACGGCCGATAGCGGTCGCGCCTGCCAAAACAATCTCCGGTTTATATTGTTCAATGAGGCGAATCATGAGCTGGGAATACGGCTCATCGTTGAAGGTGTCGAAAAGAACATCCTTGGCGTGGTAGACCTTTTCGGCGCCCCACCTGATAAGTTCCTGCGCCTCGCTGTCATCGGCACCGAAAAGAACCGCGGAAAGCGTGGTGTTTCGCTCCTCTGCAAGCTTCCGGCCGATGCCGAGCAGCTCGTAAGCCACACCGGCAACCTTGCCGTGGCGCTGCTCTGCAAAGATCCAGACACCCTTGTAGTCCGCCAGATCGTTACCCGGCTTGAACTCATCGCCGTCGGCCACTTCCGATATGGCGCCGACAGGGCACACATCGATGCAGCCCTTGCAGACGTTGCAGAAATCATTGATGACCGCCTTGCCGTCCTTCATCTCCATGGCGCCGAACGGGCAGGCGTTTACGCAGGCTTCACACCCGGTACAGAGTTCCGCATCTATCACTATACGCATTGCAGCCTCCTCAGTTCCGCCACGAGGGCATCGACCTGCTGTTCCGGCGTGCCCTCCAGCACCCTGCGGTCGCCCTTCGCCTGAGGCGCGAAGATGTTCTTCACCTGGGTCGGCGAGCCCCTGAGACCGATGTTCTGCTCTTCGGCCCCGATATCCTCTGCCGTCATTTTGATGATGACCGCCTTTTTGGCGGCCATCTTTCCTTTGAGCGACGGCAGGCGCGGTACGTTCATCTCCTTGACAACGGTGAGAAGCACGGGAAGCGGTGACTCGACGACATCGTAGCCGTCGTCCATCAGACGCTGCACGCGAATGGAGGTTTCCGTCACATCTTCGAGCTTCCTGACGTAAGAGATATGCGGGATGTTCATATACTCGGCAAGCGCCGGGCCAACCTGGGCGGTATCGCCGTCGATAGCCTGTTTGCCGCAGAGAATAATGTCTGCGCCGAGTTTCTGAACTGCCTTGTAAAGCGTATAAGACGTTGCCCACGTGTCGGACCCGGCGAACAACCGATCTGAGATGAGACGCACATCGTCCGCACCCATTGCGATGGATTCGCGGAGCGCCTCTTCAGCCTGCGGAGGACCCATGGTAATCACCGTTACCTTACCGCCCGCCTTTTCGCGAATCTGGAGCGCTGCTTCGATAGCATGGACATCGTACGGATTAATGATGCTCGGAACGCCTTCTCTGATGAGGGTGTTGGTCTCGGGATTGATCCGCACCTCAGCAGTATCGGGCACCTGTTTTATACAGACAATGATCTGCACTGGGAGCCCTCCCCTGAATTGAAATAAAGGATTGAAAACTGAAGAAAAATTATACCGCTTGGGTGTCGGTTCTGGCAAGCACGACCGTGGCGACGGCGTAGCGCTTTTCATGCGAAAGGGAGACATGAATCGTGTGGTTTTTCAGCACGGCCTGCGCAGGACCATGCAGGCGCATATGCGGTTTGCCGTCTGCGTCGTTGAAAATTTCAATATCGGTCAGGTTCGGCGCTCCCTCGCCGGGCCCGCGAAGCGGTGTCAGCGCCTTGACAGCTGATTCTTTTGCGGCAAAGCGGGCGGCAAGGTGCGGATACGGATTCTTCTTGCCGGCCATGCAGTAGGAACGCTCTTCAGCGGTGAAAACGCGGTGGAGAAAGTGGTCGCCCCACCGCTCAACCGCATCCTGAATCCGCTGAATTTCGACAATATCTGTGCCGAGACCGACGATCATGCATGGTGCTCGATGAGAGTTTTCATTTCGCGCACAGCGCGTTCGATGCCGACCATGATCGAACGCGAGATGATGCTGTGGCCGATATAGAGCCCGCGCAGGCCCGGAATCGCCGCAACGGGCTTTACATTGAAATAATTCAGACCGTGGCCTGCGTTGACCGTCAACCCGATGCGCTCTGCGTAAAGAACCGCATCAATGACGCGCCGAAGTTCGCTCTGCTGTGCCTTGCCCTTGGTATCGGCATAGCGTCCGGTGTGGACTTCGACCATGTCGGCGCCGATTTCTCTTGCACGGTCGACGGCATCCTGCTCCGGATTGATAAAGAGGCTCACCCGGATGCCGCCGGCCTGCAGTTTTGCAATCGCCTCTTTCAGCAGCTTTTTGTTGCCTGCAACGTCAAGACCGCCTTCAGTTGTCAATTCCTGCCGCTTCTCCGGCACAAGCGTTGACATATCGGGCTTCACCTGAAGGGCAATCTTCACCATTTCGGCAGTTGCCGCCATTTCCAGATTAAACTCACAGACGACGACTTCACGAAGCAGGCGGATATCCCGATCGTCCACATGGCGGCGATCTTCCCGGAGATGGGCAGTTATGCCGTCTGCACCGCCAAGAATGGCGAGCGTTGCTGCAGCAACCGGGTCGGGTTCAAAAGTGCGACGGGCCTGCCTCACCGTCGCAACGTGGTCGATGTTGACGCCAAGAATCATTGCTCGCTCCCTCCGTCTGGTCAGTAGTCCGAACTCAGCATTCAGAATCCGGCATAATCGTACAAAAAAACAGTGTCGACGCAAAAGCGGGAATACATGCCACCAGCTTTAGTCCGACTTTAGTCCGAATCGTTCAATTTACCAAGAGCGCCCGGCTTCGTGCCGGCCCGGAATACGGCAAGCCCCTTCAGTCGCTTGTCAAACGCCATATGAAATGCCCGCCCCACAGTCTCTCTGGTCGCCCGGTGCGGCAGGTTGATGGTCTTGGCGACCGCATTGTCGGTAAACTGCTGAAATGCTGCCTGCATTTCGATATGCGCCGCATAATTGATTTCATGCGCAGTTCTGAAAAGGCGCCTGAAGCTCAGCGGCACTGAGCGCTGCCCACTAACCGTTCCGTGCGCCATCACGCACTCCATCAGCTTCTCTGAATAAAAGCCCTCTCTGCGTGCAATTCCGATAAAATGCCGATTCACCTCGACCATTTCGGTATCCAGGACACGGCGCTTGAAAGCAAGCGCGTAAAGCGGCTCGATGCCGCTCGAGCAGTCGGCAATGATTGAGAGTGTTCCGGTTGGCGCAATGGTCGTCAGGGTAGCATTCCGGCGAGGCGGCGTTCCGGTCCGTTCGTATACGGATCCGGTGAAGTACGGAAACGGCCCGCGCTCCTCAGCAAGTTCCTCAGAAACATGATGCGCCGACTCCTGGATAAAACGCATGACACGCCGGGCTTTGGCAACTGCTTCCGGGCTGTCATAGGGTATGCCGAGCAGAATAAGAGTATCAGCCCACCCCATAACGCCTAGACCTATTTTTCGGGTGCCCTTGTGCATACGGGCTATTTCGCGGAGCGGATAATGATTCGCATCGATTGCATTGTCGAGCATACGTACCGCAAGCGCAATGTCATCGCCGAGCGCCATGTAATCAATTGCCCCCTCGCGCACATAGAACGGCATATTCAGAGAACCGAGAATACAGGCCTCATAAGGCAGCAGCGGCTGCTCTCCGCATGGATTCGTTGCTTCAAACGTGCCGAGGTGAGGGGTCGGATTTGCCTCATTGATTCGGTCGATAAAGACTACTCCCGGATCTCCGGATGCCCACGCGCTCTCGGCCAGTTCGTCAAAAACCTGCCGGGCACGAAGCGATTTTACCGCCTTCCCGGTTCTCGGATTGATGAGGGGGAAATCGGAGTCCAGCCTTACCGCCTCCATGAAGGCATCCGTCACCGCAACCGAAATAGTGAAGTTGGCAAGTTCCGCATGGTCTCGCTTCAATCTGATAAAATCGATGATATCAGGGTGGTCGATGCTCAGAATTCCCATGTTCGCACCGCGCCGCGCCCCTCCCTGTTTCACAACCTCAGTTGCCGTATTGTATATCTTCATAAACGAAACCGGACCGCTCGCAACCCCGCCGGTGGTATGCACCGGGTCGGCTGCCGGACGAAGACGGGAGAAGGAAAAGCCGGTACCCCCGCCGCTCTGCAAAATGAGTGCTGCGTTTTTGAGCGTCTCAAAAATGCTCGCCATATTGTCTTCGACAGGCAAAACAAAGCAGGCAGCGAGTTGGCCGTTCGGAACGCCTGCATGCATGAGCGCCGGAGAATTTGGCAGAAACCGAAGAGACGAAAGAAACTCGTAGAAACGCTCGCGGCAAAGATCAACATTCCCCGCGTAGCGTTCTTCGACAGATGCAAGCGCGCGCGCAATGCGTCTGAACATTTCATCAGGGGTTTCAATAATGCGTCCCGTATCGTCCTTTCTCAGATACCGGGCCCGGAGGACCGAGAGCGCATTTTCAGAGAATTTTCCCATCCGACCTCCTGGAACTAAACACAGTATAGCCTTGAAAAGAAGCTTTTACAATGGAGGTTACTATCGAATCCGCAACTCTCCCGGATCATCCTATTTCTCGACGCTTCTGCTCCGCAACTCAGCAGTAACCTTACCAATCGGCACAATAGTTTCGACGCGCAGCGGAATACGCTGGTCGTCATCACTGAGCCAGATAAAAATATCTCCCTTCTTCTTGAAAAGGCCTTCCGTTTCGACATTCGGCTTGATCACCACCGCATTGAACTTGCCGACATCAGTGATATCGACCTGTTCCCTTTTCAGCACATCAACTCCCACTCGCGCAAACTTCCCGCTGTCGAAGATATCAATCCCGACTTTCTTGCCGACTTCAAGCGGCCTCATCCTCACATAATAAAAACCTGAGAGGATATCCCACAGGCGCGTCGCAGGCAAATCATGCTCACTGCTGACATTTTTCACCGCATTGGAAAATGATATTTTCCTCGTCAGGGGATCGAATTTTGTCTCTTTGTTTCCGCGGTTCTTCCCCTCATGCTGTCTGAACCTGAAGGAATACGGACGCCCGTTCAGCAGAATGCTTTGTGCAAAGTCATCGACCGTGTAAAAAGCGGAAATAACGCCGGCGGACCGGGCTTTGGATGTAATTATGAACGAACCGTCTCCATGTACTGCCTCAAGCTCTGCCAGTCCGACATACACTCCCGACCAGTACAGATCATATTTTAATAGTTCTTTTTTTACAGGCAAAAGAGCGCCCACATCTTCAGCTTCAGCAGGCGGCAGTGATTCGGCTGCCTGCTGCGGCTTCTGATCCTCCTCCCGCCGTGCCCCGCCGCCGACAGCATCGTTTTCGGGCTTGGGCTCAGGCTTCGATGGCAACGCATCTGAGCGTTCTTCCCGAGAAGGTTTGTGCTGAGATGCTTTTGGCTGACTTGCCGGCTGCTGCATGCGCGGAGGGGACGTTTTCGGTTCCACCATTGTCACAGTGATCTCTTTATCCTGCAGCATGCTGAAAAGATCTATTTCGACCTCCGAAAGAACGGCAAATAGCATGACATGCAGCAGCACTGAGGCTGCAACCGCAAAAAGTATGATTTTTCCGTACGAACGCTCTTTATAGTTCAGTGCCACGTTCTGAGCATACCATCTCAAAAATCAATTCGCAAATCATGGAACAGGTGCCGTGGAAAAAGACCGGAGAAGTGGCGATCCCTGCCGAGACGGCGAATGCAGGAAACCGGCATTCATCTCAATCCGCACGCGGTTTAAGAATATCTGACACGCACCCGTTCTGGAAATGAATTATTCACGACAAGCATGCGATCGGAATTCAGCACATATCCGCCCGGGTTGAGCGGCGTCCACCCCGTCACTGTCTGCAAGCGGCATGCCGTCACCCTTGATACTTGGCTAATGAAATCTTGGGTGCCCCTCAGGAAGCCGCTGGAACATTATCGTATTCCCGGAAAATCTCCTTCTACAGACTCCGCTTCATTTCAACTGCGCTTTTAATCCGATCAGGGGAATACCCGGGAATGACGACACCCTCAACGTCAATGATCGGCACGCCTCGCCTGCCGGACTTCCGCATGCTTTCCCGCGCCTTGTCCTTGTCACGTTCGATGTCGTGCTCGATGAGCCGAACCCCAAGGGATTTGATATACCCTCGGGCCTGTATGCAGTATGGGCACCAGTCGGTCATGTACATGATTACGGTGATGTCCGAATATGGCCGCGCCGCTTCTGCCGGATGTCCGGCGGCGTTCATGAGGAGTGCAAACAAAAGACCGATCAGAATCAGACTGATGAGCACTCTGAGTTTTTTCATATTTTTTACCCTAATCCCCTGATGTGAAGTCAGTAGTCTTTGCCAAAAAATAATCGTAGAGCTTCCCGAAATCAATCCCGCCGATAACAACATCGAGATACTTCGCCGGAAGCGAAACCCGGCACTCCTCAAGGGGGCGCGCCGTAATGCCGTGCTGAATCGAAAGTGATGCTTCAACGAATGCAGCAAAATGGTCGCATGCCTTCAGCAGCACGCCGTCAACAGGGCTGAACTCATCGCGATTGAAATGTCCCTGAATTTCATCGAATGTCACATTCTTCCGGATCGTGCCGTCCTCGCGGATCTTATTGGAAAACTCATCCTCGACAAAATACCGGAACTCGTCATGCCATGCCGACGGGAGCAGGGGCATGATTTTCTCCTCCATCTGAATATGTTCGTATTCCTTGATTACGCTGTCGAGTCCTGCAACCGAAGTTTTGACCGGCGATACAATGTCGCGGGTCAGCACTTCCGGCAGGTCATGAAAAAGCGCCGCGAAGAAATTGTTGTACATGCGACGGTTGCATGCGCCGATGTCGACTGAGCAGCAGTAGGAGAGCATTGCAACAATAAGCATATGGCCGAGCACCGAGGTTTTTGGAATGCGCGGCGACTGAGCCCACCGCTGCTGAAAACGGAGCTGGCCGCAGAGATCAACAAATCCGTACGACTTTTTGCCGAGGCGAATCTTCTGCACTCCGATGAGATCATAGTGATCCTCTATCTGGTTTTCGATCTCTTCCCGGGTACGGTCAATGCCGTAGATAAAAGGACTTGCATTGTAGATAATCTTGAACTCCCAGTTCGTCGCCAGATAATGGGCGGCACGCAGAATTCGTTTTTCGAGCCGGGCATAGTCTGGCTCGAAAAAGTATCGCTGCATGCGATCACTGAAGCCGGCACCGACAGGATGTATGTCTACGGCAAGCTGGGAGAGCGCCCACGCGTTCAGTTCACGGCCCTTTCTGGCCATCAGCTGATGGAATACCGGCGCTTTGATGTCGGTCAGAATGACGCGCTGGAAAAACTCGAAGATTCCGCCCTCAATCAGCCTGCTCCAGTCAATCTTCGCCTCGCGCTCGGTCTCCTCGAATCGGCCCAGCACATAGGCAATCACCATTTTGTGCGCCTGTTTGTCGAGCTCGACAAATTCGACCGGCCGAACATGGTCGTTCCAGCGCTGGATGCTTGCCGCTTCAAACAGCCGCTCCACCAGTCCCCTTGTTATCATGCCTTCTCCTCTCCGGTTCTTTTCCATCGCCGGTGAATCCAGAGCCATTCGGACGGATATGCCCGGATATGATCTTCGATATGCCGGCTGAGTCGCTGAGTGTCTGCAATCAGGGCAGCTTCACCTTCGCCGGAGCCCCCGTCCAAATAAAACGGCGGAGAAAAGCGGATAACCTGCTCATCGCCCTCGCGATGGATGAAGGCCGAGAGCATTGCAGCGCCGGTTTTTCTGCCGATCAGCGCCGGCATCTTTGTGGTCCACGCTGGCCGTCCGAGAAACTCGATGAGGACCCCTTCATTCTCGAAAACCGCCTGATCCATAAGAATGCCGACTATCCGGTTATGACGCAGTTCCGACAGGATCGCCTTCAGCGCTCCCTGTTTGTAAATGATGTGGTTGCCGTACCTGGCGCGCACCCATGCGATCATCTGATTCAGGTACGGATTATTCTGTGCCCGCGCAACGACCGACGCCGGTTCACAGCGAAGACCGGTAACCAGCGCCATAATCTCCCAGTTGCCGCAATGTCCAGTAATAAATAGGATTCCCCTGCCGCTGCGCTTTGCCTCATCGAAATACTCCTTGCCCTCAATGCGGACTCCATCAAGGATATGCCGGCCAAGACCGCAATAAATCTTGATCAGCTCAGCGACTGATCTGCCGAGCTGACGGAAAAAATCCCGCACTGCCTGCTCGGCATCGAGCGATGCCGGCAGCGCGCCGTTGTCAATCGCTCTGCGGATATTGTCGATTGCAATGCGCCGTCTGCTGCTCCAGAGCATATGCACCGCCATGCCAAGCCCCTGCCCAAACGCACAGGCAAGGCGATATGGCATGAGCGCTACCGGCAGGACGACCAGCAGGAGTCCGCATGCCTGAATGAGCCAGATCAGTCTCTTCACGCATCAACCATCCGGTGCATGCGGAGATCAATTCGATTCATCGTCCCGCCTTTTTGCTTCTTTCTCCCCGTCATTCATATTTTTTTTCTTTTCAAGCGCCAGCGTGATTTCGTCGAAACGCTTCATCACCAGATAATTCACCGTGCCTTCCGGATAGGTGCCGTCCTCCTGCAGTTCGCCTGCCGGCATGCCCGTCAGAATCTCAAGTCCTTCCTCCATGCGATCTATCGCATACACGCTGAACTTTCCATTCCTGACCGCATCGGCAACTTCCTGCTTGAGCATCAGATTTTTCAGGTTGCGCCGCGGGATAACGGCTCCATGCGTGCCGTCAAGTCCGCGAAGCTTGCAGAGCTCGAAAAAACCCTCCAGCTTCTCATTGACGCCGCCGATGGGCTGAACATCGCCGTTTTGATCCATCGAGCCGGTAACGGCAAAGCTCTGCTTGAGCGGCACCCCTGAAATACTGCTCAACAATGCATACAGCTCTGCACAGGTAGCGCTGTCTCCCTCAATCATTTCATAGAGCTGTTCAAACGTGATAGATGCAGACAGGCTGATCGGCCGTTTCCTTGCATAGGTGCTGCCCAGATAACTGCTGATTATCATGATCGCCTTTTCGTGAATCTTGCCGCTCATCTTGGTTTCACGTTCTATATTGACAACGCCTGCCTTGCCAACATGCGTTTTTGCCGTGATGCGCGACGGCTTGCCGAAGCTGTAATCACCAAGCGAAAGCACCGCAAGCCCATTCACCTGGCCGACGGCAGAACCGGAGGTGTTGACGATGAAGGTGTCGTCGTACATCAACTCGCGGATGCGCTCCTCGATGCGGTTGGAGCGGTAGACCTTCTTCTCAAGCGCCTGAACGACATGCCCTGCCTCCACGTTCTGACTGCCCGCTCGCTTCGCCCAGAAGTGGGATTCCCTCACCATATCGGCAATAGCGCTGAAGCGTGTGGTGAGCTTGTCCCTGTGTCCAGCGATGCGGGCGCCGTATTCGATGATGCGGCAGACCCCGCCGCGGTCGAACGGCAGGAGGTTGTCTTCGCGCTGGCATGATGCGATATAGGCGGCATACTTCTCGATGCTTTCGGGCGTCCTCTCCATCTGGCTGTCGAAATCGGCCTTCACCTTGAAAAGATCCCGGTACTCATCGTCGAGGTTATAGAGCATATAATAAATATAAGGGTTGCCGACCAGAATAACCTTGACATTGAGCGGGACCGGTTCAGGCTTCATGCCGACCGTACTCACAAGACGATACTGTTCCCACGCATCTTCAATTTTGATTTCGAGATTACGCAAAGCCCGCTTCAGGGCATCGTAGGAGAAAATATTCTTGAGTAGATCGAGTGCGTTGATTACAAGGTATCCGTTGTTTGCCCGATGCAGCGAACCTGCTCGTATCATCGTAAAATCAGAAAGCGCCATACCGTACTGCACCTTGTATTCGATTCTGCCGAAGAGATTGAGATAGGTCGGATTGCTTTCAAAAACAACCGGAGCGCCGGCTGCGTCAGTATTGTTCACCAGCACATTCACCGTGTATTTTGCGAAGGACACTTCCTGTTTCGGCATTTTCATGAACGGCACGGGCGACGGCTGCTCTTCGGCCGGCTTGAAATCTTCGAGATGCGACAGAACATCTTCCTGCACCGCGCCCAGATAAGAAAGAATCCGCTCATGGCCGTCATATTTTTTCTTCAGCTCATCAATAAAATGGCCGATTGCGCTCAGCGCTATTTCCCGCTCGAGCTTGGCGAGCATCGCCTTCAGAATCTTCTCCGCCTCGCGAACGGCGCGTACAATGTCTTCCAGCTTTTCCTGCAAAGCGGTCCCGATCTCCTGCACCTTCGCCTGCATTTCCTTGTCAAGCGCCGCAAATTCCTCTTCCGTCAGCCCTTCCCCGGTCTTCTTTACCGGCACCATCATAAGGCCGGCTGCCGCCTTGCGGATTGCAAACCCCTTGGACTGAGCCTCCTGCTCCAGGTTCGTGAAAAGCTCTTTCTGTTTCTGCTGGAACTCCTCAACGACTTTGGCGCGCTGCTTGTCATACTCCTTTGACTCAAAGGTTCTCGGGATTTCGACCCGAAGGGATTTCAGGAGAAGCTCCATATCGCGCTGGAATTCAATGGCCTGCCCGGAGCGCAGCCGGACGCCGAGCGGGGCATCAGGATCGCTGAAATTGAAGACATAGCACCAGTCGTCCGGAACCGGCTCCCGCGCAGCCCGCTCAGTCAGCAGTTGGCGGATAGTGCGCATTTTTCCGGTGCCGCTCTCCCCGAGCGCATAGATATTGAACCCCTTGTTGGTGAGGCTCAGACCGAAATCCAGCGCATCAAAGGCCCGCTCCTGACCAATGGTGCTGCCAAGTTCAGACAGATCTGCCGTTGTCGCAAAAGCAAACACTGATTCTGCACAGACAAGAGCTACTTCTTCATAATTCAGCTTGCTGATCATGCAGCCTCCTTAGCCCTATCTAAACCTGAAAATACGTCCCGCCGCAATCAGCATGCCCGTATTCTGTATTTTCCAGACGTCGGCATACCGAAAAGCAGACGACTGCGGGATGCTATTTCGCTCTCGGATGATGCGCGAGATATGCTTTCTTTATTCTATCAGAAGAAACCTTTGTGTAAATCTGGGTAGTCGCAATATCCGCGTGCCCGAGCATTTTCTGGACCGAACGGAGATCCGCGCCTCCATCCAGAAGATGTGTTGCAAATGAGTGGCGCAGCACATGTGGAGAAATCTCAACACCGGCAGCTCTCCCGAATTCTTTCAATGCCTGCCAGAAACGCTGTCGCGTCATCGGCTCCCCGCGATTCGAGAGGAAGAGGTACGGCGATCCCTTATGGCGCACCAGCGACGGACGAAGCTCGAGCTGATAGCGTTTCATCTTGCCGGCTGCGCGATGGTTCATCGGAACGACCCGTTCCTTCGCCCCTTTGCCGAAAACGCGAAGAAACCCGCCCTCAACGTTGAGGTCCTGTATGCGGATGGTGATAATCTCGCTCACCCGCAACCCCGATGAATAGAGCAGTTCAAGCATGGCACTGTCGCGCAGGAACATGCGGGTCGGCAGTTCCGTCGAAAGCAGTCGTTTGATGTCCGGCAAATCGAGAGCTTTGGGCAGGCGCTCCCACTGCTTCGGCATGCGAAGAGCCTCGGTCGGGTCATCGGCAATAAGCTTTTCTATCAGCAGATACTTGCAGAACGCCCTGACTGAAGAAATGTACCGGGCAACACTCGATGCAGCAGAACCGCGCTCCCGCAATAAGCCGACGTAGTCCGCAATGTCCTGCCGCTGAAACGTAAGGAGTGTTATCTCGCGCTCGTCCAGAAATGCCTCAAATGCGTGCAGATCCGAAGCATATGACATGATCGTATTGCGCGAAAGTCCCTTCTCGACAGCAGCATACGAGAGAAACGCCTTAAGCGTTGCCATGCCCGGCACCGACAAGATGCTCCATGATTCCGGTTGAGCTCTTCAGTTTATCGTACAGGATATCGGCCATCGGCAGCAGATAGGCGACATCTTCCCGGTTATACGCCAAAAGCAATTCACGGGCCGTGAGGTCGCCGTACCTGGCACGCTGCCAGAGGCGGACAGCATCGTAACCGCTTAATCCCTGTACCGAGGCATCACGCGCAAAGCCGAACTGTGCTTCAAGGCTCTTCAGACCGCCGTGCAGATCGAGCCGTTTCGCGGCAAAGCAGAGATCGAAATGAGGGATGTCAAAATGGACTCCCGGCATTGTCATCAGCAAAAAAGGCACATCAAAGCCGGCACCATAAAAAGTTATCAGAAGCTTATACCCCTCGAGATGGCGGTTCAGGGTCTCGGACGTGAGGTTCTCGCCGCGGACAAGGGTGACCGCGTCATGGCCGTCGGATAGCCCGACAACCGTAGGATAACCGCCCTGCGAAGGCTGCAGGCCGTTGGTTTCAATATCGAGACAGACCGCTTCGCCGCGGAAGAGGTCAAAAAGCCGCCAGTGTTCGCGCCTCTTGATTGCATGGGCAAGATATACCGAATCGCGGGCATCGAGAGCGTCCTTGCAGAGACCGAGCTTCTGGTCATAGAGCTGTTTGCGCTCGTCTGATATGCCTTCCAGCCGGCGGGACGCGAGAAAGTCGTCCCATGTCAATACCCCTTTCTGCCAGAGGCGGCGTTCCAGCTTTTCGCCGACGCCCGGCAACAGGGAAAATGTATTCTCAATCAAGATAATCCTCCGGAAACGTAATAATTTATTATACAGCGTATGCGTCCGATTCATAAAACAGACGGCGTTCGCAGATGCTCCGAATTGTGCGTTTCAGCAGACTGCGGGAAGCGCTCCGCGAATGAGTGTTAAACTATGGCAGATGAAAACGATTCGTCTTGCCATTGCGTATGACGGCACACGCTACCACGGCTGGCAGATCCAGCCGAACGGCATTTCAATTCAGCAGGTCATACAGGACCGGATTGCCGTCATCACCGGGGAAAACGTTGTTGTCCTGAGCGCCGGAAGAACCGATGCGGGGGTCCACGCGCTCCGACAGATTGCTGCATTCCGGACGTCTTCGCGTCATGCTCCGGAAGTCTTTCAGCGGGCGCTCAATGCTACTCTGCCGTCTGATATCCGTATTCTTGATGCTGAATGTGCCGCCGATAGCTTTCATCCCCGCTTTGACGCCACCGGCAAGGTGTACGCATACGTGATAGCAAACACTCCGGAACTCTCTCCCTTCGCTGTTCGGTATGCCTGGAAGATCACGCATCCCCTGAACAGCGATGAGATGCGCAAAGCTGGGTGCTTTCTGGAGGGAAAGCATGATTTTTCTTCTTTTCGCGGCGCAGGATGCGGCGCACGGACAACAGATCGTACTGTCGCTTCCATCAACGTTTCGAAACATTCCGGCATGGATTTTCTCGGCTTGCGGCTGGAGGGTACGTTCCTGGTTATCCGTGTGACTGCAGACGCCTTTCTGAGGCATATGGTGCGAAATATTGTCGGAACACTGGTCGAGGTCGGCATTGACAAAAGAAAAGCCGACGCTGTCCCGGCTCTGCTCCGCTCAAAAAACCGTTCGGAAGCCGGACCGACTGCGCCGGCCAGTGGTCTGTTTCTGGAGAGCGTCTCTTACTGATTAGTCGCGCTGCGCCTCTATTTTGTCCCGAACCTCGATCAGCTCCTGACAGTCACGGCAGCAGATAGCAAAAGGCATCACCTTAAGGCGGCCTTCTTCAATCTCGCAGCCGCACTCCTCGCAGATCCCGTAGGATCCTTCGCGAAGCTTGGTCAGCGCCGCATCAATCTTGATAAGCATCTGGCGCTGAGCAGTCAGTTGCTTGAGGTTAATATCCTCAGCTACGTCCACCACGGCAAGATCACCATCGTCGAGAACAGTCTCGACAAACTGGCGATTCTCGCCCGAAACCTGCTTTTTGATCTCCTTCTTGGATTCCTTCAGAATATGTTCACGCTTCTGAACAAGAACCTTTCTGAGACGTTCCACCCGCAGAGTTTCATCCTCTTCAGCAGCGGCCACAGGCGCAGCTTTAGGATCAGCCTTCACTATATCCTTCTTCGGCGTCTTTTTTATTACGTCCGCTTTCTTTTTTGTCATGAACTGTCCTCCGCCTGATGGTCAATGAAACCGCGGGCGCAAACACACGGAGTCCTGATTCATCGCCGTCAGTTTACTGTGCTGCGGCTTCTGTCTCTTCCTTATGAACTTCGATAATGCTTCTGATCGAAATGCCGGCCGCCTGCAGCGCTTTCTGCACATCCGAGAGCTTCGCATCGGTAACCTTTACAAGAAAATTCGAATTCACCGCCATCGTTAAACCTCCATGATTTCCTTTTCTTTGTGCTGAAGCACATCGTCAACCCTGGCAACAAACTGATCGGTAATCTTCTGGATCTCTTCCTGCAACCGTTTCACATCATCTTCACTGAGATGCTCTTTTTTTTCCGATTTTTTCACTTCTTCATTAATGTCGCGGCGAATGTTCCGGACCGCAACCTTCGCTTCTTCAGCACGCTTCT
Organism: Nitrospirota bacterium; assembly: GCA_009773415.1. GTDB lineage: Bacteria > Nitrospirota > Thermodesulfovibrionia > Thermodesulfovibrionales > Dissulfurispiraceae > JAAYUK01. The sequence continues at coordinate 13,072 of WSNO01000018.1, read as the reverse complement.
TCACAACCTTTACGAGTTGCCTGCGCCGCTCTTCGGTCAGCATGGGGATATTGATTCTGATCGTCCTGCCGTCGTTGTTCGGCATAAGTCCGAGGTCGGATTTGAGAATCGCCTTTTCAATATCAGAAATCAGTTTTTGTTCCCACGGCTGGATGGTTATCTGCCTGCTCTCCGGAATGCCAAGCGTGGCAACCTGCGCCAGCGGCGTCGGGGTGCCGTAATAATCAATCCTGATATTATCCAGAAGCGACAACGATGCGCGTCCGGTTCGGATTGTGCCGAAGTCCTTTTTGAGGGACTCGATTGCCGCACTCATCCGTTCATTCGCTTTTTTCTTGCTCTCCTGCATGTTCCACCCCGTTCAGGATTTTACCAGTGTGCCGACCTTCTTGCCTTGCACAAGCTGCACCAGTCCGCCCGGCTTCTTGATATCAAAGACAACGATCGGCAGATTATTGTCCATACAGAGCGTGATCGCGGTTGAATCCATCACCTTCAGATTCTGTTTGATCACATCGATATGCGAAATAACATTGTATTTCTTTGCCTTCGGATCTTTATTCGGATCGGCCGTATAAACGCCGTCGACCTTGGTGCCTTTGCATATGATGTCGGCGCTGATCTCCATTGCCCGCAATGCCGCAGCGGTATCGGTTGTAAAATACGGATTTCCCGTTCCAGCGGCGAAAATGACAATACGGCCCTTCTCGAGATGTCGCATCGCCCGTCGCCGAATATATGACTCCGCCAGTTCCCGCATCTCGATAGCTGACTGAACACGGGTCTGCAGGCCGAGATTTTCGAGCGCATTCTGTAGCGCAAGGGCATTAATGACGGTGGCGAGCATCCCCATATAGTCTGCTGACGCCCGCTCCATTCCCTGAAGCGATGCCTCCACGCCACGAAAGATGTTTCCGCCGCCAATTACCACCGCAACGTCAACGCCGAGCGAAAAGACCTTCTGAATCTCTTTCGCCATGTAGTTCACCGTTGCCGGGTCGATACCGTAGTGTTTATCGCCCATGAGCGACTCGCCGCTTAACTTGAGCAGCAGACGCTTGTACGCACGTTTCGTCTCCGGTTTTTTGGCAGCGTTCGCTGGCATGGATTCTCAGCTCCCGCAGCTCTCGGCCTTTGCAAGCCCCTCGCCGAGCTGAAAGCGCACGAAGCGCCGGACAACGACGTTTTCTCCGAGCTTGGCAATTTTCTCCGTTACAAGATCCTTAATCTTCTTCTTGCCCTCCGGGTCCTTTACAAAAACCTGTTCAAGCAGACAGAAATCGGCAAAGTATTTATCAAGCTTGCCTTCGAGAATCTTCTCGACGACCGGCGCCGGTTTGCCGGTGACCTGAGCCCGGTAAATCTCCTTCTCACGATCGATAACATTTGCCGGAACCTCTTCGCGGCTCACATACTGAGGGTTCGCAGCGGCAATATGCATTGCAATGTCCTTCACCAGCGCGCGGAAGTCGTCCGTGCGGGCGACAAAGTCGGTCTCGCAGTTGATTTCAACCATGACACCAATCTTGTCCATGTGAATATAGGAGCCGACAAGACCTTCAGATGCCGAGCGGCCCGACTTCTTCGCGGCACTCGCAAGCCCCTTCTGACGCAGAATATCGATAGCTTTTTCCATGTCACCATTCGTCTCGGTGAGGGCTTTTTTGCAGTCCATCATGCCTGCGCCGGTTTTTTCGCGCAGGTCCCGTACCGTTTCAGCAGAAATGCTCATTATTTGCCTTCCTCCGGAATCCGTGCTGTTTTCTTCGGCGCAGCAGCAGCCTTCTCCTCTGCCGCCTCGGCAGCAGCCTTCTCCTTCACCGCCGCAACTTCAGCGGCTTCGTCCATCTTCTTCTGGAGAATACCCTTGCCTTCGAGGACCGCTTCGGCCATTTTTGACGAGATGAGCTTGATTGCCCGGATTGCGTCATCATTGCCGGGAATGACATAGTCGGCATCATCCGGGTCGCAGTTCGTATCAACGACAGCCACGACAGGAATGGCAAGGCGGCGTGCTTCCGCGACCGCAATCTTCTCTTTTTTCGGATCGATGATAAAAACCGCCGCCGGAAATCTGTTCATGTCCTTGATCCCGCAGAGATTCTTTTCAAGCTTTATGCGCTCGTTTTCGAGACCGGATACTTCCTTTTTGGTCAGAACATTGTAAGTGCCGTCTTCCTTCATACGCTCAATCTTCTTGAGATAGTCGATGCTCTTCTTGACGGTTGCAAAGTTGGTGAGCATGCCGCCGAGCCACCGGCTGGTGACGTAATATGCGCCGCAGCGGCGCGCTTCATCAGAGACCGAATCCTGTGCCTGCTTCTTGGTGCCCACAAACATGACCGAATGTCCTGCTGCAGAGATGGTTTTTACAAAACTGTATGCTTCTTCAATCCCCTTGAGCGTCTTCTGGAGATCGACAATGTGGATGCCGTTTCTCTCCCCGAAAATATACTTTTTCATCTTCGGGTGCCACCGCTTGACCTGATGACCGAAATGGGCACCTGACTCAAGCAGCTCTTTCATGGTTACAACACTCATTAAACTTCCTCCTCTGGTTGTGCCTCCGCCCGCTCTTCGTTCCTCCCGCCAAGGGCGGGAGACCAGAAAAAAGAGCTTTACCGGGCGTGTGATTTAGCTACGAAGGTTAGCACAAAAATTCCTGTTCTATCAAGAGCAAACGTCAGGCAACAGATGAAAAAACGGCAACCGGCGGTAGAACGTCAGGCTTTATCTTCACCATAATGCCGGACAGCGTCGCGATCCTGTTTGGCCCGGTACAGGGCCTCATCAGCCGCCCGATACATGTCGAGTGCGTCAAGAAACTTTGCAGACGCGGAGTTCACAACGCCGACGCTGACGGTAGGGCGAAGTTCAAGACTCTTGAAATCCATTTTCCTGAGGCGCCCCTGAACGCGCTTCGCGAAGGTCAGCGCGCCCTGAAGATCGGAATTCAGCAGGATGCAGGCGAATTCATCACCGCCAATGCGGCAGATCGCATCGCCCCTGCGCCCGATTGCCTTCATGCCGTGAACTACCCCCTTGATTGCCATGTCTCCTGCAAGGTGTCCATAGGTATCGTTTATCGCCTTCAGGTTGTCGATATCGACGGAAAGCACCGAAAAAGGTTCTTCATAACGCTGATGGCGGGCATATTCCTCTTCGAGTTTCTGGAAAAAGAAGCGCCGGTTGAAAATATTCGTCAACGGGTCGATGAGCGTAATGCGCCGGAGTTGGGCATTTTTCTTTTTCAGCTCTTCCGTCTTGTTGTCGACTTCCGTTTTCAGCGTCTCATTCCAGCTTGCAACCCTTCCGTAGAGCTTCATGAGCAGGATCATCTGCCCCACAAAGTTTGAGAGAATCATCACCAGATTAATCATGTTCTCGTCAAAGACCCCCGGCATCGGGTGGCTGAAGTTGATGACGCCGATAATCTCCTTGTCGGTGCGAATCGGCACTGAAAGGAGCGAGGCAACTTCAACGTTCATATCCAGGGATTTGAACTGTTCATCTTTGGAAATGTCGGGGACAAAGACATAGGTGCCCTTTTTCGCTGCTGTGCCGGCAACGCCCTCGCCGATTTTGATCACATTCCCGGTTTTTCCCTGGAAGCCTGCCACGGCATAGCGATCACCCTTCCCCTTGCCGGCAACAACCTTGAGCATTTTCCCGTCGGCTGTCTTCAGCATGATTGAACAATTCTCGAAATCAAGCTCTTCGGAAAATATATCGAGGACATTTCTGCAGAATCTGTCGGGGTCGTAAAAAGCTTCGTCAATTCGGCCGACCTTAATGAGGGCCGACAGAACACGGATGGACAGCTCGTAAAAGCGATCGACTTCGTCGAGGGCCCGATGGAATGCACGCGAAACAATCCTGCACCGATCTCCCTGCGAGATCTCTTCATTGAGCTTCAGTGCAATAAACCGTTCCCGATCGGAAAGGCCTTCAAGTGAGATCGTCGACGCAATGCCCGACATGCAACAACGGTACAGTCGTTCAACAAGCAGCGATTCTGAACCGTGCGGTCGCGGCATTTACTGGAACAGCTCGCCCGGGAATGCCTGCTTGTCAAGCCCGGATTCAATGGTCTCAAGATCCTTTTCAGAAATGCCGAGGATGTCGAGCGCGGAGGAATCAAATGCGTTGACCGGTTCGCTTTCAATGATGCCGAGAGAATGACGGGAGGCGACAGCGTTGCCGACATGAATCAGCGCAACGAGCATCCGGTTATCAGTTGCAGCGGACGGCATATGGTGGAACTCGATTGCGTCCTGGATAACTGTCGGGAGATTCCATTTATCCGCCAGCCAGACGCCTATGTCGGCATGGGTAATGCCAAGCACTTTTTTTTCAGCGTCAACCAGGAAAAGTCCCTGATTGAACTCATCAATGATGCGCTGATACTCTTCATCGAAATATTTATTGATGACAAGCTGTCCGATGTCATGCAACAGTCCGGCAATGAACGCTTTATCTGCCAGTTCGCCGGCGACTTTTTCGGCTATCTGACGCGAGATGACGCCGACCGAAACCGAATGAAGAAAGATGCGGTGATAGGCCGACGCAAATTTCTCCCTGTTCTCCGAGAAAATCGTCATGAGAGAGATGCCGAGAGCGATGCTTCTGATATTCTTGAAGCCGATCTTCATGACCGCATCGCGAACGCTGAGCACCGGTTCTCCGGAGCCGTAAAAAGCGGCGTTGGCGAAGCTCAGCACCTTGGCCGCAATCGCAGGATCCTGCGCAATCGTCTCCTCAATGGCTTCAACACTGGCAACATCGTCGTCCACCATGCCGAGAATGCGCTCGGCAATCATCGGCAACGTCGGAAGCTTTGGAATCTTCTGCACTAATATGCGGAGAGCTTTATCGTTTCCGTTTTCCATCGTTAAAATAAAATATAGCACACCTCCGGGAAAAAATCATCCTGCAAAATTTAAAAAGCGCCCCGCCGGCTTGGACAGCGGGAAAACCGGCATGTTAGAATTTTGTTACTATGCTTTCGCTCGGTTTTTCGCCCTGTCCGAATGATACGTTCATCTTCCATGCCCTCACCCATCGGGCCGTCGACCTTCGCGGATACGACTTTTCCGTCGTTATCGACGACGTGGAAGGGCTGAATCGCCGCGCATCAGCCCGCGCTCTCAACATTGCCAAGGTCTCCTGCGCCGCTTATGTCCGTTTCAGCGACCAGTACCGTTTTCTGCAAAGCGGAGGAGCGTTCGGCAGGGGCTGCGGACCTCTCGTAATTGCCCGGGAGCACGCCGGTGCGGACTTTCTGAACAATCGCACCGTGGCGATTCCGGGAGAGCTTACTACGGCATTTCTGCTTATCCGTCTTTTCTGCAGTGCCGCAGGAGTGGAGGCGGCCGGTTTTGTTCCTATGGTTTTTCACGAAATCATGCCGGCCGTAGCCGCCGGCAGAGTGGATGCCGGAGTGATTATTCATGAAGGTCGCTTCACCTATCAGAACCACGGGCTGCGATGCCTGATTGATCTCGGACTGTGGTGGGAAGAAGCGACCGGGCTCCCGGTTCCGCTTGGCGGAATTATCGCAGAGAAGAATCTGGGAGAACACGTTATCAGCGATGCAGAGCAGATAATCCGGGAAAGCGTCCGGTATGCGTTTGCACATCCTGAGGCAGCCATGCCGTATATCAGGGACCACGCACAGGAACTTGCGGAAGACGTGATCCGCCGGCATATTGCTTTATATGTAAACGATTTCACTATTTCTATTGGTCCGGAAGGGCGGGCTGCGCTGGATGAACTGGTGCAGCGGGCAGCTGCCGCCCGATTCTGACAAAGGAGAGGAACAATGCCTCACGACATTCTCGAACGTTTCACAAAGGAGCCGAAAATAGCCTATTTCTCGATGGAAATTGGGCTTCGCACCGAAATTCATACATATAGCGGCGGCCTTGGCGTGCTTGCAGGCGATACCATCAAGTCGGCCGCAGACCTTCGTCTGCCGATGGTCGCGGTAACACTCCTGGCCCGCAAGGGCTATTTTCGTCAGGAACTCGATAGCCACGGCCGCCAGACCGAAGCCCCTGATGAATGGAACCCTGCCGAGTTCATGACACTGCTGCCTGAGCGCGTCGGGGTCTGTTTTGAGGGAAGGCCGGTACTCGTTGCAGCCTGGCTCTACCTTGTTGAGAGCGCAACGGGCGGCACTCTCCCGGTATTTTTCCTCGACACCGATCTCCCGGAAAACGAACCTCAGGATCAGGAGCTGACCTATTCCCTCTACGGCGGTGATCCCCTCTACCGCCTGAAACAGGAAGTTGTCCTCGGGATCGGAGGCACGCGCATGCTTGAGGAACTCGGGTTTGAAATCAAGAAGTATCACATGAACGAAGGCCACTCAAGCCTGCTGACCCTGGAACTGCTGAAACGCTTCAAGAAAGACATCGAAGAAGTCTGGGACGAGCGCCTCGTATGGGATATCGATAAAGTCCGCAGCCTCTGTGTATTTACTACGCACACGCCGGTCGCTGCCGGACATGACAAGTTCCCGTATGAAATGGCCGAGAAAACCATTTGCGGTGTCATCCCGCTGAATGTCATCAAGGATTTCTCGGGTCCGGAGGCGCTGAACATGACGATGCTCGGCATCAATCTCAGCAACTATATCAACGGCGTGGCAAAAAAACATGGCGAAGTATCGCAGACCATGTTCCCTGGGTATGAAATCCACGCGATAACAAACGGAGTGCATTCCTATACATGGGTCTGCGAAAGCATGCGCCGCCTGTTCGACAAGTATCTGCCAGGCTGGGCAAACGAGCCCGAAATCTTTGTCCGCGCCGGCAGAATACCGGACGATGAGCTCTGGGAAGCCCACATGGAGGCCAAAAGAAAAATCATCGATTACGTCAACCGTGAGACGCAGTCCGACATGAACCATGACACGCTCACGATCGGCTTTGCCCGGCGGGCAACGGCATACAAGCGCGCGGACCTACTCTTTTCGGACATCGAGCGGCTCGCCCGTATCGGCGAGGGCCGTCTGCAGATTATTTACGCAGGCAAGGCGCATCCGCGCGATGAATCCGGCAAGCAGCTCATTCAGCGAATTTTCCAGATGCGGGAGCGTCTGAAGGACCGGGTGAAGATCGTATTCCTCCAGAATTACAACATGAACATTGCGCGGGATCTCATTTCAGGCGTCGATGTCTGGCTGAATACGCCGCTCCGGCCCCTTGAAGCGTCCGGAACGAGCGGCATGAAGGCCTGCCACAACGGCGTACCGAATTTCAGCGTTCTGGACGGATGGTGGATTGAAGGGCATATCGAAGGGATTACCGGCTGGTCAATCGGGCCTTCGGCGGATGTGTCTGCAGATTCTGCACACGATGCGGACGACCTGTATCATAAACTTGAAACCGTCATCATTCCCACATACTATAATGACAGGCACGGCTGGATAAAAATCATGGAAAACGCAATCAGCAAAAACGCCTATTACTTCAATACGCACCGCATGATGCGGCTCTATGTGACCGAGGCGTATATTCGATGACAGTGGCCGGGAGGCAGGACGAACCGCCCTCCCGAACTTATGGGTCCCGTAATTTGCAGACTGCTTTTTCGTGCGCCAGAAGCCATTTCTTCACCGGCACCCCGCACGAAAACCCTCCGGGAGAGCCGTCAGCTGCGATAATCCTGTGGCAGGGAACAACAAGCAGAATCGGGTTTTTTCCGACTGCCTGACCGACTGCCCGCGCCGCCCTGGGACGTCCGACTGCTTCAGCCAGCCATTGGTAGGAGCGTGTTTCCCCGAACGGAATCGTCAGGAGAACCTTCCATACCTCCTGCTGAAACGGCGTTCCGCTGCTGAAGCGCAGGGGTTGGCTGAATGCCCCCTGCCCTTTTCCGGAAAAATAGTCCTCAAGCTCATCGCGAAGCCGTTTCTGTTCAGAGGCAAGCCTGCCCGCCGAGACACGTCCACGGGGTCTGATGTCGAGGGAGGACAAGGCTCCGCCGATAAAACTGCAATAGATATACCCGACCGGACTTTTGCAGACGAACTGTTCTCGCATGCTCCGCTCCTTTTCTGTTTTCCTGTCGCCGCCCGCCCGTCACGATTTCCGTCTTCCCGGCGCGCCGGAGTGAAATTTTAGCACCCGCTGGTTTATAATTCAAAATGCGTTTCAGGTGGATCCTCATTCTCTCCGTCATAATCCTTGGAGTGGCAGCCGGCGGTTTTCTTGCGCTTGCAACCGGCGTGCCGTCTGTCGAGGACCTCAAAAAGTACCGTCCGTCCGACGGCGCGAAGATTTATGCGGACGACAACTCGCTCATCGGCGAGTTCAAGATGGAAAAGGGCATTCATCAGCCGCTGAAAGAGATACCGAAGCACATGCGGGAAGCGATTATCGCGGTCGAGGATCGCCGTTTTTACAGCCACAGCGGCATCGACTACATCAGCATCGCCCGTGCGCTGGTGAAAGACATAATGCACGCCAGCCTGAAAGAGGGCGCAAGCACGATAACCCAGCAGCTCGCCAAGGTCATGTTCCTCACTCCGGAAAAGACGATTACCCGCAAGCTCAAGGAGATGCAGCTTGCCATCAAACTCGAAAAACAGCTGTCCAAGAATGAAATCCTGGAACTCTACCTGAACAATGTATACTTCGGCCATGGCGCGTACGGTGTCGAGATGGCGTCCCGCATCTACTTCGGCAAGTCGGTCTCGCAGATAACAGTCGCTGAAGCCGCGCTCCTTGCCGGCCTTGTCAAGGCCCCGACGACCTATTCTCCATATAACGATCTTGTAAGATCCAAGTCGCGTCAGGAGATTGTGCTTCAGCTCATGGAAGAGGAAGGATACCTGAAGCCCGCCCAGCGCACCGAGGCGCGCCGGCAGCAGATTCTGCTCTCGTCCCTGAAAACCGCAACCGAGGCGAACAACTATTTTCTTGAATATGTCCGGCAGCAGCTCGAGTCAAAATACGGCGTCGAAACGGTTTACAAGGGAGGTCTCCGCGTTTACACCACGCTGAACAGACAGTATCAGTTTCAGGCGCAGAAGTCTCTGCAGGAGGGCCTGCGGCAGGTAGACAAGCGTCGAGGCTGGCGGGGTCCCATTGGAAAGCGCGAAAACGTGAAAACAGATGTCGAAGAGCCGAAAGTATCTTTTTCGGCATCAGCAGGCGACGTTTCAAAAGGAGTCGTTATTGCGCTCAGCGCAAAAGAAGCCACCATCAGGTCCCGCGGACTGACCGGCAAGCTGTCGGCAGCCGATGCACAGTGGGCACATACAATTGTCGAAAAAAACGGGAAGACCCGAGTCATTAAAAATTTCAAACTGACAGATATTCTGAATGTCGGAGATATTGTATGGGTTCGTTTCAAGGCGGTAACTGCAAAGCAGGGTGCCTTCAGCCTTGACCAGGAGCCTGATGTCGAAGGCGCGGTCGTCTCGATATCCCCTGAAAACGGTCATATCAAGGCGCTGATTGGCGGCTTCAGCTTTTCGCGCGGCGAATTTAACCGGGCAGTGCTCGCAAAGCGCCAGCCGGGTTCGGCCTTCAAGCCGGTCATTTTCGGCGCCGCGCTGGAGCATGGTTTCACGCCGGCCAGCGTTGTCAATGATGAACCGCTCTCCTATGGTTCGTGGAGTCCGTCAAACTATGACCTCAAGCATTACGGTCCGACGCGCCTACGCGAGGCCCTCGCTTTTTCTCGCAATGTTGTGACGGTAAAGCTGCTGGAGTCTGTCGGTGTTGCAAAGGCAATCGCTTTCGCCAAGGACATCGGCATACAGCAGGAAATTCCGGCAGAACTCTCGATTGCCCTCGGCTCCGTCGCCGTAACACCGCTCGAAATGACAGCCGCATATGCAACCTTTGCGAATGCCGGCGTTGCAATCCGCCCGATCTCGATTCTTGAGGTTCGAGATGCCAAAGGCAACCTCCTTGAGTCGTGCGAGCCTGAAGGGATTGTCGCCATGAGCGAGCAGGACGCCTTTCTTCTTACCTCCATGCTGCAGGATGTCATCAGTTACGGGACCGGCGGGCGCGCCGCCATCGGCAGGCCCGCCGCAGGCAAGACCGGCACGACAAATGACTACAAGGACGCATGGTTTGTCGGGTACACGCCGGACCTTGCGACGGCGGTATGGGTAGGCTTCGATGACATGCGACGACCGCTCGGCAGAGAGGAAGTCGGCGGGCGCGCTGCGGCCCCCATCTGGAGCGATTATATGAAGAGCATCGGCGGCAGCGGAGCAGGATTTGCCGTTCCTGAAGGTATCGTGCGCGTGGCGATAGACCCGGCGACGGGTCTTCTTTCCTATAGCGATAAAGCGTTGCAGGAGTTCTTCAAGTCAGGAACACAGCCGAGAGACATTGCTCCCGACGGCTCGGCTTCCTCCTCGTCCTCCCTTGTCGACAAAATAACCCGCAGCAGAGATCAGGATTAACCCTTCTGCCTGCTGTTCGACAGGACGAGCTTGGGGTCAGCGCGCAATTTTTCTAACCCTCCCGAGCATCTTCACAAAATCAGCGAGAAGGTCCGCATCGAAGTCTCCGACATCTTTCGAAATGATGTCCAGCGCATGATACGGGCTCAGAGCCGCCCGGTATGGTCTGTTTGTCGTAAGAGCGTCATAGCAGTCTGCGATGCCGCATATTCTGCCGGCGAGGCTGATTTCGTGGCCCCTGAGCTTGAAGGGATACCCTTTTCCGGACAGCTTCTCGTGATGTTGCAACAGCGCATCGAAAACAGTTTCAGCGATTCTGTCGTGCCCGCGCAGAATCGCTCCGCCCTGCCTGACATGCCCCTGCATGATTTTATACTCGTGAGCATCGAGCCCGCCCTGCTTGTTGAGAATCTGGGAGGAAACCGAGGCTTTGCCTACATCGTGCAGCATCGCTCCTGTCCCCAGGTCCACAACGGCGGACTTGCTCAGTCCTGCGGCCAGCCCGAGACCGGCGCTCAAAACAGCAACGTTTACGCTGTGGGTATAGGTATAGTAGTCAAATTTGCTCAGGGTGAGCATGTCATAGATCGCATGTGCATTGTCACAAAGAATGCCGACGATACTGTCAACGGCATCCCTCATAGCGTCCAGCTTTTCGGAACTCACGGGGCTGTCGAAAAAATCCTTCATCGCTATTTTTGCATTCTCTTTCATCATCATGGCTTTTCTTGCGATGCTCACATTCTCGGACAAAGAGGCTGAAGCCTCGGCCGCGGAATGCAGATAGGACCGATAGCGCGGAATCGCGGCCTTTTCTATCAGAACCTCCGACCCGGAGTCGCCGAACAAAAACCGGAATATCTCGTCGCTCAATCTGACGGGAGATTCGCCTGCCGCCTCCAGCAGAAGGCTGAAGTGCAATCCCGTCTGTCTGAAAACGCTGAAGTCAATAGATGTCCCCGGAAGAAGCATGTGCTTGTCAATCGGAAAAAACTGCTCTTTGGCGCTCGAGAAGTTCATCAGCACCTGCGACTCGGAAAGACGAGAGTCGGCGTCAGGAACGTTTTTCGTTTCCTCAGATCCCGACGGTGCTTCGTGTATAAATACTCTTCTTCTCATCGCCATGTTCTTCTATTGCGCCCCCGCGCCTGTTGTCCTGTCACACGCTCGCTGCGCGCTTGCCTTTTATTGTATCCGCATTGAATCATTTTAACACTTGTCGCGCTTCGGATATCTGTTGCATGAAGCGACGTTGCCGCATTCTGAGGCATACTATATGAGTAGAGCCGTTGCGGCCGGCAGTTATTCTTGTCAGTGTCGCGCTGAGACTGTTCTGCAGCTCCGGAAAGGGAAACGAAATGTCTTCATTCAATCTCAGAATGCTCTTGCTGCTTTCGCTTGGCCACCTTGTTACCGACATCTATCAGGGGGCATTGCCGACAGTGCTGCCGTTTATCAAGGAGAAGCTCGGCCTTTCGTACACGACAGCCGGAGTAATCATGATGACATCAAGCATTACTTCATCGGTGGTCCAGCCTCTCTTCGGCATGATTTCGGACAGAAAAAGAAAGGCATTCTTTTTGCCGCTCGGCGTTTTGTGCGCCGCCGCAGGCTTTTCGCTGATTGCCGTAAGCGAGCACTACTTCGTTGTTCTTGCGCTCGTGCTCATCAGCGGACTGGGGATAGCCGCTTATCATCCTGAAGGATACAAAACAGCACGCCTCTTCACCGGCAAAAATGTTGCCACCGGCTTGTCCGTCTTCACCGTCGGCGGAAATTTCGGATTCGCCCTCGGCCCGACGCTTGCAATTCTTGTCATTACACTGTTCGGGGGAATCGAGTATCTGCCCCTCATGGCTCTGCCCGCGCTCATTTTTGTTGCACTGATCCTCGCTTCGTGGAAATCTCTTGCGCGCCATACCAGCGCCCATGCCGCCGGCCGGAAGGAACAAGCCGCGACCAGGCCGGGTGCCGTCTCCGGGCTTGCGCTTGTTATTGCAAGCGTTATCGCGCGTTCATGGACCCAGTTCGGTCTGATAACCTATATCCCTTTTTACTATATCGACCACATGAAGGGAGATCCGCTCTATGCGGGAACCCTGGTTTCCACCTTTCTGCTCGGCGGGGTTGTCGGCACGCTGAGCGGGGCCCCCCTTGCCGACCGATGGGGTCACAAGAACGTCCTTGTCCTCTCGCTCGGACTGACATCGCTCATCTTCCCGCTCATCTTTTTTACCGAAGGGATGTATGCCATCTTTTTCGTATTTGCCCTGCTCGGCATGGTGCTCATTTCGTCGTTCACCATCACCATCGTGATGGCGCAGCGCTTTCTGCCGAACAATCTCGGGATGGCGTCCGGACTCACCGTGGGATTCGCCATCGGCATGGGCGGAGTCGGGGTGACCATCCTCGGCATCATTGCCGATGCTTACGGGGTTCCCGTTGCCCTGAAATGCATCGGAATTCTTCCGGTCGCAGGTTTTCTGATTAGTCTCTTTGTCCGCAACCAGTCGGAAACGAATTGAACAAAGCGATTCATTCTGGAGTCCGTTGCACGAACATTTTTTCAACCGAATAGATTTCCCAAATGAGAGGGGTATTCAATAAGCCCGAACGCATCGAACCCGCGTCGGCTTGCCA
>WSNO01000059.1 GCA_009773415.1 Nitrospirota bacterium | reverse complement strand
CTCCGCTATCTGGACGCCTTGCTGCAATACACCACCGCCCAGATCAGCGTCACGGCCTACCGCCAGAAATTGAAATCCATGCTGGAACAGATGCGGATTCAGGCAAATCCCGAAGATTGAGCGTCGGCATCCCCGCCGTGCCGGACCCGGTTTTTCGCTGTAGATAACTAGTGGTGGTTTTCTTGATCATATAAGTGGTATACTTCAGTAAAAGATAGTCATATCAGCTATGTTCAAGCTGATTAGAGGAACGGAGGTGTTTTCCATGGCAACAACGTTGCTGATTCTTCTGGTAGTGTTACTCACAATTACCAGCATTCCGTGGCTTGAAAAAAACATCCATACGGATTTGCATCATACGGACCTGATGGCGGGCGCAGAATAGGAAAATGGCTGACCAAACATTTCCGGGTTTTGCGGGCATGGCCCCGGTGTTTCCTCGTGGAGGAGGGCTAGGCCAGTAGCAGCCCGACTGCGTGCAGCAGCAGGCCGATCACGCCGCCGACCAGGGTGCCGTTCATCCTGATAAACTGCAGGTCGGAACCGATGCTCAGTTCGATCTCCTCGGTATAGTCATCGCTTTCCCACTGCTGCACCGTGCCGGAAATATGCCCGGCAATTGCGGTTCGCAGCGTATCCCCGTAGTGCAACACCAGTTTTTCAAGGTGCTCATTGAAAGACTCTCTCAGTTTCCGGTTGTGCGACAGGGTCTCTCCCAGACCTGCAACCGCTGCGGATATTTTCTCCTGCACCTCCGAATCTGGCCGCTGCAGGTCGCTGGTTAGCCAGCTCTTCAGATCATTGCCGAGGTTTAGGGCATAATCGGCGATCGATTGGTTATGCACAACTTCAAGCTTGATCGCCTCGACCTTGCTGCGCAGCAGCGGGTCGGATTTCAGGCCGGCAATCAGATTCGTCACGGCCGTGTCGAACTTACCCCTGACCTCATGGGCAGGATCCGAGTTAACTTCCTGAATAAATGCGTTGATCCTGCCGGCGACCTTTTCACCGGCCCCACGGGAAAACTGGTCCCGGTTGGGAATGAAGGCGCTCAGGATCGGATATTCTTTCTTGCACATGTCGT
>WSNO01000017.1 GCA_009773415.1 Nitrospirota bacterium | reverse complement strand
AAATATGGTATAACACGTATGCATAGCCTGCGCCTCCTTGTCAGATTTGGGTTTGGTCGCCCTTTATAATCTAACATCTGAGTCTTCAGGCTATGCGCTTCTCTTTTTTTGCCGGACACTACTGTTAATATATGGAGAATTGCTTTATGAGTAAAATACTTGTATGGGACATTCCTAACCGCATTTTTCACTGGTTATTTGCGGGCTCGATCGCTGTAGCAATGACCATCGCATTTCTAGTCGATGATGAGCAGCCTCTGTTTCAGATGCATATGCTTTTGGGGATTGTCACCTTCTTCATGCTTCTCATCCGTCTGGTGATGGGAATTGTTGGATCGCGATACTCAAGATTCTCCAGCTATCCGGTTCACCCTAGGGTAGTCATTGGATATATGTTTAGTGCCGTTTTCTCGAAGACTAAATTGTATGCGGGAAATAATCCGGGGTCGGCTGTGGCGGCTGTGCTTATGTTCGTGCTCGTTCCCGCTCTGTTTATCTCTGGCATAGGCTACAGTGGAGAGGCATTCGAGGAACTGCATGAGCTTCTCGCGAAGGGGTTATTGGCTGTTGTTATCTTGCATATCGCTGGGCTCACTTGGCATACAATTCGCCATCGGGAAAATATTTCGCTCGCGATGATAACGGGCCGGAAAGCAGGAAGGCAGGAAGATGCCATCTCGTCGGCGCATCCTATTTGGGGAGGAATCGTCCTTCTCGCCTCCGTGCTCTGGATTACGGCTTTGTTTGCCGGATACAGTCCCGGTAGTGGCACGGTTCGATTGCCAGTTATCGGCGTGACGTTGCAGCTTGGTGATAACGAATCAGATGGAGGTCATCATGAGCGAGGTGTTGAGGATGACGACTGAAGGAACCCTTCCATCAAACATCAGTGCCGCCGATGCTTTCGGTTGATGCACGATAATATGCCGAACAATCGCATGCTCAGTTTTAACAGTTCCGCCGCACGGTGCTGATCTATCTGTCCCTCTCTATATCGCTCTATGACATGAAGCCGCTTGAAGTCCTTTTGACTCATTGGTACTCTGTCCTCTCTTGCCATGACGCCCCCTCTCTCTGAAGAGGTCATCCTAGCAGCTTATGAGGACATTTCTACTTTGCCCACTTCGGACATTATCACTTTGCTGTTACAGGAGCCCCGAGCCTGCTTGAACTTCATCTCATATTGTGCTAAAAATGCTTATGGGTATCTTCTATCCTCTCTATCTCTATAATTTAAGAAAGAAGAGGAGAGGATCGTGCGCAACGTTTCGGGGACAGCCGGGCAACTACCGGTTCATCAGCACATCGTGCGACTCGAAGGATTAGGAATAGGGATGTGGTCCCGGCTGGTATCAGCGGAGTTCTTGCAGAAACCGCATGAATGTTGCGCAGGGGGCTCCATGAAACAAGCTCTCATCTTAAGAATCCTGCTGACTATCAGGCTCATGTGCGTACTGGCAAACCATGCTTGGACGCCGAAAATTTTTCAGGTACTCCCCAAATGTGTAACCATCGACAAGCATGGCACTGTTTGGATCCCGCTCCGGTTCGACAACGAAGGATTTTTCATAACGCAATTACCCCTGTTCACGGCGGCACATCACTGTTCTATGGCAGAGCGAGCGTCCTCGGATGCCGGAGGCTTGACTGAGCTGAGCTTAGTCAAGATGCAAAAGAGGGAGGATTGAGCATATGAAAACACGTCAGGGGGGTTTCTCCGCACAGCTATGTGTTGTGTTCAGCCTTTTGCTGCTCGCTGTATGGCCACCTGACAGCGCGGCGTATTCAACAGCGTCAAGCGACCCTTACGAACGCCGATATGCATATCTCCTTGAGGCAAAAGATCTCATCGAAAAGGAGTTGGACTTGACACGGGGCAAGCAGGCACCGAGTGATGGCTTTCGAGCCGCTGTAAAGCGTCTTGTGTACGAATGTGGTGAACTCGCCAGTGCTGCCCAGCAAGGCACGCAAACACTCCCTCCCCCGGACATGTCGAAAATCAGACAACTCTGCATACTTCCGGATCCTGTTAGCGAAAGCACCAAAAAGCTTCAGGAAGTTACCGTCAGACTTCAAACTGCCACGCGGGAACTCAACAGCGTTTTGCAGGTTCGCAGAGGGCTTGAACGGTGGCTAAACACCGAATTCCAGAGACGTGTCGGCGGATCAATAAAAAAGATTGTTGATATCCTTACGAGCGCTGGAACATCAACACTGCGCGAGTTTGCAAAAGAGGTTGTCGGCATGACGGTCGAAATGATTCGAGCAGACCAGCCGCAATTCCCGGATACCAGCGATTTTGTCAGAAAGCACAATGCGGAAATAGCTGCTGAAATGGAGAAGTTTATCACCGGACTGAAGTCGAAATATCCGGATCAGGATCTTGCATCGATTCAGCAGCGCCTGCAGCACGGTGAACGCTTGAGCCGTGCGGATCAAGATTTCTTTCAAGCCGTAATGTTACGTTCGATGGTAACGGCAACTGAGGTAGCCGGCCGGGAGATAAGAAAATATCAGTCTTCCATTATTCCGCAGCTTCAATATGAACAAAAGATGGTCGAGAAAGAGCAGCAGCAGGCTCAGGCTCAGGCAAAAAATATCGCGCTCTATCGCGGGCTTTGCAGCGAATTGAGCAAATGCCAAGGTTGGAAGCAGGTGACGGCGTCACCCTCTCTGCAGCTGCAAGTTACCGCCTTGCAGTTTTCTATGAAGCCCGGGACGAGCGTTGTTTACCGGTATGAGGTTGCGAATGCAGGCAACGTTCAGCTTTCCAAGATCGCGATCGTTGACAAACGCTGCAGTCACATAAGAGGCGTTTCGGGAGATATGAACAGAAACGGCATTCTCGACCAACAGGAACGGTGGATTTACGAATGCTCGGCTGTTGTTCAGGTAACGACAACCAGCGACGTTTCCGCAACCGCGACTACGCCGAGCGGAGGAAGCGTCCATGCATCAGCCTCAGTGACCGTTCAGGTCACTACCGATTTGGTCGCTGTCCCCGCGGTCATCGGACTGGAAAAGGCAACTGCCGAATATGACATTCAGGCAGCTCGATTGAAAACGGGAAGTATTAAGACTGAGATCAGCACGCAGCGTGCAGGAGTGGTTATCGATCAATCGCCTGCAGCTCAGACAATGGTGCCACCCGGTACGGCCGTCAATCTTGTGATTGCAGCAGTCGCCGCTCCAAGTGTTAACATGCTCTACGTTGATCCAAAATCGAAAACACTTGAAGTGAATGATCGTGTTCAACTGCGAGCCTTTCTCTGGTTTTCGGACGGTCACGAGAAAGACGTGACAGCTCTGGCAGTCTGGCAGGGTGCGGACAAAGGTCTGTTTGAGGCGCGTAGCGCAGGGGACTTTCAGATAAGTGCATCGTATGGTGCAATGACAGGAACCGCGACGATAACAGTTCGTCAACCACTCCCGCCCTCATGGACGCCTCCGATAAGCCATGCAGATGACATAGGCAGGAGAACTGATCCGGCACCGGCGAGCGCATATACGTGGTATGCACTGTGCGACAAAAGAACAGGAGCCGTGACCTACGGGGAACATCCGGACATCTCTCAGCATGTCATGGGCGGGCCTTTTGAAGGGCCTAGGACTGTAAAGTGGTGGATCGACCAGAAATGTCCAAAATGGCGCTGCACCAGTGCGGGAGCATGTGCGAGTGAACCTGCCCGTGGTGGCAACTGGAATGTTTTGTGTGATAAACAGATGGGCGTAATCGTCCTCGCGATGCAGTACGATTACGCAAGACATTACCCGCTCCAGAGCGGTTTTCTTGGGGAGCCTGACGCGCGCTCATGGACAAATTCCAATTGCCCCTCATGGCGCTGCGATCGGGACGGACGGTGCATCCGAACATCAACGCCATCATCATCTTCACCTGCTACTCCTTCAGGCATAGATAATTGTGTGAATAAATATTGCCCGCATTGCGAACGATCCGTGAACCTTTTAGGGGTAACGGTACAGGAATGTGAAGATTGCAAAAAAAGGTTTGCTGCCCAGATAAACTCATGCCGCGGGCAAGCGTCCGCAGCCGTTTCACAACCACCTTCGGGAGTCCAGCCCACAATCCAGTCTCCGCAACCGCAGACACATCAGCCTTCCGGAGTTGTTCAGCAATGGATTGTCTGGCATCCGTGTGAGGCAAAGGGGGGCTGGTGGTGCAAGCTGAACCTTGAGAAGACAACCGAAGAGAGACTTTCCCAGCGCCTGAAAAAGAAACCGATTATTTTTGGGAAGTACGCGACGAAACAGGAGGCGATTCGTGCAACCTGCGGTTCGATCACACTGGGCAATGTATGGCGGGGGGGTCAGTTTGCAGCTTGCTCGCAGCTCAGTCATGCGCGCGGAGGTGTCTTTTGCGTGGGAGAATTCGTGAGGGCATCCGGCAATGGCTTTGTCTGCAAGGAATAGCGTTATCGCTTGCAGTGAAGTTCCTGGTGCATGAATAGCTTACAGGCATTGAGGGTTTAGTGAGGCTGGTGATTCTATTAGGGTCTTCGTGGAAAAAGGGAACGCTAAATGCGTTCCCTTTTTAAGTATCATTATGTTGAAGAGGTTCTATTTTTTGGGCGCCTCCGCAGGTTTCTCGGCAGGCTTATCCGTCGGTTTTGCTGCAGCAGCCTTTTTGGTTTTTTTACCTTCTTTTTCTTTTTTGTGTCTTTTTTTGGTTCAGCAGCGTCTTTCTTCACATCTTTTTTTTCCGCGCTAACTGAGTCGGTCTTTTTACCGCCTCAGCCACTCTGTCCGGCTTTCCGCTCTACGTCCTTTTTGGTGCCGTCCGCACCAGCCTTGGTGCCTCCTCAGCCGGAAGCTGCATTTCCCGGTGCGACGGTTGCGCCCGTCAAAAGTCCGGCAATGCTCTGCCCGGCGAGGATTTTCTTCATCTGATAGCTGTCCATTCTGCTTTCCTCATTGGACATAGATACGCAGGGCATGAAAGGGGAAAACCGCAAACGACCTGAGTTCTCAGCGTGACGTGTGGCGATGGCGATAGCATGTAACTTCCGGTGTTCTTTTGCCAGGGGATAACGGCGCGAATGCCTGCCTTGGTCGCATAGTGAAATGTGTGGTAAGATAACTGTCTACTGTAATGCGCCTGTAGCTCAGTGGATAGAGCATCAGCCTCCGGAGCTGAGGGCCAGGGGTTCGAATCCCTTCAGGCGCGCTTCTTTTCTTCTTTGCAGGGATAAATCCAGAAAAAACCCAATGATGGGAACATCCTTACCACTGGGTTTTTCTTTCGCAGCTCAGACAGACCCGTTCCGGGTTGCTGCCCCCGGACTAGACGTTTTCGAGCAGATGCCCCATTTTCTTCTTTTTCGTTTTCAGATACATCAGGTTGCTTTCGTTCGGCTTGCACTCTATGCAGACCCGTTCGACAACTTTGAGACCATATCCCTCAAGACCGACAATCTTTTTCGGGTTATTGGTCATCAGCCGGATCTTTCTGACGCCGAGGTCAACAAGCATCTGTGCGCCGACCCCATAGTCGCGCAGGTCTGATTTAAACCCAAGCTGAATGTTTGCTTCAACAGTGTCGAGGCCCTTGTCCTGCAGTTCATATGCCTTGAGCTTGTTGTCAAGACCGATTCCACGGCCCTCCTGGCGCATGTAAAGAACAACACCCTTGCCTTCCTTGTCGATGATTTCCATGGCGCGGTGCAGCTGGTAGCCGCAGTCGCAGCGTTTGGAGCCGAAGACATCGCCGGTAAGGCACTCGGAATGAACTCGCACAAGAACCTTATCGCCCGGCTGAATTTCCCCTTTCACCAGCGCAAGGTGTACCTGGTCATCGATGGAATTTGCATACGAAATGGCGGTGAACACGCCGTGACGGGTCGGCATCTTGACGGTGGCTGTGCGGCGGACGAAACGCTCAGTGCGCATGCGATAGTGAATGAGGTCCTTGACGGTGACGATCTTGATGTGATGTTTTTTTCCGAATTCCATCAGCTCCGGCACGCGCGCCATCGTGCCGTCATCGCTCATGATTTCGCAGATAACACCGGACGGATTCAGCCCGGCAAGCCGCGCAAGATCAACGGAACCTTCGGTCTGGCCGGCACGCTGCAATACGCCGCCCGGCCTAGCGCGGAGCGGAAAGACATGTCCCGGACGAGCAAGATCGTCAGCCTTGCTCTTCGGATCGATCGCGGTCCGGATGGTGACGTAACGATCATGAGCCGAAATGCCGGTCGTAACGCCTTTTTTTGCTTCGATCGAGACGGTAAATGCCGTGCCAAACGATGAGCTGTTCTGGTCGGTCATCATGCGTAGCTTCAGCTCCTCAACCCTCTGCGGGGTAAGCGAAAGGCAGATGAGGCCGCGTCCGTATTTTGCCATGAAATTGATCGCTTCTGGCGTCACTTTCTCAGCAGCCATGCAGAGATCGCCCTCATTTTCACGGTCCTCGTCGTCAACGAGAATAACCATTTTCCCGTTCGCCATATCCTCGAGAGCTTCTTCAATTGTGTTAAAAACCGGTTTTTCCAAGCTTTCCTCCATGATGTGAGCAGTAAACAGGCGTTCTGCTCGGCCTGTCAGTCTGATAGCAGCCGTTCTGCAGTATACCAGAAAGGCGGCGGTTCTTTCATTGCAACTCCATGAAATAAGAGGTTTTTCAGTATTTGTTTTAGTATAATGGAACATATTGTGTTTACGGAGAGCAACGGAATGGCTGCACAGTCGTTCAGCACAGAAGACTTTTTCAGGGCACTGAACATCATGCTGTCGACGCTCAGAATCGATGAGATCCTCACCTCGGTGGTTGCTGAGGTCCGCTCGATTCTTGGCGCAGATCGATGCAGTCTTTTTATTGTCGACCGTGAAAACGATCAGCTCTATACAAAAGTGATTCAGGCGAGCGAGCTGCTTGAGATACGCCTTTCCCTGTCTAAGCAGAGCCTTGCCGGGTATGCTGCGCTTACCGGAAAAGTACTCACAATTCATGATGTCTATGACGTGGCCGAACTGTATGCAATCGATCCGGAACTCACGTTTGACCGCCGATGGGACCAGCAGACCGGCTATCTCACCAAAAGCACTTTGGTTATGCCGGTTCCTGCGGGGCAGGTTGGCGCCATTGCCATTTTGCAGGCACTGAACCGGAAAGGCGGCTTTGCTGATTGCCCCGAGGATGTTCTGGAAAGGCTTTCAGGGCTTTTGAACATTGCGGTCAGGAACGCGATGCTCTACGAGGCTGCGGAAGAGGAAAAAAGGCTTCGGGAATATATCATCGACGATATTGAAGAGGGAATTTGTATTATAAACGTGCGCAGACAGATTGTCTCGGCGAACAGATTTCTCGGGATTATGAGCGGGCAGCGTTTCCCGCTTCTGGATATGGTTGGGCAGGATCTTTTTGAAATATTTCCCCAGCTTCGCGATTCGAAGCTAGGGGTAAAGCTGAAGGATGTTTTTGAATACGGCTTCAAGGCCGAGGTGCTCTTGGAGATTCTTCGGGTGAAGCTGATTCCGCATCTTGACGAACACGGGCGGGTGCGCCGCGTTGTTCTCATCTTTTCCCGCATATGAGCATTCCGGAACCAAAACAAAAAGGACAGAGCTTCGAAGAACTGCTGATCAGGCAGGGTCTTGTTGCCAAGGATCGTCTTCGGGATCTTGCTGTGAGGGCTGTGCATGAGCGCAAATGCATCGAACTGCTGCTGATAGAAAGCGGCATCCCGGAAAACGAGGTTTTCGCCGTGAAGGCTGCGTATCTTGGCTATGAGTTTGCGGACGTCAGCGACTACCCGCTTTCGACAGAACTGCTGAAGCAGATGAAACCTGCGTATGCAAAAAACTACAAAGTTCTTCCGCTCAAGTATGAGGACGAGACGTTGACGGTTGCAATGGTAGAGCCGCGCGATGTTATGGCGCTGGATGAGGTGGTGCGCCATTACCGCGGAGCCCGGTATGTGCTGAAGGATGTCAAAGTCGTCATGACGACCAGCGCAGACCTGTTTGCCGCAATCGACAAATTTTATGCAACAGCGAAGCCGGGCGATCAGAAAGAGGCACGAAGCCCGAATGAGGAAATTGTTCTGGGCAACATTCTCAGTCGGGTTGCCGAGACGTATAAGTTGAATGTTGAACTGGCCTCGCTTTCTCAGGAAGAAGCGACCGAAAACAGCGCGCCGATGGTCATGCTCGCAAACAAGATTGTGGAGGATGCCTTCCGCAAGCGGGCCAGTGATATTCATATCGAGCCGTCGCTCAGCTATCTGCGTGTCCGGTATCGGATTGACGGCGAGCTGATGGAAGTAATGCGCGTTCCGAAATATGCTCAGGATGCGCTCATCGCTCGCTACAAGATAATGTGCGATATGCGTATCGACGAGCGCCGTCTGCCGCAGGATGGTCGCATCGACTTTACGAAACAGAATCCTACGGTCGAGGTTGACCTCCGTGTTTCGACGGTGCCGACGACGCATGGTGAAGATATCGTTATGCGCATTCTCGACAAGAAAAGCGCTGTCCTTTCGCTTGATATGCTTGGGTTTAACGAACACAACATGAAGCTGTATAAAGAGGCCATCCAGGTACCTTATGGTATCCTGCTGCATGTCGGACCGACCGGCAGTGGAAAAACCACAGCACTTTATGCTGCCCTGAAATCGCTTGATGTTCCAAACGTAAAAATACTTACAGCAGAAGATCCGGTCGAGTACACGCTTGGGGGGCAGATTATCCAGAGCAATGTTCACACGGCAGCCGGATATACATTTGCCAAGGCAATCAGGGCATTTATGCGTCATGATCCGGACATCATCCTGATAGGTGAAATCAGAGATCTTGAAACTGCAAAAACAGCGGTCGAGGCATCGCTTACCGGGCACATGGTTTTTTCGACCCTCCATACCAATGACGCAGTTGCTACAATAACACGCCTGACCGAGATGGGCATAGAGCCCTATCTGGTTGCCGACTCTCTCGTGATTGTCTGTGCACAACGCCTTGTCCGGCGCATTTGTACAAAATGCAAGGAGTCCTATATGGCGACGGATGAAGAAATCGAAATGGCGAAGGGCGATATCGAGCCGGGAACAACCCTCTACCTCGGCAAGGGCTGCCCAAGCTGTGAAGGAATCGGCTATCGGGGGCGCGTTGGTATTTATGAAGTTCTTGCCATGAACCGCAAGCTGAGGAACCTTCTTATCAAGGGTGCGCAGACCGATGAACTGCGGACTGCGGCATTAGCGTCAGGCATGCGGACGCTCCGGCAGGATGCGGTTGAAAAAGCGCTCCTCGGCATTACCACACTCGCCGAAGTCTTTTCCACGACACTCGCCGAAGTCTAAATGTCATTGGGAAGCTGGTTGAGATTATGGCACCTGGCTGTTCAGGAGCCGAACTTCCGGGGCATACCCCCACTGGTTTTCTCCTGAATAATGCGGTTCTTTTTGACGCCTGCATTCTGCCGGACGTTCTGGCCTCAAAATTGGGCATAATTGCAATGAAGAAAAAACGCCGTCCGGCAGGGTGCGCGTGAGGCGCTCATGAAAATTCCGAGGGTATCCTCCGAAGGGGCATCAGCCGACAAACCCGGATCGTTTGAGCGCATCGAGCAGGCTCGTATCGTTCTTCTCAGGGTCGTGCTGTTCTTTTCCTCTCCCCTGAAGAACGAATTTGGCAACATATTTCGCAATCAAATCCGATTCAAGGTTCACGCTGTCGCCCGGCTTCTTGTTTCGTATTGTGGTTATATCGCCCGTGTGCGGAATAATCACCAGCGTAAAAGCATCATCAAGTACATCAACGACGGTCAGGCTGATCCCATCAACCGCTACAGACCCCTTGGGAATAAGATACTGCAAGAGGGAAGCCGGCGCGGCAACTTCAAATTTTACCGCATTTCCCATCGGAGTAATCGAGCGTATTGAACCGACTGCTTCAACATGTCCGCTGACAAGATGTCCGCCCAGTTTGGAGCTGAGGCGCAATGACGGTTCAAGATTTACATATTCACCACGTTTGAGCATGCCGAGTCCGGTGCTTTTCAGGGTTTCATAGGACACATCAAACGTGAGCACATCACTGCGAATGGAGGTTACCGTAAGACAGACGCCGTTGACCGCAATGCTGTCGCCCAGTTCCGCATCCTTCAGCGCTTTCACGCAGCGGATTGCAAGTGAGGCCGATGGTCCGCGCAGCTCCAGCGCATACACGGTTCCGGCTTCTATAATCAGTCCTGTAAACATCTCAAATACATGATTGCAGATTTCATTTTGAATTGCCAGTCAGTAGTTCAGGCATAATGAAAGCCTTATTCAATCAGCTTGCCGAAGCGGTTCAGCCGGGGAGCGCTGTTCGTGCTGTCCCATGACCAATAGATTATGAACGCCTTGCCGCGCAAGTCTTTCCGGTCTACATAGCCCCAAAAACGGCTGTCGTAACTCGCATCACGGTTATCTCCCATCGTAAAAAGCTTGCCTTTGGGCACAATTTCAGGGCCGAAATTGTCACGCCTGTCCAGCGTGGCCGGCCGGATGCCGCGGTCGACATGCTGTATGTATGGTTCAGTGATTTCCTTGCCGTTGACAAAAATCTTCTTGTTTCGCCCTTCAATAATGTCGCCTTCCAGTGCGACAACCCGCTTGATGAAATCTCTGCCCGGCTCCTCGGGATATTTAAATACCACAATATCGCCCCGCTCCGGGTTGCGCAAGCCGGGCATATGAAACAACGTGATATTTGTGAATGGAATTTCGACCGATGTGCCGACAAGAAATTTGTTCACCAGAAGATGGTCGCCGATGAGAAGCGTAGGCAGCATGGAGCCCGACGGAATCTTGAACGCCTGAACAATGAATGGCCTGATGATGAAAAATGCGATAAAGACAGCAAGCAGCAGCGCTTTGATATTGTCCCAGACAACATTCTTTTTCTTCTGTTCCGGGATCCGTTCTGTCTGCTGCCCTTGTTCAACACGAGTTTCCATGACTATTCCTTTACTTTCAGGACGGAGAGGAAAGCTTCCTGCGGAAGCTCGACCCGTCCGATCTGTTTCATTTTTTTCTTGCCCTCTTTCTGTTTTTCGAGGAGCTTGCGCTTGCGGGAAATATCGCCGCCGTAGCATTTGGCAAGCACGTCCTTGCGCATCGCCTTTACCGACTCGCGGGCGATAATCTTGCTGCCGATTGCAGCCTGGATGGCAATTTCAAACATCTGGCGCGGGATTACCTTGCGAAGCCGTTCGACGATGTCCCGGCCGCGATAATATGCGTTGTCCTTGTGCACAATGAGCGAAAGCGCATCCACCGGCTCGCCGTTGATAAGGATGTCCAGCTTGGTAAGGTTTGACGGCTGATAGCCGAGGAAATCGTAGTCCATTGAGGCATAGCCCCGGGAAAGCGATTTCAGGCTGTCATAAAAGTCCCACAAGATTTCATTGAGCGGCAGCTCATAGGTTAGCATGATACGATCTTTCCCGATGTACACAAAGTCTTTCTGGACGCCGCGCTTTGACTGGCATAGTTCGAGCATCTGGCCGACAAAAGGCTGCGGCACGAAGATGGAGACCTTTACATACGGCTCTTCTATCTGTTCAAACTGAAGCGGAAGACTGCTCGGGTTGTCAACCGTTATGACGGAGCCGTCCGCCCTGGTGACCCGGTATATAACGGTCGGAGCCGTGCTGATGAGGGAAAGCTGAAATTCACGCTCAAGACGTTCCTTCACAATTTCCATGTGCAACAGGCCGAGAAACCCGCACCGGAAGCCGAATCCGAGGGCTGAAGAGGTTTCGGGCTCATAGCTGAAGGATGAGTCATTCAGGCGAAGCTTTTCAAGAGCGGTCTTGAGGTTTTCATATTCGTGAGTCTCTATGGGATAGAACCCGCAAAAGACCATCGGCTTTATTTCCTTGTATCCTGCAAGCGGGGTTTCCGCAGGCCGGACGGCATCAGTAATTGTGTCGCCGATTTTCGTATCGATTATATTTTTGATGCCTGCAATAACATAACCGACCTCTCCTGCGGTAAGTTCGGCTACATCGACCGCTTTTGGCGTGAGATGACCGACCTTACCGACTTCATAGTCCTGCTTGACCGCCATGAGCCGGATCTTCATGCCGGGCCTTATCACGCCGTCGAATACGCGGACGAGCATAATGACGCCCTGATAATTGTCGAACCATGAGTCGAAAATCAGCGCCTTCAGCGGCTTGTCGTCGGAGCCGAGCGGAGCAGGAACTTTCCTGGCAATCGCCTCAAGGATCTCTTTGGTGCCGATGCCTTCTTTTGCGCTTGCAAGAATCGCTTCGGATGCATCGATTCCGACCACTTCTTCAATCTGATCTTTGACGCGATCGATTTCGGCGCCGGGAAGGTCGATCTTGTTGATGACCGGGATGATTTCGTGATTGTGGTCTATGGCAAGATAGGTATTCGCAAGCGTCTGAGCCTCAACCCCCTGAGTTGCATCGACCACAAGCAGGCATCCTTCGCACGAAGCTAAGCTTCGGGAAACCTCATATGAAAAGTCGACATGCCCCGGGGTATCTATAAGGTTGAAAATGTACTGCCGTCCGTCGTCCGCCTGATAATTCAGCCGCACCGCATGCGCCTTGATGGTGATGCCCCGCTCGCGCTCCAAATCCATGGAGTCAAGCACCTGCGCTGTCATTTCGCGGGAGCTGAGCGCGCCGGTGTACTCCAGCAGACGATCCGCAAGCGTCGATTTTCCGTGATCAATGTGTGCTATTATTGAAAAGTTTCTTATATTTTTCGACATATGCTACCTGTTTATTCCCTCCGTTTGAATGCCGTTCCAAATGAGCCGCCCCGCGCCGAGCAGGCCGGCATCGTCGAAAACGGGTGATACAATAATCCGAGTTCCAGAAAACAGTTCCGGAAGGGCTCGCCGTGAGGCTTCCTGTATAGCCGGCTCGCCGTAAATATTCCAGGCCCCCGTCAACCCTCCGGTTAGCACAAGAGCCTGAGGGCTCAGCAGATTAATGATGTTCGCCATTCCGATACCGAGCGACTTTCCGGCTTCCCTCAGCACAGTCCTTGCAAGAGCGTCCCCGTCAAGCGCGGCAGCATAAATATTTTCCGCAGTTATTCTATAAATATTTCCCTGATGCAGATTGCGCAGCTGCGAAGGAATTTCACGTTCCATTGCTGCAACGGCACGGTTAACAACCGCTGTTGCGGAAGCATACAACTCAAGGCAGCCGATATTGCCGCAGACACATGCAGGGCCTTCGCTGAAGATGCTCATATGTCCGGCCTCTGCTGCGACCGGAAGCAGCGTGCCATTAACGACGATACCGCAGCCTATACCTGTCCCAAGCGTCAGGAGGACAAAACTGTCGAATTCTCTGCCTGAGCCGAGCCATTTCTCTCCGAGCGCCGCGGCATTTGCATCATTTTCAATGAGGACCGGCAGATCGTAGCGCTCCGCCAGCAGCATGCCGAGAGCTGCTCCGGAAAGAGAACTGATGTTGGGAGAACGAAGAACTTTTCCGTTGAATCGGTCGACAACGCCGGCAACGGCAACGCCGATGCCGGCAACGGACAAGGAATCAGATGCCGCGAGTTGGTCAACCATCTGAAACATTGCCGATAGCGGGTCGGTGCCGGTCGGTCCCTTGCTTCGGACGAGAATCTCACCGCTCGACGCTATCAGTGCCGCACGGATATTTGTGCCGCCGACGTCAATGGCGATAACTGCAGCAGTTGAAGTCATTTTTTTCAGAACAGTTTTCCTTTCGTCACGTAAACAATTATTATATCAAATAGCGTTATTCTGCGTAGCCGTGATGTCGAAGTCCTGCCTTGACAGCTTGTTTCCTTGCTCGTGCGTACATCGGCGCAGCCTGTCTGTGGTATAATAACGCTGATTTTTATACCCAGCGAGAAAGGGATGAATGCATATGAAAAGGGCATTTCCGACAGGCATTTTGAAAGCGATTCTTATAGTTTTTGCCGTATGTGCGTTTGCCGCCCAGCCCTTTGCCCAGGATCTTCCCGTCGTCACTGCACTTGAGGTCAAGGGCCTGAAGCGCATTGAAGAGGGAGCGGTACGAAGCAAGCTGTCCCAGAAGATTGGCGAAGCGCTGTCGCAGCAAAAAACGACCGACGATATCAAAGCCATTTATAAAATGGGGTACTTCGATGACGTGAGGACAGAGCTGGTTCCGTTTGAAGGCGGGATAAAAGTTGTCTATCAGGTGAAGGAAAAACCGACTGTCATCAAGGTCGATTTCCAGGGGAACAAGGAGTATGATGATAAAACCCTCCGGGAGAAGATCGCGCTGAGTCCTGGAGCGATTTCCGATATCACGCTGATTAACGACAATGCTATCAAACTCCGCGCTTGGTATGAGGAAGAAGGCTATTATCTTTCTAAAGTCGTTCCTGTCGTCAGAAAGATAAGTGAAGATGACGTTACCGTCACCTATCAGATTGAGGAAGGCGATAAAGTTACGATCAGGCAGATTCGTTTCGAGGGCAACAAGGCATTGTCATCAGGCAAACTGAAAGACGTGATGAAGACCGGGGAGCGCCATTTTTATTCTTTCATCACCGGCGGCGGGTATTACAAGAAGGAAGAGATGAGGCGTGATGTGGTGCGTGTGCGCGACCGCTATTTCGACTCCGGTTATATTAAAGCCCAGATTGGCGAACCAAAAATTGAGCTTGCCGCGGACAAGCGCGGAATGGTCATTACCATCCCGGTGCAGGAAGGCGAACGGTTTTCGGTTTCTGCCATCGAAATAACCGGCAATAAGACATACAGCGAAAAAGAGCTCCGGCCTCTCGTCAAGCTCATGCCGAAGAAGGTTTTCAGCCGGGAGCTTATGCGGAAAGACATCGATGCCATAAGCGGCAAATATACGAATACTGGGTATGCTATTGCCGCGGTCATCCCGGACCTGATCCCTGATGACGCGGCAAAGACGGTTAAGGTCATTTACAAGATTGAAGAGGGGGACAAGTACAAAATCGGCCGCATTGAAATTGCCGGCAACACAAAAACAAAAGACAAGGTAATCCGCCGTGAAGTCCGCCTGAACGAAGGCGACACGTTCAATGCATCTGCGTTGAAAAGAAGCTACGAGCGTCTGAACAATCTCAATTACTTCGAAAATGTCGAGCTCAACCCGAAGCCGAGAGCCGAGGAGAAGGTTGTTGATCTCGACGTCAAGGTTAAGGAGAAAGATACCGGAATGCTTACGCTTGGCGGCGGCTATAGCTCCAATGACGGCATTATCGGGCTTGTGGATGTTACCCAGGCAAATCTTTTCGGCGGCGGCCAATACCTGAAGCTGAAGGGCGAACTGGGCGGCAAGATGAGGAACGCCGAGCTTACGTACCGCGACCCGTGGTTTCTTGACGAAGACCTGAAGTTTGGAGCCTCTCTTTACAGGAGTTACAGGCAATACGGAAACTTTGATCGCAAGTCAAACGGCATGGAACTGACCATAGGCCGCGAGTTCTGGGAGTACTGGGGCTGGTCCGTTTCATATGGCCTTGAAGATGCGAGAATCTATAATGTCCGGACCGATGCTTCGCAGCGCGTGAAAGATCAGGAGGGGAAATGGCTGACGAGCGCTATCAGCCCCTCTGTCTGGCGTGACAGCCGGGACAACTATATCTTCCCGCTCTCCGGTTCCCGCAATGCGCTGTCGCTCTCGTTTGCCGGACTCGGGGGAAACACGGGTTATATCAAGGCGATCGCTGATTCAAGCTGGTATTTTCCACTGTTTGATGTGACGACCATTCATGTTCGCGGAAGAATCGGCAGCCTGACCGGAATTCTTGACAAGAAGGTGCCAATATACCAGAAATTTTATGTCGGAGGCCTCGATACGGTCAGGGGGCTCGAATATGGCCATGCAGGTCCGCTCGATATTAACCGCGAAGCGGTCGGCGGTGAGAAGATGGCGGTCCTGAATCTCGAATATATCTTTCCCATATTCCAGGAAGTAAAACTGAAAGGGCTCGTATTTACCGATATGGGTCGTGCGTGGGACAAAGGCGAAACGATAGGTTCTGACCTTCGCTATACTGCCGGACTTGGAATGCGGTGGTTCTCACCGTTTGGACCCATTCGGGTTGAATACGGATTTAATCTGAAGAAAAAAGAAGGCGAGAGCGGCGGGAAATTTGAATTTGGCTTCGGCTCAGCGTTTTAAGCGCATTTTGTTTAAAAACCAGTTTGATTTTTGGAGGAGATTGTGAGAATGAAAAAAATAATGGTTGTTCTTGCATCATGCCTGATGGCGGCGATGCTTTTCGGAACCGCTTCTGCGTCAGAGGTCAAGATTGGCGTTGTTGATCTGCGCAAGGCCCTGATTGAATCCGAGACGGGAAAAAAGGCAAAGGCTGAGCTTGAATCGTTTGTCCGCACAAAGCAGTCCGGACTGGAAGAAAAGGGACGCACGATTGAGCGCCTGCGCAGTGAGCTTGAGAAGCAGGGCTCGGTTCTGTCCAAAGATGCGCGGAAGGCCAAGGAAGAAGAGCTCGAGCGGGTAACCCGTGATGCACAGCGTCTTATGTCGGACTCACAAGCCGAGCTGAGCAAGAAAGAGAATGAGCTGACCGGCGCCGTGCTGAAAGATCTTCGGGCGGTTATTGACGAAATCGCAAAGACCGAAAAATATACTATTGTGCTTGAAAAGGCGGACGGACTTGTGCTCTACCGAAGCGCCGCAATTGACTTTACCGACAAGGTCATCCAAAAATACAACGCCTTTAAAGGCAAGTAACCGCCTCGGGGGAATATTGTATGAACGTGCGTGAAATCGCGGAAGCTGTTCAGGGCGAGGTTGTCGGCGAAGGCGACGTTTATATTTCAGGGGTCGCGGGTCTGTCTGATGCCGCGCCGGGCGATATAACTTTTCTTGCTGCAGCGAAGCATGCGAAAGCGCTGTTGTCGACACCAGCTGCGGCGGTGCTCGTAGGTTCACCGCTTGCCGTGTGCGCCATACCGCAGATAGTCGTGAAAAATCCGCAGTATGCTTTTGCGCTGCTCCTGGAGCGTTTCTATCCTCAGGGCAAGCCCAGGGCAGGCGTAAGCGTGCAGGCTTCCGTTGATGAAACCGCCGAGATAGGCGCTGAAACAGCGATTGCGCCGTTTGTTTGTATCGAGGCCGGCGTGAGAATCGGTTCTCGCTGTATTTTGTATCCGGGCGTATATATCGGGACAGATACGGTAATCGGCGACGACTGCATCCTCTATCCGAATGTCACGGTCCGCGAGCGTTTGGTTATCGGCAGCCGGGTCATCATCCATGCGGGGGCGGTTATCGGTGCCGACGGATTCGGCTATGTCTATGCCGATGGGCAGCACCGGAAGATTCCGCAGGTCGGCACCGTTGTTATTGAAGATGACGTTGAAATCGGCGCAAATACAGCGATTGACCGCGCGACTACCGGGAAGACCGTTGTCGGCGCAGGCACCAAAATCGACAATCTCGTGCAGATCGGACATAACTGCAGCATCGGCAGACAGGTTATTCTTGTCTCACAGGTGGGCATTGCGGGCAGCTCGAACATCGGGGACGGAGCAATGCTCGGAGGGCAGGCAGGGGTTGCCGATCATGCCACAATTGCTCCCGGCACGATGATTGGTGCGCAGGCCGGCATTATGCCAGGTTTTATGGAGAAGGGCGTTTATATAGGCAGTCCGGCAATGCCGCACCGTGACTGGCTGCGCTCAAGCGCCCTCTTTGCTCAATTGCCGGAATTGAAAAAAAGAATTCAGGAACTGGAATCCCGGCTTGCTGAGATGACAAAAAAGGAGGAGGCATAAATGGTTGATATACGGGAAATTCTTACGCTTCTGCCACACAAATATCCGTTTCTTCTGGTCGATCGGGTGATTGAGCTCGAGCCGGGCGTTCGCGCGGTCGGCATCAAGAATGTAACAATCAATGAGCCTTTTTTCCCAGGTCACTTTCCCGGCAACCCGATAATGCCGGGAGTGCTTATTATCGAAGCGATGGCGCAGGTTGCGGGCATTCTCGCACTGAAGTCAGGAGTGAGCGGCAAGGCCGTCTATTTCATGAGCATCGACAGAGTAAAATTCCGCAAACCGGTTCTGCCGGGCGACCAGCTTCGTTTCGAAGTCAAGGTGACACATACGCGCGGCAACATCTGGAAGTTTGAAGGCGCTGCATACGTAGGCGATAAGTTGACGACCGAGGCGGAATTCGCTGCCATGCTTTCGGATCGGGAGCTTTAGGAGGCTGCATGTCACCGAACATACATCCAACCGCGATTGTCAGCCCGTCGGCTGAACTCGCTGACAACGTTATTATCGGCCCTTACTGCACGGTTGGTGACGGTGTCGTTCTGCATGGCGGTACAAAACTTGTTTCACATGTTGTGGTTGATGGCCCGATAGAAATCGGCGAGAACAACACTATCTTTCCTTTTGCCTACATAGGGGCTCCTCCGCAGGATCTTCGGTACAAGGACGAGCCGACTTCAGTGAAAATCGGTTCGTCGAATGTCATTCGCGAATATGTAACTATTCATCGCGGGTCTCCGTCCGGAACAGGCGTTACAGAAGTCGGCAGTCAGAACTATATTATGGCTTATGCCCATATCGCGCATGATTGCAAGGTCGGGAGCAACATCGTCATGGCGAATGTGGCAACCCTTGCAGGCCATGTTCAGGTCCACGACAGAGCGGTCATCGGGGGATTGGTCGCGATACATCAGCATACGCGGATTGGAGCATATGCCATGCTCGGCGGATTCAGCGGCTTCGGGCAGGACGTCCCGCCGTATACCATGGCATCGGGGGCTCGCGCAAACCTGTACGGACTCAATTCCATCGGTCTGAAGCGCAGTGGCTTTTCGGATGAAACCATAGCGGTTCTAAAAAAGGCATATAAAATTCTCTTCCGCGATAAACTGACGCTCAAGGATGCATTGGAAAAAGTCAAGGCGGATCTTCCCTCGATTCCCGAGCTGAAAACCCTTACCGAATTCATCGAGCAGAATAAACGGGGCATATGCAGATAGGCATCATCGCCGGAAGCGGCGAGCTTCCGCTGGTCATCGCGGAAGACGCCCGGGCCCGGGGATACCGCGTCGTTGTTGCTGCCCTTGAACACCTTGCCGTTCCTGATCTCGAAAAGATCGCCGACAGTTTTTGCTGGCTCAACGTCGGCAAACTCGGCTCTCTCATCGAGTACCTGCAGAAAAAAGGCGTGCAGCAGGCAATCATGGCCGGAAAGGTGCCGAAGTCTCTGATGTTTGAGGGCAGGATTACGCCGGATCTGCGCGCGATGAAGCTGCTTTTTACGTTGAAGGATCGGACAGACGACGGCATTCTGAACGCGCTGACTGCTGAATTGCTGAAAGAAGGCATCTCTATCATTGATACCGCGGCATTCAGCCCCGGCCTGCTTATGACCGAAGGTGTCATTACCCGCTCGCGCCCGTCCAAAGACCAGTGGAAGGACATTGCTTTCGGATGGACAATTGCCAAGGGGATCGGCGGCATGGACATCGGTCAGACGGTGGTGGTGAAGGACAAGGCGGTCATGGCGGTAGAAGCAATAGAAGGGACGGATGAGGCGATTCTCCGCGGAGGGGCATATGCTCACGGCGGCGCGGTCGTCGTGAAGGTCAGCAAGCCTCAGCAGGACTTGCGCCTCGACGTTCCGGTCATCGGAATGACGACTATCGAGACGATGATGAGCGCTGGAGCCGTCGTTCTTGCGCTGGAGGCCGGCAGAAGCATTATTGTAAAGAAGCAGGATTTGGTCAGCCGGGCAGATCAGGCAGGCATAATCATTGTCGGTGTCAGCCCTGCAGTAATTGAAGGAATCCGACCTTAATAAAAGGCGGAGGGAGCGGTATCCTTGTCATGAACCTCACAGTTTTAAGCGACGCTGTGCATACTGTCCATCGCACCTGGCAGCTTGTTCTTATGCAGTTTGCTTTCATTTTCATCACGTTTTTCAGCTTTTTCCTCTTTGTAGGAATTCCCATTGCGATAGCGTTTGTTCTTTTTGGTCTGGATCTGACGGACATCATGCGTGCCCGTGAAGTGTCGGACATCTTTTCGGTCTTTCGCGGGGCTGGTGATGCCCTGGCAAAATATATCGGGGTTGCCATTTTTGTGATGTTCGGCCTGCTCCTGTATTTTTCATTCCTT
Organism: Nitrospirota bacterium; assembly: GCA_009773415.1. GTDB lineage: Bacteria > Nitrospirota > Thermodesulfovibrionia > Thermodesulfovibrionales > Dissulfurispiraceae > JAAYUK01. The sequence goes on along the minus strand of WSNO01000017.1, from coordinate 33,900 downwards.
GTGGTACTTTGGGTATTCATGTTCGGCGGCGCTATCGGCGTTCTTGGCGAAGCGATTGTCAATCCGCAGCACCGGTTTTCTGTCAAGGACTTCATTGCGCAAGGAAGGCGGCGTTTCGTGCCGGTGTTTATTTATTCAAATGTCGCGGGCCTCTGCTTCCTGTTTCTGGCCTTCCTGATTGGCATTATCGGCGACGGAGCAGCCAGAATAATCGAACTTGCCCAGCAGCAGGAGGCAACCCTCGCCTATTTTCTCGCCATATTTTTTCGTCTTGTTTTGCTTTCCGTAGGACTGGTGCTCCTGCTATTTCCTCTTTCTGTAACCTTTTATGGCTTTGCAGCGATGACGTTCCACAAGACCCGTCCGATTGCGACGCTCAAGACAACGCTGCATTATCTGCACGAGCGACCGGGAGCCTTTGGATTTCTTGGCATCGTTTTACTCGGATATATTGGTATTGGTGCTATCGTGATGCTGATTGGTGCCGGATTTGTGGTGCTGCCGGTGGTCGGCGCTCTGCTTTCGGTTCCCTATCAGCTCGTTACGCAGGCAGCACATGCATATGTCAGCATGCTCATGATTGCGGTGCTTTTTCATTACTATTATAAGACAGAGGCTTCCTCTCCCGATGTTTTGCCTGCACAGCCGTCCGATACTTCTCAGCAGCCAGCCGATCCGCAAGAGCCTGCTCTTCAGGAGACGGCTGCTCCTCAATCAGCCGAACCGGAAACTCTTTCTCAACGCCCGCAACAATAGCGGCTTCCATCTGAGCAGCCGCTATATCCGGCAGATACTGCCGCAGTCCGCTCCTGCCGCCGGCAGCAGAATGATGCCTGAATACCCGCGCCTCCAGATCATGGTCGAGAGAAAGCGGGATGCATCCCTGCTGCAGAAAACCATCCGTCCATCTCTTCTGCGCAGACCCTATTATTTTCTGTCCCTGGAGGGTAAGCTCACCGTAAGAGACTGACGCAAAGCATCTGGCGCTGCCGGAAAGCGACGCTCCCCGTGCCGGGTGTTTTTTCATTTCCGCGTCAAGCCCCAGAAGCCCGAATGCTGCCTTGAAGGCTCTGCCGAGAGCGTAGAACGCAGGATAAAGACCGCGGGAGAACATGCCCGTGTTCCGCGCAGAAAAACTGTAGGTAACTTCGTCGCCGTGAAGAATGGCCCGGCCGCCGGTCGGCCTCCGCACTATCGCTATTTCTTTGGCAGCGCAGTAGTCGTGGTGAATATCATCGAGGGACTGAAATACGCCAATGCTTACCGAAGGGGCCGCCCATCCGTACAGGCGGAGTGTCGGCGGGCAGCTCCCGGTCCGAACGGAAATGGAAATAGCCTCATCAAGCGCCATATTACATGCTGCGGACCCCGCCCCGGTGCGAATGAGACGCCAGGATACAACAGGAGCGGCTATTCGGACTCCTCTAGAACAATGCGGTGGCGCAGCAACGAAATTTCCTTTACGGCACCCCGAAGCGTCTTTTGTTCGCCAAAAAGATTTTTCAAAAAGACCGTCTTCCCCTCCGGAATCAGAACATCGACGCTTTCAAGGTAGAGCTCTTCCTTGCCGTCCCTATAAATATAAGCATTCGCCTCACACACGGCAATCCTCCTTCATGTGCATCATCAGTTGTTCTATCATGTGCGGCAGAGGATCTTTTACGACCCCGATGATCTCGACACCCTCCTGATTCACCGGCAGCAGATAGCACCGGGCGGGTGATGAAGCTATAGCTTCGGCCATGCGAGGCGTCAGCTCGCCCAGCATGGCGTTGGCAAGCACGATACTCAGCGGTCCGGCAATCATGTCAACTTTAGGGGCGTTCCACAGAATCGCATTCTCTCCTGTGGCGCCTTTGTTTGCACGCGCCTTCATCATCGCAGAGGTTGCCGTGGAATTCGTCCCGAGCGCAAGGATTTCCATTTTTTCGCCGAACGTCTCCCGAATGGCTCTGATTATCAGCGCTCCAATGCCACCTCCCTGCCCGTCAATAACCGCAATGCGTTTCATGCATAAAGTATAGAGAGCGCTCGCAGAGGGTGTCAACCAAGCGCCATCAGGGGAGAAACCGTGCTATACTTAAAAAATGCTTGATGTGCTTCGTCTTGCCGCCGTATTCGGTCTCATTCTTGCTCTTGTGCGCTTTAAATGGAACATCGGTTACATACTTCTGCTTGCGTCCGGACTGCTCGCCCTGCTTTATCTTATGCCGGTTCCGGCAATCGGACAGACGGTTGTCGCCGCTCTCACCGATGCGGTGACCTGGCAGTTCCTTCTCGCTCTTACCCTTATCCGCATGGTCGAAATGGTGCTCAGGGAGCAACAGGTTCTGGCGCGCATGATGGAGGCGGCGCGCATGTACCTAAAAAACAAAAAGGCGGTCATCATTTCGATGCCGCTTCTTATCGGCATGCTGCCGTCCCTTGGCGGGGCATACTTTTCCGCCCCGATGGTTGAGGAGGCTACGCGCGGCCTGAAGGTGTGTCCTGAAGAGAAGAGTTTTATCAATTACTGGTTCCGCCATGTCTGGGAGCCGTTTCTTCCTCTTTATCCGGCGCTGGTATTTGCGGCGGCCTTGTCAGGCCTGGAACTCAGGCAGCTTATGCTTACCAATGCCGTCTATGGAGCCGTCGCACTTGCTACCGGGCTGGTGCTCAGCATGCGCAGCATCAGCGGCGCGTTCAAAAATCCGCCGGGCGGAGAATCCCTTCCCCTGAAAAAAGAGTGGCATATCCTGCTGAACTTCTTGCCGCTTGCCGCTATTCTCTTTGCAGTTATCGTGCTGCATCAGCGGCTTGAACATGTGCTTGCCGCAACGGTTTTTGCATTGTTTATGTTCTACCGCGTCGGCGCCCGGGATATGCTGAGAACCGTCCGATACGGATTTTCGAAAGACGTCGTAGTGCTTATTGTCGGGATCATGATCTTCAAATTCGCTTTAGAAAATTCCGGGGCGGTCGGACATATCAGCCAGTATTGCGCGCAGCAGCAGATTCCGCTCCCGCCGCTTCTTTTTGTTCTGCCGTTTGTGACGGGATTACTCACCGGAATAACCATGGCGCCGGTCGGGAGTACCTTCCCCTTACTTATCAGTATAGCGGGAGGCGTCACCCTTGCCGATATCACCTTTGCGTTTGCCTCAGGCTATGCGGGTGTGCTGCTTTCACCGGTGCATCTCTGCCTGGTGCTGACACGCGAGTATTTCAAGGCAGACCTCTGGCGCACCTACCGGCCCATAATCATCTCGACGACGGTTCTCATGGCGGCAGCATTCGCTCAGTATTTGATCCTGCGGTTGCTGTGAGAGGACGGGACGCTCAGAGGGGCAGTGAAAAAGAAAAGGTGCTGCCTTTGCCGACCACGCTTTTGACCGTGACGGAGCCGTCGTGGGCATCGAGGATTGTTTTTACGATGAAGAGTCCGAGCCCCGATCCTTTCGTTGTTTTGTCCGCGCGGAAGAATGCATCGAAAATGAACGGCACCATGTCTTCCGGTATGCCGATGCCGGTATCGCGGATCTCCACAGTGGCCCTGTCCGGCAGCATGAAGATGCGTGCCATAACGGAACCTCCGGGATGCGTATATTTGATTGCGTTGTCCAGAAGGTTCATGATGACCCGCTTAATCATTTCCCTGTCACCGTTCAACAGGGAAGAATCGCCTTGAGGCACATCAATGTTCAGCCGGATGCTCTTTTCTCCCGCCTCCCCCCTGACGGTCTCAATGCACTGTGAAAGGGCTTCGGCAAGGGAGAACGGCGACTTCACCGGAACGCATTCATTTGCCTCAAATCGTGAAAACTGGAGAAAGTCGAATATCATTTTCTCCAGAGCGGAGAGCTCCTGACGCACTGTCGAGAGATCAGAGCATTGCTCCTCCGTGAGAGGACCGCTTTTCCGGGCTTCAAGCCGGCTGACAAAACCGCTCGCAATAAGCACGGAGTTCTTCATATCATGCGCAAACATTGACAGCACATTTTTTCGTTCCCGTTCCCGCTTTTTCTGGTCAGTCACATCATGCAGGAGCTGAATTCCGCCGACAAATCTTCCGCTGTCATCAATAAGGGGCGCAATGCTTACGGAAAGAATGGCCTGCTCACCGTTTTTTTTTGTGATGACATGCTCGACGGAGAGCATGTCATGCTGATGCTCGAAAGCATACCGCCACAACGGGCAGGCAACATTGTCGGCAGCCTTATGAAAAAGCGCTACATGTGATTTGCCGATGACCTCCTCGCGCGTGAAGCCGGTTATCTGCTCGGCAGCCTTATTGAAATCGACAGTAACACCGTCATGATCCACCGCCATGAAGCCATAGGGCAGATTGCTGATAATAGTTTTGTAGAGACGTTCTTTTTCCATACTATAAATTATAGGAGAAAAAAGCCGGGAGCACAACAAGCGAGCGCCCAAGGTTTTTCATGCATGAGAAGGCGTTATGCTATTTTCTCTGCGCCGAAATAGGAGCGCAGCGCTTCCGGAATAATGACTGTTCCGTCTTTCTGCTGATAATTTTCGAGAACGGCAACCAGTGTTCTGCCAATTGCAAGGCCTGAGCCGTTCAGGGTATGCACGAACTCGGTGCCCTTCTTCCCGGTTCGCCGGAAGCGGATGCCTGCGCGCCGTGCCTGAAAATCGGTAAAATTAGAACAGGACGAAATTTCCCGGTACTTCTGCTGCCCCGGAAGCCAGACTTCAATATCATACGTCTTTGCCGAACCGAAGCCCATGTCCCCGGTGCAGAGCACAATGGTGCGATAGGGCAGTCCGAGTAGTTGCAGGATATTTTCGGCATCCGCCGTCAGCGTTTCGAGTTCATTGAAGGATTCTTCCGGCTTAACAAACTTGACGAGTTCGACCTTGTTGAACTGGTGCTGGCGGATGAGTCCGCGTACATCTTTTCCGTGCGAACCCGCCTCGCTCCGGAAGCAGGGGGTGAAAGCCGTGTAATACAGCGGCAGATGCTCTTCACTCAGAATTTCGTCGCGGTGCAGGTTGGTTACCGGAACTTCAGCGGTCGGTATCAGGAAGAACTCGGGGTCAGCGGTCTTGAACAGATCCGCCTCGAACTTCGGCAGCTGGCCGGTCCCGGTCATCGAGGCGCGATTCACCAGCAGCGGGGGGGATATTTCCCTGTATCCGCGTGCCGTGTTGTGATCGAGCATGAAGTTCATGAGTGCCCGCTCCAGCCGGGCTCCAGCTCCCTTGATGACCGAAAAGCGGGCTCCCGCTATTTTTGCACCCCGCTCAAAGTCTATAATATCGAGCGGCTCGGCAATATCCCAATGGTTGAGCGGCTCGAAGTCGAACTGCCGGGGCTCCCCGCATTTCCGCACTTCGATATTGCCGGCTTCATCCCTGCCGAACGGTACCGTTTCGTCAGGAAGGTTCGGAATGGTCAGCAGAAAAAACGCCTGTTTTTCCTCGATGTTTTTCAGCATCTCATCAATTTCTCTGATGCGATCAGCAACACTTTTCATCTCCACCATGAGGTGGTCGGCACTTTCTTTCGCCCGCTTGAGCATGCCGATTTTTTCAGAGACAACATTTCGCGTATTCCTCAGGCTTTCAGCTTCCCGGACGAGACTTAGGCGCTCCTGTTCGGTCTGCACAAAGCCGGACAGATCGGCGTCAGCTCCCCGTCTGGCAAGGGCATCTTGTACAATTTCTATGTTTTCACGGACAAAACGGGCGTTGAGCATGTGCACTCCTTTCGGGATTCAAGCCGGACAGTGACGGAAAATCCTTTAGTCAGGTTTATATATGTCGATAATATATTGGTATATAATAGGGTCAGCCATGATTAATTTCAAGATTGTCAGCTTCGACAACGGGGTTCTCTCACTTGAAAAATCCGGCAAACCACTTCAGTTCAAGGTCGGCGAAGTTGTGAGCGCCAACGTGCTGGAGAATCTGCCGTCGGGCAGTATTGAGCTGAAAATAAAGGGCAGCGTCATTACAGCCCAGACCTCAATCCCCATGGAAAAAGACTCGACTGCGTACTTCAAGGTAACGAGCCTGCCGGTTGACGGGCAACAGCTTACTCTGAAGTATCTCGGCTCTGAACCTAAGGGACAGGGCCTTGATGCAAAATCGCAGGCGCTCGCCTTGCTGATAAAAACTCTGTCGTCTGCTGTATCCTCAGGAGCAGAGAAGGTTGACTCTGCATTAATCCAGAATCTGATCAAATCACTTCCCGCGGATGCCTCTGATATCCCGCGTGATATGCGTATGCAGCTTCAGACTCTGCTGACCGACAGCCTGAAGTCTGCCGGACAGAGTATCGGCGCACGGCTTGACGCTCTAATCGGCCAATTGCTCCCGAAATCTTCCGAAGGTGCTGCCGGGCAGCAGTCGCTGTTGAAAAACGGGCTGATGTTGGATATCGAGCGTCTTATGGCGGGATCGCTCAAGGCGTCGCTTGCAAATACGGGAGTCTCATTTGAGGCGAAGTTGCGCGCGGAGGCTCTCAGCAGTCTGCTGAAAACGCTCACTCTTCAGCAGACTGCTGCTGACCTTCCGACGGCTGCCCAGGGCGGAAAGAGTGCGGCAGTTCCTGACTCGATTCGCCATGATCTGAAGGCGTTGCTTCTCGGTCTCAAGGCTGCTATGGCGGATGGCCAGATAGACGGCTCTGTCAAAACAGGAGCAGGGTTGCAGGGAGATGGAGCGAAAGCTGCTCCGCAAACCCTTGCGCAGCAGGTCAACGGACTGCTGAAAGATATCGAGACCTTCCAGCTTCTTTCAAAGACAACAGAATCGTTCTACACCTTTTTGCCGTTAGACTGGAAGCAGCTGCGGGAGGGCGATATCGCGTTTAAGCAGGGTGGCCGGATGGGCATCTGCGGCGGACTCAGCACCTGCCGAATCAATCTGAACCTTGAGGAATACGGGCGCATCTCGGTGCTCGTTATAAAAAACGGGGCAGACTATGCCGTCTCGTTCTGGGCTGAAGATCCCGCATTGAAAGCCCGCATGACCGAACATGCTGAAGATCTGAAAAAAACGTTCCGGCAGGGCGGGCTTTCTTTGCTGTCGGTGCAGGTGCTTGATGTCCCTGACGCCATTCATGACCAGTTCAACCGGATAGAAGCTCCTGAGACAATGGTAAGCGTGAAGGCATGAAAGACAATAACCAGAAAAACAGCATGGCTGATCTTTCTGACGGTGAGTTCTGATGCCTGACCGGCGCATCAAGGCGGCTGCGCTGCGCTATAATCCCCAGCAGGAACAGGCCCCGCGCGTGGTTGCAAAGGGAAGCGGCCTGATTGCGGAGAAGATTCTCGGCATTGCGAAAGAAAACAATATTCCGCTCAAGGAAGACAAGCAGCTGGTCGAAATTCTGTCTACGCTCGATCTGGGGCAGGAAATCCCTCCCGAACTGTACAAGGCTGTCGCAGAAATTCTCGCCTTTGTCTACCGCATGACAAACAAAGTCCATTCATGAAGCGAATTCGTTCGCTGCCCGCCCTGTACGAGGCACTTTTGCATGCTTTCGGGCCACAGAACTGGTGGCCGGGAGACACCCCGCTTGAAATCGCAATCGGCGCAATTCTGACCCAAAACACGAACTGGTTAAATGTTGAAAAGGCAATTTTAAACATGAAGCGGGCAAAAATGGTGAATGCGCAAGCCCTGCATGACTTGCCCCATGGCGATCTTGCAGAACTGATTCGCCCTGCCGGATACTTCAACGTAAAAGCCAGGCGGGTGAAGGCATTTGTTGCCTATCTGGCATCCGCATACGGCGGCAGCATGGCAAGGATGAAGAAACAGCGGCTCGATAAACTGCGCCCGGAGCTGCTCGCCGTGAACGGAATAGGCCCGGAAACCGCTGACTCCATTTTGCTCTTTGCTCTTGAAAAGCCGGTTTTCGTGATTGATGTGTATACAAAGCGTGTTCTGTCGAGACATGATGTGCTGCCTTACGGGGAATCGTACGATGAGTTTCAGGGGCTTTTTCATAAGCATCTTCCGCATGAAGTCGGGATATTCAATGAGTATCACGCTCTTTTCGTCAGAATCGGGAAGGAATTCTGCAAGCCGACGCCCAGGTGCTCTGCGTGTCCGCTCGGGACGATGGAGCAGCGGACAATGCAATTTATAGCTTAGGACGACGCAAGCAGCATGAAACACGTTAAACACTAACGCCACAGAGATCTGCTAGTTATATTTTATTGGCTTAATGGTTTATAATGAAGAAATTTTTGTCGTCAGAAAGGGTGATCCCATGGCTGCTGAAGCAAGAAAGTCCGCAGACGTTGCCCGGCTTAGGGAGCAGGCACGAAAGCTCAGAATCGAAATCGTGAAGATGCTTGCAGAGTCGGGCTCCGGCCACACCGGCGGCTCGCTCTCTGCCGCTGACATTGTAACCGCTCTTTATTTCTACAAAATGCGCCACCGCGTCGACGAGCCGAAATGGCCGGAGCGCGATCGCTTTATTCTTTCAAAGGGGCACGCTGCCCCGGTGCTGTACGGTGCGCTTGCGCTTGCCGGATACTTCGACAAATCGCTCCTCGGCAATCTGCGCAAGATCGGTTGTCCATTGCAGGGCCACCCGTCCTCAAAATTGCTGAGCGGCGTTGAAGTTTCGACCGGTTCGCTTGGGCAGGGGCTGTCGATTGCAAACGGGATAGCCCTGGGATTAAAGCTGGACAAGGTGCCGGCGCGTGTTTACTGTCTGCTGGGCGACGGGGAGACGCAGGAAGGCCAGGTCTGGGAGGCCGCAATGTCAGCAGGGCATTATCAGCTCGACAACCTTTGTGCGATTGTCGACCTCAACAGTCTTCAGATTGACGGTCGTTGCGAAGATGTCATGCGTATTGATCCGGTTGGCGCAAAATGGCAGGCATTCGGCTGGAACACGATTGAGATTGACGGTCACGATATGCAGGCGATTGTCGCAGCACTGGATGTTGCGGAAACGGTCAGAGGCAGGCCGACGATTATTCTGGCGCAAACGGTGAAAGGCAAAGGCGTTTCGGTTTTTGAAGATAAGGCCGAATACCATGGAGTGACGCCGAATCGGGAAGAACTTGCTATAGCGTTAAAGGAATTGGGAGAATAAATGGGCGGCAGAGAAGAGACAAAACCACAGACCACCACCGACTTTTGCGGCCAGAGCGTGGCAACGCGCGATGCGTATGGCGCGACGCTTGCCGAACTCGGCGCTGCGCATGAAAAGATAGTCGTTCTTGACGCGGACCTTTCCGGTTCAACCAAGACCGCCAAGTTCGCAAAGCTCTTTCCGGAGCGATTTTTCAACATGGGGATCTCTGAGCAGGATATGGTCGGGACGGCAGCAGGACTGGCCCTTGCGGGCAAAATCCCCTTTGCATCTACCTTTGCGGTCTTTGAGACCGGCCGCGCATGGGAACAGATCCGGCAGACCATTTGTTATTCGCACCTGAATGTGAAGCTCTGCGCGTCGCACAGCGGGCTGACGGTCGGCGAAGACGGCGCATCGCATCAGGCGCTTGAAGATATTGCGCTGATGCGTGTTTTGCCGGGCATGACGGTTATCGTTCCGTCCGACGGCTATGAGACCCGCCAGGTCATTCAGGCGGCGGCGGCATTTGACGGTCCGATCTATGTCCGACTCGGCCGCGCCAAGGTCCCGGCATGCCTGCCGCAGGAGTATACGTTCGAGATCGGCAAAGGTTATTCATTCGGCATCGGCAGGGATGTGAACATTGTTGCGATTGGCATCATGCTGCCTATGGCGCTCAAGGCAAAAGAAATGCTCGCACAGTCAGGCATTGATGCCGGTGTCATTAATATGGTGTCGGTCAAGCCACTCGACAAGGAGCTCCTTCTTGAAGCTGCACAGGCATCGAAATTCATCGTTACCTGCGAGGAGCATTCAGTGATCGGCGGGCTGGGCAGCGCTGTTGCTGAATACCTTTCGGAGCAGAATCCGGTTCTGATTAAGAAAATCGGTGTTCAGGATACCTTTGGCTGTTCAGGGCCTGCAGATGAACTTCTGCAGCTCTTCGGGCTGACTCCGGAATCGATCGTAGAAACTGCCAAGGCAGGACTGGCGCAGAAATAGGAACTTTCATGATCGAGTTCAGGAATGTCGCCAAATATTACGACGGGCAGTCGGTTCTCCGCAACATCAACATCAGGGTCGAAAAAGGGGAGATGGTCTTCGTTACCGGGCACAGCGGCGCCGGCAAGACGACCCTGCTGAAACTTATCTATGCTGATGAGATGCCGGATGAGGGGGAAATCACGATCGGAGATTTTCATTTTCCGACCATGAAAGAGCGTGAAATCCCGGCGCTTCGCCGTTCGATAGGCGTCGTATTTCAGGATTTCAAGCTCAAAAACGACCTGACGGTTTTTGAAAATGTTTCGCTGCCGTTGCAGATACGAGGCATGAAGGACAAAGAGATCAGGCCGCAGGTGACCGAGGCGCTGAGAAAAGTGCATTTGCGCCACAAGATCGATGTCTTTCCAAAGACCCTTTCCGGCGGTGAGCAGCAGCGCATTGTCATTGCGCGGGCAATCGTGGCGAATCCGCTTGTTGTGCTTGCGGACGAGCCGACCGGCAACCTCGACGAAGAAATTGCGCACGATATCATTTCGATTTTTCAAGAAATTCATCTTCAGGGAACAACCGTTGTGATAGCAACTCATTTCCGGGATATGTACCGCCGCACCGGAAGCCGGGTGATCCGGCTTGATACCGGCAACGTCATAGGCGAGGAGGTCGGGTGATGCAGATTCCTTATTCCTTGCATGTTGCGCTTCAGAGCATCTGGCGCGAGAAGTGGATCAATCTGCTGACCGTTCTGGCTGTTGCAACAAGTCTGCTTATTGTAACCCTCATGTATTTTGCGTTTTACAACATTGAAAGCCTCACCGGCAAGCTTCCGGAGCGCTTTTCGATATCGGTGTATCTGAAAGACGGACTTTCCCAGCAGGACGTGCAGGAACTGACGGAACAGATTAAAAAACGGGGTGACGTTGCGGAGGTGAAGTACATTGCAAAGGAGCAGGCGCTCGAAGAGTTGAAAATGTCGGTCGCCGACATAAGCACTGTTCTGGAGGGGCTGCAGGACAATCCGCTCTCCTCTTCCCTTGAGGTCAAGCTGAGGCAGGAATTTGTGTCAGTCTCCTCGGTGCGTGCGATTTCGGAAGCGCTGATGACACTCCCGGGGGTAGACTCGATTTACAACGGCGAAAAAATTGCCGGTACGATTGCACATCTGAAACATACGGTGACGACGGTCGGGCTTGCGGTATTCAGCCTTATTGCGTTCGGCGTGGTTTTTATCATTTACAGCAGCGTCAAGAATCTGTTTTATCGCAAGCGTGAGGATGTCGAGATTCTGAAACTGCTTGGAGCATCAAGCTCGTTCATTCGCCTCCCGTTTCTCACGGAGGGCGGAACGATCGGTCTTGTGGGCGGGGCATTGGGTGTTTTGGGAGCCTACGGTTGTTACTATCTGCTGGTCACGCAGTTGGGAGTGCTGTTGCCGTTTGTTTCTATGCTGGTGTTTCCGTATGAAATTGCGGTTGCACTTCCGCTGGGAGGCCTCTGCTTCGGGGTCTTCGGTGCGCTCATTGCAATCGGCAGAATCCGGTTTTCGTAAGTGCCTGAACGGATCTGCATGACCGCTTCCTTGTCCGGAACCTTCCTCAAGGCGGCATTCTGGTGCTGTCTGATTGCGCCTGTTTTATTCATGCCTCCGCATACATTTGCCGCTGAAAGCACCAAAGAGCAGTATAAAAAAATTGATCGCGACCTTCGCCAGCACAAGAAAAAGCTCGAACAGACAAAAAAAATGGAGACGTCTGTTCTTGACGATCTCCGGCGGGCAGCTGAGGAACTGCGTGAGGTGGAGGGGCAACACCAGAAGCAGAGGGTGCGCATGCATGCCATCCAGGGAAAGATTGCCATTGTTCAGGGGCAGATCGCCGCAAGTTCAGCAGCGATTGAGGCGCAGCGCGATCATCTGAAAAAGCGGCTGCGCGCTCTTCAAAAAGCAAATGCACAGAACGATGCTCTCCTCATCCTCCTCACCACTGAGGATATAGGCAAGTCGATGCGCCTGATGCGCTATTTAAAAGATATTTCGGCTCAGGACCAAAAGGTTATCGCACAGTATCAGTCTGCGCTTGTTTCGTTAGGGAAAGAACAGGAACAGCTGAAAGGGCTTAGGGCATCGCTGCAGGCGGAAGAACGCAAGATTGCGAAGCTTGAGGAGTCAATCAAAGAGAAGCAGAAGCGCCGGGAAGCCCTGCTGTCTCAGGTCCGGAAAGACAAATCAATGTATGAGCATCTCATACAGAGTCTCAGGGAAGACCAGAACCGGCTTGCCCGAATACTCAAGGACGCCGAACAGAAAGAGCTGTCCCGGAAAAAGAGTTCGTCCGGCCGTACCGGAAGCAGTAAGCGGGAAGACGTGTATGAAGACAGTGCCTTTACGCGGCTGAAAGGGAAGCTTCCCTGGCCCGTGCAAGGGAGCGTTGAACTGAAATACGGCAGCCAGGTCGATCCAATATTCAATCTTCCGGTCTTCCGGAGCGGACTTACTATCAAAGCAGCTTCCGGCGCTTCGGCAAAAGCTGTTGCAGAAGGCAGGGTTGTCTACGCGGACTCATTCAAGGGCTACGGGCAGCTCGTTATCGTCAGCCACGGCGGCGGTTACCACACGTTGTATGGCAACCTTTCGAGGATTTTTTCCCATAACGGAGCTATAATAAAAGAAAATCAGCCGGTTGGCGAGATTGGCGAGTCTCAGGCAACCGGCAGCAGCGGGCTCTATTTTGAAATCCGCTATAAAGGAAAGCCGCTCGATCCCCAGCAATGGCTGGGCAGGCGATAGAGGAGGAGAAGCATGTTTTCGCGAAAAAAACTTATCGTGATTCCGGCAATTTTGCTCATCATTTTTGGTGGAATTGTGATGGGCAGGTGGGGCATACAGGCTGTCGGCGCTCAGAGCAGCTATGATGATCTCAGGCTGTTTACCGAAGTTATGACAATGATAAAGAAGAATTATGTCGATGAGGTTAAAACCAAGGACCTGATAACCGGCGCTATCAAGGGCATGCTGTTGTCTCTGGACCCGCATTCCGGCTATATGACACCTGAGCAGTTCAAGGAGTTCCAGGCTGATACAAAAGGTGAATTTGGAGGTCTCGGCATTCAGATAGCCACAAAAGACGCCGTTCTTACCGTCATTGCGCCAATAGAAGACACCCCCGCTTACCGCGCCGGGCTGAAGGCAGGAGACAAGATCCTGAAAATCGGCAATGAATCTACTAAGGACATGGGCATTCACGATGCAGTGACGCGGATGCGCGGACCGAAAGGGAAAGCAGTTACGCTGACCATTTTCCGCGACGGCTGGAAAGAGCCGAAGGAATTTACGATTGTACGCGATATCATCAAGATCCGGAGCGTAAAGTCAAAGATGATCCGCGATGACATCGGGTATATCAAGCTGACTCAGTTCCAGGAGACGACCGCAAGCGATATGTCGAAAGCCCTTGCAGAGCTTCAGAAAGCCGGCATGAAGTCGCTGGTGCTCGATATGCGAAACAATCCCGGCGGTCTTCTGAACGCCGCTGTTGAAGTGACCGAGCAGTTCCTCCCGAAAAAAAAGCTGGTTGTTTACATCAAGGGACGAACCGGTGAGAAGATAGAGTACTTTACAGAAGATGAATTTAAAACATATGAGCAGATTCCCATCGTTGTTCTGGTCAACCAGGGAAGCGCCAGCGCGTCAGAAATTGTCGCGGGCGCCCTGAAAGACTGGAAGCGTGCCGTAGTGGTCGGCGTGCAGACGTTCGGCAAGGGGTCGGTTCAGAGCCTTGTGCCGATGTCCGACGGGTCAGGCCTTCGCCTGACCACGGCGAAGTACTATACGCCGAGCGGTACCAGCATTCAGAGTACCGGCATTTCCCCGGATATTGTCGTCAAGCTTGAAGCTCCGAAGGACAGCAAAGACGTGAAAGAGCTTCCGGTGATGCGGGAAATTGATCTGGATCGCCACCTGAAAAATGAAAAGGGCGAGCCGGGCAGAAAAGACAGGGAAAAGGACGAAGAAAAGGCTGTTCTTGAAGTGGAAGAAAAGGACGATACCCAGCTGATCCGTGCTATCGACATTCTGAAGACCTGGAAGGTTATCGAGCAGATGCCGAGACAGGCGGCTTAGCAGGGAACGTACCTGCAGCGCGTGGCATATCCCATCCAAGAGAGTCCGATGCGTGGCGGCTCAAGAAGCCTGCCACGCATCGTTGTTTGAGACTATGAAGAAAATCATTTTTGATATAGAAACAGTCGGGCACAAATTTGATGACCTGGAAGGTGCAACGCAGGAATATCTGCTGCGCTACGCCGAGAGTGATGAGGATGCCGAAAAGATAAAGGACAGCCTTTCCCTTTACCCGAACACCGCTGAAATCGTCACTATCGGCATGCTCGATGCCGATACCAACAAGGGATGGGTTTTTTTCCAGACTCCCGGAGACATGCTGCTCCCGTTCGAAGAAGACGGGCTTGCATATCAGTGCGGCACCGAGCAGGAAATCCTCGAGCGCTTCTGGAAGGTTATGGCATCATGCGGGCAGTTTATAACGTTTAACGGACGAACCTTTGACTGCCCGTTTCTCCTGATACGTTCAGCGGTCAACCGAGTGAAACCTACGCGCGACCTGATGCCGAACCGCTACCATGCAGCCCATATCGACCTGTTCGATCAGCTCACCTTTTACGGCGCGGTCAAGCGGCGCTTCAGTCTCGACATGTGGTGCCGGACCTTCGGCATTAAAAGCTCCAAAGAAGAAGGCATTTCAGGGGCGGATGTGAAGGATCTCTTTCATGCCGGGCGGCATATCGACATTGCCCGCTATTGCGCCCGCGATGTGCGTGCCACCCGGGAGCTCTTTCTTGTCTGGAATCAGTACATCAAAAAACGGGACTAAACGTTCAGCTCTCTATACGGAGAGGTTTTTCATGGACGCAATGTTTTTTGAAATACGCTCATACGCCGGCTGCCCGATGTCCAGCACCTTCAGCAGCTTCGGCAGATCCCGTTCAGTCGATGTTCCTGCCCCTATCCCGGCATCAAGCACCATCTTGTCGGCCGCGCGGATAACATAGCAGAGCGCGTCGGCTTCGGAGAGCGTATCTTCAGAAATCGGCTCGTCGTGATGATGTTCCAGCGCGTGCTGATAGACAATGGGGAAATGCCACCGGCGGGCGAGAAGAACTCCTGCAGTGCAGTGATTAAAGCCGAGCATTTCCTGCTCGACCCCGGCAAACGGCCTGCCGCTGCGGCCTACCTCGTCACGGATGCGCGCATACTCCTCAGGCAGGCTTGTATAGAGCACCACCTTGCCGACGTCGTGCAGCAGGCCTGCAACAACAGCCACCTCGCGCCTCACCTTTACCGCGTCGGCCTGCTCCGCAAGCTGGGTAGCAGCAGAGGAGACAGCAAGAAGGTGTCGGATAATATCTTTATCAATAGTGCTCTTCATGCACTCATTTGTCAATGCGGCAATTGAAACAAGTGAAACCAGATTGCCAAGGCCGATGAACATAATCGTTTCAGCAACGGTCTTTACCGATTTGCCGGATGCGTAGAGCGGAGCATTGACGATTTTAAGGACCTCGGCAGTCAGCGCGGGATCCCGGCAGATAAGTTCTTCAAGCTTCTGGACCGAACAGAAGCTGTCCTGCAGGGCGGCAACGATCTGTGCCGCCGTATCCGGCAGGCCGGGGATATGAAGGTCATCAAATGAGATTTTTTTCTGGATGTCGTCCATGGCATCTCCCACTGCTGTTTTTATGATAGGCTAACTTCATTTTACAATACCTGAGTGAAAACAAGAAGAATCATTTCAGGGGCTGTCAGGCGCAAGGGATAGAAGCCCTTTTTAACGGGTTTGCGGCGAAGAGTAACATGGCCGAGTTGTGCATGCCTCAAGCGAAAATACCGACTTTCGCAAATGGCCGGCAGGATATCAACAAGAGTTCTGCAAACGCTGCCGGAGAGCTCTCATGTCCGTGATTTGTTTTCTGCCGAATACTTGGCAAAGTGCAGATCCGTTCCATTCTTGTATCCGCAAGAGCATCTTTTTGCAATGAAATTTACCAGCGGATTCGAAACGCCGTTTAAAAAAGAATAGTTCACATTATCTTCAAGGTGATGTAGTGCGTGTCTTTTCTTGGGCAGCAGTAAGCCGATCCGCATCAGAAAGATCGCTGCCGTCGAATTTGAATTATGACACAAATAGTGCGAGACTTCTGCAACAGAGGAAAGAACGCCGACATATATCAGCACATAAAGAAATACATGATTTACGCCCGGCACATAGGTCAGCATGACGACGGCTGCAAGATAAAAAACGAGCCAGACTTTTGATCCCGTTTCATTAACGTAAACGACAATCACGTTGTTATCTTCATACCGCGGCGTTTTGTGATGCAGGTGAAACTTTGCGATGAGCGGGCCGGCAAGTGATTCATAATCGTCATGTTTGTCCATGTACATATGGATCAAGCCGTTGATGAAATCTGCCAGAAGATATGCCGCAAAGAGCGCCGCAATTTGCCACCACGCCCCGATTGAAAGCGGCATTGCCCGGTACAGTAAAAATATTTGCAGTGTGATATTTGCAATTGAAACAGACTTGTCCAAGAGCTTGTATGCGGCGCTTTCTTCATACGATTTCATTGCCGCATTAAACTGTTCCTGCCGTATCTCCAGGTTCGTCATACGCGCTCCTTTCTAAATAGGATGGATGCAGAGCGAGCTGCGGTCCGACTGAAAAAAAGGGAGGCAGAACGAAGTGAAAAGAAAAACGCCGCACGACCGCGCATATCGGCTGCCCACCGTATTGACGGGTAGTTGTTAAAGTGAGGAGCCGAATGCTGCGCGATAGCGCGCGGAGAAATCATCCCATGCAAAGCGGTGCTCCTGCGTGCCGTACTGTTCAATCGCATAGGCCGAGGCCACGGCTCCCATGCGTCCGGCCACAGCCAGAGGCCTCCCCATCAGCATGCCCTTGAGAAGTCCGGCGCGATAGGCGTCTCCGGCGCCCGTCGGGTCAAGCACGTCGGCAACCGGAGCTGCCGGAACCGGCACTTCAGCGTCGCTTGTAACGATCAATGAACCCTTCTCGCCGAGAGTGATGATGACTGTTTCTGCAAGAGAGAAAAGGTCTTCACGTTTCAGGCCGGTCATCTTCATCACAAGTTCGAATTCGTAGTCATTGGTGATCAGAATTGCGCATCCGTCTATCCACTCACGCAGCGAGTCTCCGGTCCATGCGGTAAGCGACTGCCCCGGATCGCAGATAAACGGAATCCTTTTGTGACGATACGTGGCAGCAAGCTCAGCCATATCTTCCAGATTGCCCGCCGCAATGATCCCGATGGAGTTCGCCGCATCAGCGCCGGAGAAGTCGTATCGAGCCGGGCGCTTCATTGCGCCGGGGTTGAAGCCAGTAATCTGGTTGTCCGCCTTGTCGGTGGTGATGTAAGCTCCGGCAGTAAACTCATCCTGCACTATTGTCAGGCTGTCGGTCGCTATTCCGTTGTCGTTCAGCCGTTCAAAGTAGGTGGCGTAATCTTTTCCGATTGTGGCAACGAGGGTAGGTTTTTCGCCGAGCAGGGCAAGCGTGTATGCGATATTTCCTGCAGTTCCTCCAAGCTTTTCCGTCATGCCGTTCACCGTGAAACAGACGTTCAGAATATGGATCTTGTCCGGCATGATATGATCGGCAAACCGTCCCGGAAAATCCATAATGCGGTCATACGCCATTGAGCCGGAAACATAAATGTTCATCTATTCATTCTCCTTGCGATTGAGTATCTGCAAAAGGCGCTCTGCTGCAGACCGGGAAATGCCTCTGACGTTCATAATATCATCGGCGGATGCTTTTCTGATATTCCCGAGGCTGCCAAAACGGCGCAACAGTTCGAGCCTTCGCCGGGGGCCAATGCCTGAAACCTCCTCCAGCAGCGATTCGCTCAGCCGCTTGTCCCTGAGCCTGCGGTGGTAGGTTATCGCAAAACGGTGCACTTCATCGCGGATGCGGCGGAGAAAGAGCGAGGATCCGGAAGCGTCATCAATGGGGATAACCCTGCCGTCCGGCAGGAAAATACGATCCGGTTTTTTTGCAAGGCTGGCAAGGTCGCGGTCAATCTTCAGTTCAGCCAAAACCTGCCGCGCACTATCGAGCTGGCCGCGCCCCCCGTCAATGAGGATCAGGTCGGGAACCTTGTCATTGAGGTTCAGGATCGTCCGGGCGATCGTTTCCCTCAGCATGGCATAATCGTCTGCCCCGGAGACGCCGGCAATTCTCATATGCCGGTAATACTCTTTTTTGAACTCTCCGTTTTCCGCATAGACAAATGCGCCGACCGATTCGCTCCCCTGAATGGTCGACACGTCGAAGGCACCGATGGTCCGCGGGAGCGCCCTGAGTCCCAATCGTGTCCGGATGTCGGCAAGCATGCTCTCGGCGGAGCGATTCGTTTTTCTCTCATACGCAAGACGGGCATTCTCATTTGCCATGACGACAAGCGCCCGCTTTTTTCCCCTTTTCGGGACCGCAAGAATAACAGTGCCTTCGCGCCGTTTTGTCAGCCACTGCGCCAGTATATCGTGGCTCTCCGGCAGCAGATCGAGCACAACGAGCGGCGGCGGAAGAATGTCTTTTGAGTAAAAGCTCCGGATCACTTCACGGAGGATTTCAGCAGGATCGCTGCTTATCGGCTTGTCGATGACATAGTCGCGGGCGCCGATCAGCACGCCATTGCGGACAAAGAGGATCTCAACGGCCACACGCTGACCGCGGGCGGGGTCGCCGCCGCAGAAGCCGAAGGCATCCAGGTCCCCGAGCTCCGGAGCGATAACTTTTTGGGCTTCAAAGGCCTTCTGCAGCATTGCAAGGCGGTCCCGCAGCCGGGCAGCCTCCTCGAAGCGGAGATCTTCCGCAAGAGCATGCATCCGCTTTTCAAGTCGCTCAAGCAAGCCCCTCTTTTGTCCCTTGAGGAAAAGGACAACGTCATCCACAGCCTTCCGGTATTCTTCCTTGCCGACAAGACCTGCGCAGGGCGCCGGACAGCGCTTGATCTGGTGCTGAATGCAGGGGCGCATCGGCGCGTCGAGATCGTGCCTGCAGGTGCGGACAGGGAAATTCCGGCGGATGAAGTCTATTGCCTCCCACATTGCCTGTGCGGGAACATATGGCCCGAAGTAAAGGTTGCCGTCTTTCCGGACCCGCCGCACCGCCTGCACGCGCGGCCACGCTTCCTGCACCGTAATCATGATGTACGGATAACTCTTGTCGTCGCGCAGCACGATGTTGAAGGGAGGCTTGTGCTGCTTGATAAGCGAGGCCTCGAGAATAAAGGCTTCGAGTTCGTTCCCGGTTGCTATGAAAGAAAAGTCGCGAATAAGCCTCACCATGCGGGACTTTCGGACATCCAGATCCGCAGACTGCTGGAAGTAGCTCCGGAGCCGGCTCCGCAGGTTTTTCGCCTTGCCGACATAGAGTACCGCTTCCTTCCGGTCTCTGAAAATATAGACTCCGGGATTGGTCGGAACGTTTGAGATATCCGGCTTCATTCTTTACTATAGCAGTCCGCTGAATGCGGACAAAAGTCCGATGGATAGGGAAGAAATGATACAAAAACAAAGCAGCTAAGACACCCCGTCACTGGCTCGGAAGAAAAGCTGTCGGCTGTTGACGTAAAGTCCCCGCTTCATCTCTCCCCTGCCGCCCGTTTTCGGTTCTTTGTCCCTTCACGGTGCTGTTTTTCCGACCGCTGTCTTCTCAATTCTCTGTTTCCGGCTCTCCTGCTATAATAGTGCAATGTCTTTTTTCTCTAACTGGAAAACCCTTCTCATTCTTGCCTTTCTTGGCCTTGTGCTTGGCGCGGGCGGCGGCTTCGCCTACTGGACGCTTGCAGACCTGCCCGAAATCAGAATACTAGAAACCTACCGGCCGATAGAATCGACCCTTGTCTATTCCGCCGACAACAAAGTGCTCGCTGAATTTTATCTTGAACGCCGGAATTTCGTTCCTCATTACGAGATTCCGGATCGCGTGAAAAAGGCGATAGTCGCCATTGAAGATCAACGTTTTTACCTGCATCCCGGCGTTGATATCATCGGTATCCTCCGCGCCCTGTATAAGGATATTATGGCGCGCAAGATCGTCGAGGGCGGCAGCACCATCACCCAGCAACTTACGAAAATGCTTTTTCTGAAGCCGGAAAAAAGCATAGCACGCAAAATTAAAGAAGCTCTGATCTCTCTGCAGATCGAACGGCGATATACCAAAGATGAAATTCTCGGCATGTACCTGAATCAGGCCTATTTCGGCGCTCAGGCATATGGCATTGAAGCTGCTGCACAGGCCTATTTCGGCAAGTCGGTCGGGCAGTTGACGCTAGGAGAGGCGGCAATGGTCGCAGGTCTGCCGAAAGCCCCTTCCCAGTTTTCGCCGTTTCGCAGTCCCGAAAAGGCGAAGTTTCGCCGAACTCTTGTGTTGAACAGCATGCTGGATATCGGCTTTATAACAAAGGCAGAGCATGACAGCGCGAATCGGGAACCCTTGCCGGCAAAGCGCTT
The DNA here is from genome assembly GCA_009773415.1 of Nitrospirota bacterium. Taxonomy (GTDB): domain Bacteria; phylum Nitrospirota; class Thermodesulfovibrionia; order Thermodesulfovibrionales; family Dissulfurispiraceae; genus JAAYUK01. Next base: position 13,300 of record WSNO01000017.1, on the reverse strand, counting down.
TTCCCGGCGCTATGAAGCGCCGTATTTTGTGGAGTTTTTGCGCCAGCAGCTTGAGGCAAAATACGGAGACAAAATTTATATCTCCGGCATGAAGATTTATGCAACGGTTGACCTTTCCCTGCAAAAGCACGCTGAAGCCGCGGTAAAGCACGGCATCTCGGCAATGGAAAAGCGGGTGAAGAAAGGGGTGCAGGTTGCGCTTATCGCCCTTGATGTCCGCACCGGACAGATCCGGGCGATGGTGGGCGGAGCTGACTTCTGGGATACGCAATTTAACCGCGCCACGCAGGCGATGCGCCAGTCCGGCTCGGCATTTAAGCCCTTCGTCTATGCTGCAGCGCTCGAAAACGGCATGAAGCCTGAAGACACTATCCTTGACGCCCCGATTTCATTCCCGGGCGGAAGGCAGGGGAGTGTATGGTCGCCCAGAAACTATGACGGCGAGTTTCGCGGGGAAGTGACGCTCAGAAAGGCATTGGCGCTGTCGCTGAATGTAGCGACCGTGCGTCTTGCAAATAATCTTGGCATTGACAATATCATTGAATTTGCACAGAAATGCGGTTATCGGAGCAAGCTTCAGCCGTATCTGCCGACTGCTCTCGGCGCTTCGGATGTTACCCCGCTTGACCTCACAGCTTCCTATTCCGTCTTTGCGACGGGCAAACGCCTGGAGCCTTTTTCGTATGACCGGGTGCTGAGCCGGGATGGAATTCAGCTTGAAGACGTCATCCCTCTTACAAAACAGGTTCTGCCACCCGAGACGGTCGACGGCATGCGGGGATTCTTGCGGGAGGTGATTGAGTCAGGAACGGCCATGCGTGCAAAAGAGCTGAAACGGACTGTGTATGGCAAGACCGGAACAACGAATGACTTTACCGATGCCTGGTTTGTCGGCTTTGATGAGCGGCTGGTTGTCGGCGTGTGGGTTGGGAGAGACAACAACAAACCGCTTGGAGTTAAAGAGACAGGAGCCCGTGCGGCACTGCCGATCTGGATCGAATTCATGAAGAACGCGCAGTGAAGCAGTTCATTCCGCATCGTCATGAAATCTCCTTCGTTGGGGGTGGTTCGTTATCCTGCCCACTGGAGGCTATTTACACAAAATTATTGACACGCCCACCGCTCAAGCAGATTTCCATGGGAAAGGAGTACTGTACTGGCTGCCCCGGTCTGAATGATAGTTCAATCCTTAATGGGCGGGCGTATTGCAGCAACCGCCCGGAACAACGATTCGCTGACCAACTGCTTTGTCATACGCTCCGACATGGCGTCGCCGACGCTGCCGACGGTGAAAATATCCTTATGCGCAGAGTGTGTTAAAATCAATATCTTATGGGTAAAAGCATCGCTGTTGCGAGCCAAAAGGGAGGCGTCGGCAAAACCACTACTGTGGTAAATCTTGCAGCATCGCTGGCGCTAGAAAAGGCCGGCATTCTTGTTCTTGACAACGACCCGCAGGGCAACGCCACAAGCGGACTCGGCCTGTCTCGGGATCAGGTCAGCCGCAGCCTCTACGATGTTTATACCGGCAGACATACGCTGGAAGAAGTCATCATCCCGACACAAATGCCCAGCCTTTATCTTGCGCCGTCCAGCATTGATCTTCTCGCCGTCGAGATTGAACTTGTGCATCGCGAGGGCAGGGAACACATCCTTCGCGCAGCGCTGGAGCCGCTGAAAGATCGTTTTGACTTTATCCTTATCGACTGTCCCCCGTCGCTCGGGCTGCTTACGCTGAACGGGCTTGTTGCCGCTGATTCGGTTGTTGTGCCGGTGCAGTGCGAGTACTATTCTCTCGAAGGGCTGAGCCTGCTCTCCCGCACGCTGCATCTGGTGCGCGGCTCGTTCAATCCGACTCTCGAGATTGAGGGCATTGTTCTCACCATGTTTGATGCACGCAACACCCTTTCGCATCAGGTTGCTGCGGAAGTGAAGAAGTATTTCCCCGATAAAATCTACGAAACACAGATTCCAAGAAATGTAACGCTGGGGGAGGCGCCGAGCCACGGAAAGCCGGCCATACTCTATGATTCGCGCTCAAAGGGCGCGCAGAGTTACCTCTCCCTCGCACTGGAGATGCTCTATGAAAAGCGCACTGGGTAGAGGACTTGAAGCACTGCTCCCTGAAAAGGGAGATGAAATTGTCAAAATTGACCTTGCGAAGATTGTGCCGAATATTCATCAGCCTCGAAAGTTCTTTCGCGACGAGGCGCTCAAGGAGCTGGCCGACTCTATCAAAGAGAAAGGCGTTCTTCAGCCTGTCATTGTATCGCGCGTCGGCGACGGCACCTTTAAACTGATTGCGGGTGAGCGGCGGTGGCGTGCATCGCAGCTTGCCGGGCTCAAAAAGATTCCGGCACTGGTCAAGGATGTTTCCTCTCAGGATGCGATAGAGATTGCGCTTGTCGAAAATATTCAGCGCGAAGATCTGAACCCGGTTGAAACTGCAGAAGCGTTCGACCGCCTCATGAAGGAATTCAAACTTACCCAGGAAACCCTCTCCGAGCGTGTGGGCAAAGAGCGGGCGACCATCGCCAACTATCTTCGCATCCTTAAGCTGCCGGACGAAATCAAGGCGCATCTGAATTCAGGAAGCCTTACGATGGGTCACGCAAAGGCAATTCTTTCCATAGAAAGCAGGCAGAAGCAGATAGAGGCTGCCAAGGTCATCGTGAATCTCGGCATGAGCGTCCGCGCTGCCGAGGCTCTCTGCAAGAAAATCGCGCATCCCGCACCCAAGGCAAAGAAACAGGAGAAGATGCCCGAGGTCGTGGATCTCGAGCACAAGCTTGTCCGGGCGCTGGGCACCAAGGTTAAAATCCACCATAAGGGCAAAAAAGGTATCGTTGAGATAGAGTATTATTCTCTCGATGAACTCGACCGGCTGGTGGACATTTTCCTGCAGAAGTAAATCCCGCAAAAAAGTTCTTGACAGCGCGCTTTTCACTTTCTTATACTCTACAAATCCGATAGGAATTATCTAATAAAGTAGGTTTTGGCGCTTCGCCGTGATGAACAAATCAATTGTGGGGGACAAAAAATGAAACAGAGCTACAGGCCGGAAACTATTTTGCTTCATGGCGGGCAGGTGCCTGACCCGACGACCGGTTCGCGTGCGGTTCCGATTTACCAGACGACTTCGTATCAGTTCAAAAGCGCGGAGCACGCAGCGAATCTTTTTGGACTCAAAGAGTTCGGTAATATCTATACCCGGCTCATGAACCCGACGACCGACGTTTTTGAAAAGAGGATGGCGGAGTTGGAGGGCGGCGCGGGATCTCTTGCGGTTGCGTCCGGTCAATCCGCCATTGCCCTTGCACTTCTGAATATTGCACAAGCCGGGGATGAGATTGTCTCGCTCGACAATTTGTATGGCGGAACCTACAGCCTCTTTAAATACACGTTCGCACGATTCGGGATTACTGTAAAATTTGTCGACTCGGGCACTCCGGAGATGCTCAATCAGGCGATTACCCCGAAGACCAAAGCAATCTATGCGGAGAGCATCGGCAATCCGAAGCTGAATGTGACCGACCTGGAATTCGTAGCCTCAATCGCACACGCCAACAATCTGCCTTTCGTCCTTGACAATACCGTATGCCCGTCTCTGCTGAAGCCTTTTGAGTACGGCGTCGATGTTGCGGTTTACTCAGCGACCAAATTCATCGGCGGCCACGGGACTTCCATCGGCGGGGTCATTGTCGATTCAGGCAGGTTCGACTGGACGGTCAAGCAGCCGGACGGCAGCTCAAAGTTCCCGCTGATTGCAGACCCGGACCCAAGCTATCACGGAATCAACTTCGTTGAAGTGTTGAAACCGCTCGGCAACATAGCCTATATCATTAAAGCGCGTGTAACATTGTTGCGCGATCTGGGACCTGCGGTGTCGCCGTTCAACTCGTTTCTTTTCCTGCAAGGGCTTGAAACGCTGCATCTGCGCATGGAACGGCATGCCTATAATTCTCTGAAAGTAGCGGAATATCTTGAAAAACATCCAAAAGTATCATGGGTGAACTATCCGGGTCTCGCGTCGAGTCCCGAGAAAACGAAAGCAGACAAGTACCTGAAGCGCGGCGGCGGGGCGATCCTTGGCTTCGGTATCAAGGAAGGGTTGGCGGCCGGAAAGAGATTCATCGACGCGCTGCGGTTGATTTCGCATGTTGCAAATGTCGGCGACGCAAAGACGCTGGCGATTCACCCGGCAAGCACGACGCATCAGCAGCTTTCGGAAGACGAGCAGCGCGCAATGGGGGTTACCCCGGACTTTGTCCGTCTTTCTGTCGGCATTGAGCATATTGCGGATATCCTTGCTGATCTGGAGCAGGCACTGGATAAGGTGTAGGCAGGGCGCCATGGGAAGCTGCATCTTTATCAAAATCGGCCAGAAAACCCCAGGCTTCAGACCGGGGAGTAGTTCACTTGTTGACAGAAAAAGTACGTTTTTTGTAAAATCTATAAATCCTATAGGGATTGTAAGTATATTGTTTTCATGAGAATATAATGGATCGGGGAGCCCTGGGGAGTTGCCCGTATTTATCGCTGTTTTGGGAGGATGACTATGACGATCAACTACAGACCGGAAACTATTTTGCTTCATGGCGGGCAGGTGCCTGACCCGACGACCGGTTCGCGTGCGGTTCCGATTTATCAGACATCGGCGTACACTTTCAAGAGCACTGACCATGCTGCCAGTCTTTTTGCCCTGAAGGAGTTTGGGAATATTTATACTCGACTCCAGAATCCGACGACCGATGTTTTTGAAAATCGCATGGCTCAGCTGGAAGGCGGAGTAGGCGCCCTTGCGCTTGCATCCGGTCAGTCCGCCATCGTTCTGGCGCTGCTAAACATCGCGCAAAGCGGCGATGAGATAGTCTCGTTCGATAACCTCTATGGAGGCACGTTCAGTCTTTTCAGGAATACCTTTAAAAAATTCGGCATCACGGTCAATCTTGTCGATTCCGGCGATCCGAAGAATCTGGAAAAAGCCATTACACCGAAGACAAAGGCGATTTTCGCCGAAAGCATCGGCAATCCGAAGCTGAATGTGACGGATATTGAAGCTGTGGCGGCAGTTGCGCATGCGAATCAGCTGCCATTTATTCTCGACAATACAGTCAGTCCGTACCTTCTTCGTCCCTTCGATTACGGAGCAGATATCATTGTATATTCCGCAACGAAGTTTATCGGCGGGCATGGAACATCAATGGGCGGCGTTATCGTCGACTCAGGCAGATTCGACTGGACCGTGAAGCAGCCGGACGGCAGTTCAAAGTTTCCGCTGATTGCCGATCCGGAGCCGAGTTATCACGGAATCAACTTTGTCGAGGCACTGCAGCCGCTCGGAAACATTGCCTACATTATCAAAGCGAGGGTCACGCTCCTCCGGGATACGGGGCCGTGCATTTCACCATTCAACTCATTTCTTTTCCTGCAGGGGCTTGAAACGCTGCATCTGCGTATGGAACGGCATGCCTATAATTCCCTGAAAATAGCGGAATATCTTGAAAAACATCAGAAGGTGACATGGGTGAACTACCCGGGGCTGGCGTCGAGTCCGGAGAAGTCCAAAGCAGATAAATATCTGAAGCTTGGCGCGGGTGCAATCATCGGGTTCGGCGTCAAGGGCGGGCTGCCGGCAGGCAAGGCGTTTATCGATTCGCTCAAGCTTATTTCCCATGTTGCAAACATGGGTGATGCAAAGACGCTCGCCGTTCATCCGGCAAGCACAACTCACCAGCAGTTGACTGAGGAGCAGCAAAAAACGACAGGGGTAACCGCTGACTACGTTCGCCTCTCTATAGGGATAGAGCATGTTGATGATATCATCGCTGATATAGAGCAGGCTTTGAAAACAATCTGATAATGCGCGGGAGGCAAGAATTAGATCAGATGCTGAGAAGGACGGACGTGAGGAAGTGAAAACCACCAGAAGGTGCAAGCACACATCATCTCACGTTAACGTTTTGTCCTTCCTGATTTCAGAACTTCCGCACTCGAAAGGGAGATGAGCATGGCGCGGATTTTTGAGAACATTACGCAGACGGTCGGCAATACGCCGCTGGTGAAGATTAACCGGCTTGCCGCCGACTCCATGGCAACAGTGCTGGTGAAGCTGGAATCGTTTAATCCTGTCTCATGCGTAAAAGAGCGGATCGGCGTTGCCATGATCGACGCTGCCGAGAAGTCCGGCATTCTCAAGGCGGGCGGCGTTATCATCGAACCGACGAGCGGCAATACCGGCATCGGCTTAGCATTTACCGCAGCAGTGCGCGGCTACCGGCTTATCCTGACCATGCCGGAGACGATGAGCGTTGAGCGGCGTCAGCTTCTGAAGATATTCGGAGCAGAACTGGTGCTGACAGAAGGCGCAAAAGGCATGCGCGGCGCAATCGAGAAGGCTGAAGATCTTCATAAAAGCATTCCGGACAGCTTTATTCCTCAGCAGTTTGAAAACCCGGCAAACCCGGAGGTTCACCGCAGGACAACGGCGGAGGAAATCTGGCGCGACACCGATGGTGCCATCGATGTTTTTGTTGCCGGGGTTGGAACGGGAGGAACAATTACCGGAGTCGGTGAATTTCTGAAGGAGCGCAAGCCGAACGTGAAAATAGCAGCGGTCGAACCGGCTGACTCGCCGGTTCTGTCGGGAGGCAAGCCGGGACCGCATAAGATTCAGGGCATTGGTGCCGGATTTGTCCCGCCCGTTTTAAATACAAAGATTATTGACGAAATTATTCAGGTAAGCCATACCAATGCAGGAAAAACAGCTCGGGATTTGGCAAAAAAAGAAGGTATTCTGGCCGGGATTTCGAGCGGTGCAGCGCTCTGGGCAGCCCTGCAGATTGGCAGGCGGCCTGAGTCGTCAGGCAAAACAATCGTTGCGATCCTGCCGGATACCGGCGAGCGGTATCTCTCCACCTGGCTTTTTCAGGGCGAGGCAGAGTAGTGCAGAATTTTGATCGGGAGAAGCTATGGATAACCTGAACACTGAAGCATTAGTCCCTGTTGCAACGCAGCTGCTCAAGTGGGAGCAGTCTCTTACTCTTGAATGTGGCGCTGCTCTCGACAGCATTGATATTGCCTACGAAACCTATGGAACGCTGAATGCCAGCAAAAGTAACGCCATCCTGATTTGCCATGCCTTTTCGGGAGATGCTCATGCGGCAGGCATAGACGCTGCGGGACGCAAGGGATGGTGGGACTCAATGATAGGACCCGGCAAGGCATTTGACACGAACAAGTATTTCATGATCTGTTCCAATATCCTCGGAGGATGCCGGGGCACCACCGGCCCGTCATCCATCAATCCAAAAACCGGCAGGCACTATGCGACTGACTTTCCGGTTATTACGGTCAAGGATATCGTTGCGGTGCAGAAGATTTTGCTGGACCACCTCGGCATCGACAAGCTGCTTTCGATCTCGGGCGGCTCAATGGGAGGCATGCAGGTGCTCCAGTGGGTAGCAGACTATCCGGAGCGGGTGTTGTCGGTCATCCCCATCGCAACGTCGCTGAAGCACTCGCCGCAGCAGATTGCATTTAATGAAGTGGCGCGTCAGGCCATCATCAGCGACCCCACCTGGAAAAACGGCCACTACTATGACAACGGCCAGCCGGAGCGGGGGCTTGCTCTTGCCCGGATGATAGGCCATATAACCTACATGAGCGACAAATCAATGGAGGAAAAGTTTTCGCGGCATCTCAAAAAAGAACGGCTCGGGTTTTCGTTCGATGCAGATTTCCAGGTCGAAGGCTATTTGCACTACAAGGGGGACAGATTCGTCCAGCGGTTTGATGCAAACTCATATCTCTATATCACAAAAGCGATGGACTATTTTGATCTCGCGGACCAGGACCTCTTCCCGCCGAACCGGCGGTTTGCGGTGAAATTTCTGGTCATTTCATTTCAATCAGACTGGCTTTACCCGTCATACCAGTCACGCGACCTGGTGCGGCTGCTGAAGACGCGCTTTGTAGATGTCACCTACTGTGAAGTTCCCTCTACATATGGTCACGACGCTTTTCTGCTCGAAATCGACCAGCAGGAGATACTTGTCAACGGCTTTCTCGACAGGGTGTTCAAGGGGGCGAAATGAAACCGAAGCTTACCCAGTATGAACAGCAGGAACATCTTCTCATTGCCGAGATGGTTCATGAGCAGGCAACCGTTTTGGACCTCGGTTGCGGCAACGGCGAGCTCCTCGAGCTGCTGCGTGAACGGAAAGATGTGAATGGACAAGGCATCGAAATTGACGACGAGGCCATTTACCGCTGCGTGCAAAAAGGACTGACGGTGTTTCACAGCGACATCGAAAGCGGTCTCGGCGAGTATCCGGACAAGACGTTTGATTACGTCATCATGAACCAGTGCATTCAGGAAATCTTCGAGATAGACCTGTTGATATCAGAATCCCTTCGTGTTGGACGCGAAGTCATTTTGAGCTTCTCCAATTTCGCCTATATTCAGGCACGCCTGGAGCTCTTTTTTTTCGGGAAGTCTCCGGCGACGGTAGCCCTGCCTTACAGCTGGTACAACACGCCGAACATTCATTTCCTGAGCATCAAGGATTTCCGGGAATATTGCACCTTGAAAAAAATCAGCATCCTGCGGGAAATTTACCTGACGAACTGGGGGCAGACTCGTTTCTGGCCAAACCTGCTCGCCACAAATGCGATATTTAAAATCACACGGAACGATAAGCACGGTCATATCAGCCATATCAGCGGAGACGGCATTTGAAGCTCGCGACAAAATTAATTCATACCGCACAGCAGCCTGACGGACTGGGTGCGGTCATCTCGCCTGTCTACCAGAGCGTGCCGTTTGAGCATGAGTACGACCGCCGGGGGTTTGAGTATTCGCGCAGCAGCAATCCGACTCGTCAGATGCTTGAGTCAGTCATCGCGGAAAGCGAGGGCGGAAAACACGGCCTGGCCTTTGCATCCGGGGTTGCAGCTATTACGGCAGCGCTGAACCTTCTGCGCGGGAACGGACATCTCATCGTGAGCGACGACATCTACCTCGGCACGTATGGACTGCTTGAACAGATATTCCGGCCATGGGGGATAGAGATAACGTATGTGAAGGCAGAGAATACAGAATCGTTCCGCGCATCGGTTAAAAAAAACACGCGCCTGATTCTCATTGAGTCGCCGACGAATCCGTTGCTGAAGATTACAGACATCCGGGCGGTTGCCGCCATCGCAGAGCAGACAGGCATCCTGCTGGCCGTGGACAACACTTTCGCAAGCCCGGTGTTCCAGAATCCGTTACAGCTCGGTGCGCATATTGTCATTCACAGCACCACAAAGTATATTTCCGGCCACAGCGATGTGCTCGGCGGCGCGGTCGTGGTCAATGACGACAGGCTGTATCATGAAATCAGGACGTATCAGCGCTCTGCTGGCGCGGTTCCGGGTCCGTGGGACTGCTGGCTCACTCTGCGCGGCATCAAGACGCTGCCGCTCAGGATGCGGGCGCATCAGGAAAACGCGTTTTATCTTGCGGAGCGTCTGCAACGGCATCCGCTGGTCAGCCGCGTCATCTATCCCGGCCTTCCGGAACACCCGCAGCATGAGCTTGCACAGCAGCAGATGTCGGGGTTCAGCGGCATGGTGAGCGCCGAACTGGCAGCCGACCTGAGCGGCACACAGCGTTTCATCAAAAGCCTGAAGCTCTTCCCGCTTGCCGCGAGTCTAGGCGGGGTGGAGTCGCTGGTGAACCACCCGGCGAAAATGAGTCATTCCTTCATCTCCGCCGCGCTGCGGGCAGAGATTGGCGTAAACGATTCGCTTGTCAGATTTTCTGTCGGCATCGAAGACAAGGACGATCTGTGGAAGGATATAGAGCAGGCGCTGAAACAAGTATGAAGCAGGAACAAAACGGAAACGGAAAAAGATGAAGATTTCCTACAAGGGCGATTACGCATTGAAGGCGCTGCTGGAGCTTGCCATAAGCTATGACGAACAGAGCGAATCGGTCGTCCCGATGATAGCGCTTGCAAAACGCCTCGACATCCCGCAGAAGTTTCTGGAAGCGATTTTGCTGAACCTCAAAAAGGGAGGCTTTGTAAAGAGCAAGCGCGGCAAGGAGGGCGGCTATACGCTTGCCGGCCACCCGACAAAAGTTACGGTCGGCGATATTGTGCGTTTCGTCGAAGGACCTATCGAACCGATAGCCTGTTGCGACGACTGCTACAAGGGCTGCAAGGATCTCGACACATGCGTGCTTCGCAGTGTCTGGAAAAAAACGGCGGAGGCGATTTCCTCGGTGGTCGATCATATCACGCTTGAACAGCTCGCCCGCGAAGCGCAGGTTCGGCGCAAGACGCCGAATTTCTGCATTTAGAACCTGCATGATGCCTGTGTTCCGGACAGCAACTGCAGCCGACATTTCCACGCTGCGATCCCTTGCGCATGCCATCTGGCATGAGGCATACGAGGGCATGATTTCACCGGAGCAGATTGCGTACATGCTTGCCATGATGTATTCGGAAAGCGTCATCGCGCAGGAACTTGCGCAAGGGGTTCGCTGGGAAATTATTGCTGACGACAACGAGGATTGCGGATTCATTTCTTACGAGGTTGCCGCTAACAATGAAGTGAAGCTTTCGAAAATCTACGTCCGCAAAGAAGCCCGCGGAAGCGGCATTGCCGCAACTGCTTTTCACCGTGTTGTTGCCTATGCTGAAGAAAACGGCAGGCACAGCGTCTTTCTCACGGTGAACAAGCAGAACCAGCGGGCGATCAGGGCGTATGAGAAGTTCGGATTCAGGATAGCTGACGCGACAGTCTTTGCTATCGGCGGGGGCTTTATGATGGACGATTACATCATGAGGCGCAGGATTGATAAAAAAGATGAACAAGGGGAGAGCACAGTATGAGCCGTGATAAATATGCCGTTATAGCCGTGATCATGCTTTGTGCAGGTCTTGCAACGGTGACAGTGCTTCCGCTTTTGGTTGGCATTGTGGCTGCTGCGCCGGGGCTGGTTATCGTTGCCCTTGCCTGGTGGATGTGGAGCCGGAGGAAATAGGGGGGCGAAGCGAGTCTTTTCTGCAGATTTGCGATTATTCTCCTTCGAAATATCTCAGCTCAACCTTCTTTCGTCGGGCAACTTTCAGATATGACTCTTCAGGATGCCCCACCGCAATAACCGCATATACGGTTTCCCCCCCGGGAATCCCTGCTGCCAACTGAACCTTGGGGTCGTTTTTCATGGCGGCTACGGCAAACCCGACAAGGCAGGTGCCAAGGCCCATCGCGTGCGCGGCGAGCAGGATATTCTGGGTTGCAAGGAGGGCATCTTCAGCGGGGCAGCTAGCACCCGGCTTTGATCCCACAATGATAGCGGCTGTTGCGCCGTGGAACAGTCTGTCTTTTCCCGTTTTTTCCCACTCCGCAAGACCATCCCGTATCTGACGATAATAGAGGCGGTAGTATTCATCCAACTCACCCTTGCCAATCAATTTTAGTCCTCTGCGGACAACCGCTTTTTTTGCCATTGTGTTCAGATGCGAGTAAAACCCGACAATCACCGGGATGAGGCTCTCAACAGCTTTGCGTGTCGGCAGTATCGTAAATGTCCAAAGCTGGGAATTCGTGCCGGATGGAGCGGTAACACCTATCTTTACCAGGTCCTCCAGAGCAGCGCGCTCAACGGGCTGCGCGGTGTAGTTGCGGCAGGATCGTCGGGAAGCCATGAGCTGTACCAGGCGGGACAGATCGAAATGTCCGGGCCGAAGCCAGCGTTTTTCGAACAGAAAGGTCTCGCAGTTCCCCATGTCGTCGTCGAGCAGGGGAACGCGAACGGCATTGACCGGGCAGACCGCCTCGCAATGGCCGCACGATATTGATTCAAGCGATGTCATGCGCGCCTTTCCCCCGACTAGAGAAAGGCTCTTCGTCGGGCATACCAGCACACACTGGCCGCATCCGGTGCAGATTTCCTGGTTAATCAAGACCGCGTTATGCTTCTCCACCATCCCCTCCAATGACTGTATAGAGATCATTCTACACCTTCAGGGCGTTTCTTGGTATCATGAAAGGCAACAATGCAAGACACCCATGGAGGCAACAAATGGTTAAACACATCGTAATATGGCGACTGAAGGACTTTGCCATGGAAGCGACCAAGCAGGAAAATGCATACAAGATGAAGCAGATGCTTGAAGATCTGAATGGAAAAATTCCGGGGCTTCTGAAAATTGAGGTCGGCATCGACTTCAGCGCTTCCGATGCATCGGGAGACGTTGTGCTCTATTCGGAATTCCCCGACAGGTCGGCGCTTGATGCATATCAGGCGCATCCTGAACATAAAAAGTGCGTAGCTTTTGTGAAAGAGGTTGTTTCCGAGCGCCGACTCGCCGACTACGAAACATAGAAAGAGACCGCCTGCGTTCCCGAAAGACTATCCGTTATGACGTGAGCGCAGCGCCCAAAGACAACCTTAATGGATATCGGCCACATACCAACCGGAAAAGAGCGCCGCGAAGCATATCGCGTAGATGGCGAGATATACGTTTCCCGTCTGAAGCATGATGAGTGCAAGAAGTGCGGCGCGTGCTTCAAGCCGGACGCATTCACGAAGCAGTCGGTCAACATCTCTGAAAAGGGCCTGCGCTATTATTCGCACGAACGAATCAGGGAAGGCTCATATATCGCAATCGCAATCCGCTTTCCAAATTACGCGCTCCCCCAGTTGCAGTTTCCGGAACAGTGCCTTGTTTTTCAATGCCGCGTTATTCGCACAATACAGACTCCGCGCGGATACTCGGTCGCATGCGAGTTTCTGCCGAAGGGCAATCGGTTCATGATCAATGCGCTGTCGAAGTATATCCTAATCCGGCAGCGCGAAGCGCTGACCGGCCGTCCGATTGAAGATTCTGCGGGCTACGTGGTGAAAAAAAAATAAAGAAGTGGCTCAGGTTGTTTGGACAGGCGCAGGCGATTCATAAGTGGGAAGCTGCTCAGCATCATGCTGCCCGCTCATGCGGCAGTATAGTCCAGTAAACCTTATCGGGCGTTTTGTAGTCAAGCGCCTGATGATGACGCCGGCAATTGTACTTCTCCATGTAGTTCGCCATCCCCTGTCTCAGTTCGATCATAGTGCCGTGTGCCTTCGGATGCACCTCCTCGTATTTTAGTGACCGCCACAGCCGCTCGATAAAGACGTTGTCCATCCACCGCCCCTTGCCGTCCATGCTGATTCTGATGCCATGCTCTTTGAGCATATCCGTAAAATCCGTGCTCGTAAACTGACTGCCCTGGTCGGTGTTGAATATCTCAGGACGACCATATC
>WSNO01000045.1 GCA_009773415.1 Nitrospirota bacterium | reverse complement strand
ATGGGGCCACACCCGCTGCTGCCAGACGCTCGGAGTAGCGGATCGACAGGTACTGGCTCCCGCGGTCGCTGTGATGCACTAATCCCTCAGTGTCCCGCCGGGACCAGAGCGCCTGCTCCAGAGCATCCAGCACAAGGTCTGTTCGCATGGAATGCAACCGACTGAGCCGAGTTCGAGCATGACGGCCGTTTTTTCAGTTTTTGCTTGTAGCAGACGTGCATCGAGTGCTTAGTCGGCACTGGCAAATGCTGCGGGAATTGTGAGCGGGGATATCAGACAGATGAGAAGGAAGCAGTATTTCATAAGGCATTCCTTTTGGTAGGAAGATTCGACTCTTTCTGAGCGAGAAAAGCGGCAAGGCGCGTCCGGTCGTCGGTGACGTCTCCTACGGTGATTTTTTCGAGAGTTGTGGAAATAAGATAGCGCCTGAAAAGATCGCACTCCAATGTTATGGAGTAGCGAATCCAGCGACCATCCTTTCGGTCGTTGATCAGTCCGGCGCGTTTCAGGGCGGCCACATGAAATGAGATCTTCGGCTGGCTCATTTCGAGCGCAGCCACCAGATCGCATACGCAGAGTTCGCCGTGCTCCAGGAGCTTTAGGATGCGCAGCCGCGTTACTTCCGACAAGGCATGGTAGACGTTTGCCAATGTCTTCATTGTCATGCTTCCGACTTGATGAGTTCTTTCACCTTGTCGAGCGGCGGCAGCGGTTTGCCGGAATACTTGAGTTTCCCGTTTACCACAAGGCCCGGCGTCGACATGGTGTGACTCATGATCTCGCGCATATCCGTGATTTTGTCGATCTTCGCATCAATGCCGAGTTCCTTGACCGCTTGTTTTGCCATCTCTTCCATTTTCTTGCAGTTTGCGCACCCTGGTCCTAATACCTTGATTTCCATAGTCAACTCTCCCTCGCTTCAAAGAATCGCATTAAACAGATAGCCGACGGCTATTATCGCTACGGTCATGATTCCGACAAACACCGCGAGCAGCGGCACTTTCAGCACTTTCCGGAGAATGATTATCTCCGGCAGCGAGAGTGCCGTAACTGACATCATGAATGCCAAAACGGTCCCGAGCGCAAGTCCCTTGTTCATCAATGCATACACGATGGGAATCACCCCGGCGGCATTTGAATACAGCGGAACGCCGAGCAGAACTGCAAGAGGAACCGCAAACGGGTTGTCGGGACCGGCATATTTGACCAGAAAGTCTTCCGGCACATAGCCGTGGATAAAGCCGCCGATGCCGATTGCGATCACGACATATAACCAAACTTTTTTCAGAATATCAACCGTATTCCATTTTGCATGCTCGAAGCGATCTTTCCACGACATGGCAGCTATATCACCAGTCTGCCCGATCTGCATGGTGTAGACATGCTCTTCCACCCACTTTTCGAGCTTGAGTTTGCCAATGACCATCCCCACCACAATTGCCACCAGCAGGCCGGTTACCATATAAATACCTGCTACTTTCCATCCGAACATGCCCCAGAGAAGAACAAGGGCGACCTCATTAACCATGGGAGAGGAAATAAGGAATGAGAAGGTTACACCAAGCGGAACTCCTGATTCGATGAACCCGATGAAGAGCGGCACTGCAGAGCATGAGCAGAAGGGGGTAACCACACCCAGCAGCGCAGCAAGAATATTACCAATAAACTCTTTTTTATTGGAAAGAATTGCCTTGGTTCGCTCCGGCGGAAAAAAGCTGCGAATGATCGACACGGCGTAGATGATGACGGCAAGAAGGATGAATATCTTGATGGTGTCATAGATAAAGAACTCAAGAGCGTCTCCCAGAGCGGTGCCTCTGGCGAGCCCGATGACGGAGTATGTCATGTGTGCAGCGAAATCCTTGAGCATCCACATCTCCTTGACCGCTCAAAGTATAAAGAAAAGTTGATATGAAAGTCAAGTAATCATAAAAATAGCCGCCCGGACAATGGCTACTCTGTTTGTTCGCAAGACGCAACATTAAGGTGCCGAATATTCCTGCTTCATGCCCTTTCCATACCACGCCTTCGAACGGTTGCAGACATTGCAGACCGAGAGCATCACCGGCACTTCCACCAGCACGCCTACTACACAGGCAAGCGCTGCTCCGGAGCTGGGGCCGAAGAGTGTGATTGCCACGGCAACCGTGAGTTCAAAGAAGTTGCTTGCGCCGATCAGGGCGCCGGGCGCTGCGACGTTGTGCTGAACCTTGAAGAAGCGCATGAGCAGAGAGGTGATGCTTGAATTGAAATATACCTGGATCGGGATCGGCACGGCGAGGAACAGGACTGCAAACCATCGGGCAGTCAGGTTTTCGGCCTGAAACGCAAAGATGAGCACCAGGGTCAGCAGAAGGGCGGATACGGCTACGGGCTGAAACTTCGGCAGAAAGGTATTGTCGAACCAGTTGTAACATCTCACATTATTCTGACTCCAGATTCTCACGCACATGTGATCCATTCGCATTAGTGTGACCGGAAGCCGTAGGGCTTCCGGTCCATATGTCTCAGATGATTTCGGTGGACGCCATGCGTACATGTTCGGCCGAGACGACCTTGCATTGCTCAGCCGCCGCTGCAATGAGAGCTCCTTTTGCCAGGAAGTTGGCTCTTCGAAGTAGCCCTCCTGAACCCTGATGGATTGCCAGCACAGCCTCTTCCGAGAACAACTGTTCTTTAATGCCGGCTATCTGCAAGTGATGCTTGATGTAGGCGGCCATATCTTTCTGTTTGAGTCCTTCAAGGTGACTCCTGCCAATGACTCTTGAGGACAGAGGTCTTGAGGTGTGGAACATACGTTTGTCCAAGAGGTTGTTCTGGCCGGCCAGCACGATGGGCATGATTGGTTTTGAGTCCATGTCGAACTGGCTTATTGCATGCAATTGTGCGAAGACCTCAAGGCGCATGAGGGATGCCTCGTCAATGATGAGCACCGGTGTTTGCTTTCTTTGAGAGATCTCTAGTGATGATCTCGCGAAGGGTGCGGGGAAGCTTTGCCAAAGAGCAGCTTGAGGCGTTGACGTCGAAGCCGGCGCACAGTTGCCGCATGATATCCATCATGGAACCCGTGGAACCAACGCTGCAAACCACCTTGTATTGCGATGGGTGCAGCTTGCTTGCGGCATACCTGAGGGCCGTGGACTTGCCGCTGCCGACGTCCCCGGTGACGACACTGACGGCGCCCAGCTTCAGAGCGTACATGAAGCGTTCCGTAGCTGCCTTCAGTCCGGGCAGCGGATAGACGTCTTGCACTCTGAGATCCTGCGCGAAGGGGTCCCGGTCGAATCCGTAGTAGTTTCTATAGCTCATGGGTGTCCTCTCCCTTGCCGTCAAAGAGCTTGCCGCCTTCATAGCGCCGCTCCTGCTCCGGCAGGCCGATGGATGCTGCGGGGATAAGTTCCACGATGTCATGGTGCCGACGTATCTTGCAGTTGACCCGCACATCCAGCGGAACCAGCATCCCCTGAGAGATTCCTTCACGGAAGGCTTCCACCCTGCTGGGGTCGTCTTCATGGAACAAGAGTGTCGCCATGCTGCCGATCAAGTGGACAGGGGCCTCGTAGAGTCGTCCGTTTAACGAGACGGTTCTGTCGCGGTCAACTTTGCGCTGGACTCTTTGGCGAAAGTGGTCGTCCAGATCTTTGGGCGCCTCCCTCAGCAGATGGGCGTGCTTGAGGTAACGGTTCAGTGGAGTCTGCCGGGTGCTGCTGTGAACCGTAGCATGGTAGTGGGTATCAATCCACTGCTGAAGGGCCCTGTTCAGGTCTTTGAGGCTCATCCCCGCACTCAGGCCACTCAGCAACTGCATCCTCACGGTCCTGAAGAATCGTTCGATCTTGCCGCGCCCCTGAGGTTGATATGGCTTTGAGCGGATAAGGGCAATGCCGAGGGAGGCGGTTGCATGGCTCAGCAGGTGCGCCCGGAACGCCGGCCCGTTATCAACATAAAGCTTCCGGGGCAAGCCCCGCTTTTTGAGGGCCTTTCTCAACCCGTCCGTATAGTAGTTCAACCGTTCGCTCGGATAGAACTCAGCATACGTGACCAGCCTGCTCATATCGTCCAGAAAGGCATACAGATAGCTTTTGCGCTGCTTGCCTTCAACCTCCACCATCGGCCCGTGCATGCAGTCGGACTGCCAGATATCGTTGGGCAGCTCAGCTTCAAACTTCCGCCGATCCTCTATCTGTTCTAGGCGATTCATCACCCCCCTGTGTTTGAACAAGCGGTAGACGGTGGCATAACCAGCCTTGAAGTCAGGCCCGATTATCTTGCGTCTTTGGGCTTCCCGGATGATGACCGGAAGGGTTGCTCCTTTCATCTGGCGCTTCAGTTCACACAGCGCCTGCGCCGTCTCCTCGTCCATTGCACGCGGTCTGCCTCGGTCACGCCTGCCCTCAGGATACAGGGTTTGAAGCTGTCTGCCCCCGCGCTCGTACTTCCTCAGCCACAACAGAATCGTAGATTTGCTGATGTACGTCCTGCCGGTATGCGGTATCTCCCACTCACTGCCGGCCTTCTCCTGCAAGAGCCTCGTGCGCTGCCCCCGCGTGAGCTTGCGGTCTCCCAGCAGATCATGAATCACCCCGAACCGAAACTCAGCTATCCGCTTCTTTGCCTCTTCGTCCATCCACTGCCTCCTTGGCTGTTTTCACCATCCTACCGAAGGGCGCTCTGGGACTTCGATGCAAATATCAGGTGGGGAGACCCGCCTCAGAGTGTTTCGTCACAATCAAGTGCACCCCGCAACGGCTGCGGGAAAACTGTCGGAGATGCTCAATCGACGGAGCCCGGATAGTCTGCCGTACCGAACTCGCACATCGAACAATACGGTGCCAGTACTGCTGCACTTGCCGGCACACGCACCGCAGCCACCGACTGTACAGAATCTTCTGCGCCAAACACAGAACAACGAGCAAAGCCGGAGAACGGATGCCCCAAAAATATCCCCGGGGCCGACAGGTGTGTACTGCTCCACAGTCAGGACACCGATAGCGCTTCACCTTGACCGGGTCATCGACACTATCAAAGTACCGCTCTACATAGCCATGCCCCCATAACCTTCGACCCCGGCACTTCGGGCAGTGTGATGGCTTCGGCCACGGATATGCATGCCCTGCTTCGCAGAGGGTCTTTACATCCACACCCACATACAGTAACAATAAAACTCCTTTGGTAGAGGGCAACCGGGTTCTGTCGCCAAACAGATGTCCGCTCGGTTGCCCTCTCGCTTTTTGAGGTCAATCCATTCTGCAAAGAAAACTCTATTTAGTCAGATGTTTGTGAGAAAATGAAAGACTCTTGAGGCAACATTATGTGAGAACCGACACTAGGGGAGCATGAAGGGATAGTTCTGAGCAAAGAGACCCTGCGTACGATCCTGCTACAAAGTGGCGATTGGCAGAAAGGGCGCAAGCGGAGCATTCATC
>WSNO01000016.1:41907-97866 GCA_009773415.1 Nitrospirota bacterium | reverse complement strand
TGGCAAGCCGACGCGGGTTCGATGCGTTCGGGCTTATTGAATACCCCTCTCATTTGGGAAATCTATTCGGTTGAAAAAATGTTCGTGCAACGGACTCCATACTGCACATAATCACCAGCACAATACTGAAGCGAATCGCAAAGCGGATGCGGATCTTCACCACTTGTTCTTCCAGCAGATCCTTCCGTAACAGGTATCAATGTTTTTGGATTGTTCTCTTTTTGAATGAGGGAGGCTCTTCTGAACATACCATCTTTATCAATAACAACCTCAATGTGAGCATTTTGCACGGAATATCCAACAGGGCATAACTCTTCGATGTCTGGAATATTTGCATTGCCAGCACAAGCGTCATAAGTCTCATACAGCTTTTGTATCCAACTCATTCCACCACCCCCTGTTCCCCGGCTTCAAGCTCCACCGATTTTACGTTTCCGGCACCAAAGCTCTTTGCATCCATCTTCCGAACAATCTTCCTATGTTTACAATCTTCTGGTCGGTCAAAAGTCAGCATCCCTTTTTTGAGGGTTGGATACCAGAACCGGGCGTATAACTCGTCAACACCAGTTTCATCGGGATAATCAAACCCATGAAACATAAGCCCATAGCCAATTTCATCGTCCCCATCATAAGCGCCTTCACCTTCACCGAAGACGCATGGCTCCACATATCCCTGGCAGTCGCGCGTGCCGAGGAAAATGTCTTGCCTTCCGCCACGTTCCAGCATTCGCTTGGCAAGGGCAAAATGCTTGCCGTCGATGCGGTCTTTTTCCAATTCTTTGTGGTGCGTATTCCATTCAAAATGTGCACGTACCTGATACTCCACATCGGAAAGGAATGTATAGATAGCAAGGTCATTAAAGTTCTCTTGTTTTTTGCCAGGAATCTTTTCGCTGGGATAAATGCCTCCATAGTTCAGTGGTTTTGTTCCTTTGGTTTGTGTGCGAATACGCTTCATTACCCGCACCGCATCAATCACCCAGATTATTGTAGGCTTCCAGTAGATTGATTTGCAGATGCCTTTCAGCGCCTCGTAGGTTGGGAGATGATATGAACATTTTTCACCGCCAATTTTAGTAAGCGGATCAGTAAAAAGAGCGAATCTCCCCCAGACCTTGAATTCGATAGTGTTTTTAACAGTCTCCGGCATGTAAAAACTCCTCCTTGTTTATTGGCTCCGTCGAAAGTCCAAATAGTTCGCTGTAATACTTGTTATCAAGATAGAATATCTCTGTCCCTTTCTGTACACTATAAAGCGCATTCTGTTGGGACAATTTTTCAAATTCATATGTAAACAGGTTGACAGAGTATTGCTGTGCTTTTTTGATCAGTGCATATTGTTTTTCCACTTCAAATGCAGAGCAAAGCTGACCTACCAATTCTTTTCCTTCTTTGTCGTATTTGACAATAACGCTTCGCGTGGGGGCATCAATCGACCTGAACAATTTAGCTGCCGTCATAAACGACTGATGCAGGCTTATTGCCGGCATCGTTTTGTTTGTCCGCGAGAACTCACTAACAGCATTGCCGTTGCATGACAGCAAATTCAGAAGCGTATCGTCGCGATGAGCATTAACAGGATAATCCATGATATCTTTTCGGTCATAAAAGTAATTTTGATAGTACCATTCCAGCATCTTAAGGCCGATAATGTCGCTGTCGTATTTTGATGGATCAGACTTATAGTCATCAAGAACACGATTTGCTTTTTCTTTGCCAACTGCAATGTCCTTCAGATAATCAAGATTCTCTTCAAGAGGATTTACAACAAAGACATTGCCGATTTCCCGGCTGCCGTGGCGATTGCACCGGCCCGCCGCTTGTGCAATGGAATCAAGCCCGGCAAGCATACGGATGACCGAACGGAAATCTATATCTACCCCTGCCTCAATTAGTTGCGTGCTGACACAGAGAATTGGCTCTCCAGCATCAAGCTTCTGGCGAATCGTTTTGAGAACCTTTTTGCGGTGTGCGGGACACATTCCCGTGCTCAAATGGAAAACCTCAAGTCCTTCTTTTTGCGCTTCCTCGAAAATGATACGGGCGGTCTTCTTCATATTGACTACGACAAGACAACTTCCACTTTCCTTGACCTGCTCAACCGCAAACGCCGCGATCTCTGAATAAGTCCATCCAGGAGATTTACGACAATCATGAACATGAACTCTTTTCAAATCGACAAAGAGTCTGCCGACATCCGGTATAAGTTCATTTTCTTCAGACAGTTTAAGGGCGCCTTTCTTCTTATCAACCGAACCCAAAAGCGGTTGTGTAGCGGTGCAGAGAACAACCGTACTTCCACAGTGATTGACCAGAAAATTGATCGCATTGTTGAAGAGATGGACGCATTTTATTGGCAGTGTTTGAATTTCATCAAAAACAATGACAGCTTTCGCTAACTGGTGCATTCGCCTTGCACCACGAGTTCCGGCACCGAATAGAGCCTCCAGAAACTGAACCATTGTGGTAAAAATAATCGGCGAATCCCAGTTTTCAGTCAGGAGCTTTTCTTTCCAGCTTTGCATATCAGCTCCGATGTTTGAATGGTGTTCAAGGACAATCTTACCGGCATCTTCAGGACACTCTTTCGGTTCAAGGATTTCCCGTACGACTTGGGCATTTTGATCAATGATTGATGTGAACGGGATGACGTAAATAATTCTTTCAATGCCATGTTTTTTTGCATGGTGCAACGCAAAACGAAGGCTTGCAAGCGTTTTCCCTCCACCGGTCGGAACGGTTAGAGTGAACAATCCTTTCGGTCGCTTTGCGGCATCAAAGCAACTTTTTGAGATAGCAGAGCGAATTTTATTAACCTTTTTTTCCGTTTTAGTTCGATCAACGTTATTCTTCCTAAAATTCTTGTATTTCTTTTCAAATCGCTCAATCAAAATATCCCACGAACGATACCGCCCCTGCTGGCGGTGCTGTGCCGTTTTTGGTTTCTCTGAGTCAGCTGTGTCCTGTCGATCAGCATCAATAAGCGCACTGAAGAGAAACCTCGTGAGCAAACCTAATTGGAATTGCGAAACAGTAGAAAGTGGGTTTTTTTCTGGAGAAGCACAGAGAATACTCCGGCACTTTTCTTCAAACGGCTTTGTAAAAGACTGGTCTGCGAAAATGGTAGTAATTCTTTTAAGTATGTGTTTATCAATATTCCTGACACATTCCTCCCGATGCGTTTTGCTGTCATTTTTTGATAGCCGCCTTGAATATAAATCCCATGTTCCGGTATTGTCGGTCGTTATGCAATTTATCAAGCCCGAGTGATGCGATACCAAACAAAGCGAGAGAATTTGTTTCAGTATCATATGGGCATTGGACGAACCGGTTTCATTGGAAAGAAACTGGGCACCAGCGGTAGAATGGTCAATCTTGCCTTTTTTCCCCGTTGGATCTTCAAAATCTTCATCTTCGTCGGGATTGAACTGTGGATCGTTCTTTTTTATCGCATCCGTGATGTATTTTTGAAATTCGGCACTATATTTTCCGAAATCATGAAGAAGTCCCAGCAGTTCGCCGTAATTTCCCATTCCGATTTTTTCGGCATGGATTTTAGCAAGTTCAGCAACACCCCGCAGATGCTCTTCTAATGTCTGTCCCACATGTGCAATGTATTTCATTTCTTTCACAGCCTCCTGACCTTTTCCGGTGTCTCCAGATAGTTCTCTTTTGACACGACCTTTTTTGCCGGTCTTTCCCTCAATGTTTTTTGCGGGCAGCGCCTGCAACTTTGCCGCCCTTTGCAGGCGGTTCTCATTCTTCAACCTCACGCCTGAAGCCGATTTTCTTTTTCTTCGGCTCCGGCGGTATCATGAGCTGCCGGATTGCATCGAAGACCGCCTTGAACTGGGAGTCGTATTTCTTTTCGAGCGCAGTGAGTCTGCGCGCCAGCTCTGCATTTGAGGAGAGCATCTGCCGGAGCTTCACAAATGTACGCATAATCTCTATGCTCACTTTCACGGCTCGCTCGCTGTTCAAAACACTGGAGAGCATAGCAACGCCTTGTTCGGTAAATGCGTAGGGTAGATAGCGCCGACCACCGCGACCGCTTTTTGAGGTCACATTTTGTGATCTCAAACCCGTAACCTCCTGATTGTCCAGCTGGAACATGAAGTCATCGGGGAACCGTTCTGCATTTCTTTTTACCGCCTGCACCAAGGCTCGTGTCTCCACTCCGTATAACTCTGCGAGGTCGGCGTCGAGCATGACCTTCTCGCCGCGAATCAGTAATATCTTTTTTTCGATAATCTCGACAGGAAGCATGATTGTTATTATTTATTGAACCCGTGACAAAATGTCACGACTTCACTTCCTTAAGCTGTAAGTCCATCACGTTGCCTCCCCGCATGTATCTTCAAAATACTGTCTATGTTCCGGAGGTTTCATATTCTGCCTTCTATCCTACTCCTCCATCTGAGACAAGGAGTGTCATAGGTCTGCATTAATGTTCAACCGGCAGGGAAGGTGCGAGTGACTTTCGGTCGAGCGCTGTTTTCGGTAGTCTTGCGCTGTGCGGGCACGTGCGCGGGGTAGGGTGGGCAACCGCGGATGAGCGAAGAGGGCATGGATGACCTCCGGAAGTTTTCGATAGTATAGCAGATGGAAAGCGGGGTGCAGCAGAATTCCTGAGTAAGCCTAAACTTCCTCGATCAAGTCCCTGAAGTGGCAGAGCACCGGAAAGCCGTCGGCAGCAGCGGCGGCTGTTTTTGAGTTTGCGCATATTTTGTGCAGCAGATGCCGAATGCCGTATTGCTTTGCCGTCCGCAGAACCGCGACGGTGTCGTCGATGAGAAGTGTGCGTTCTTTGTCGAAACGGAGAACGTTTTCGAGCTTCTGCCAGAACTCGGGCCATTCTTTGGGGCACCCGATCTCCCCTGAGGTGATGCAGCGGTGGAAGTAGTGGCCTAACGGAATTTTCTTCATTTTTATATCGAGCACTTTGTAATGCGCGTTAGTGACCATGTAGACTTTCTTGTCGTGGCCGCGGAGCATCCGGAGATAGTCTTCGACGTCGGGATGGATGTCGATAAGATGGCGTATCTGTTCTTTCAGGGCAGGGATATCAAGGTCGAGCTCTGCGGACCAGAAATCAATGTCGGTCCAGTTGAGGGTATTTTCGTGTGCCCGGTACATGGCCATAAGCACTTCTTTTGCCCGCCAGAAGGAAACATTGTGCTTTTCCGCATAGCGTTCGGGCACCAGATGCTCCCAGAAAAAGTCGTCGAAATACTTGTCCAGGAGCGTGCCGTCCATGTCGAGCAGGACGCACTCAATATCGCTGAGGCGTATCATCTTCTTCGTTGTACCAGCTTGAGTCGATATGAAATTTCGTGCGGCTGTGGGCGAGTTCGAGCATTTCGCGAAGCTCTTCGAATATCTCTTCATACAGGGCGACATCGCTCATGTCTTCGTCTGCGATGTCGTATGCATACGCTATCTCGTATTCTTTCGTTGTTTCACTGCCGGAAATGGTTTCTCGAACAAGCAGCGAGGGCTCTGTGTCGGGGAATTCCTGCTCTATTTCGGCAAAGATTTTGTCAATATCGGGATAGCCGGTCATCATGGGCAATTTTATCAGAACTTCGAGCGTCAGAGAGGATTCTTCATACGGCAGTTCATCGTCATCTTCCTGCTTGTAAATGGACATGCTTGTCTGAAACGTATCGTACATGAACGATACGACGGCCGAAATGGTGTAGGGCTGCTCCATCTGGGGAAGTGTCACAAAGAACCTGCTCTCGCGGTCGAGCGTGAACTGTTCGATGAAGACCTGCATATTGAAAATATCGAGAAAATTCCGCGCGGACTCTGCAATCCGCATCTGGACCTCTTCAAACCGCGTCATGGTGCCTCCGGTTTACTAAAAGTCAAAGCTCATTATAACATAAGCAATGTCAAGCCAATCGGCGACGGGCAAAGTTGTGCTTATTACCGGAGCTGCGGGAGGGCTCGGATTTTCTCTTGTCCGGGAGTTTGCGCTTGCGGACCACCGCGTGGCCGTGCAGTATCGGACTGCGGAAGGGCTTGCCCGGACGCTCTGCGCCGAATTCCCGGACAGGACGCTCTCTGTGCGTGCGGACGTTTCGGATTTTTCCTCTGTGCAGGCGGCGGTTGCCGACGTGCTCGCTGCCTGGGGGCGTCTGGATGTGCTGGTGAACAGCGCAGGCATAACGCGCGACGCCGTCCTCATCCGTCAGCAGGAAGCCGACTGGGACGAGGTGATGGCAGTGAACCTCACCGGGGTGTTTCATTCGGTCAGGGCTGCTGCTGCCGCCATGACAGGCGGAGGGCATATCGTCATGCTGTCGTCATATTCCGGGCTGAAAGGCAAGGAAGGACAGGCGGCATACAGTGCTTCAAAGGCGGGGCTTTTTGGCCTGGCAAAGACTGCGGCAATCGAGCTTGGACCTGCAGGGATATGTGTCAACGCGGTACTGCCGGGATATCTTCCTGTCGGTATGGGACCTCGCGCCGAATCAGCCATGAAAAAGGCGCAGCAGGAGAGCCTGCTCGGCTGTCTTTCTGACCCGGGCGAAGCAGCCCGCTTCGTCGTTCACTTAACAACGATGCGCAGCGTGACCGGGCAGATTTTTTGCCTGGACAGCAGAATAGTATAGAGGCAAGGAAGAAGTAAGATATTCTGCCGCGGCAGCGTTTTCGCATGACGAATTGCATGTCGCCGTTGTTCCGCCGTGGTACAATCGTACATATGCAGAAGGAATATCTTGGCAGACTGGACTATCGTGATCCGTTGTATGAAATCCTGCTTGAGAGAGTGTTCACGGACGTTGCGCATCCATGTTTTCATGTGAACAAATTCTCCCGGGGCGGCGTATATCAGTATGTGGAAGAAAATTCTCAGCGGGCGATAGTCGGGAAGTTTTTCCGCCTGAATGATCGCAAGCCCGAACGGGCGCTCCGGATTCAGGGCGAATTCGAGAAGCTCCAGCGCATCCGGTCGTTCGGATTCAACGCGCTCCCTCATTATGTTGTCCAGCCTCTGGCGCGGGAAGACAGCATCGGGCTTGCGGTTGTGGAAGAGTATGTTTGCGGGAGGGATCTAGACTATTATCTGGTGCAAGCCATATATTGCAACGGCGGAGAAGCGCTGATGACGCGGCTTGCGCAGCTTGCAGGATTTCTGCATGAACTCCATGAGCGCACCTGTTCTCAGCGGCAGGTCGCTGTGGAATCAGTTTGCGGCTATTTCGGGAAGCTTGTCGAAAAACTGCACACTCAGACGCTGCTGGACAATGAGCATCGTCTGGAGGCCTACCGCCTGATGGATTGCTGGCTCCATCGTCTTGCGCTGGAGCAGCAGCAGAGCGTGCTGGTTCACGGTGACGCGACGCCGACAAATTTCTTTTTTGCAGGCGACAGAGATGTTATCGCGATTGATCTTGAACGGATGAGAGATACCGACCGCATGGTCGACATCGGCATGGTCTGCGGCGAACTGAAGCATGCGTTTCTCTGGCGAACGGGGTGCGGATTTCCGGCGGAGCCGTTTATCAGGCATTTTCTGAAGAAATATTGCAGCCGATTCCCTGACCGGAAAGAAGCCTTTCGTATCATTACGCGAAGAAATCCTTTTTTTATGGCTATGACCGAGTTCCGGATTGGCCGGAACCGTTATCTTGACTGGAACTACCGGAAACGCCTTGTGTTCGAGGCGATGGAATGCTTGCGATGGGGGCTCAGAATGTGATGATACGCGGAATTTTTTTCGACCTGTACTGCACGCTGATAGACATTCGTACCGATGAGGGAGATATGCGGGTATATGATGCGCTTGCGCAGTATCTTGCGTACCACTCAGTCGTCATTCAGCCCCATGAGCTGCGGGCGGCTTTTTTCGGTCTTGTCCAGCGGCAGCTTGACCAGAGCAAAGAGAAGCATCCGGAAGCGGATATGTTCCAGGTCTTTGGCGAAATTATGGAGAAGCACGGCAAGGGGATTTATTCCGATCAGTCGGTGCTCGACACGACGGTGCTTTTTCGCTCGCTCACCATGCGACGCTTCGGGCTCTTCCCGGGAGTTGCCGAGACTCTCGGTGAACTGAAAAAGAGATACCGGCTCGGCCTGATATCTGACGCCCAGTGGACGTTTACCGAACCGGAACTGCGCATGCTTGATCTGGACCGCTTTTTCACGACGCTGCTGCTGTCTTCGCGCTTCGGCTATAAAAAGCCCGACAAACGTCTGTTTGATGAGGCAATGCGGCGTCTCGGCGTGGCTCCCGGGGAATCGGTGTATATCGGGGACAGTCTATCCAAGGATATGGTCGGGGCCAAGTCGGCGGGAATGAAGTTCATTCTTTTTCAGAGTGAGCGGCGTGAGGTCAACGGGTTCTCTCCGGATGCCACGATGGGCGACTACTCTGAACTGCCTGGCATCCTGAAGCAGCTTGAGAAGTAGGTAAGCATGGGCAAGGGTATTTTTGTGACCGGCACCGACACCGGTGTCGGTAAGACGGTTATCGCGGCGGCACTGGTTCTTGCAGCGCGGCAGGAAGGCTTGCGGGTCGCTGTCCTGAAGCCTGTTGAGACAGGCTGCCGGCGTGAGAATGGTGAATTGCTTCCTGCCGACGGACTTTTCCTTCAGCAGATTGCGGGGCATACTACTTCGCTGGATGATGTTGTTCCCCTGCGATATGAGACACCGGTGGCGCCGCTTGTTGCTGCGGGGATTGAAGGAAAAACTCCTGATGTGAAGTCGCTGCTCGCTGTTTTTGAACGTCTCAGAAATGAGTTTGATTTTGTTGTTGTTGAGGGTGCCGGCGGTCTGCTTGTGCCGATCTCGGAGTCTTTATCCGGTGCGCATGGAGAGTTCTATTTCATGAGGGACCTCGCCCGGGATTGCGGGCTGCCGCTTGTTATTGTGGGGCGCGCCGGACTCGGTACAATCAATCACACCCTGCTGAGTGTTCATGAAGCGGAATTGGCGAGGATTCGGGTGGCAGGCGTTGTTCTCAACCAGACGGAACCGGTCGCCGACACCGCATCGGCAACAAATGCAGCAGTGTTGCGGAAGATTCTTCATGTGCCGGTTTTCGGTGTGTTCCGGCATCTGACTGAAAAGACGGCATCAAGCATTGATGCCGCCTCAAAAGAGAGCGATCTGGGCAGACTCGTGCGGAGTGCTCAGAGTTTGTGAGGATTGTTTTTCTCGTCCATCTTGATGATGATGGGCGGGAACTTGCTGGTTTCGGCGTCTTTCAGGTAGCAGTAAGCAAAAATGATAATTCTGTCGCCGACCGCTCCCTTGCGGGCGGTCGGACCGTTCAAACAGAATTCGCCGGATCCGGGCTTCCCCGGAATGACATAGGTTTCAAAACGCTCGCCGTTGTTCAGATTGCTGATCTGTACCTGCTCGAACGGCAGAATGTCGGCTATGTCCATAATGTCTTTATCGATAGTAATGCTGCCTTCATACAGCAGATTTGACTCCGTTACGGTCGCCATATGAATCTTGGAACGAAGAAAACATCTCAACATCTGATATGTCCTTTCATAAACAATAATGAGTGCGGGGTGAACGGCCCGTGGGCTACTCGATAATCTTCGGCACCCGGTAAAAGAGATCGGTTGCGTCCGGCGCATTCTGCAGTGCGGCCTCACGCGGCAGAGACGCACGGACAACATCTTCCCGCACGATATTCTGCAGCGGAATGACATGAGATGTCGGCTCGATCGCAGAGGTGTCAAGAGCGTTCATCTGTTGCACATAGGTCAGAATCGAATTGAGCTGGGCACCGAAGGCTTCTGCTTCACCGTCTCGGAGCGCAAGGCGCGATAGATCGGCTATCTTTCTCACATCATCCTGGGTAATCATTTCTATACCTTCTCGAGGTTTGCAAGCTTTGCCGCAAGGCGCTTCAAGCCGACTCCCGGGAAGTTGACAGTGACCTTCGTCTCTTCGCCTTCCCCGCAGCAGTCCCTGACGACCCCGATGCCCCATGACGGATGCTTTACCCGACAGCCTACGATATACAATGCTTTCGGAGGCTTTGGAATTGTTCTGGCAGGCGTGGCTGCCTGAAGCACACGTTCGCAGGTTCGTTCCACCCAGTCGCAATGCTCGCGGGGTATATCTTTAAGGAAACGTGACGGCTCTTGTTCCTGAATTTTGGAATAGAGACGCCTCCGGCGGACGCTTGAAAGGAAGAGCTGATCTTTGGCGCGGGTCATTCCCACATAGAAAAGGCGCCGCTCCTCCTGCACTTCGCGCGGGGAGTCCATGGCCTTGAAATAGGGCAGAATGCCTTCCTCCAGGCCCACGACAAAAACTGCAGGAAACTCAAGGCCTTTGGCGCTGTGCAGCGTCAGCAGCGACACGGCCTTTGCTTCCTGGAGATTGTCGGTCGCCGATGCGAGCGCTGCGCGGTCGAGAAACTCGCGAACCGGTGTCCCTTCGGCAGCAGCGACAAGTTCGAGGACGTTCTGAATGCGATCGTCCTCAAGATGATCCAGATAGCCGGTTCTTTCAACGATACCTTTCAGCATATCCGCTGCTGTCCTGAACTGCTGCTGGGACAGTTTTTCGATGATGCGCACAAATTCACCGATCTTGTCCTTAAATGAAACGGCGAGGCTCTGAGCCTTCAGCATGCTCTTCATTGTCCGGAACATGCTCAGGCCCTGCTTCTTCGCCTCCTGTTCAATCTTGCCGATGGTGGAAGCGCCGATGCCGCGCGGCGGGCTGTTGATAATGCGCCGCAGGCTCACATTGTCTTCAAGGTTCGAAATCAGGCGCATGTATGATATGATGTCCTTGATTTCCCTGCGCTGGTAAAAGCTGATGCCGCTGATGACCTGGTAGGGGAGGCGCTCCTCACGCAAGGAATCTTCAATTGCACGGGCCTGAAGGTTGATGCGATAAAGGACAGCGATATCGCTGTATTCGAACTTGCCTTTCAGGTAGAGATCCTTGATCGTTCGGGCGACCTGCTTAGCCTCTTCCTCTTCATTCTGCAAGGTGCTGTAAGTGACCATCTCGCCTTTTGCGCGGTCGGTCCAGAGCTGCTTGGTCTTGCGGTTTTCATTCTGCGAGATGACCGAACCGGAGACGTCAAGAATCTTTTGCGTGGAGCGATAGTTCTGCTCGAGCTTGACGATCTTTGTTTTCGGGAAGTCCTTCTCAAAGTTCAGTATATTGCCGACGTCGGCACCGCGGAAGTAGTAAATGCTCTGGTCGTCATCACCGACGACCGATATCCTGTGGTGCTGTGATGCGAGCAGCTGCATGAGACGATACTGGGCGCGGTTGGTATCCTGAAATTCATCCACGAGCAGATGCTCGAATAAGCTGGTGTACTTTTTGAGAACCTTCGGATGCTCCTCAAAAAGCCTGACCGCAAGCATGATGAGGTCATCAAAATCCAGGGCGTTGCAGCGCTTCAGCTCATGCTGATACTTCATATATGCCCTGCCGAGCTTTTCGTCAAAGCTGAAACCGTCGCCCTTGGCAAGGAACTCTTCCGGCGTAATAAGATGCGATTTCAGGATGCTGATGCGGGAGACCACTCCCTTGTAAAGGGCTTCATAAATGTTGAACTCCCGGAGAATGTGCCGTATGAGACTGCTCTGATCAGCGTCATCATATACCGTGAAGTCGGGTTTGTAGCCAAGGGCAGTTATTTCGCGCCGCAGAATGCGGTTGCACTGTGAATGAAACGTTCCGAGCCAGAGGTTCTTTTCATCGCTGTCAAGCAACTGACTGACGCGGTGCTTCATCTCGGCGGCAGCTTTATTGGTAAAGGTAACGGTGAAGATGCTTCCCGGAGAAAGTTTTTTCTTTTTGGTAAGGTATGCGAACTTGCGGGTAATAACCCGGGTCTTGCCGCTGCCGGCTCCTGCAAGGACCAGGAGCGGACCGTCACAATGCAGAATGGCCTCCCGTTGCTGGGTGTTCAGATCGTCTAACAGGACATCTTTTGCCATGACGTTACTCCTTAGTATACCATAATTCCGCGCCATCCTTGACGGGTATTGCCGGACTCTTCAAGTTATTCAACCGTGACGCTCTTTGCCAGATTCCGCGGCTGATCCACGTCGCACCCGCGCAGGACTGCCACATGATACGCCAGCAACTGCAGAGGCACGGTCAGCAGAACGGTATTCAGAAAATCGTTACTTACCTCAATCGAAAATACGCTCTGCGCAAGTTTCCCGACATGCGCGTTGTGCCTTGTCGTCAGGGCAATAATTCTGCCGCCGCGGCTTTTCACTTCTTCCATGTTGGACAGCACTTTCTCAAGCAGCCTGTCCTCGGGCGCCAGCACGACAACCGGCAGATCCTCGTCGATGAGAGCAATCGGACCGTGCTTCATTTCGCCCGCCGGATAGCCCTCGGCATGAATGTATGAAATCTCCTTCAGTTTCAACGCTCCCTCAAGTGCGATGGGGAAGTGGATTCCCCGTGCGAGGTACAGGAAGTCCTGCGCCTTTGCATGTTCTTTTGCGATACCTTCGATTTCCGCATCGCGTGCAACGATATTTTCGACTTTTGCCGGCAACTGCAACAGATCATCTATGAGTTTTTCCGAAACATCGGCTGCAAGCACTCCCTTTTTTCGTCCGAGGGCAATTGCCAGAAGGTACAGCGCCACAATCTGCGTTGTAAAGGCTTTCGTCGAGGCGACGCCTATCTCGGGACCGGAATGGGTATAAAACGTGCAGTCAGCCTCACGGGAAGCAGTGCTGCCGATAACATTGCAGATGGTCAGGGTTTTTGCCCCCAGACGCTTCGCTTCCCGCATTGCGGCGAGCGTGTCAGCAGTTTCGCCCGACTGAGTTATCGCTATAAAGAGCGTTTCGCTGCTTATTATGGGATTACGATAGCGGAACTCCGATGCGATATCGACTTCGACCGGAATGCGTGCGAGTTCTTCGATCAGGTACTTGCCGACGAGACTCGAATGCCATGATGTCCCGCAGGCGACCAGAGTGATTTTGTTCACTGCTGCCAGGGTTTCGGCAGTCAGACCAAACTCCTCAATGACAACGTCGCCGCGTTCGGGAATAACGCGTCCGCGAATCGTATCAGCGATTGCGCGTGGTTGTTCATAGATCTCCTTGAGCATGAAGTGGCGATAACCGCCTTTTTCGGCCATCGAAGGGCTCCAGGAGATGGTAACGATTTTCTTGTCGACAGGGGTGCCTTCAAAATCCGTGACAATCACGCCGCTGTGGTGCATCAGCGCCATTTCGCCATTCTCCAGAAAAATAACCTGACGGGAATGGCTGAGAAATGCGGGAACGTCTGAGGCAAGAAAATACTCACCTTCTCCGAGACCGATAACGAGCGGGCTTTCCTTGCGGACAGCTACAATCTTGCCCGGCTCCTTTTCATTGATGACGGCGCATGCATAAGCCCCTTTCACCCCGCGAAGTGCGGTTCGAACTGCATCCTCAAGCGGGACATCCTTGGCGTATCTGTGTACGAGATGAGCCAGAACTTCCGTGTCGGTTTCAGAGGTAAAGACGTAGCCTTCCAGCTCCAGCTGCGCTTTCAGTTCGACATAATTTTCAATAATGCCGTTGTGAACAAGTACGATGCCTCCGGAGCGATGCGGGTGAGCATTCTCATCAGACGGTTTCCCATGGGTCGCCCATCTGGTGTGGCCGATTGCGGTTCCGCTGGTAATGGCCATGGAACTTACAAGCTGATCGAGCTGGTTAATCTTGCCTTTGCAGCGTTTGACCTCGATGCCCTGTTCAGAGAAATACGCGATGCCGGCCGAGTCGTAGCCGCGATACTCAAGCCGCCTGAGGCCGTCCATAACGATAGGAATGGCGTTCTTGCTGCCGATATAGCCGATTATTCCGCACATAGTCGCTTGTTCACGATCAGGCCGATGGCCTAGCGTCCGTGAGAGTCTCCTTTCGGGGTAGTTTCTTTTGCCGGTCGTCTCTTTTTCCGTTCAACCCATCCTTCAAGATTGACCTGACGTGCACGGCTGAGTCCGAGGGCATGCGGAGGTACATTCTTGGTGATGGTGGATCCTGCTCCGACATAGGCGTCTTTTCCCACCGTGACCGGAGCAACCAGCTGGGAATCGCTGCCGATAAAGACACCGTCCTCAATAGTCGTTTTAAACTTGCTGACACCGTCATAGTTACAGGTGATGGTGCCTGCTCCGATATTCACGCCCGCGCCAACCTCCGCGTCACCGATATAGCTGAGGTGAGATGCCTTGGTTCCGCTGCCGATGCTGGATTTCTTTATTTCGACAAAATTGCCGATTTTTGCGTTCGGCCCTATGGTTGAACCCGGCCTGATATGCGCGAACGGGCCGACCGACGCATGTTCCCGAACAACAGAGTCTTCAAGCACGGAGGAGTCCTTTATCGTCACATTATCCCCGATCGTGCAGTTGATGATGCGCGAATTCGGATAGATCGTGCAGTGTGCTCCGATTGATGTTGTCCCTTCGATATGAACATTCGGATACAGCACCGTATCGGCTTTCAGGCTCGCTGCCGGATCAATGAAGGCCGAATCGCAGTCAAGAATGGTGATCCCGTTATGCATCCAGCGATGTGCAATGGCGCGGCGCAGTATCAGTCCGGCCTCGTGCAAATCTTCCCGGCTGTTGATGCCGGAGTATTCATCGGGTCCGCCCAGGATGTGTCCGCCGACACGCAGACCTTTCCGGACAGCGATACCGATGATGTCGGTCAGATAATACTCACCTTTTTCAGGATTGATTTTTATGTTTTTCAGCATACCAAGCATCGATGACTGCATCGCATAGACCCCGCTGTTCACTTCCCGGATCTCTTTCTGTTCATCGGTTGCATTGCGATGCTCAATAATTCCGACCATTTTGCCGTGTTCGCGCAGAATGCGACCGTATTCATGCGGCGGATCAACAAGAAATGAGATCAATGAAATGGCTTCTTTGCGGGCTGCATGGAGGCGGACGAAGCGTTTCAGCGCATCAGCATTCAATAGCGGGGTATCCCCGTTGACGATCAGAAGGGTTCCCTGAAACCCGGCGAGGCTGCGCACAGCAGCCTTGACCGCATCTCCGGTGCCTTTCATCTCTTTTTGAACGGCAAAAACAATGTTTTCTCTTCCTGAAAGGGCGTCACGAACAGGCGCACCGTGCGGATTGACGACAACGACGGTCTTTTCAGGGCGTAACGGCGTAACGGCATCAAGGACATGCGAGATGATCGGCTTGCCGAGAAGTGGGTGAAGGACTTTCGGCAGAGCCGATTTCATGCGTGTTCCAAGACCTGCAGCGAGTATAACAACGGCAAGTTTCACGTCAGGCGCTCCTTTTTCTTCTGATGTAAGGTGAGCGATTCGATGCACATAAGTCCCCCCCCGGGCACCCGTTTTATTGCTGCGCATGCTCTGCCGGCACGTGGCCGGGGATAAATCTAGTCCTGATCCGGAAGGTCAAAGTTTGAATATACGTTTTGTACGTCGTCGTTATCTTCCAGCGCATCCACAAGACGCAGCATCTGGTCGGCAGCAGAGCCTTCCAGCGTAACGTAAGACTTCGGAAGCATGGTGACTTCCGCTGCGGCAATCGGAATCCTGTTTTTTTCAATTGTTTTCTTGACTGCATCGAGATGCTCCGGCGCGGTAATGATTTCGAAGCCCGCCTCTTTCGGATCGTTCTTTATGTCTTCAGCTCCGGCATCAAGAGCAATGGTCATGAGCGTGTCTTCGTCGGTTGATGGCCGCTCGACCAGGATGTACCCTCTTTTTTCGAACATCCAGCCTACACAGCCGGACTCACCGAGGTTGCCGCCATTTTTGGACAGAATGAAGCGGATTTCAGATACCGTGCGAACCTTATTGTCGGTGAGTGTCTCTATGAGAACAGCTGCTCCTCCGGGGCCGTACCCTTCATACATGATTTCTTCATACATCGTTCCGGGGAGTTCTCCCGTGCCCTTCATGACCGCCCGCTTGATATTCTCAGCAGGCATGTTCACTTCTTTTGCTTTTTCCATGGCGGTTCGCAAACGTGCGTTGCCGTCGGCATCTCCGCCGCCCAATCTGGCTGCTATGGTAAGTTCCTTGACGATTTTTGTGAATAATTTGCCGCGTTTTGCGTCGGTATGAGCTTTTTTATGTTTGATTTGAGCCCATTTTGAATGCCCAGCCATCCGGAATCCCCCGCGAGAAAGTGATATCTTTAT
Organism: Nitrospirota bacterium; assembly: GCA_009773415.1. GTDB lineage: Bacteria > Nitrospirota > Thermodesulfovibrionia > Thermodesulfovibrionales > Dissulfurispiraceae > JAAYUK01. Next base: position 81,700 of record WSNO01000016.1, on the reverse strand, counting down.
CGTTGCTCACACGACAGAGAGTTTTTGTTGTTGCCCAGCCTGTCAGTATTGAATAGTTCCTTAAAAAAACATCGATATTTTAACCGGATAGCGCTATATCTGTCAATTAGTTATGCGCTTTCGAACGACATGAGCGATGGAGAAAAAGCAGGATTTTTCAGGCGATTGTCTGAAATGAAGCGTGCGGCTGAAAAGTGATTGTTGCGTCAGATGCCTGCTTTGCTGAGAGCATTGCCGCATGTGCACAGATGCTCGGGATGCAGGGCGAGCAGAATTGCACGGAGCAGCAGTCGGAGCCTCTCGGAAGCATCGTTCATTGCTGCTATTACTTCTGTTGCGGTGAGATGTTCATTCTTTAGTCCGGCAGCAGGATTTGTGACAATGCAAATTCCAGCGTAGCATATCTCCGCTTCGCGGGCAAGAGCGGCTTCCGGCATGGCGGTCATGCCGACAACATGAGCGCCGATAGCTTGGTAAAACTGAATCTCAGCAGCCGACTCCAGCCTCGGGCCATTCGTACAGATATAGGTTCCCCCGTCGACCGCCTCTTCTCCCAGAATAGTCGCTTGAGCAAGGATGACAGTTCTCATCTGCATGCAATAGGGCTGAGAAAAGTCGACGTGCATGACTCTTCCCTCGTCAAAGAAAGTTCCCGGCCGGGCTCCTTGCGTCATATCAATAATCTGATTCGGGATGACAATCGTGCCGGGAGTCCAGTTTTCGTTCATGCCGCCCACCGCGCCAATAGAAAATATTCGGGTGACGCCAAGCCGGCGGAAGGCGGAAATGTTTGCGCGGTAGTTGATTTTATGCGGCGGGATCGTGTGTTTTTTCCCGTGGCGCGGGAGAAAAAAGATCTCACGGCCATCCAGTTCGCATCGCGTTACGGGAGCAGACGGTTCTCCATAGGGAGTATCAGCGGAAATTTCTTCGCAGGTATTCAGTCCATCCATCTGATAGACTCCGCTGCCGCCGATAAGCCCGATTTTCATGCGCCTATTGTAGGAGATGCGAGCCGCTTTCCGCAACAAGCACCGGACGCCACTTATGGTATTATGAAACGATGCAAGGGGAGGACAGATGATAGACAATGACCTATTGGCCCGGGTGCTCCGCACAACGCTTGCCTCTGGCGGCGATTATGCTGATGTTTTCGTCGAGAGCCGCTTCAGCACGGCAATAGTGCTTGAAGACGACAAGATTGAGCGGGTTCTTTCCGGCACCGACTCCGGCATCGGGGTACGCCTTATCATCGGGAACACGACTGCTTTTGCTTTCAGCAATGATCTTTCGCGTGAAGCGTTGCTTGCTATTGCCGAAACATTACGGACCGCAGCACGCGAGATGAACGGCGGTAGTCGCGACATATCCCTGAATCTGAAAAAGCTGGCGCCGGCGTGGTCTTCACCGATACTGAGGCATCCGGACACGGTCGGTCTCGCCGAGAAGGTTGCGCTGGTTCAGCGCGGAAACACAGTGGCGCGTCAGTATGACCCGGCAGTGAAGCAGGTGACGGTTGTGTATCGCGATGCGGTTCAGTCGGTGAAGGTGGTGACATCTGACGGCGTCATTGCCGAAGATGATCGTATCTATACCACCGCTCTGGTGCAGGTCGTTGCGATAGACGGAGCTGCGATACAGACCGGCTACGAACCGGTGGGCGGTCTCATCGGTTATGAAATTTTCGATGATTCCCGGATTGAGCAAGCGGGACTGAAGTCTGCGCGCCGGGCAGTCAGTATGTTGAAAGCGCGTCGGGCGCCGGGCGGGCGCATGCCGGTTATCATCTCATCGGAGGCCGGAGGTACGATGATTCACGAAGCAATCGGCCACGGTCTGGAAGCGGATCTTGCTCAGCAGGGGCTGTCTGTCTATTCCGGCAAGCTTGGCCAGCAGGTCGCTTCTTCAATTGTCAGCGTCGTTGATGACGCAACACTTCCGACCAGGCGCGGCTCCTTTGTGTTTGATGATGAAGGAACCCCGGCCGGCCGCACCGTGCTGGTCGAAAACGGCATTCTGCGTCGCTATATGTATGATCGGTATACTGCGTCGGTCGACGGCATGGTATCGACCGGCAACGGCAGGCGGGAGTCGTATGAGCACAAGCCGATTCCGCGCATGACCAATACCTTTATTGCTCCGGGAAACAGTGACCCGCAGGAAATTATACGCTCAGTGCCGAAGGGGCTTTTGGTAACGAAAATGGGCGGCGGCCAAGTGAATACGATTACGGGCGATTTTGTATTTGAAGTTCAGGAGGGTTTTCTGCTCGAAAACGGAACGGTCGGTGAACTGGTGAGGGGAGCAACCCTTGTCGGCAACGGTCCGGAGGTGCTGCAATCGATTGACATGGTCGGCTCTGACCTCGGATTCTCAATTGGAACCTGCGGGAAGGATGCGCAGGGGGTTCCCGTTTCAGACGCAATGCCGACATTGCGTATTCCTGAGATAGTGGTCGGCGGCGAAATAGCGGGCTGATCCTTAGTGTGGTTTTTTTGCATCACTTTAAACAGCCGAAAACAATGCAGTGCCTGTTTTTCAAGTGAATATCTGCTGGCATTCCTTTTGCTTTATTAAAAGCTCCACCTATGAGGCTACAACGAACAATAAGAAATGAAGTGATTTTTTCCGGTGTCGGTGTTCACAGCGGACGCCGTGCTACAGTGCGTCTGCTTCCTGCCGCTCCTGACAGCGGGGTCGTTTTTCACAGAGTCGACAAAAACATGACGATACGCGCCCATGTCAGTGCCATTACGGAAACAGCTTTTTGCACGACACTCGGCAATGAACATTTCCGCATCCGGACGGTCGAACATCTGCTTGCGGCTGCAGCAGGGCTTGGTGTGGATAACCTGACCGTCGAACTCGACGGCCCCGAAGTGCCCATTTTGGACGGGAGTTCCCTCACTGTCGTTTCTGCGCTGCTTGATGCCGGCATTGCCCGCCAGGGGAAGGTGATGCCGCATTTGCGCATCCTTCAGCCGGTTACCTATGAGGATGCACACGCCCGCGTTGTTGCATTGCCCTATGAAGGTCGGCGCATGACGTACCGCATCGACTTCAACGGCAGCGCACTGGGGCGCCAGGAATTACGTTTGGAGCTGAGCGAGCGGTCTTTTATGGAGGAAATCGCCCCGGCGCGAACCTTCGGCTTCCTCAAAGATGTGGAATCGTTAAAGGCCAATGGCCTGGCGCAGGGCGGTTCACTGGCCAATGCAATTGTTATCGGCGATGAGGGAATTCTGAATCCTACGGGACTGCGCTATCGTGATGAGTTTGTGCGGCACAAGATGCTGGATGCCGTGGGCGACCTTTCACTTGTCGGAATGCCGATCCTCGGACACATTATTCTCGAAAAAGCAGGCCATCGGGCAAATGCCAATTTCCTGCTGCAACTTCTCAGCTCTCCGGAAGCATATAGCATCGTGACAGAAGCTGACCATGCCCGGGTCGACGCTCTCCGCTGAATCGGCAAAAAAAGCGGGAATACCCAAATTCATCTGCTTGCAGAAGCTTTGACCAGTGCTTCGTCGCATCTTGGCAAAGCCTTTTGGGTATTCCCGAAAAGAACACGCATTCCCGGAACTTATTTCTTTTTCGCTGCTGCCTTTTTTGCCGGAGCTTTCGCTGCTGCCTTTTTTGCCGGAGCCTTTTTTGTTGCTGCCATCTTTGGTCACCCCCTTTCATCCTCCCAAAAAGCAGCGCCTTTTGAGAGCGAGATACTCCTAAAATCTATCCCTTATGCCCTTCCGAGCAGAGGTATCCGCTTATTGGCCAGCATCCGCTTGAATGTTGCATCTTCGCGCTTTCTGGCCCGATAGTCTGCTTCATCAAAAACCGTGCAGTTGATCGTCTTCTGGAATTTTCGTTCTATGTCTTTCAGCCCCATCAGCAGTGCCGGCGTGGAGGGGCCGACAACGACCATGTCGACCATTGTCACTTCTTCCTCGCCGTCAGCGTAGGGGCCATAAATAAACGCTATCCTGATGTCATTTGCGCGGAGAAGGCTTTTCAGGGCACCGGGGAGGCCGAGAGACTTTGCGATGAGTTCCTTGAGTTCGGAATAGAGTGAGGAGGTTTTGTCAGCCTGGAAGTACTTGAGGTTTGCGACCCGCTCGCTGAAGACGATACCCATCTCCTCCAGCTTGTCAAGCTCCCGCTTTACCCCGGAGGGGTTTTTTCGGACAATCCTGGCTATCTCCCGGACGTAGAATTTTTCGTCCGGACTGTTGAGCAGCAAAGAGAGAACGTCTGCTCGAATGGATGATGAAAACAGGCTTCTCAGCATGGTTGCCTTCAATCTAAAAATACTGTACACGATTGAATACGATATGTCAACAATAAAATTGCTTTTTCGAACGATTGGTTCTTTTTTGTGAACATTCATTATCCGTAAACGATTGTATCATTTTTGTATCCAGTCTCAGAACAGCTAGTCCGGAGTGCTTTCAGGGGCGCCATGCGAGAAAATATTCCAATAGGAGATTGTTGATAAAGCAACAAGTGAAGCAAAAAAAGGAACAGTTGTTGCAAAAAATGATCGTTGATGGGATGGATGAATGACGGTTTTGGAGTCTGAGCGGCTTGCCTCCATACTGTATGGACAGGATTAGCGGATCAAGGCAAGAATGGTCGCAGCGGGGATGATTCCTTCACGGACAATGACCGGGTCGGCAGCGGTAAGGTCCACTATGGTTGAAGGAAGCGATGACGGGCTTTCGCCGCCGTCGATGACAAGATATACAGCATCTCCGAAGTAGCTGATAACCATGCGCGCCGAAGCCGCAGGCGGCAATCCGGAGACGTTGGCGCTGGTTGAGGTTATCGGGTATCCTGCGGCACATGCGAGGGTCAGCGCAAATGAGGGGCCCGGGATGCGAACCGCTATTTTCTTTTCGTGGACAATGCCTTCCGTGAGTCCGGGGAGAGCCGTCATAATAAGTGTTAAGGGTCCGGGCCAGAAACGCTCCATCAGCATGTCCGCGCGCGGATCCTTCATATCCGTCAGCAGGCTCAGGTGTGCCCTGTTGCCGATGATAACCGGCAGGGCTTTATCCGCGGGGCGGCGTTTTGCGGCATAAATCCGTCTGATGGCATTGCCGTCGTCATGTCTGGCCCCCAGTCCGTAAAACGTTTCCGTGGGATAGGCGAGAATGCGACCCGCGTTCAGATTCTCAATTGCTGCCGAAAGAGCGCTTTTGTCGGATGCAGCCATGGTCATCATCGTTTGATTATATCAGAGAGCCCGATGAATGCTTTCTGTTTGCATCTGGGCATTGCATGGGTGCGGGCAGTATAATAGCCCGATGGACAGCACGCTTCTCCTGATGAAGCTTGGAATATCAATGCTGGTTGTTCTCGTCCTCTCTGTTGTAGCGGAGCGCGTCAGCCCGCGCGCAGCCGGCATTATTTCCGGCTATCCTGCCGGGATAGCAATCAATCTCTTTTTTTTCGGCTATGAAATCGGCCCGGCGTTTGCTGCGGAGAGCGCACTTTATACCGCAGCCGGATTGTTTGCCACGCTGTCGTTTGTATATCTCTATTATGTGGCTTCCTCACATGTGACCCGATGCAGTGTTCTGTTCGCTTCGCTGGTGTCGTTTCTTGGATATCTGGCGGTTGTGTGGTGTGTTCAGAAGGTTCCGGTCAACTGGGCGACAGCGCTGCTCATTCCGATTGTCTCGATCTTTCTCTTCCTGTATCTTTTCCGCAGTATTGAAAACAGTATTATTGCAGACAAGGTTCAGCTTACCGCCAGGGTTCTTTTGCTGAGGGCTTTTGTCTCAGCCGGCATCATTATTGTAGTGACATCGCTCGCGCATGCTGTCGGACCTGCATATGCGGGTCTTTTTGCCGCATTCCCTTCGACCATGTTTCCGCTGATGCTCATCATTCACACAACGTACGATGTCCGCCACGTGCATACTATCATTAAAAACTTTCCCCTCGGGCTCGGCAGCCTTATTGTTTACTCACTGTTTGTTGCGCTGACGTATGGCTCACTTGGCCTTCTCTGGGGAACGTTGCTTTCATTTGCCGCAGCAACGGCATATTTGGCGGCATATACCTTTATAATGCGGCGAACACAAAGCCGGCCCTGATGATGTATTTGTCAATGATCGGTTCAGTCTTCGGCTCATTACCTCATTTTTTGAATAAACCCGGGGGAATGCGCTTCTTGCTGTCTGACAGAAGGACAGCATGCTTTTATGATGACCTGATATGCGCCGCAGGTGCTGCAGTCCGCAACAAAAAAAGCCTCAAGGATAATCCTTGAGGCTCCCGGTTTCGCTCTGGCGGGGCGGACGGGGCTCGAACCCGCGACCTCCGGCGTGACAGGCCGGCGTTCTAACCAACTGAACTACCGCCCCAAAGCGACATGTCGGGTGCTGCGAGAGCTGCGTGCTTCAAAAGTGGTAGGCGGTACAGGGATCGAACCTGTGACATCAGCCTTGTAAGGGCTGCGCTCTCCCAGCTGAGCTAACCGCCCGCGAAGCGAAGTTTATTAAACAATAGTTCAGCAGCTTTTGTCAAATAGCGCTGATTTTTGCTATTATCCGGATTATGGCAATACAATGGATTGTGAACATAGCGCTTGTGGTTGCTGCTCTTGTAATGGTTTCATCGCAAAGTGCCGCACAAACTTTTCCCTATGATCGACAGACATCAGTGGTCGGCGCGGAAAAAGTTTATGCAACCTATGTTGCCAGCAAGAATGACTCGCTGATAGAGCTGGCCCGCCAGAATCATCTCGGGTATAACGAAATCACACTTGCAAACCCGGATCTTGATCCCTTTGTTCCGGGTGAGGGGGCGGCGATTCGAATCCCTGCGGCCTGGGTGCTGCCTGATATGCCTCATGACGGCATTGTGATAAATCTTTCAGAAATGCGTCTGTACTTTTTTCATCCGACCACAAAGGACGGACTGTTCAGGGTGAGTACGTTCCCCATCGGCATCGGCGACGAGGGGCTCGATACGCCGGTCGGTTCATTCAAGATAGTCGAGCGCATTGCAAATCCGGCCTGGTATCCGCCTGCATCCATCCGCGCGGAACGGCCTGAACTGCCCGCTGTAGTTCCGCCGGGGCCGGAAAACCCGCTTGGCACTCATGCGCTCCGGCTGTCACTCAGGACGTATCTGCTTCACGGTACGAATCGTCCCTATGCAATAGGGAGGCGTGCGACGCACGGGTGTATTCGTCTGTATCCCGAAGAAGTCCCGAAGTTATATGAGATGGTGCCTGTCGGCGCGAAAGTGACCATTGTGAAGCAGCCCATAAAGGTCGGAGTGCGCAATAATCGTGTGTTTGTGGAGATTCATGAAGATCCGGACGTGACAATTTCGAGCTATTTTGAGGAAACCATTGTACGGCTGAAAAAGATGGGGCTGATGAAGAACGTGAGCACGGAAAAGCTCTACAGAGCCGTGCGCAAAAAAGACGGCATGCCTGCAGATATCTCGCTGGACGAAAAAAAGGGTCCAAAAGCCCCGGCTGTTGTTCCGGAGTTCTGGACCCTTTGATTTCAGTTACTTTTTCTGGCCAAGCTGGAAAGCCTTTGCCGCTTTATCAGCTGCTGCTTCAGCGCGAGCTGCCGCTGCTTCAGCTCTCTTTGCTGCTGCATCAGACTTTTCACAGCAGTCAAGAGCGATCTTTTTTGCCTCTGCCGCGGTTGCTTGTGCCGCCGCCGCTTTGCCGTCAAGCTCAACGGTCTTCCCCTCCAGCTTGCTGATTCTGTCTGCAAGCGGGTCAATCTGCTGTTTCACATAGTCCTTCGTGGCGCAGCCGAAAGAAAAGACGAAAAGCACGGCAACTGCCAAAAGAATAATTTTCTTCATACTATGGTCACCTCCTTTCGTTGCGTTTTAATACTATCTTACGAACAAGATACTATAAAAAAGATAAAAAAGCAAGAGTTGCTGAAACAGAGAAGGTCGGTCAAACGCCGGAATCAAGCTGTTTGGCGTAATTTTTTCAGCAAATTATGTATACTGAAGAACTATGGGCATCTCTTCCCGTTTCCCTGCTCTTGCATTCCGCGATTTCCGTCTTTTCTGGTCCGGACAAGTTATTTCCCTATCCGGGACCTGGATGCATTCAGTTGCACAGAGCTGGCTCGTCTATTCACTGACGCATTCTCCACTCTATCTGGGGCTGATCGCTTCTTTATCATCGCTGCCGATACTGCTTTTCACGGTTTTCGGCGGCATGGTCGCTGATCGATATCCAAAAAGGACTGTCCTGATTGTCACGCAGTTTCTTTCCGCTGTGACTGCTTTTTTTGTCGCGGTCCTTGCGGACCTTAATATCATTACGGTCTGGCATGTGGGAGCCGCAGCGCTTGCTCTCGGATTTATCAATGCTTTTGATGTGCCGACGCGTCAAGCATTCCTCGCTGAAGTAGTAGATCGCTCAGCCATTACCAATGCGATTGCGCTCAATTCAGCGGCCTTTAACGGTGCGCGGATTTTGGGTCCGGTGATTGCCGGTTTTGTTATTGCGCAGGTGGGCATCCCGGCGTGCTTTTATCTGAACGCGCTCAGTTTCATTGCGGTGCTGTTCGCGCTGTTTCATATTAAGACGCGCGGTGTGCTGCCCTATGAAGGTAAGGGACTGGCGCAGGATCTGGCGGCAGGGTGGCGATTTGTCGTCCGTGAGCCTTCTGTTTTTCCGATAATGGCATTGATTGCGGTTTTCAGTCTTTTCGGTATCCCGTATATCACGTTTCTGCCGATACTGGCAGATAACGTGCTGGGAGCAGGAGTCACGGGCCTGAGCATACTCGTTGCTTCGGCCGGCGCCGGATCCTTTGTCGCTGCGATAGCCATGGCACTGCGTGGAGATATCGCCAGCAAGAAGAAGCTCATGCCGTTGTCGGCCCTTGTTTTTTCAGTTGCGATAACACTTATTCCTTTTTCGGATAATCTGCATATCTCCGCAGTTCTCATCTGGTTTGCGGGATGGGGGGTGGTCAGTTTTCTTGCAGAGGCAAACAGCTTCATCCAGCATGCGGTGCCCGATGCGCTGCGTGGCCGCGTCATGAGTCTCTATACGCTTGTTTTTCTCGGACTGGCACCGATTGGAAATTCCATGATAGGCATCCTTGCGCATGCTTTCGGCACGCTGTTCTCGCTGAAGCTGACCGGCATAATCTGCATCGCGGCGAGTGCTTTGCTGGTCTATACGTTCCGGCGTTCACATCAGGAGGCCATACCATGAAGGTGCTTGGTATCGATACGTCGACACTGCTCGGCGGTGTTGCGCTGCTGGACGGCAACGTCCTCCGTGCCGAAACCCGCCTGAACGTGAAGGTTGCGCATTCAGAGCGGTTGCTCGGTGAAATTTTTGGTTGCCTCAGGCAGTGTGCGATGAGCATTGATGAAGTTGATGTGATAGCATTTGCCATCGGGCCCGGTTCTTTTACCGGGCTGCGTGTGGGCCTCAGCACGGTCAAGGGACTATCCTTCGCGGCTGGAAAGCGCGTTGTTGCGGTGTCGACACTGGAAGCCTTTGCCTGGAATGCTGCCTTCAGCATGTATCCTGTCTGCCCGTTGCTGGATGCCCGCAGGAAAGAGGTGTACGGTGCTGTTTATCAATGGGTCGGGAACGGTTTTGACCGGCTTGTTCCGGAAGGAGCCTATCCGATTGGCGACATGCTGAGGCGGCTTCATGGGCCGACGCTTTTTCTCGGGGAAGGCGCCATGCTTTACCAGTCCGTCATTAAACAGGAAATGGGATCTGCCGCTTATTTCGGGTCGCCGGAGATGATGGCGCCCGCACCTGCGCATGTCGCCTGGATTGGCGCGCAGTTGGCGGAGAAAGAAGTTTTTGCTGATCCCATCACATTGGTTCCCCGTTATCGCCGCAGATCGGAGGCTGAGATTAAGGATGGCTGCTGATCCAGAAGGAATCATTTTTCTTCGCCGGATAGTGCCGGACGATGTGCCGGCTCTGCTGGCGATTGAGCAGCTCTGCTTTTCGACGCCATGGTCGCAGACTTCATTTCTGAGCGAAGTCCGCAGCAGGCATTCCCTCTCGGTGCTTGCGGAGTCGGAGGGGAGTGTTGCTGGGTATGTTATCGTAAGGCTGGTGGCCGATGAATGCCATCTGCACGACCTTGCTGTCCATCCGGACCGGCGACGCAGCGGCGTGGCGAGGCTGCTCATGCAGAAGCTTCTTAAGGAGGTGCGGGAGACGGATACGCGCTTCTTCTTTCTTGAGGTTCGCGCTTCCAATTCCGCTGCTCTTTCGTTGTATGAATCGCTCGGCTTCCGTTCCTATGCTAAACGCAAGGCGTACTACGAGAATCCGCAGGAAGATGCTGTCCTCATGCGGCTTGATCTCAATGCGGACAACGCCGCTGTTTGACATGAGCCGGCGCTATTGATCAAAATATAAATTAATAGTTTTATGGGAGGTATGCTGCATGCCGATGTATGAATACAAATGTGAACACTGCAGGTCTATCTTTACTGTCCTGAGAAATGCGACCTGTTTTGACGAGGTCCGGTGCCCGGAGTGTGAGGCTACGAGCGTTACCAAGCGGATGTCTTCGTTTAACTCCTGTTCCTCAGGATGCGGCACGAAAGCAGGTTCGGGCGGTTTTGGTCGTTTCGGCGGAGGATTCGGAGGGGGCTGAAAGATTTAGGGAACCGGTCCGGTTCCGCATGATGATTGTAACGGGACGCGCATCAGCGCTTCCCGTTTTGTGTTTTTCGTAATGCGAGCAGGTTTATTTTATGCGCAAAACATCCTGCGCCGAACCCGTTGTCGATATTGACAACAGCAACCCCGGGCACGCAGGAGTGCAGCATGGCGAAAAGCGGCGTCAGGCCGCCCAGACTGACCCCGTAGCCGACCGACGTCGGAACGGCAATCACGGGCTTGCTGGTCAGACCGCCCAGCACGGAGGGCAGAGCCCCTTCCATTCCTGCAACCGCGATGACGGCATTGGCCTTTTCGATCGATGGCAAGTGGCTGAACAGACGATGGATGCCAGCAACCCCGATGTCATAGAAGGTTTCAGTTGCGCTGCCGAGGAATGAAGCAGTGACCGCAGCTTCTTCAGCGACGGGAATATCCGATGTTCCGGCGGATACGATGACAACCCGGCCGCGCTTGCGCTTTGACGCGCCGAATGATATCACGCGGGAAGCCGGGTGATACTCAGCGCCTTGCATTCCGAGCAGTTCCCATGTTTTTTCATCGGTTTTGGTGATAAGAAAACGTCCGCTTTTTTGGGCCATCGCGCGGGCTATCCGAACCACGTCCTCGGGCTGTTTGTTTGGGGCAAAGATGACTTCAGGAACAGAAGTGCGCAGCTCACGGTGGTGGTCGATATTTGCACCCGGAATGGCTTCAAACGGCAGTGATTTCAGCTGCGAAAGCGCATCCGCAATGCTCAGCGTGCCGGTCTTGACCTCCTGAAGAAGTGCCTGAAGGCGGCAGTTATCCATCGAACTCAGCCCTGAGAGAACGCGTCATCAGCTCTCTCACTGCATCGGCAGGCGTTTTGTTTTCATACAGGGTCATATACACCTGTTCAGTAATCGGCATGTCGACGCCCATATCAGCGGCGAGATTTCGCGCCGCCAACGCTGTCGAAACGCCTTCTGCTACGGAGTGAGTTCCTGAGGTAATCTCCGCGAGCGTTTCCCCCCGGCCAAGCCTGAAACCGACCGAATAGTTGCGAGAGAGGCTTGCAGTGCACGTCAGCAGCAGATCTCCGATGCCGCTCAGTCCGGAAAAAGTGATTTCCCTGGCACCCAGAGCGATGCCGAGGCGTTTTATTTCGGAAAGCCCCCGCGTGATGAGAGCAGCGCGTGCATTATGCCCAAGGGAAAGTCCATCGCAGATGCCGGATGCGATTGCGATCACATTTTTCAAAGCCCCGCCGATTTCCACTCCGATGGTGTCGTTATGTGTATAAACCCTGAAAAAGTCGGTATTGAAAATCTCCTGCAAGATATAGCCAATCTTTAGATCCAATGTTGCAAGAGTAACTGCTGTCGGCAGTTTCATTGCGACTTCCTTAGCGAAACTCGGTCCGGACAGCGCTGCTGCGGGACGAGAGAGCAGTTCTTCCAAAATAACGGACGGCGTTTTAAATGTGGTGATTTCGATGCCTTTTGACGCGCTTATGACAACGCACTCAGGCAAGAGCAGCGAAGCCGCATCGGCAAAGACCGCTCTGATATGCTGGGTCGGAACCGCATTCAGAACGAAGCGGGCGGATGAAAGCGCATCTGGCAGATTCGTTGTAGCCGCAAGATTCGCCGGAAGCTGATACCCTGGAAGAAACGTCCTGTTCATGCGCTCCATGGTGATTTGCTCTGCCAGCGACGCTTCGTGCGTCCAGAGCGTAATGTCGTATCCCTTTTCAGCAAGGAGGGCAGCGAGTGCGGTGCCCCAGGCACCGGCGCCAATAACCGATATATAGCTCATAAGGACTAACTATACCAAAAGGAGAAGCGTTTCCTCAATCATACACTACCCGTTGACGCACGCAACGGGTAGTGTATGTCTGCGCAGGCCGGCAGACTCTGAGGCTCCCGGGATGAAAGAAAACTCAGAGCGGCAGGTGCTTTTCGACAATCTGTTGCAGGCGAAGCGGAGGACTGGTCATTTTGAGAAGCACATCCTTCACCGCAGAAAGATACATCCGCTTCTTGTCTTCAGGCACGGCTTTCGATGCGAGCACAATCGGGATAATCGTTCGGCATTCAGGAAGCATTTTGATTTTGCTGAGCAGATGAAACCCGTTCTGAATAAACGGATCGAAAACAACGACCTGGGCCGGACGTGTCTTGAGGAGTTCAACAGCTTGCACATCATTGTCTGCTTCAAGCACAACATATCCCGACTTCAGGAGAACTTTCGCATATTTTTTTCTCTTTGTAGCGTTATCATCGACGAGAAGAACGTTTGCTCTGGCAGGGAGTTTTTCCGCTGAAGATTCAGCATCAATTACCTGCCTGAGCAGGGCACGCTGTTCGTCCGTCGGGTTGACGAACATAACGCCGAATCCGACATCCGCATCAAAATGCCTGATAATTCCCGGCATCGAGAGCAGTTTCCGGTCGAATGAAAAACTTATCATAACCTGCCCATTCTCCTGATAGTCCTGACCGGTTAGAACGTACATGCCGCTTTCGCTCATGCACGTACCGCGACCGGAGCCGTCTTTATTGATGCGGACATCTTTCTTTATGCGAACGCGTTGCTGTTTTCTTTTCTCCGTCTCGGTCATTTCCTCATCCTCCCGGTCGTTTGCTGATGTTCATTACTTGTACCATAAATCAAAGCCGGAATCAATTTGTGCATCACTCCGTCAGTTAATTGTCAGGGAGTCATAAGCGGAAGCAAGCGCGTTGTTATTTCCGCTTGTCTGCGTTTAGCGCACAGGCAGGCAAGTAATGCGAATCGGGAGTCTTTTGTTGAATGACGCAGATATATGCCGGAGCGTGGGCCGGTGAGAGTTTGTTCCCCTCAGGGGCAGTGCGCTGACGGCCATCCTTCAAGGACATGCAGCAGCTTCCGTATGTCGCCTTGCGTATGTCCTGCTGTCACCGTGAGGCGAATTCGAGGGGTGGCAACGGTTGGGGGGCGAATGGCGGGGGCAAAAATACCGTTTTCTCTCAGATAGTCGCTGCAGCGGAGCGTTCTGTCAATATCGCCGACGAACAGAGGCAGTATAGGAGTTTCTGATCGCGATACATCATATCCCAAAATGGAGAGTCCTTCAACAAGAAGCTTTCTGTTTGCCCACAGGCGTGCAGTGCAGGAATCAGCAGTCTCGACGAGTTGGAGCGCTGCCAGGGATGCCGCAGCAGCGCTTGCCGGCAGCGCCGTTGAGAAGATGAACCCGCGGGCTGAGTTTAAAAGCCACTGAATGATTTCAGACTGCGCGGCTACAAAAGCGCCAAAGGACCCGAGCGCCTTGGAATAGGTGCCCATCTGGATAATACGGTCTTGTGGAGGGATTCCGAAATGTCGCAGCACTCCATAGCCACCGCCGAGGACTCCGGTTCCGTGCGCGTCGTCTATATAGAGGATGGCGTTGCTATTGTGACATGCTGCGGAGAGAGCCGGAATCGGCGCAATGTTCCCATCCATGCTGAAGACCGAGTCGGTAATGACAAGCCTGCGCTTTCCCTGTTCAGTACTCAGCAGTTCCTGCAGGTGGTCCGCATTGCAATGCCGGTAGATAACGGTTTTCGCCCTGCTGAGGCGACAGCCGTCTATAATGCTGGCGTGGTTCAGTTCATCGCTGAAGATGATGTCCCCTTCACCGGCCAGCGCGGGAATTGCGCTGAGGTTTGCCGTGTACCCTGAGTTGAACAGGAGCGCGTCTTCAGTTCCCTTAAATTGGGCTGTCTGCTTTTCCAGAAGGCGGTGATGATGTGTCCCGCCGCCGAGCAGTCGCGCTGCTCCTGCGCCGGTGCCGCACGCATCAAGAGCCGCACTCGCTGCGGCAATCAAGTCGGAGTGAAAGGCAAGTCCCAGGTAGTCGTTTGAGGAGAAGTGGAGGAACTCTTTTCCATCGAGAATAATCCGTGCTGTCCCACCTGACGAGAGGGTTGCAGTGCAGTCGCGATCCCGCACGATGCGTACAAGTCCGCGCCTCCTCATCTCATTGAGTTCCTCATGGTACATAAGTTGCCGTCCTAAAACCACAATATCTGGTGTTCAGAGTTGTTCTCATCCACATTATATATGACATTGAAAAAACATGTATTTTTTGCTTGACACAACCCGCTTATTCTTTTATCATCAGTGGTAAAAAGTGGTAGAAAGTGGTGGAGATGAGCTCTTTTCATGGCAAATATTACTATTCGCTGGACCCCAAAGGGCGAATTGTCATCCCTGCTCCTTTGCGCGAAGTCATTCTTTCCACCTATAACAATTCCAAACTATATATCACCAATGCGGACTTTGACAAGTGTTTGCATGTCTATCCTGTTGAAGAATTGGCAAAACTTCAGGATAAGGTTCGCTCCCTCCCCAAGTCCGATGAGGCGGTAAAGTACTTTCTGCGCCGCGTCATCGCTTCCGCCACCGAATGCGAACTGGATAAGCAGGGGCGCATTCTGGTCCCGTATGAACTGCGTGTTGATGCGGGCATTGCGTCCGACATCGTCATGGTCGGTCTGCTGGACAAGATTGAACTGTGGGATAAGTCCGCGTGGGATGCGGTCACCAATCCTGAAAAGGTCGATGCCAAGGCGTTCAGCGCGGCGCTTGCCGGGTATGGATTGTAATGGACGAACATGTTCCGGTATTGCTTGAAGAGGTCATGACGATGCTTGCGGTGAAACAGGACGGCAAATATATCGACGCAACGGTCGGTCTCGGCGGACACAGCGAGGCAATTCTCAAAAAACTGGGCCCCTGCGGACGACTGCTCGGCCTTGATCGCGACAGCGCTGCCTTGCGGAAAGCTTCAAAGCGGCTGGGCAATGAGCGGGTTGTTCTGCAGAAAACGGCGTTTGCCGATATGTCGGCGGTTGCGGCAGCGCGGGAGTTCAGCCAGTGCGACGGCATTCTCCTTGACCTCGGCGTTTCGATGATGCAGCTGAAAGACCATGAGCGCGGATTCAGTTTTCAGTCGGAGCATCGGCTCGATATGCGGATGGACCCGGATCAGGAGGAGAGCGCCTGGCATTTCGTGAACAAGGCATCGGAAGCCGATCTGGAGCGTATTCTCCGGGAGTACGGCGAAGAACATTTTGCCCGGCGGATTGTCCGGCGGATCGTTGCCGAACGACGGAATGCATCTATTGACACCTGCGCGCAGCTTGCCGACGTGGTTAGTGCGGCATACGGTCGTCGCGGGAAGACACATCCGGCAACGCGAACGTTTCAGGCGCTGCGGATTGCGGTGAATCGTGAGATGGAGCAACTGCAGAATGGTCTGGCAGCTGCGGAAGGTTTGCTGAGAGCGGGCGGCAGACTCTGTGTTCTTTCTTACCACTCGCTGGAAGACAGGATGGTAAAGCAGTTCATGCGCAACAGCGCGCGCGAAGGACGTGTTCTGCTTCTTGCCAAGAAGCCTATTGCTGCAAGCCGCGACGAGACGCGCAGAAATCCGGCTGCGCGAAGCGCAAAACTGAGGGGGTGTGAACGGTTATGATACAGCGGAGAAGATCACATTTTAGCGTTGTCTGGAAGGCATCTGCTCTTGCCTGCGCTGTTCTGCTTGTTTTTACCATTGTCTGGATTCGTTCAGCAGTCGTGTCGCTCGAATATCAGCTGAGTTCGCTTGATCATAAAAAAATTGAACTGATGAAGGAAGGGAAGGTGCTCGGTGCGGAGCGTGCGAGCCTGATTGCCGTTAAGCGCTTTGAGGCGGTGGCCAGCGCCGACGGCAATCTTGTTTTTCCCGATCGCATGAAAGTTGTTCACGTAAAAAACGGCCGCCAGGGCGCCACATATACGGCTTCCTTTGTTCCCGGCCCCCGCGACAGCAGGGTTGCGCGTGATTGATTCACAGGAGGAAGCCGGGCTCTGACACCATGATACAGCGGAGTGCAACAGCATGAACAGGCGCGGGATGGTACTCGTAGCAATAATATCTGTGGCGTTCATTGCTGTTGTCGTTCGTCTTGCCGATATCATGGTGATGAACCACGACTGGTTTCTCGCCAAGGCCCGAGGCCAGCAGACCAAGCAGGAGAACATTCCGGTCAAGCGCGGTATTATTTATGACCGCATGGGACGTGAGCTTGCCGTCAACCTCGAGACCGAATCGGTCTTTTGCGATCCCGCTGAAATTTCTGCTCATGATGATGTTGCGAAGTCCCTGTCACGAGAACTGGGAAGCGATGCCCGGGTCGTGCTCACCAAGCTGAATGCCGACAAGCGCTTTTACTGGGTCGAGCGAAAAGTTGAGCTTGCGCGGGCGCAGCGCATCAGGGATATGAAACTGAAGGGAATCGGCTTTATTCCGGAGTTGAAGCGCTATTATCCGAAGGGCTCGCTCGCTTCGCATGTTGTAGGTTTTGTGAATTCAGACAATACCGGGCTGGAGGGGATAGAGCGTGAGCTCGACAAACAGCTTTCAACACAGACTGAGAAATTGACGAAGGGAAAGGATGCCCGCGGGCAAACCCTTTCAGAAGGCTCAATGAAAGAGCTGAAGGGCAATGATGTCGTGCTGACCGTTGATGAAGGACTGCAGCACATTGTTGAAAAGAATCTTGACGAAATCATGGCAAAGTGGCATGCAGCATCTGCTACCATCATCATGATGAACCCGCATACCGGCGAGATTCTGGCGCTGGCAAACCGTCCTGCCTACAATCTGAACAATGCATCCGGCACGTCGATGCAGAAACTGCGCAATCGGGCCATTACCGACAGCTACGAGCCAGGATCAACGTTCAAGGTAGTTGTCGGCAGCGCAGCGCTGGAAGAAGGCACGGTCAATTCCAGGTCCATGTTTGACTGCAGCGCCGGAACAGTTGAAGTCGGCGGCAGACGCATCAAGGACGACCACCGGAACGGTGTGCTGAGTTTTGAAGAGGTCATTCAAAAGTCGTCCAATGTCGGCACGATCAAGATCGGCCTGGGGCTCGGCAAACAGCGGGTTTACGATTATGTGAAAAAATTCGGATTTGGTGAAAGAACCGGCATCGACCTTGCAGGTGAAGTCTCCGGCCTGGTCCGCCATCCTGACAAGTGGTCAGGCATGTCTATCGGGGCGATTTCGATAGGCCAGGAAATTGCGGTGACGCCTCTGCAGGTTCTTCGCGCCTACGCCGTCATTGCGAACGGCGGTCTGCTTGTCAAGCCGCACGTTGTCGCTGAAATACGGACGCCGCAAGGACAGCAGGTATACAGGGCCAATAATGAAAAGGAGAGAGTGCTTTCTGAGAAGACAGCAATCGCATTCCGCTCCATCCTCAAACGGGTGACAGAAGAGGGCGGCACTGCAAAATCAGCTTCGATTGACGGCAATCAGGTAGCCGGAAAAACCGGAACTGCGCAGCTCTTTGACCAGCGTACCAAGCGGTATTCCAAAGAAAGATATGTCAGCTCATTTGTCGGTTTTGTTCCTGCCGACGATCCCCGCATTGCAATGATTGTTGTGGTTCATGAACCCAAAGGGGCTATCTACGGCGGTGTTGTTGCGGGACCTGCATTCAAGGCAATAGCCAATGAATCTCTTTCGTATCTGAGCGTCCCGCGCGATGACCAGCGCGAGCGGGGACTTCTGCTCGTATCGAACAGAGAGCGAGTGTACCCATGAGCGGATCTCAGTTTCCTCTGCATGTTCGCGATCTCATCCGGCCCGGGGATATGTTCGCAGGAAACCTAAACGCGCAACTGACGGGCATACAGCATGATTCGCGGAGAGTTGAGGCGGGGAACCTTTTCGTTGCCGTTCGGGGAGGCAAGAGCGATGGACACTCATTCATCGGGCAGGCTATTGGCAAGGGGGCTGTCGCGATAATCTACGAGCAGGGCCGGACCG
Source organism: Nitrospirota bacterium (assembly GCA_009773415.1). GTDB lineage: Bacteria > Nitrospirota > Thermodesulfovibrionia > Thermodesulfovibrionales > Dissulfurispiraceae > JAAYUK01. The sequence goes on along the minus strand of WSNO01000016.1, from coordinate 63,224 downwards.
AGCTTGATGCATTCCTGCGTGACTACCCGGCCATTGCGTGGATTGGCGTCAACGACTCACGGGAAGCGCTCGCGGGCTGTGCCGCGCGTTTTTACGGATATCCGTCTTCAGAAATCGGCGTCATCGGCATCACCGGAACGAACGGAAAAACCACAACGTCATATATTCTGAAGTCCATTCTTGAAGCATTGCAGCACAAAGTCGGTCTTATCGGCACCATCAATTACATGGTCGGCGACCGGGTTTATGCGGCATCTCATACCACTCCCGAGGCTGCCGATTTTCAGAAGCTGCTCAGAACCATGGCGGACGCCGGATGCGGGTATGCAGTCAGCGAGGTGTCGTCGCATGCTCTGGCACAACGGCGAGTGGATGGGACACAGTTTCGAGCTGCAGTGTTTACCAACCTGACGCGTGACCACCTTGATTTTCATGGAACCATGGAGAATTATTTTCACGCGAAACAACGCCTTTTCGCAGAACTGCTCATCCCCGGCGGAATTGCTGCCGTCAATGTCGATGATGCATATGGCCGGACCCTCGTGGACCAGCTTCGTTCGGAACAAGATCATGGCAAAGATATCAGGATTCTGACGTATGCGATGCACAACGAGGAGGCAGACGTGTATGCAAACCGCGTTGACCCTGGATTCGAACATACGTCCTGCACATTCCGCATAAAAACGTCTGGGGGGGAGCGTTTTCTTGATCTGGAATCGCCGATGATCGGCACGACCAATGTCTTGAATATTCTGGCTGCGGTGACCGTTGCCGTCGGTCTTGGGGTTCCGGATTCCGCGCTGAAGGAGGGCATCAAGTCAACAGCAGTGGTCAGGGGCCGGTTTGAGAGAGTTGCCGTCGGGCAGCGCTATCTGGCAATTATCGACTATGCCCATACTGAAGACGCCCTCGAACGGCTGCTGCAGAATGCCCGGGCGCTGCTGGAACTTTCTGGTGCTGGCCGACGCCCGGCACGTGGAAAAAAGCGTGATGATTATCTTTTCTTGCCGCAAGTAAACGGACAGGGCCGTATTATTACCGTATTCGGCTGCGGAGGAAACCGCGACCAGGGGAAGCGACCGAGAATGGGGGAAATTGCCTCCCGCCTGAGTTATTTCGTCATCCTGACATCGGACAACCCGCGCTTTGAAGATCCGAAGGCCATTGTCCGTGAGATAGAGGCAGGTATCCGGAAAGACAACTACATTGTCATCCATGACCGTCGGGCAGCAATTGCCATGGCGGTCGAGCTGGCTTCGCCGGGCGATATTATTGTGATTGCCGGCAAGGGTCATGAGGATTATCAGGAGATTAAGGGAACGCGTCATCTCTTCAGCGACCGGGAGGTGCTGGAAGAAGCGATTCGGCGTTCAATGGAGCGGCATGCACGAGGCGCACGACGCACAAAGCGATCAGGCATGTCCCGCACATGCTGACTCTTGCAGACCTTCTGGCCGTTACCGGCGGCGAAGCGCTCTCCCGCGGACCTGAGAGCTTTGCGGGCGTATCGATCGACTCACGCACCATCCGTGAAGGAGAGCTTTTCTTTGCGATTAAGGGTGAACGGCATGACGGCCACACCTTTCTGCCCACTGTTCTGCAACAGGCCGGCGGTGCGGTGATCGCACGCGATTTTGATCGCGCATCGCTCTGTCATCTCTTTCAGCATAAAAGCGTTGTCGCTGTTGCTGATCCGCTTGTCGCAATGCAGCTGTGGGCGAGATTGATTCGTCTCCGTTTTATGTATCCCGTCATCGCCGTGGTCGGCAGCAACGGAAAGACCACGACCAAGGAATTCACCGCGTCTGTTCTTTCAGTGCTCTTGTCTGTTTATAAGAGTGCAGGAAATCTGAACAATCATATCGGCTTGCCGCTTTCGTTGCTGCGCAAACCCGATACTGCGCAGATAGTGGTCGTCGAAATGGGCACGAACAGGCCGGGAGACGTGCGCGAGCTCTGTGAAATCGCAAGGCCTGACATCGGAATCATTACCAACATCGGGATGGAACATCTTGAAGGCTTCGGATCGCTGGAGCGCGTGCGCGACGCCGAGCTGGAGCTTCTCCCCTATATCCGGACGGCAATCGTCAATGCTGACGATGTGTTCCTCATGGATGGCGTAAAAAGTGTTTTTCGCGGTAAAATAATCAGCTTCGGCATAGATAACCCGCACGCCGATATACGGGGATCATCACTTATGACCACTGATTCCGGCATCAGCTTTATTCTGCATATCGGAGCGGATGCGGCCGAAATTTCGCTGCAGCTTGCCGGTTCATTCAATGTTGCCAATGCCCTCGCGGCGGCAGCGGCGGGAGCGTCGCTCGGCATTTCGATTCAGGATATCCGCCGCGGACTGGAAGCGTTTTCGGGAGTGCAGATGCGCTTTTCCGTGTTCCTGCATGAGGGCATTACGGTGCTGTCCGATGTCTATAATGCGAATCCGTCATCTGTGAATGCAGCTGTCGATGAGCTGGTTCGCTTCAGCCGGAGAGAGTCCGATCCTTTGCGCAGGCGCATGGTGGCGGTGCTTGGCGACATGCTGGAACTTGGAGACCGCGAAGCCGCGTATCATTTCGATGTCGGCAGCAGACTGAAGACCGAAGGGGTCGATCTTTTCATCGGGGTCGGCACGCGAATGCGCCATGCTGTTGCAGCCTTTGGAGAAAATGCGGTGAGTGCCGGTGATGCATCTGATGCAGTGCGGATACTGCGACCACTCTTGCGGAAGGGCGATTGCATGCTGATTAAGGGATCCCGCGGGATGCGCATGGAACGGGTCTGCGAGGGGCTGGGGATTGAGGCAAGTAAGAAGTAAGAAAATACTGTTCATTGACGGATTTTGTTGATTTCTGTTTATGCGACGATCAATGGGGGAACGGTGCTATACGAATTTTTATATGGCTTTACCGATATCAGTTCAGTCTTTAATGTTTTCCGATATATTACTTTTCGGACGTCTCTGGCCGCGTTGACCGCGCTTGTTGTAACGTTTTTGACCGCGCCGGCAATTATTTCATGGCTCAGGCAGATCAGCATGACGCAACAGATTCGCGATGACGGACCGCAGACGCACCTGAAGAAAGCAGGGACCCCGACTATGGGCGGTCTCATCATTTTGCTGTCTGTTACCGTTGCGATGATTTTCTGGGGGAACTTCCGCAATGTTTACACCTGGGTTATCATGATTGCATTGCTCGGGTTCGGCGCAATCGGATTTCTGGATGATTACCTGAAGGCGGTCAAGAAAAATCCGAAAGGGCTGCGGGCACTGTACAAATTCGGCGCCCAGATGCTGCTGGCGCTTATTATCGGCATATTCCTGTATGCCAATCCATACGACCCGTATACCACCATTCTCAGCGTGCCATTTTTCAAGAAGTGGTTGTTCGACATGGGCATCTTTTATATTCCTTTTTCAGTGCTTGTCATTGTCGGATCATCCAATGCGGTGAATCTGACCGACGGCATCGACGGACTGGCAATCGGACTGGTCGCTATCGCAACCATTGCAAACGGCGCACTGACATATCTGTCGGGGCACGCACAGTTTGCCCGGTATCTGCAGGTGCTCTATCTGCCGGGTATCGGGGAGCTCACTGTTTTCTGCGGCGCGCTGCTCGGAGCCTCGCTCGGATTCCTCTGGTACAATGCCTATCCGGCCGAAGTCTTTATGGGAGATGTCGGTTCTCTTTCGCTCGGCGGCGCGCTCGGCACTCTCGCCGTCATCACCAAGCATGAGATTGTGCTTGCAATAGTCGGCGGTATTTTTGTTCTGGAGACTGTTTCGGTTGTGTTGCAGGTTGTTTCGTTCAGGCTTACCGGAAAAAGGATATTCAGGATGGCTCCTATACATCATCACTTTGAGCTGAAAGGATGGTCTGAGCCCAAGATCATCGTCAGGTTCTGGATAGCAGGAATAATACTTGCACTCTTTAGTTTGGCGACATTAAAATTACGGTAAGGGAGGATTCAGGAAAATGCTGAACAAAATATATGGTCTGCTGATTCTTGCAGCCCTGACGCTTCTTGGAGCCTGTCCGGGAGTCCTGCCTGTCTGTGATGCATCTGTCGGAGAGGTTTCGGCGACAGCTGCCATCGTCATGGATGCTTCATCCGAGCGGATTCTGTATGCGAAAAATCCGAATCTCAAACTTCGTCCGGCGAGCACGACCAAGCTGATGACTGCAATGGTTGCACTGGATCGTCTTCACCCTGATGCTCTGGTGAAAATCAGCGCTCAGGCGGCGGAGACCCCGTCTGTATCGCCGAGGCTTCGCGCCGGCGAGCACTTCAGCGTCCGGAGCCTTCTTGCGCTTTCATTAATGCGGTCGGTGAACAGTGCCGCAGTTGCGCTTGCCGAAGCGACTGCGGGTTCTGAAGAAGCCTTTGCGGAACTGATGAACCGGAAAGCCGCCAATATCGGCGCCGACAATGCGCGCTTTATCAATGCATCGGGGCTGCCTGGCCCGAATCAGTACGTCACAGCGTTTGACCTCGCCAAGATTATGAAGGAATCGCTGAAATATCCGGTTATTCTCGATCTCATCAATACAAAAACAGAGAGCGTTTATTCGTCGAAGGGCCGCAAGCTGGTTGTAAAGAATACCAATGAACTGCTCTGGAATGGTGACGATGTCCTGGGAGGCAAAACAGGCTATACCCGCGAAGCCCGCCATTGCTTTGTCGGCGCGGCACAAAAGGGGCAGAATGTGCTTATATCCGCGGTGCTGGGAGAGGCGCAACGCGGGAATCTGTGGAACGACACGGAAAAGCTCATTGCGCGCGGCGACGATGTGATGAACCGGCGGGCAGAGCCGATGATCACGTACAGCAGCCAGAGCGACAGCCCGATTGTTTTTGCTACCTATCGTTCCGGCGGTTCTGCGAAACCCGACAAAAAGGCAACACTTGCCAAAAGCAAAAAGAAGAAAGCGGGTGTTGAAGCAAAAAAACCGAAGAAGACAAAGAAGTCCGCAAACAGCGCAAAGAAAATCAAGAAAAAACCGTCGCCGAACGTAACGGCTGAAGGAAAAATCCCCGCAGGGCGTTCATAGAGATACGTCGGAGATGGCGCGGCAAGTCAACGGAAAACGAGTGCTGGTCGTGGGGCTGGCGCGGAGCGGTGTCGGCGCTGCAAATCTGCTTGTCCGCCTCGGAGCCCATGTCACGGCGAACGATGCAAAATCAGCGGAGAGTCTGGCACCCTCTCTGAATCGTCTCGACAGTGCAGTCAGGGTTGCTCTCGGCTCTCATCCGCCTGAACTTTTTTTTTCGTCCGATCTCATTGTTCTCAGTCCCGGCGTTCCGCATGACACTCCGTTGCTTGAGTCGGCGGCAGGTCGGGGAATTCCGGTCATTGGAGAACTGGAGCTTGCCTATTCCCTGGTTGCGGAAGCTGCTGGTCACGGGAGGCGAGTTCCCGGCTTTCTGGCGATAACCGGAACAAACGGGAAATCGACGACAACGACACTTCTTTATGAGATGGTGCGTCAGGCGAACTATCGGGCTGAACTCTGCGGCAACATCGGGACGGCTGTTTCAGAAACCCTCCTTGCAGGTGATTTTTTTGCGCCTGATGCGTTGCTGCAGCGGGCAGTAGATTTTTTCGTCGTTGAGGTCTCAAGTTTTCAGCTCGATACGATTGTTTCGTTCCGGCCCTCCGGCGCGGCTATTCTGAATATCACTCCTGACCATCTCGATCGCTATCATGGAATGGATGCGTATGCCGCATCAAAAAGCAGAATCTTCGAAAACCAGAGCAGGGGAGACGTCCTTGTCCTCAATGCTGATGATCCCTATACGCCGCAGATGGATGCAAGACGGAAAGCTCTTTCTGTGAGCCCGGATGTGTATTATTTCAGCACGAAGAAGAAAGTGCGGGGAGCGTATTGCCTTGATGGACGAGTTGTCTTCTCGTTCAACGGCGTCGAACATGACGTGGATCCGGCAGAATTCCGCATCAGGGGTGCACACAACAGGGAAAATGCCATGGCGGCAGCACTGCTTGCATTGACTGCCGGATGCGGCATGGATGCCGTCACGGCAGCGCTCCGGACGTTCGGTGGTCTGGAGCATCGTCTGGAATTGGTTCGCGAACTGGACAGCGTCCAGTACATCAACGATTCCAAAGGCACCAATGTCGGCGCGGTCATGAAGTCGCTTGAAAGCTTCAGCGTTCCGGTGGTGCTGATCGCGGGAGGCCGCGACAAGGACAGCGATTTCAGACTGCTGCGCGATCCGGTTCGTGAAAAGGTGAAAGCGCTTGTTTTGATCGGAGAAGCTGCCGCGAAAATCGGGGATGCCGTCGGGGATTTAACTCAGGTCTATTTTGAATCCGATCTGAAAGCCGCTGTCAACCGGGGGCATGCCTGTGCCGATGCGGGCGATGTCGTTCTGCTTTCGCCTGCCTGTGCGAGTTTTGATATGTTCCTCGACTATGAAGATCGCGGCAGACAGTTTAAAGCGCTGGTGCAGGGGTTATGACGCAGCGGTATGACCGCGTCCTGCTCGTTCTTGTCGCGATTCTCATTGTTGTCGGTCTCACTGCTGTTTACAGCTCAACCTCGGTCGTATCACCCGCTGTCGCCGAAAAGCAAAAAGGGAAAGGCATAGAGGCAAGCCAGTTCAGCTTCATAAAAAAACAGATGCTGACGGTGGTCATCGGGATTGTCATTCTTCTTGTCGCCTGCAAGGTTCCGCTGGAATATCTTCGGAAAGCCGCTATCCCGCTGCTTGTCCTGTCTCTCATATTTCTTGTGCTGGTGTATTCGCCGCTCGGCATAAGCGCGGGAGGCGCCCGGCGGTGGCTGCGTCTGTGGCCATCCACATTTCAGCCGTCTGAGCTGGTGAAGCTGGCAATGGTTCTCTTCATGGCATGGTACATGAGCCGGCCGGCATATCGGAAAGAGCAGTTTGGTTCGTTCATTATCCCCATTGTCATTATGGGAGTTTTTCAGGTGATTATTCTGAAGCAGCCGGATTTCGGGGCGGCCGTTAGTCTTGCAATTCTGACAGTGTCCATGCTTTTTCTCGGCGGCGTGCGTTTGCGTTTTCTTGCGATGCTCGGGCTTATCACGATTCCGCTCTTCATCAAGCTCATTTCAGAACCCTATCGCTGGAAGCGCATTGTGGCATTTCTCGACCCCTGGAAAGACCCGCAGGGCAGCGGCTTCCAGCTGGTGCAGTCCTTCATCGCGCTCGGCAGCGGAGGGTTGCAGGGAGTAGGGCTGGGGGAGAGCAAGCAGAAACTTGCCTTTCTGCCGGAAGTCCATACTGACTTCATTTTCTCTCTGATCGGCGAGGAACTTGGATTTTTCGGTGCGACAGCGGTTGTAGTGCTTTTTTTTGTCTTTTTCCTGCAGGCAGTCAACATCGCCCGCAAGCGGGAAGATCGTTTCGCGCACTATCTTGCATTCGGCATAGCAATCATGATAGCGGTCCAGGCGGTCATCAACTTTGCGGTCGTAACCGGCATGGTTCCCACGAAGGGGCTGCCCTTGCCCTTTATAAGCTATGGAGGCTCGTCGCTGGTTATCAACATGTTTGCAGTCGGCATGCTGCTGAATATTTCAAAGAATTCTCCGGTCTCCGACGGCAGAGGACCGGCATCTGGCGAGGTGCGTGCACATGCGCTGTCCGGCGGGGAGTCGCGATGGCGTCTCGGTTTCGGGTATACGAAGTACGGCCGCACCAATGAGCGTGACATCGCCGCACGGGAGGACCGCTGATGCGTGTGCTTATTGCAGGAGGAGGCACAGGCGGACATGTCTTTCCCGGGATAGCAATCGCAGAAGAACTTTTGCAACAGGGCATTGCCGATGAGGTTGTCTTTGCCGGGACGGAGCACGGACTTGAGGCGAAGATCTTGCCGCAGGAAGGTTTTCAGCTGCATTTTCTCAAGGCCGAAGGCTTTGTCGGCAAGTCGCCGTTAAAAAAGATACGGGCATTGGCTCTTTTTGCGGTCTCGCTCATGCAGGCTCGCTCCCTGCTGCAGCGGCTGCGTCCGCAACTCGTTATCGGCGTCGGCGGCTATGCTTCGGTCAGCATGGTACTGGCCGCGCATTTCCGCGGGATTCCGACTCTGATTCATGAGCAGAACGCCGTGCCCGGACTTGCGAACCGCACGCTTGGACGCTTCGCAGATGCCATAGCGGTTACCTATCAGGAAAGTCTCGACCATTTTCCCAAAGAAAAAACCTGGCTGACCGGCAATCCGGTGCGCAGGGAAATGCTCCGTTGCGATGAGATGACAGCCCGCGCAGCATTTCCCCTTGACCCGGAGCGATTTACTTTTTTTGTGTTCGGCGGCAGCAGCGGAGCTCATCGCATTAATAGGGCGGTTGTTGAGGCGTTGCCTCTTCTGACCGACGTCCGCGACTCCCTGCAGTTTATCCATCAGACAGGCGAAAAAGACCACCAGTATGTTTCAGAAGCATATGCAACAGCCGGATTCGCGGGGATTGTCGTACCGTTCGTCTACCGCATGGCCGAAGCATATGCCCTTGCTGATGTTGTCCTGTGCCGCGCCGGTGCAACGACACTTGCCGAGATTACTGCAATCGGCAAGCCTGCCGTTTTGGTGCCCTATCCGTTTGCGGCGTCAAATCATCAGGAGCTGAATGCGAAAAAACTGGAGGACATGGGAGCAGCGCGTGTTATTTTCGACCGTGATCTGTCCGGCGAACGGGTTGCGGAGATATTCAGAACATTGTATCTTGATGAGCGCCTTCGCGCCGGGATAAAACGCTCCGCGGCGGCATTCGGCCGTGTGGATGCGGCAGACAGGATCGTTCAGGTGGCGCAGAGCCTCATGCGGAAAGGATAGAAACATGTTTACGCATTATCGTGCATTGCATTTTGTGGGCATCGGAGGGGTCGGCATGAGCGGCATCGCGGAAGTTCTCCATAATCTCGGCTACGATGTCACCGGATCGGACGTGAAGGAATCCGAAACGACTGTCCGCCTTCGAGACCTTGGAATCAGGGTCTTTATAGGACACCACGCATCCAATATCGGGCGATCCCATGGTGTGGTCGTCTCTTCCGCGGTGAAGGCCGACAATCCGGAAGTCGCCGCGGCAAGGAGCAGGGCAGTCCCGGTCATCCCGCGTGCCGAAATGCTCGCGGAGCTCGGCAGGCTGAAATACGGGGTGCTGGTTGCCGGCGCTCACGGCAAGACGACCACTACATCTCTTATTGCCACAATAGTCGGTGAAGGCGGGCTCGATCCGACCGTTGTTATCGGCGGAAAGCTGAAGGCTATCGGGAGCAACGCAAAGCTGGGACAGGGAGAGTATCTTGTTGCGGAGGCCGATGAGAGCGACGGCTCGTTTCTGAAACTGTCGCCGACCATTGCGGTAATCACCAACATCGACAAGGAACACATGGACTTTTTTCGTGATATGGATTCGTTGAAGAGCGCTTTCCTGTCGTTCATCAACAAGGTGCCTTTTTATGGAATGGCAATCGTCTGCATCGAGAATGCGCATGTCCGGGAGATTCTTCCGCAGATCAGCCGGCGCTGCATCACCTATGGCCTGACCGAGTCGGCGGATATCTTCGCGAAGAATATAACGAATGCCGGTCCGCGCATGCAGTATGATGCGGTGTGTCGTGGAGAATCGCTCGGAACCTTCACCCTGCCGATGCCCGGAATCCATAATGTGCTCAACAGTCTGAGCGCAATAGCTGCCGCTTTGGAACTGCGGATTCCGGTGGAGATTATCCGGCGTGCGCTTGCCAACTTCGGCGGCATTCACCGACGGTTTGAGCGCAAGGGAGAGGCAGCCGGGATTCTGGTCTATGACGATTACGGCCATCACCCTGCCGAACTGGAGGCGGTGCTGAGCGCCGCCCGTCGCTGCTTCGGCGATCATCGCATCGTCGTGGCATTCCAGCCGCACCGGTATTCCCGCACTCATGACCAGATGGATGCATTTGCAGCGTGTTTCGGCGAGGCGGACAGGCTCTATCTTCTGGACATTTACTCCGCAGGTGAAAAACCGATCGAAGGCGTTTCCTCCGCAGTGCTCTGTAGAAAAATTGTGGAAAACGGGTTTGCCGATGCTTATCATCTTCCGGACAAGGATCGCGCGGCTGCCGACATCTGTGATGATCTCAGGCCGGGTGACGTTGTATTTACCCTGGGCGCGGGAGACGTCTATAAAATAGGCGAACGTATTCTGCAGATTCAGGCCTCGCGTTCACAGTCGCAGGCATGAGCAGTGCGGGATATGCAGTGTGAACCGCTGATAGCCTGGTGCCGGGAGCGCGGGATTGCATATCGCCGCGATGAACCGCTCCGACGCCATACCTATACGGCAATCGGCGGGCCTGCGGATGTCGCGCTCTTCCCTGAGACCGGTCAGATTCCCGCCCTTGTTCAGATGCTCCGGTCGTTATCCATTCCGTATCTGGTGCTCGGCAAGGGGTCCAACCTGCTTGTCAGTGATCGAGGCGTGCGCGGTGCTGTCCTGTTTACACACCGACTGCGCGGCAGTGAACTAAACGTCCGGGAAGGCCGGGTCAGGGTGTCAGCGGGGGTACCGCTGCAGCAGGCTCTTCGCATAGCCGCCGATGCCGGGCTTGCGGGGATGGAAGGGCTTGCAGGCGTGCCGGGGACGGTCGGAGGCGCCGTTGCGGGGAATGCCGGATCCTTCGGGGTCGAAATGAAAGATGTTGTCGCGTCTGTAACCATCGTCTCAGCCGACGGCGCAGCACGGGAAATCCCGGCATCTGCGATGGGCTTTCACTATCGAGCCTCACTCGTGCCTGATCATGGCATCATAACGGACGTCCGGCTCAGCCTGCATCCTGACTCACCCCGGACTATCCATTCCCGCATCCTGGAGTATCGAGCACAGAAGAGGCTGAGCCAGCCTGTTGCCTCCCGATCGGCCGGATGTGCTTTCAAAAACCCGGAGGGAATGTCTGCCGGACGCCTGATCGATGAGGCGGGCTGCAAAGGCATGCGCGCAGGCGCAATCGAAGTGAGCCCGCTGCATGCCAATTTTCTCATCAATCTCGGCGGCGGGAGCGCTAACGACTACCGGATGCTGATGGCTCAGGTATCAGCGAAGGTTTATCAGAGGTGCGGGGTTGTGCTGCAGCCGGAGATCCGGATGGTCGGGGAGTGGTCGTCCTGAAGGATTCCGGCTCGCTGAACCGGTCTGGTATACTAAAGTGTTAAGCACGGGAGACGAGATGGTTACAGAGAAGAAGGTGGGCGTTCTTGCCGGCGGAACCTCGGCTGAACGCGAAGTGTCGCTGCGGAGCGGGGCGGCAGTGCATCGAGCGCTGGCTGCCCGTGGATACAATGCCGTCCTGATTGATCAGGACCATGCGGTTGCAGCGACACTTGCCGAACAGAAGATAGGGGTCGTATTTATCGCGTTGCACGGAGGCCATGGAGAGAACGGCGCCCTGCAGGGACTTCTTGAAGTAATGGGACTTCCGTATACAGGCTCCGGCATTCTTGCATCTGCCCTTGCGATGGACAAGGAAATGTCAAAACTGGTGTTTCAGGAATATGCATTGCCCATTGCTCCGTATCGCCTGTTCACGAAAAATGATTGTTCCGGCATCACACTTCCTTTTGCGTATCCGTGGGTAGTCAAGCCTGTTGCTGAAGGATCCAGTATCGGCGTCAGTATCGTCAGAAGCGATGCGGATCTTCCGGCTGCCCTCGAAGATGCGTTTCGCTATGGTGGCAAAATCATTATTGAGCAGTATATCGCGGGGAAAGAGGTGCAGATAGGCATCCTCGGGGATCGCGTTCTTGGCGGCGTGGAAGTGCGTTCGTCGAAAGAATTTTATGACTATGAGGCAAAATATACTGCGGGAATGACGCAGTATATTCTCCCGCCCGAAGTTGATGCCGCTGCATATGCCGCCGCGCAGGAGGTCGGTCTCCGGGCGCATCAGGCTCTTGGGTGCAACGGTGCAACCCGTGTCGATCTCATTCTCGCGGAAGACCGCACCCCGTATGTCCTTGAGGTGAATACGGTGCCGGGCATGACCGAGACGAGCCTCTTGCCGAAGATAGCGGGCCTTTCAGGTCTGTCGTTTGAAGACCTTGTCGAAGAAATGCTGAGACTGGCAGTCCGGGGCTGAGCAGGGAATGGCGACGCTTCGCAACAAGCGATCCCTTGAGCACAAAAAAGGCCTGAAGAAACTCTTTGCCGGGGTGGCGCTGGCTCTTCTGCTTTCGGCATCGTTTGCCGGAACCTTTTATCTTGCAAAAAAACTGGTGGTTGTTTCTGAGGTCGTGATTTCCGGCAACCAGCACTTGAAGTCTGAGGAACTGATTGCGCTGATGCGTATGCGCAAAAACGATGAACTGTTCGGAGTGACGAGCAGGGAATTGCAGATGCGCCTCATGAAGTCGCCCTGGGTAAAGGACGCTGTGGTGCGCAAGAATCTGACCGGCCAGGTTGAAGTTCGCATTGCGGAAGCTGTTCCGCGTGCGGTGCTGGCGTTTGAAACGCGTTCGTATCTTGTGGACCGCGACGGCGTGATGCTTGAAGAGCTGAAAGATACGCCGACGATTTTTTTGCCGGTCATCCGGGGAATTGACCCCGGGCAGATGCGCGATGCGTATCGCGAAGCATTGTCGTTTATCGAGGTTATTCATGCGAAGCGCGGCGGGTTAGCCGCAAACGGCACTTTTTCTGTAACCGGAACCCGGCCGGAGGACATTACGCTGCATCTGGAGAACATTGTGATTAAGGTGGGTTCGGGTGATTTCGAACGCAAACTCGACGATCTCCGCTTTGTGACGGAGGAGATCGCAAAACGGAATATCCGTGTAGAGTATGTGGATCTTCGTTTTGCGAATCGTATCGTGGTAAAGCCGTTGAATGAGGAAACTCTGGCCCCCGGCGCACAGGAGAAAAAAAGTTCACATGACAAGAAAAATAAGAGATAGCAATACATTGATTGGTCTTGATGTCGGAACGACGAAAATCTGTATCGTCACCGGTGAAAAGAGCGATCAGGGGATTACCATTACCTCTGCCCGTTCCTTTTCTTCGACCGGCCTGAGAAAAGGGATTGTGGTCGATGCCGACGCCGCTGCGGAATCTATCCGCAGAGCTGTTGAGGAAGCGGTGCCGTCAGGGGACCGGGCGTTGTCGGTCTGCGTCGGCATTGCCGGAAGCCATATCAAAAGCTTCAGCAGCGAGGGCAGCGCGAACATAAAAGGAAAAAAAGTTTTGCCGCAGGATGTTGAAAAGGCGATTGACACAGCCAGTGCGGCATATGTGCCGCTCGACCGTGAAATCCTGCATGTGCTGCCGACTGACTTTGTGCTCGACGGGCAGGGCGGTATCAAAGACCCTGTCGGGCTGACCGGCCGGCGGCTTGAGGTCAAAGTGACGATTGTGACGGGGGCGATTGCTGCGGTGCAGAGCCTGCTCCGCGCCTGCGAGGCTTCCGGAGTTGCGGTGTCCGATATTGTTTTGCAGCCGATTGCATCGTCTGAGGCAACGGTCACCCAGCGGGAGCGGGAGCGCGGCGTCGCTCTTGTGGATATCGGAGGCGGAACGACCGACATAGCTGTCTATCAGAGCGGCTGGCTCTTGCGGACCGCGGTGCTCGGCATCGGCGGCAATCATTTTACCAATGATCTTTCAATCGGGCTTGAAGTGTCGTTTCCCGAAGCGGAGCGCATCAAAAAGCTGTTCGGATCGATTCTCTGCGACGAGCGACAGGAGAAGCGCCCGATTAAAGTTGCCCTGGCCAACGGCCATGTGAAAACGATATCAGCCCGCGACATTTCCGACATTATTCAGCCGCGCGCTGAAGAAACGCTGGAGCTTATCCGGAAAGAACTGGACGAAGCAAAGCGGCTCGGCGCGAACATTTCACGCACGGTGCTCACCGGCGGATGCTCTCTGCTCACGGGGCTGGAGCCGTATGCCGGCACACTGCTCGGCACGCCGGTCAGGATAGGATATCCGGAAGTGAATGTGCCGGATCTGTCCGACAGATCGGGGAGACATGCTGCAAGAGCCAGATCGTATGACCACCCGGTGGAGTTCAGCAATCCCATGTATGCAACCGGCATCGGGCTGGTTATTTATGCGGCGCAGGCCGGTGAATCGGCGGCAGTGCTCGGCAATTCAACGCACCTGTTTCAGCGGATTGTGACCACCATGACCGGGTGGTTTCAGAATATTATCGGGAGAAAGTAGAGGGGGGACTGATGTTTGAGTTGCAGGAACTGGAAAGACCGATCGCAAAGCTGAAAGTCGCCGGAGTTGGCGGCGGCGGCGGAAATGCAATCAACAGCATGATTGCTGCAAATATCTTCGGGGTTGAGTTTATCGCCATAAACACGGACAAGCAGCATCTCGAAGCTTCGCTGGCTCCGGTCAGGATTCAGATCGGCAGCCAGGTGACGCGGGGACTTGGCGCAGGAGCAGACCCCGAACTTGGCCGTCTTGCGGCTGTTGAAGACCGCACGGCTATTGCCGCGGCGCTTGAAGGCGCCGACATGGTATTCATTACCGCCGGCATGGGAGGTGGCACCGGCACCGGGGCCTCGCCGATAGTTGCAGCAGCGGCGCGTGAGCTCGGCATTATTACCGTCGGCGTCGTGACGCGCCCTTTTTTCTATGAAGGAAAAAAGCGTGCGATGCGGGCTGACGAAGGCGTGCGCGAGCTCCGGCAGAATGTCGATACGCTGATCGTCATTCCGAACGACCGCATCAACGCCGTTGCCGGCAAAGGAACGCCGCTGCTGAAATCCTTTGCCATTGCCAATGATGTGCTTCGGCAGGCGATACAGGGCATCTCCGACCTTATTCTCATTCCCGGCCTCATCAACCTGGATTTTGCCGATGTGAAGGCCATCATGCAGAACGGCGGACGCGCGGTCATCGGCGTCGGCACCGGCAAGGGAGAGGGCGGCGCGTTTGAGGCTGCAAAAAAAGCCATTTCCAACCAATTGCTGGAAGATACATCGATTGAAGGTGCGCGAGGCATTCTCATCAATATCACCGGCGGCATCAATATGCCGCTTGATGCCGTGCAGGAGGCAGCTTCGCTGATTCATGACGCTTCTGCGGATGACGCCAATATCATTCTCGGCGCGGTCATCAATCCTGATATGGAAGACGAAGTGCGGGTGACGGTCATCGCAACCGGATTCGAGGAAAAGCTCGAAAAGGCGGTTTTGCCGAACATCAAACCGTGGACCCCGACGAAGGAACCGGTCAGGCTTCCGGCTACGGATGGCATTCTCTCAAAAACGATGCCTTCCGGCATCAATTCACCGGGCGTGCCTACTCCGGTTTCGGCCCATGCCGTATCCCAGCCCGTCCCGCATTCGCCTCACCCTCAGCCGCTCGGTCAGCCCTCTTTTGCATCGCCTGCCGCTGATGCGACAAAGAGAGTTGTTGATCCGGTACTTCCTAATGCAGAAAAGCCGCAGCCGGTTGTTCCGCAGGAGCAGATATTCCGGCCTGAGCCTGATGCCGGGGCTCCGCAACAGGCGGATGCCGCTCTCCCTGCGCAGCCCGGCTCATTGAAAGAACCCCTGCTGCCGATGGAGGATGAGCTGGACATCCCCTCATACCTGCGAAAACGCCTTTAATCGCGGAGGAAAACATACCATGCTGTTCACGGAGGACGAAGCCCGCGCCAAAAAATACAACCTTCTGTTCAAAGCGGTGCTTTCAAACTTATCACTGGCAGATCCCGGCGGCCTTATGAACCGACATGCATGGGACGGATGCAAATGCATCGGTTCTTCCTGCCTGACCGGGTGGCGGCGGGCTGAGCCGGAAGGAGAGCGACGGAGGGGCTGCTGCGGTACGGGGCAGCGGCATGAGTTCTGAGCGCTCATAGGCAGGTGAACAGCCATTAACCGTCGCCTGACAGCAGAGGCGGATAGTCTTCTTGCGGCAGAGCGGGGGGCGGTTCGCAAATCTTCCGGCGGTCGCATTTCCGTGTGCATCGTCTATCCCAATGTTTACGGCGTCGGCATGGCCAGCCTCGGCTATCAGGGAATATACCGTCTCCTGAATCTGAGAAATGACGTTGTCTGCGAGCGGGCCTTTGTGCCCGATGACAAGGATCTCGCTGAATATCGCCGAACCGATACCCCCATTTTTTCCCTTGAGTCAAAACGTCCGCTCGGTCAGTTTGACATCGTCGCCTTCTCCATTGCTTTTGAAAACGATTATCCGAACATTGTCCGCGTCCTTGCGCAGAGCAGGATTCCGCTCTTGTCGCATGACCGCACCGCACATCACCCTGTGGTAATTGGGGGCGGCGTATGCGCCACGATTAATCCTGAACCGTTTGCCGATTTCTTTGATCTGCTGTTTGTCGGCGATGCGGAGCAGTCGCTTCCCGCGTTTCTTGATCTGTTCGTCGCAGCTGGAGGGCGGCGTGCCGGTGTCGCACAGGCAGGCGCAATCCCCGGCATATATGTGCCTTCGCGGTACGAAATAACCTATGGCGACGACGGCAGTCTTGCAGCCCGCTCGGCACTCTCCGGCGCTCCGGAGGGTATTCGCCGGCAGCGGTGCGACGATATCTCATGCTCTCCGGTATCGACCGCCATTGTATCGTCCAAAAGCGAGTTCGCCGATATGTTTCTGGTCGAGGCAATGCGCGGCTGCCCGTGGAGCTGCCGCTTCTGCATGGTCGGCAATGTCTATCGTCCGGTCAGGCAGAAGAGCCTCGCCGCCATCCGCGAGGAGATCGGCCGGGCGAAGGAGCAGGGCTGCCGCGTGGGAATCGTAGGCCCGTCTTTGACCGATTATCAGCATATTGAGGCCGTCCTCGCTATTGACGGAGTCGAATTTTCGCTTACTTCCCTGAGGGCGCAGGAAAAGAGCGCCCGCCTGCTTGATCAGCTCGCTGCGGCCCGGAGCATTTCAATCGCACCGGAGGCCGGCACTGAGCGCATGCGCAAAGTGATAAACAAAAAAGTCACCGAGACGGACATCGTTGAAACCGCCGCTCTCATATTCGCACGGGGCATCAGCCACCTGCGTCTGTATTTCATGATTGGCCTGCCGACCGAGCGGGATGAGGATATACTGGGCATTGTCGATCTTATCGCCCGCATCCGCTCGCTTTGCCGCCACGGAAAGATTACCGCCGGCATCAGCACCTTTGTTCCGAAGCCCTTCACGCCGTTTCAGTGGTGCGCGATGGACAGACCCGACAACATAAAGAAAAAGCTCAGGCTGATTAAGAAGGCATTCCGGATGACTCCCGGCGTCAGGATAGTGCACGATGTGCCGAAGTATGCTTATATGCAGGGACTATTCGCGCGGGGCGACAGACGCCTCACCGCCGTTTTGTCGGAGATGGAACTGTCGGATGACTATACGGCCGCCTGTCGCCAGGCAGGCATAGACCTGTCGTGGTATGTCTTTCGTGAGCGGGGAAAAGACGAAGTCCTGCCATGGGACTTCATCGATGCGGGGGTAACAAAAGACAAACTCTGGGAAGAGTATCAGAAAGCTCTTTCCGTATCCGAAGGAGGGCAAGCGGATGAAGGTAATCGTTGATTTAACTATTGTGCCGGTCGGAGCAGGAGTGTCGTTGTCCGCATACGTTGCGGCCTGCGAAAATGTTCTCTCGTCCTTTGGACTGAACATAGCTCTCCATGCAAACGGCACGAATATCGAAGGTGAATGGGACGCCGTCTTTGCCGCAGTCAGGCGCTGCCATGAAACAGTCCATGCCATGGGGGCGCCCCGCATCTTCACCGTCATCAAGCTCGGCACCAGGACTGATAAAGAACAGGCCATGGAAGACAAAATAAAAAGCGTGAAGGATAAACTCGCCGGGATGTGATGTTTTCATCCCACGAAAGTCATTTCCGGGCACAATCCAAATAAGAAGGGCCGCCGGAGGCTAATCCATGCGACCCTGTCTCATTGATTTTCATGGTGCCGGTGGCGAGAATCGAACTCGCACATCCTTGCGGATACCGGATTTTGAGTCCGGCGCGTCTGCCAGTTCCACCACACCGGCGACCATAAATTAGATGGCTATTTTATGCCATTTCTCCACTGTTTGGCAACCTGTTCTTGAGCTTCTCTTTGGGGGCGACTATTGACAGCCGGAGTCACTCTATTGTCTGCTCTCTTTGAGCGCCGTCATGCCGAATCGTTATTACGGCATTATTGGGACTTGACCATCTGTAGCAATGTCAATCGGTTCTGTGCTATCTTCTTGTCGGCAGTCATGTTCTCCCCCCGGCTTGTTTTTTGGTGAAACATCTTGCCCAATGAGTTAGACTGACTGCCCTTTCTTTCAGTTCCGGAAACTGTACGACAAGAGCTTAATTTTTACAAATCAAAGGATAAAAAATGAATAACACCAAAGAAACCGAACGCGCCGAACTGCACAAGACCATCTGGCGCATCGCCAACGACCTGCGCGGCAGCGTGGACGGCTGGGACTTCAAGACCTACGTGCTGGGCATGCTCTTCTACCGTTTCATCTCTGAGAACCTGACCGGCTACCTCAACGAACAGGAGCAACGCGCAGGCAAAGCGGAATTCGACTACGCGAAACTGAGCGACCAAGCCGCCGAATACGGCCGCGCCGAAACCGTAAATGAAAAGGGCTTCTACATTCTGCCCTCGGAGCTGTTCGCCAACGTGCGCCAGATGGCCCGGCAGGATGCCAACCTCAACGAGACCCTCAGCCGCATCTTTGTTGACATCGAAGCCTCCGCCAAGGGCAGCGGCAGCGAGGACGACTTCAAGGGCCTCTTCGACGACCTCGACGTCAACTCCGGCAAGCTCGGACCCACGGTGGCCAGGCGCAACGAGAAGCTGGTCAAGCTGCTCGATGCCATCGGCGACCTGCCCCTGTCCAACGGCGCCGGCAGTTTCTCGCGCAACAGCATCGATATGTTCGGCGACGCATACGAGTACTTGATGCAGATGTACGCTTCCACCGCCGGCAAGTCCGGCGGCGAGTTCTACACCCCGCAGGAAGTCTCCGAACTGCTCGCCCGCCTCACCGTCGTCGGCAAAACGGAAGTGAACAAGGTTTACGACCCGGCCTGCGGCTCCGGCTCGCTCCTGCTGAAATTCGCCAAGGTGCTGGGCCACGACAGTGTGCGCCAGGGCTTTTTCGGCCAGGAAGTCAATCTGACCACCTACAACCTGTGCCGCATCAACATGTTCCTGCACGATGTGAACTACGAGAAATTCGACATCGCCCACGGCGACACCCTGACCGACCCGCGCCACTGGGACGACGAGCCCTTCGAGGCCATCGTCTCCAATCCACCCTATTCGATCAAATGGGACGGCGACGCCAACCCGCTGCTCATCAACGACCCGCGCTTTGCCCCGGCGGGCGTGCTTGCGCCCAAGAGCAAGGCGGACCTCGCCTTCACCATGCACATCTTAAGCTGGCTTGCGGTCAACGGCACGGCGGCCATCGTCGAGTTTCCCGGCGTGCTCTATCGCGGCGGCGCCGAGCAGAAAATCCGCCAGTACCTGATCGACAACAACTATGTGGATGCCGTCATCCAGTTGCCGCCGGATCTCTTCTTCGGCACCACGATTGCCACCTGCATTATTGTGCTGAAGAAATCCAAGCACGACAACGCCACCCTGTTCATCGACGGATCGGCGGAATTCACCCGCGGCGGCAACAAGAACAAACTTACCGAGGCGCACCAGCAGAAGATCCTCGACGCCTTCACCCAGCGTAAAGATATCAGCCACTTCGCCCGGCTGGTGGACAATAGCGCCATTGCGGAGAACGGCTACAACATCGCCGTGTCGTCCTACGTGGAGCAGAAAGACACCCGCGAGGCGGTGGACATTCGGGCGCTCAACGCCGAGATCGCCGGCATCGTGGCCAGGCAGTCGGAATTGCGGACAGCGATTGATGCTATCGTGGCGGAGCTGGAAGGTGAAGAAGTATGAGCAGAATTGACGAGTTGATTGCGGAGCTGTGTCCGGAGGGGGTGGAGGTTAGGGAGCTGGGTGAGGCGGGAAAATTCGTCCGAGGCAATGGCCTTCAGAAGAAGGATCTCGCTGATGTTGGTATTGGCGCCATCCACTACGGGCAAGTCTACACGCATTACGGCATCTGGGCGAATGAAACCAAATCGTTCGTGTCGCCAGAATTGGCCAAACGACTACGGAAGGCAAAGTGCGGTGATCTCGTTATCGCCACCACGAGCGAAAACGACGAGGATGTTTGCAAGGCTGTCGCGTGGTTAGGCAAAGACGATATCGCCATCAGCGGCGATGCATACATTTATAGGCATTCACTTGAAGCCAAATATGTTGCATACTTCTTCCATTCTGAAAAATTCCAGTCACAGAAGATACGTTACATCACTGGAACCAAGGTGAAGCGGATCTCAGGTGAAAGCATGGCCAGGTTTCGCATCCCTATCCCACCCCTCGAAGTGCAGCGCGAGATCGTAAAAGTGCTGGACACCTTCACCCGGCTGGAAGCGGAGCTGGAGGCGGAGCTGGAGGCGGAGCTGGAGGCGCGGAAGAAGCAGTACCAATACTACCGCGACGCGCTCTTGAGTTTTGGCGAGCGTGACGATGTCAGGTGGGCGACGTTGGGGGAGATAGCAACCATAGGAACGGGCAGTCGTAATACTAACGAAGCCATTTCGGATGGGTCGTATCCGTTTTTCGTGCGTTCACAGGAACCACTTACGATTGATGAATTTGAATTTGATGAAACGGCAGTAATCACGGCGGGAGATGGCGTCGGTGTTGGCAAGGTATTTCACTTCATCAACGGGAAATACGCTCTGCATCAGCGGGCATACCGCATCCGCGTGACGTCTGACGAATTGGACCCAAAGTTCCTGTTCCACTTCATCCGAGATGACTTTGCTCGCTACTTGGCAACCACGTCGGTACACGCATCAGTCACGTCACTTCGCAAGCCAATGTTCGAGAAATATCCGCTGCCAGTTCCCTCCCTCGCCGAACAAGCCCGCATCGTCGCCATACTCGACAAATTCGATGCGCTGCTGAACGACCTCACGAGCGGCCTGCCTGCTGAACTCAATGCCCGGAAAAAGCAGTATGAATATTACCGGGATAAATTATTGACATTTAAAGAATTCCCATCCATTGGAGAAGAACCACCCCGCCCTTACGGGCACCCCTCCACAGGAGGGGAATAATTTTGTACTGATGGGTACGCATCTACGGGATGGGAATGAAATATGACCGAAACAAATTGCTTACATCTTAAAATTTTTCCTCTTCTGGAACAGAATTCCATTCCCCTCCTTTGGAGGGGTGGCAGGCGAAGCCTGACGGGGTGGTGCCTTTGGAGGGGTGGCAGGC
>WSNO01000016.1:0-41878 GCA_009773415.1 Nitrospirota bacterium | reverse complement strand
CAGGCGAAGCCTGACGGGGTGGTGCCTTTGGAGGGGTGGCAGGCGAAGCCTGACGGGGTGGTGCCTATGAGAAACACAACCCGCTACATGTCCTTGCCCTTCAACCCCAAGCTGAAAGAGCGCGCCAGGGAACTACGCAAGGCCGGTCTTCTGCACGAAGCTTTGTTATGGAATCAGATCAAGCGGAAAAGTTTCAAAGGATTGGACTTCGACCGGCAGAAAATCATCGGCAACTACATTGTGGATTTTTTCTGCGCGCAAAAAGGGGTAGTGATCGAAGCCGATGGCAGCTCTCACCTGGGGCGGCAGGAGAACGATGCACAACGTGACGATTATCTGGAAAGCCTGGGGCTGACGGTAATCCGAATATCGGCCAAAGACATATTGCATAATATGGAAGGGGTGCTGGCATTCTTGCAGAACCACCCCGCCCTTACGGGCACCCCTCCACAGGAGGGGAATAATTTTGCCCTTACGGGTACACCTCCACAGGAGGGGAATTTATGAGCGAAGACTTCAACCTGCCTGCAAGGTTAAAGCCCCTGCTTTTCGGCACTTCTCCAGAGGAGGGGAATTTATGACCGAAGACTTCAAACCCTACCGCTACGAGCCGATTGCGCTGTCCAGCGAAAGCACCGTTGTTGCCGAATTCGTGCCAGAGGGCGTGCGCGAAGCGTCCTACCAGAGCGAAGCGGCGCTGGAGCGGGACTTTATCGCCCAGTTGCAAAAGCAGGCCTACGAATACCTGTCTATCACCTCGGAGGCGGCGCTGGTCACCAACCTGCGCCGGCAGCTTGAGGCGCTCAACAAGATAGCATTTTCCGACGCCGAGTGGCAGCGCTTCTTTGGCTCCTGCATTGCCGGCGCCAACGACGGCACGATGGAAAAAACCACGCGCATCCAGGAAGACCATGTGCAACTGCTCAAGCGCGACGACGGCACGATTAAAAATATTTATCTCATCGACAAGCAGAACATTCACAACAACCGCATGCAGGTTATCAACCAGTACGAGACCACCCCGTCGCCTTACGGCGCCACCCCTCCACAGGAGGGGAATAAATCCGCCCTGACGGGCACCCCTCCCGGGGAGGGGAATTTTGCAACGCGCAAGAATCGTTACGACGTGACCATCCTGGTCAACGGTCTGCCGATGGTGCATGTGGAATTGAAACGCCGGGGCGTGGACATCCGCGAGGCCTTCAACCAGATCAACCGCTACCAGCGCGAAAGTTTCTGGGCGGGTTCGGGACTGTTCGAGTATGTGCAGTTGTTCGTCATCAGCAACGGTACCCTAACCAAGTATTACAGCAACACGGTGCGCGAAGGCCACCTGGACGAGCAGAAAACCAAGCGCGGCAAGAGTAAAACCGCCAACAGTTTTGCCTTTACCAGCTGGTGGGCCGACGCAAAGAACCGGCCCATCACCGAGCTGGACGGCTTTGCCCGAACCTTTTTTGCCAAGCACTCGCTGCTCAATATACTCACCCGCTACTGCGTGTTCGACGTGGACCGCAAGCTCCTGGTGATGCGCCCCTATCAGATTGCGGCGACGGAGCAGATTCTGCAGCGCATCGCCACCGGCACGAACACCGGCATCTGGGCACCGAGGCGGCGGGCGGATACATCTGGCACACCACCGGCAGCGGCAAGACCCTGACCAGCTTCAAGGCGGCGCAACTGGCGCGCGGCCTGTCCGACATCGACAAGGTGCTGTTTGTGGTCGACCGCAAGGATCTGGACTACCAGACCATGCGCGAATACGAGCGCTTCGAGAAGGGCGCGGCCAACTCCAACACCTCCACGGCGGTGCTGCAAAAACAGTTGGAAGATGCCAATGCCCGCATCATCATTACCACCATCCAGAAGCTTTCGCGCTTCGTGGCGAACAACAAAAAACACCCGGTGTATGAGGCGCATGTGGTGGTGATTTTTGATGAATGCCACCGCAGCCAGTTCGGCGACATGCACGCCGAGATCACCCGGATATTCAAACGCTACCACCTGTTCGGCTTTACCGGCACACCGATCTTTGCCGACAATGCGGACACCGGCGGCGACCCTTCAAGGCGTACCACCGAGCAGGCCTTTGGCGACAGGCTGCACACCTACACTATTGTCGATGCCATCAACGACAAGAATGTGTTGCCCTTTCGCATTGATTACATCAACACCATCAAGACCGCGCCCGGCATCAAGGACAAGCAGGTGTCGGCCATTGACACCGAGCGGGCGCTCCTGGCGCCGGAACGTATCAGCCAGATCGTGGGCTACATCCGCGAGCATTTCGACCAAAAGACCAGGCGTGCCGCCTCCTATACAATGCACGGCAAGCGGCTGGCTGGATTCAATTCGCTGTTCGCCACCGCCAGCATTGATGCCGCCAGGCGCTACTATACCGAATTCGCCGCGCAGCAAAAAGAACTGCCCAAGGCGCAACGGCTCAAAATCGGTCTGATCTACAGCTTTGCCGCAAACGAAGAAGCCTACGGCCTGCTGGGCGAGGAAGAATTCGAGACGGAGGGGCTGGATCAGAGCTCGCGCGACTTTCTCGACGCCGCCATCAAGGACTACAACGCCTTCTTTGGCACCAGCTTCGACACCACTGCCGACAAATTCCAGAACTACTACAAGGATCTGTCCCAGCGGCTGAAAACCCGCGAGCTGGATCTGGTCATCGTGGTCAACATGTTCCTGACCGGCTTCGACGCGACCACCCTGAATACCCTGTGGGTGGACAAGAACCTGAAGGCCCACGGGCTGCTCCAGGCGTATTCGCGCACCAACCGCATCCTCAATTCGGTCAAGACTTACGGCAACATCATCTCCTTCCGCAACCTGGAGCAGGCCACCAACGATGCCCTGGCCCTGTTCGGCAACAAGGACGCCAGGGGCATCGTGCTTCTGAAGCCCTATGCCGAGTATTTCCAGGAATACCAGACCAAGATTGCCGAGCTTTTGGCACAGTTTCCGCTGCTGGGGCAGGCCATTGTCGGCGAGACGGCGCAGAAGGCCTTTATCAAGCTGTTTGGCTCCATCCTGCGGCTGAAGAACATCCTCACCGCCTTCGACGAGCTTGCCGGTAACGAAATCCTCAGCCAACGCGACTTTCAGGATTACCAGAGCGTTTACCTGAACCTCTACGCCGAGTTCCGAAACGCCTCGGAAGCACAGAAGGAATCCATCAATGACGATGTGGTGTTCGAGATCGAGCTGATCAAACAGGTCGAAATAAACGTCGATTACATCCTGATGCTGGTGGAGCAGTATCTGAAGGCCAAAGGCAGCGGGCAGGACAAGGAAATCCGCGCCAACATCGAACGGGCCGTCAACGCCAGCCCTTCGTTGCGCAACAAGAAGGACCTCATCGAGCAGTTTGTGGATTCCGTGTCCACCAGGGGCAAGGTGGATGCCCAATGGCAGGCCTTCGTGGTCGCCAGAAAGGCCGAAGAACTGGAGCGCATCATCCGGGTTGAAAACCTCAACGCCGAGGAGACCCGGGCCTTTATCGACAACGCCTTCCGCAACGGCGCGATTCCGACCGCCGGCACCGCCATCACCCTGGTATTGCCGCCGGCATCACGGTTCTCGAAGGAGAACGGTCATGCGCTTAAGAAGCAGACCGTGCTGGACAAGCTCGCTGCATTCTTCGAGCGTTACTTCGGGCTGGTTTCATGAAGTCGGCACCAACAAACAGTTCATCCAGACAACGCAAATGCGGTGCAGGTCAACTGGCCGTTAGCGCTGGTGGGTAAGCACCGGATTAGCGCGAGAGAAGAACTATTTGGAGGACAAATTGATACAAGCAGGCTCTGTAATCAGAATGAGAGGATAATCAAATATGTCTCTGCTGAGTATTCTCAAGGGGTGGTTTGGAGAGAAGGCCACACAATTTGGAATGTGGGCAAAACTTGACGAAGAAACATACATGCGCTTTCACAATCTCATTATTCAGACAGAGAATGGAACAACGCAAATCGACCATATCTTGTTATCCAGGTACGGGATTTTTGTAATTGAAACAAAGAACTACAACGGCTGGATCTATGGCGGAGAGAAGCAGAAAAGCTGGACTCAGAACCTATTCGGCAAGAAAAGTCATTTTCAGAACCCTTTGCATCAGAATTACAAGCACACAAAAGCCCTGTCTGAATGTCTTCAGGTTGAACACAGCAAAATCCACTCAATTGTATTCTTCATCGGAGATGCGGAACTGAAAAGCGATTTTCCGCCAAATGTGATGAGCCGCGGACTATCCTCATACATCGAGAGTTTTACTAAAGTGATATTCTCAGAATCCGAAGTGGAGATGCTCCGTCGGAATTTGGAAAAATTAAGGAATGGACAGGGATCAAGCCGTCAGCACGCCCAAAGTCTCAGAGACAGGTATTCCGATACAGCCAAATGCCCGAAATGCGGTGGCCGGCTCGTTGAGAGGACAGCAAGGAATGGGCCGAGGGCAGGAGAAAAGTTTATAGGGTGCAGTTCGTATCCGAAGTGCAGGCACATAAAAACCTGAGCCTGGCGGGAGGAAAGCCGACGCCTTGCGCACTGTCTCGTTGGCGTGCTTCAGCTCACGATTCTCACGCTCCAACGCCTTGAGACGCTCTGGTGAGACCACCCCGAATGCCTTGGTCGATCTCTGCTCGTCGTGCCCACATCCGCTCAAATTGCAGAGCCTCCGGTAAATACGGTGGGATTCAACGAACATTCCCTCAATGCCTCTGTTTTGTCATCTGACAGATGCGTTCATTCATCGCTCACGGATTTGCTGCCGATAGTATTGCTGTGGTGCTTGTTGATTTCCCGGTACTTGCGCATGCTCGTTTCAGGTCGAGAACATTGTGGAGTTCGGGAGCATACCGGCGGCCGTCAGCCGATAGTCGCATCGCCGCCGTTGTGGGGCTCGACGTGGACGACAACATCGACAACGTCCGGCATTTCAGCCTTGATGGTTGTCACAACGCGGTGCGCTATTGCATGGGCGTCTTCTATCGGCATGGACGGAGCGACCTGGATATGCAGGTCGACAAAGACGCTTCCTGCTGTTCCGCGGGTTCTGATCTTGTGGCAGCCGACAACTCCTTCCACTCCCTTGCATATTTCCTGAATCACGACCGGACATTCGGCCCGGCTGTCCGCAAGAGTGTTTGCCGAATCACGGATAATGATAATGCCGATGCGTGCCACCATGACCCCGACAATTACGCCGACGAGCGGATCGACAAACGCGTACCCGAGCAGCACGAAGGGCAGCGAGACGAGTACGCCAAGCGTCACATAGATGTCGCTGCGGGTGTGCTGTGAGTCGGCGATGAGAAAGGAACTGTTCAATTTTGTGCCCATGCGTTTTTCGTATGTTGCGACAAAGATGTTCACCGCAAGGGTTCCGACCATGACGACAAAGCTCGTGGCACCGAGCACGGGACGCTGCTCTCCGTGAAACGATGCCCAGGCCTGCTTCAGGATTTCAAAGCAGGTGAAGAGCATAAGCACGCCGATGAAGATGGTGAAAACGGTTTCGTATTTCCGGTGACCGTATGGATGACGTGCGTCCGGCGGATGAGCCGCAATGTATATGGCAATTAAGCCTGCGATATTCGAGACGCCGTCAAACATGGAGTGAAAGCCGTCTGATGTGATGGCTACGGAGTTTGTCGAAAAGCCATAAAATATCTTGGCCGCAGCAACAGCACAGTTGAGCAGCAGGGTTACAATCAGGACTTTTCTGACTTCCGCACTTCTCTTCACAGCTTCCGACTCCTGATGAAAATCAGGATTCCTCCCGGGAAAAAACCGCATCCCAGTGCGCCTTGAACGCGTTGAAGGCTCCCGATGCAATAGCGTCGCGCATCTGACGGAAAAATGCAAGATAGAATGCCAGGTTGTGAATGGTGTTCAGCCGCATGGCAAGAATTTCTTTTGCCAGGAACAGGTGACGCAGATATGCGCGAGAATAGTTGCGGCAGGTATAACAGCTGCAGCGGGGATCCAGCGGGCCGGGATCGGTCTTGTACTCTGTCCGCTTGATGCTGACTCTGCCTTCACTGGTAAAGAGTGTTCCGTTGCGGGCATTGCGGGTCGGCATGACGCAATCAAACATGTCGAACCCGTGTTCTACGGCAACAAGGCAGTCGCGCAGATCTCCGACACCCATAAGATAGCGGGCATGCGAAGCCGGCATCTGCGGCGCAATATGTTCAATGATGCTGTACATCTCTTCTTTCGGTTCCCCGACGCTCAGGCCGCCTGCCGCATAGCCGTCAAATCCTATTGCGGCAAGCTCCTCAAGGCTCCGGGTTCTGAGGTCTTTATACATGCCGCCCTGAACGATGCCGAACAATGCCGGAAGGTTGTTGCCGTATTCGGCGTTCTTTGGTTCCTCAGGACGTGCAGCCTTCCGCGTTTTGAGATAGTCCTTGCATTGTTGCGCCCAGCTGGTTGTCAGTGCCACGGATTTTTCAGCATAGCCGTGTTCGGCAGGGTACGGGATGCATTCATCAAAAACCATTGCGATATCGGACCCAAGCGCGCACTGAATAGTCATCGCCTCGCGCGGACCGAGAACGTGGAGCGACCCGTCAAGGTGCGAGCGAAACTCGACGCCGGTGGCGGTAATGCTGCGCAGGGAAGCCAGGCTGTATACCTGAAACCCTCCGCTGTCGGTCAGAATCGGACCGCTCCAGTGCATGAAACCATGCAGTCCGCCAAGGTCCCGGATAATCTGATGACCCGGCCGAAGATAGAGATGATAGGTGTTGGAGAGAATAATCTCGGCGCCGATATCCAGCAGCTCTTCCGGAGAGAGCGCCTTGACGGTGCCCTGCGTACCGACCGGCATGAATGCGGGGGTTTGTATGGTGCCGCGGGTAAGCGTGACAATGCCGGTGCGGGCCTGCCCGTCGCGTTTCTGTTCGGAAAAGATCATGCGGTTGCTGCCTCCACGGGAAGATAGATTGCTGCTGCTGTTGTGTGGCGATTCAGGGGGTGCTCCGTACCCTGACGAACTTTCCCTGTTTTTTGCGAAAGCACCCGCCGCCATGCTATGATGCCATGCTTCCTGAGCTTTCGGCGCGGCGTCAGCGAACGGTTAAGAGCCTTCTGCTAAAGAACGCATGATGTCAGCTCAATGAGTTCCGCACAAGAAGGATCCTGATGCGATGCAATGCAAAATGCTCATCGCACAATTATACCAGAATCGGGGGCGCAGCCTTTTTCACATGCTCTCAACACGGATTTCACCGGAAAAAACGAGAAAAAAGAGGGGGTTCTGCTTTCCTCTTCTTTTCGCTTGACAAGCACAATATGTAGTGTGTAGACTTTGACGGTAGCACAAAATAGAGTATTTGACGCAAGGCAATACGTCGTTCAAAACAAGGGGGATTACATATGAAAACACCGGCGGGAGCCTTGAATCTGACGCAGAACGCGCTGAAGGTACTTGAGAAGCGCTACCTCAAACGTAACGAAGACGGAAAGGTCATCGAAACGCCGCAGGAGCTCTTCGGCAGAGTTGCGCGTCATATGGCATCTGCAGACGTCACATATGGGAAGACGGATGCTCAGATAAAGCGACTGGAGCACGAATTTTACGATCTCATGACCTCGCTCTGGTTTTTGCCGAACAGTCCGACGCTTATGAACGCAGGGCGAGAACTCGGCCAGCTTTCAGCATGCTTTGTTCTTCCGGTCGGCGACTCGATGGAGTCCATTTTCGATGCGGTCAAGTATGCAGCCATGATTCACAAGTCAGGGGGCGGCACCGGATTCAGCTTCTCCCGGCTTCGTCCGGCAGGCGATGTTGTCGGTTCGACCAAGGGCGTTTCTTCAGGACCTATCTCGTTCATGACGGTGTTCGACACCGCTACCGAGGCGGTCAAGCAGGGCGGTACCCGCCGCGGGGCAAATATGGGCATGCTCCGTGTCGATCATCCCGATATCATGGAGTTCATCACCTGCAAAAACCACAGCGCACGGCTGAATAATTTCAATATTTCGGTCGGCGTGACCGAAGACTTCATGAAAGCGGTTGAGCTGGACAGCGAATATGAACTGCTGAATCCTCGCAGCCGCAAGGTTGTCGGTGCTGTCCGAGCGCGTGAGGTTTTTGATCTGATCGTGAAGCAGGCATGGAAGAACGGCGAGCCGGGCATAGTTTTCCTTGATCGCATCAATGCGTCGAACCCGACACCGGCTATCGGCGAGATCGAATCGACCAACCCGTGCGGCGAGCAGCCCTTGCTGCCGTATGAGTCGTGCAACCTCGGGTCGATTAACCTCGCCCGCATGGTGAAGTTCGAACAGGGACAGCCGGCGGTTGACTGGCCCCGCCTCAAATATACGACAGGGAAGGCGGTGCACTTTCTTGACAACGTCATTGATGTAAACAGGTATCCGCTTCCCCAGATAGACGAGATGACCAAGGCAAACCGCAAGATTGGCCTCGGAGTTATGGGCTGGGCCGATATGCTTATCCAGCTTGGCATTCCCTATAACTCGGACGAGGCTATCCGGCTCGGTGAAGAGGTCATGGGATTTATCCAGACCGAAGGCCGTCTGGCCTCTTCTGTTCTTGCAGAAGACCGCGGACCATTTCCGAACTATGAACAAAGTATCTTCAACGGAGAAATGCTTGTCCGCAATGCAACCGTCACAACAATCGCGCCGACCGGAACGCTCTCGATTCTTGCGGGCTGCTCATCCGGGATCGAGCCGCTTTTTGCAGTCTCTTATGTTCGCAACGTGATGGAGGGCACCAAACTCATTGAAACCAACATCAATTTTGAAGAGGTTGCCCGCGGGCTCGGCATCTGGACGCGGGAACTTGCCGAGCGCATCGCAGAGCACGGCACCATCGCTGCTATCGCAGAGCTTCCAGACGAGGTGAAGCGCGTCTTTGTAACGTCACACGATATTTCACCGGTCGACCACATCCGCATGCAGGCGGCATTTCAGAAATATACAGACAATGCGGTCTCCAAGACCGTCAATTTTGCGAACTCAGCGACCACGAAAGATGTTGAGGACGTGTATATGCTTGCCTATACGCTCGCATGCAAAGGCGTTACGGTGTACCGCGACGGTTCGCGGGAGGATCAGGTGCTGAGTACAAAAAAGAGCAAGGCAGAGCAGGCTACTCCGTCTGCCCCCGCCGTTGAAGAGAAAGTGGTGCCGAAGAAGCGCCCGGCGGTAATAAACGGGTCCACCCGACTGATGAAGACCGGCTGCGGTCATCTCTATGTCACGATCAATGAGGATGAAAACGGCATGCCGTTTGAGATATTCACCAATATCGGCAAGGCCGGCGGCTGCGCATCCAGCCAGGCAGAGGCCATCGGCCGTCTTATTTCGCTGGCTCTTCGCTCCGGGCTGGAGGCACAGGAACTGGTGAAGCAGCTGAAAGGCATATCCTGCCATCAGCCCGCATGGGCCGAGGGCGGCCGCATCCTCTCCTGCTCCGATGCTATCGCCAAGGCGCTTGAAAAATACATGCCGACCGATGCCCCGGCAGCCGACAAGGGCGGCAACGGAAAATCCCATAACAGCCCCCTCATGATTATCGGCGCGTGCCCTGAGTGCGGCGGCGCGGTCGAACACGAGGGCGGCTGCGCAGTCTGCCACAGCTGCGGCTTCACGAGGTGCGGATAGGTCGATGAGCAGCAACAACGACAACAGCTACAAGCGTCCCGCATGGGACGCCTACTTTATCGAGATTGCCAAAGTGGTTTCGTCGCGCTCGACCTGTCTGCGGCGGCGCTATGGCGCGGTGATTGTGAAAGACAATGTTATCGTTAGCACCGGGTACAACGGTGCGCCACGGGGCGTCATCAACTGCGCAGACATCAACCGCTGCAAGCGGAAGGAGCTGAATATTCCGTCCGGTCAGCGCTATGAGCTGTGCGAAGCAGTGCATGCTGAGCAGAATGCTCTTGTCAACGGCTCCCCGGAGCGGATGAAAGATGCAACCATGTATGTTGCCGGCTTTGAAGAAAATGGCACAATCGCGGATGGGACGCCGTGCCTGCTCTGCTCACGGATGATCCTGAATGCTCAGATATCCTCTGTTGTGTATCTCAAAAAGGACGGAACCCTTGTGCATATTAAAGACACGAAACAACTCTACGTGCCGATTGGACTTCCCTCCGGCTGAGAGAGCAGAGCTGGTTGATAACCCGAAAGAGCCTGCCGGAATATGATCCGGCAGGCTCTTTCTCTTGCAGGATGCCTTGTTGTATGGGACAATAGTTCAAAGGAATCCCGAAGTGAGGGTGCATTATGAATCTCTATTTAATGCGACATGCTGATGCGTGCAACGATGCCGGCAACCCGCTGTCGCCGCAGGGCAGACAGGACGCGGAAAAAATCGGACTCTTCTTTGCATCCAGGAAAATCGTACTAGATACTATCTGTCACAGCACAAAGTTGCGCGCCAAAGAAACGGCGGAAATTATTGCTCCGCATGCAGGGTGCGAAAATGCTGTTGTTGAAACGGAGGGCATAGGCCCACTTGACGACGCGGTGCGCTGGGCTGAACGCCTGCAGAGTATTGAGAGAGATATGATGTTTGTCAGCCACATGCCGTTTTTGCCGAAGCTTTTTTCGGCGCTGGTGTGCGGCTATGCCGATGAAAACAGTGTGCAGTTTCCGACTGCCGCGGTTGTCTGCATCCGGCGGCTGAGTGTTGGCGTATGGGTGTTGCAGTGGATGGTGACGCCCGCACTTTTAGGCGAAAAAGGTTTTGACCCATAGAACTGGCGATGAATGCATCTTCTCCGGCGCGGGAGGGCATATGACACAATCGTTCTCTTTGGTGTTGTTCAGGGCACTCGTCATGTGGGTAGTCATCGCATGTACAGCGTATGGATGTGCAACTCCGGTGATCAAGACTATTGAAACAAAAGACTTTCTGGCGAAGCTGCAGTTTCTCGAGGCCGGGCGCACAAGCAGAGAGGATGTTCTGCTTCGACTAGGAGAGCCCTCAGGTCAGTATGAAGGGGAGAGAATCTTTACATACATCCTTGCAATCGGCAATGAAGGGCAACTGCATGTTTTACCGCGTCAGTTGGCACTGAATCAGCGGGATCCGAGACTATACAATTTTAGTCCTTCAGTGTGCAGCCTGGTGATTGTCTTTCGCAGGGACGGAGTGCTCGAAAAATTCAGTCTGGTCGGCGCACAAGACAAACTCAAATGAAGATTCTCGGGATTTGCTTGCTCGTGGTGACGGCTGTTTTCCTTTTCGGATGCCGGACGGTGTCGTATGAATCATATTTTACTGATGAGTATCTGTATGCTCGCTGGCTTCCCATTCCGATTGATAGTAATACGTCACGCGGTCAGATAGTTGAAAAGCTCGGAGATCCTTCAAAAATCTATGAGAACGGAAGAATTGCCGTCTACCGGGCGATTGTTCATGAGTGGAAGAACGGCATGAACGACAAGCAGTATGCAACCTGGAGCGCCGCTAAAAATTTCCCGGCGGGCATGATCGAGAAATGGCGTTTTGAGCATCTGGATGCGGAAGGCGCACTGCTTGTCGTTACCCCTGAGCATGAAGCCAAATATCAAAAAGAGATTATCGCCAGCGTTCTGGAATTCCACTTGATTCTGGTTTACGGGAATGAAGGTGTTGTGCTCAGGCACGGATTGGTCAGACGGCAGCCATGAAATGTACGCGTTCAATTGCACGCGGTTTTATTCTGATTGCGCTGTTGCTGGTCTCTTCGGGATGTCTCTATATTCCCACGCCGCAACACAGCATTATGCATGGCCGGGGGATGATCGCACAGGAAGCGATTCAGGAATTCCGGCCAGGTGCCGCTACCCGTGAAGAGATCCTTCTGAGATTCGGGGAGCCCGATGCGACTCTCAGCAATCAGAGTGTTTTTGTCTATACGTGGACCCGGACGCAAGGGTACTTGTTCATCGGAGGCGCTGGCGGCCGCGGAGCGATAGTGGATGTAGGGCATACTTCGCTATTGCTCATGGAATTTGACGAGAGAAATTGCCTGAAAAGGGTTGAACTTACGTCGGCAGGCTTGTTCTCCTCCGCTATGGAGAAAGCAAGCGCATGGGTATTGGAAAAAACAGAGGACTAAGTCTTTTTGTCATAAAGGCGAGACCGTTTTACCTGCCTTGACTGAGGGGCAGGTTGATGCTATCGTAAAATTCTTTTTCGAGGCAACTTCATGCCCGAGATCCGCGAGCGAGGCGAGGTTATAGAGAACCCGCTGCAGTTTATGGCTCATGCAAGCACTATTGTATTCAGGTAGTTCAGTGCTTCAGCTTCGGTGTCGAACGTCGTGATGAACTTGATGAGGCCGAGCATTTCAAAGGTCTCTTTCAGCATCTTGCTCATATCGGTGAAGCAGAGCTCTCCGCCGGTATTCAGCAGATTTTCGATGACGGAGAGAAGCATTGAAATGCCGATGCTGTTGACAAGCTCCGTTTTGCTGAAACTGATGACAATCTTCTTTGTGCCTTTTTCAATATATGAGGTGCACTCATGGACAAGACCTTCTCCGGCAACATTGTTCAGATATCCCTGTGGATAGATGACGGCGACATCTCCCACCTTTTTTGAGCTAACTCTGAAGCTTCCTGGTGTCATGCACCACCTCTTCCTTTTTGATATTTTTTATGAGAAGAACGCGCGTCCTGTCATCAATTCGCTCAATACGCACTTCATCCATGATGGATTGTATGAGCTTGAGGCCCCATCCTCGTTTATTGGCCGACGTCAGCTTCAACTCTATTGCCGGGTCTTCAACCGCTTCGGGGTCAAAAAAGCGGCCGGAGCTTTCCACAGCAATCTCCAGTCGTTCTTCGGATGCGCGAAATTTCAAAAAGACCTTTCTTTCAAAGCTGCCGCTGTGTTCCATGGCGTTAATGCATGCCTCAATCAGCGCAAGCTGAATGCGTTCGGTCACTTCTGGCTGAAGTTTCAGGGTCTGTGCAATCTGCTCGAAGGCT
This sequence comes from Nitrospirota bacterium, assembly GCA_009773415.1. Taxonomy (GTDB): domain Bacteria; phylum Nitrospirota; class Thermodesulfovibrionia; order Thermodesulfovibrionales; family Dissulfurispiraceae; genus JAAYUK01. Next base: position 28,906 of record WSNO01000016.1, on the reverse strand, counting down.
TTTGCTGCGATAAGCTCAGCATCAGGCACTGACGGAAGTATTATTTCAAAGCACATGTCAGGCGAACCCTGTTCGGAGTATTTTGCACGGATTAACTCTCTCACCTGATCCGGTGTTTTGCTGTCTATGTCCTGCATATACAGGCTATGCATGAAGTCCCGCAGGACAGGCTCTTTCGGTACTTTGTATCCGGTTGTTCCCGTAAGGAATCCGGCGCACTTCAATGCGGCAAGAACCTCTTTCACCTCGGCTTCCGCAACGCCAAGCATTCTCGGGAGGCGTCCTGTTGCAGTTACTTCTCCATTGGATTCGGCCAGATGCATGAACAAGCGCACGGCGAGACGGCGGATTCCGGGCTCTCGTAGTGCCTCACTGAGGATGGATGACCAGTAGAGAGCAATCTCGCCTTCAGATACTTCATGGCTATAGCTCTCCCAAAGATCCCGATGGGTGGCCTCTTTCTTGCCCATTCGCCGGATGCTGTGCGCGATGCACTTGATATAGAGCGGATTGCAGGCAAGAAATCTCACGAACCTGATGGATGTTTCGCGTTCTTCCCTGATGCCGAGCTTGTCACAGAACGATTTTAAGAGCGCACGCGCGACATCGTCAGGAAGGGGACGCAGTACCATTCGTTCCGCTGTTCCCCGGAAAGCATTTTCGGCGAAAACCGACTCAAGCGTTTCTGTCGGAGTGCCGGTCACTATGTGGGGGCAAAGATTCATCTTCATCGGAGATTCAAAAAAACCGGCAAGTCCGCTGAAATCTCCTGGAGTTGTTTCATAAAGCCGCAAAGCCATCTGAAAATTATCGAGCATGATGAGCACCGGTTTTCCGCTCATCGCCGCCGCGTGAGCCGGAGCCGAGACAGCTGCAAGCAGCTGACCGCAGAAATCCCCGGCTTTCCGCAGTTCTTCGAATTCATCCATCAGATCGAGCAACCATGCAGCGGAGGGCGGTATTGCCCGGGCGGGTGACAACCCCCGTCCGATAACAAGGGAGGGGTCTTTGCTGAAGAAAGAAATATATTGCCGGATGAACTGGGTGAAGTAATCCTGGGCAAAAATGCTTGCTTTCAGGGTTGCGGTTTTAAATGCATAGTAGAAAGGGACTATAGGTGAATCTTCCCAGTAAATGCTGCGATAGACCTGCTTGAGCAGTTCTGTTTTGCCGCTGCCGTTGGCACCTTCAAGCAGGATGTTTCCGGCAAGGTGTCTTTCGCGCAAATCGGGGAGGCGCTTCAGATACAGCACCTCGTTTGTACGGTTCACAAAATCTGTTGCCGGAATGCAATTAAACGGCAAAAAATGCTCCTTCAGTGCCGGTTGAATAAAACTAATTATACCAAATGCAGAGGAGCGGAAAGCAGATAATCTTTTGTGCTCAGATGCGGAAGGGTTCCCGGCAAAATCAGGATAACGGTGTGATATTATTATCCATCAGCTCCGTCGGCGACGTTGCCTCGTTGTCTCTGGTCGACTGCGCATGAGCGTATTCAAAAAAGGAGCCTTTTTCGGTGATAAATCTGGAGATGCTGAAGAAACACCTGCAGATCTGCCCGAATGTTCTGGGCAAGATCGAATCTCTGAATACAGCCATTCTGGTGTTACTTGCTTGCCTGGAGGGCGAGTATCATTTCATCTTTCAGAATCGTGGTCCGCATGTTCGGCAGAGCGGGGAAGGATCGTTTTCGGGAGGTGCGTTTCAGCCCGGTTCGTGGCCGACGTCGTGAGCAAACTCGGACCATTACCGCTCTTCAGGACAAGGTCGGTCGCCATGGCAAACGCCGGGTGCAAAGAGTAAAATAGAAAAAGCGGTTATCACACGCCGATTTTTTCATGTGACAGTGCTCACGGGATGTTTTTGTTTGTTGAGACGTTCAATAATGGAGCAGGGGTAAGAGCAAGGACAGGCTTTTTGTCCGGGAATAACATATCTGCGTACAGGAGGGGCATATGAGTTTTTTTGCATTCGTTGGTTTTGTCGTCACGGCTGTCCTGATGGTCCTGATTTTCAGAAAGGCGGGCTATTCCGGAATGCAGCTTATTCTTTGTTTTATTCCGGGAATAAATTTTATTGTATTTATCTGGTTTGCGCTCACTGAATGGCCGATTCAGCGCGAGTTGAGGGAGCTCAAGAGCTATAACGTGACCCCGGGTGACCGGAGTTCAGCATGAGAAGAAGGGAGCGTGCATCTTGATAGTGCAGATAAGCAGACAGGCGGTTTTCGCGTTGGCTGCGGCGATTTTTTTCTGCTTTTTGGCGCAGAGTGTCGATGCCGCATACAAGATTGTCCTGAAGAACGGCACGGAAATCATCGTTGAGGCGTATGAAAAGTCAGGAAATCATATACGGGCAGAGTATGACGGCGGCATAATCGGTATCAGCCAGTCCGATGTGCGATCCATTCAGCGGGTCGAACGTTCCCGAAAACAGGCCGAAATGCCTACCGACCCAGCACTCGGCATCAATCCTGCGCGGAAGCAAAGACCGCCGCAGCAGGATGCTGAGCAGATAAGGAGTGATACTGCTGCGGCAAAGCGAGGCATGTTGCAGGATCGCATCAATGAAATCACCATTAGAATTGAGACGCTGGAAAAACAGAAGTTTCAGGCGGAAGACGAAATCTCCAGGGTGCGGGACAGAATGAGTGCATTGCAGGCGGAAGGAAAACGAAAGGCAGTTATCAACGGCAAAGATCCGCTTGTTCGGTGGAAGGATTTTCTTTTGCCGGAGGAGTACGCATGGGTGAATGAAAAAACTATTGTCATTGCGGAGCTGGAGCGGAATCTCAAGCGGTTTGAGGACGATCTTGCACCGCTTTCCGAAGACCGCGCGTATTATGAAAAGCGTCTGCAGGAAGAGCAGTAATCACATGTGGCATGCTCCGAAGAAGAACGCAATGATAGCAATCCCGGATTCAGAAAGTTCTCCTGGAGCGAATTCCTGCGGCAGGTGAAGAGTACGCTCCGGAAATGCAGATAATTCAGAAGGACGTTATCATAATCGGTGCCGGGGCTTCCGGTCTTATGTGCGCGATTGAAGCCGGAAAGCGCGGTCGCAGGGTGCTCGTTCTTGACCATGCCGATCGGCTTGCAAAGAAGGTGCAGGTTTCCGGCGGCGGCCGATGCAATTTTACCAATCGTGATGTTCGGGCCGAGCATTATTATTCTTCGAATCCGCACTTCTGCAAGTCTGCTCTTGCGCGCTATGCGCCTGACGACTTCATGGCTTTTCTCACGAAGCACAAGATAGCTTTTGCTGAAAAAGAGGGGGAACAGCTTTTTTGTCTTCGGAGTGCGTCCCTGGTTGTTCATGCACTTCAGCAGGAATGCATAAAGTTCGCAGTAGAGATACTTTTGGGTCATCCGGTGAAATCGATTGCACGGCCTGAGGCTTTTGAGGTGATGACAAAGGATGCAACATATCGGGCCGAAGCCCTCGTCATTGCAACGGGCGGATGCTCCTATCCGAAGCTTGGGGCTACTGATTTCGGACTCAGGATAGCCCGGCAATTCGGCCTTAATATAGTGCCGTTTACTCCCGCGCTCGTCCCGCTGCTTTTTTCAGAGCGTGATGCGAAGCATTTTGCGGGGTTGAGCGGCATTTCGCTTGACGTTGAGGCTGCCTGCCGCAATCACCGGTTTCGCGGCAATGCTCTTTTTACGCACAAGGGACTGAGCGGCCCTTCCATTTTGCAGATTTCGACCGTCTGGCGGGCGGGCGAAGAGATAGTCGTTAATCTGGTCCCGGATACGGATATTCTTGAGGTGCTCATGAATCATCGCCTGAGCGCGATAGAATTGCACAATCTTATCGCCCGGTTTCTTCCGAAGCGGTTCATTCAGGCGTGGTGTAAAGCATATGCTCCGTCCCGGCCGCTGAATACATACCCGGATAAAGAACTGAAGTCGATTGCCGGAATGCTTCATGAGTGGACAATAATTCCGGCCGGAACCGAGGGGTATGCAAAAGCCGAGGTTGCTGCGGGAGGGGTCGATACCGATGAACTCTCATCAAAGACCATGGAGGCGAAAAAAGTACCGGGACTTTACTTTATCGGCGAAGTGCTCGACGTGACCGGACAGCTCGGCGGCTACAACCTCCATTGGGCATGGGCTTCGGGTTTCGCTGCAGGGCAGGTTGCCTGAAAAAAAAGGCCGGCTCAGTTTGACGTGAGCCGGCAAGGTATGGAGAAAGGAGAGCGGTTCTCTTCAGGGCTTGTAGAAAACCACTCCCACACCTGAATTCAATTCGTGCCGCTTATTGAAACTTGTCTTCCAGCAACTCCGCAATGTGCTTCGCCTTGACTTTGGACTTTGCCTTGTCGAGGCCGCCGGCAATTTGAATAAGACATCCCGGGCACTCGACGGCAACGCAATCTGCGCCGGTATCCTCGATGTTCTTGATTTTGCGCTTCAGCATGCGCATCGAGAGCGTCGGCTGCTTGACAGTGTAGGAACCTCCCATGCCGCAGCAGGTATCGCACTCGAACATCTCCTTGAGTTCAAAGCCGACCGCCTTCATGGCTTCGCGCGGCTCGATATAAATGCCGCAGTGGCGCTTCGCGTGGCAGGAGTCATGATAGGTGAAGGTCTGCGCCTTCAACCCCTCCTTCGGGGTCAGGCGCTTCTCGTCGATCATTTTCTTGACCAGTTCCGAGAAGGTGAAGGTCTTTGCCGCGATCTTCTCAGCGTTTGGCACGAGGCTGTCCTTGCCCTCATCCTTCAGGATATGAGACCATTCCTTCTTCAAAGCCGTCGCGCAGCTTGCACAGCCGGTTACGACGTACTGGACATCGTTTTCGAGAAGGGCGCGCAGGTTCTGCTCGGCTGCCATTGCCGCCATATCGAATGCGCCGGTGCCCCAGTGCGGAATGCCGCAGCAGGTCTGGGTTTCCGGAAAGATGACCTCGATGCCGGCCTTGTTCAACACCTTGACGACCGCTTCGCCGACCTTCGGGAAGACGAACTCGGTTGCGCAGCCGGCGAAGAATGCTGCCTTGACGCGGCCCTTCGGCTGCTTGATTTTCTTGAAGATTTCTCGGAATGATTCCTTGGCGACCGTCGGCAGACTGCGGTGTTCGGATAGGCTCGAGAGAAACATCGGCAGATGGCGGATATAGCCCTCTTTCTCGAACAGCTTCTGGCCAATATGCGCGGCACGCAGCATGGCGTGGAAGACCGGGCGATTATTGATGATCTTCAGGGCGGTCTTCTGGATGAACGGAAGCCCATCCTTTTTGGCGATTCTGCGTCTTATTTCGAGAATCAGGCCGGGAATGTCGATGCCGCCGGGACAGATCTCCTTGCACTTTCCGCACTGGATGCACAGACCCTGCATATCCTGCGAGGTCTTCAGTTCGTTGAACCATGCGGTCAGGATTGTGCCGATGCCGCCGGTGTAGACGTGGCCGAAAACATGGCCGCCGACGAGGCGGTACACGGGGCAGACGTTCAGGCACGAAGCGCAGCGAATGCAGTTAAACGTCTGTTTGAACTTCTCATCCCTGGCCATGTCCGACCGTTTGTTGTCCATAAGAACGATATGAATATCCTTCATCGTTCCGTCATCATTCGGGGTCGGGCCGGTTATGAAGGTTACATAGCTGGTGATCAGCTGGCTTGTCGCGCTCTTCGGCAACGCGGTCAGAATCGGAGCAGCATCAGTATAGGATGGAACGAGTTTTTCAAGACCGACGAGTGCGACATGAATCTTCGGAAGCGTGGTAACAAGGCGGGCGTTCCCCTCGTTCGTGACCAGAACGATTGAGCCGGTCTCGGCAATCGCAATATTCCCGCCTGAAATGCCCATCTCAGCCTGGAAATACTTCTCGCGGAGTTCTTTGCGGGCGACTTTGACCAGGCGCGGGATCTCGTTGGTGAGGCGTTCGTTGACTTCCTTGCTGAAGAGGTCGGAGACTTCTTCCTTCGTCATGTGAATTGCCGGCATAACCATATGAGACGGCTTCTGTCCGGCAAGCTGGATGATCCACTCGCCGAGATCGGTTTCCTCGGCCTTTATGCCGTGCTTTGCAAGGTGTTCATTCAGGTGAATCTCTTCGGAAGCCATGGACTTCGATTTGACTATCATCTTGACACCGGCATCTTTAGCAACTTTTGTAATATATTCCTTGACTTCCTCCGGGCTGCGGGCAATAAAGACCTTCGCGCCGCGGGCTTCAGCATTTTTCTTGAAGGTGGTAGCGACCTCTTCAAGATGGTCAGCTACATAGCCCCTGGCAGCCTTGATCCGGGATCTGATCCCCTCAAAATCGATTCCTTCATACGCTTTTACACGAGATACGGCATAGGCTTCCGAGAAGCGGCCGAGTGCGCCGGTAAGATTCGAGTTTTCAACGGCTTTATCGATGGCAGCGTGGATGTCCTGGGTGGTTTCGTGGCTCATTAGTTCAGACCTCCTAATTCATCAACGCATACTATGATGAGTCGCTCGGGACCGTGAACGCCGATGGTGAGAACTCTCTCAATATCAGCCGTTCGGCTCGGACCGGTAATCAGGGCGAGAAATCCAGCCTGATTCGGATGCATTTTGGTCATGAGCGACGGCAAATCAGCAAGAATCTTGTCGGTTGCAACGATAGCGATATGAATCCAGGAGAGCGACGATGCAAGCCTCTGCTCGACTGCCGTCTGGTCGCCGGCAAGCGTTCCGGTGTTGGCGATGCCCCAATCCATTTGAGTGATTCCAATATGGGCTTCCTTTGCGAACTTGCGATCAAACTCGAACTTCAGCCCCGGAAATTGCGCGGTCAGTGAAGCCTTGTCAACCCCTTTCAGGAACGGACAGTCCGCCCAGACAGCATACTTGCCCGGTGCTTCGCTAATCCCTTCATTCTTTAACTGCTCTACGATAAAGTTGAGCGCCTCTGCCTTGGTGCCAAACCGGTGCACCTCTGCGCTCACTGCCTCTGCCCTTGTCTTGAAGCTTTCGAACATGGGACTCCCTCCTCCATAAATAATGGGACACCTCAAGGTGCCTCCTTCATTAACATTGCGATTGCGCCGCAAGCATAAATCAATTTTAAACAGCTTGGAAAATAAAGGAAATATAAAAACTGTGAATAGCAGGATATCGCCGTGAACGGTCGTCGGCACGCGGCAGGGTTTTATGAGGATCGGAATAACAAAAAACTTTTTAAAAAAGTACTTTAAAATCAAAGAGATTTAAAGCTCATGCGCGACGAGCGGCAGAAATTCAGAGGTGAACAGTCGATATTCAAGGCCAAACGGCCGGAAAACAGGGGCAGGCGACAAGTCGGTATGCAGCTTCAACCCCACTGACCGGCCGTATCCAGCCGGGTTGGCGAGTCAATCGAGCGGTCTCATTTGGGGGCGACCGGAGTGCGCATAGCGCTGTTCAAATATTAAAAACAGTATGATTTTAAACGGTTATCTGATTGTAAGCCTGAGTTATGGGGTCCTTTCCGGGATGCAGCCGATGAGAGTCAGCATTCCGGAACGGTAAATGATATTTTTGCGCCCTGTCCGGGAGCGCTCTCGATTGTCAGGCCGTGTTCGGGGCCGTAAATTGCGATCAGGCGAGCGTTTACATTTTGGAGAGCTATGCCAGCGCCGGTGCGCCCGCCTTCCCCGGCCTGCTCTAAGGGCTCAATAAACAGCACTTCAACCTGCTTCTGCGTCATCCCGACGCCGTCATCCTGCACAAAAATGCGAACGAGTGCTCCCTCCCTGTGTGCCCCTATGACGACGTTTCCGCCTTGTTCTTTCGGGAGAATTCCATGGCGCAGCGCATTTTCGACCAAGGGCTGCAGGATGAGCGGAGGAACCCTGCATTCAAGAGCTGCCGGATCAATGTCGTATGTTACCTGGAGCCGCTCTTCAAAACGCGCGCGTTCTATGCCGATATAGTCCTCGCAGTGCTCAAGTTCTTTCGCCAACGGTACCCGCTCCCTTTCCGGTTTAATATTCTTTCGGAAAAAATCAGCCAGCTTCATGAGCAGTTCTGTTGCAACATCGGGAGCCGTTCGCGTGTAATGGATGATTGTGGTGATTGCGTTAAACAGGAAGTGAGGGTTAATCTGTGCCTGAAGCATTTTGATTTCTGCTTCTTTGCGCAGTTTTTTCTGGCGCTCACTTTCGAGCGTTGCCATTTCAGCTTCTTTTTTCGCGGTAACGTCGCGAACGATAGAAACGATACATCGTTCTCCTGCTATATCGAGGAGCTCTCCGGAGCGTTCAACCGTCTTTATTTCTCCGGACTTCATGCGGTATTGCAGTTCGTTCTTTTCGACGCGGCCGTCCCGCAGGAACTGCTCATTGATTTCGTACCGCTGATCGGGATTCACGTAGATGCCGATATCAAGCGATGTTTTGCCGATGACTTCTTCACGCGCATAGCCGGTCATTTTTACAAATGCATCATTGACATCAACATAGGTGCCGTCAGAAAGACGAAGAATTGCAATCCAGTCAGGGCTGAAGCGGAATATCTTTTCAAACTTCTCTTCGGATTTCCGCAGCGAGGATTCCGTCTTTTTCCGTCGTTCGATATTCACCAGAAGGGCGATAAGCATGCCGGACAGCGCAGCAATGATGGCGGCAACAGCAAGGACTTTCCCCCGGTGTTCTTCGTAAAAGGAGACAGGACGGTTGTTGACGATGCTTCCTTCCGGAAGATGTTCCTGCCGGATCGAAAAACGGCTGAGCTGTTCGTAATCAAACATATAACGATTGGGGCTTTCCTTGACAACCGGGATAGAACGCACTTTTTCGCCATCGAGAATCCGGAGCGCCATTTCAGCAGCCAATTTGCCCTGATTTGCGCCGCTTGTAAGCATGCCGCCGACAATGCCTTTTCCGAGAAAGAAATCCCACACCCCGTACATGGGCACACGGGAAGCTCTTGCCACGAGAGATATGCTGTCATCGTAAACAAATACCCTTCCCGAACGATCTTTATTGAACGTCATCAGAAGAATAATATCGCCCCTGTTCAGCGCGGAAACGCGTTTCAGCAGATCTTCCATGTCGAGATCCTCAAAGTAAACCACGCTGACCTTGCGTTCAAATTCCGGCATGACTTCGTTCAGGATCTTTTTGTTCGCAAGTCCCGTCACAGAGCGATCGTTGATGACAACAATCCGGTACGTATCGGGATGCAATGCCAGAGCCGTGCGGAGTGTGCTGCGGATATCATATGCTTCGACGACGCCTGTATAGGTGTCCCGATTTTTTTCAATGATTGATGCATCGAAGAAATTGACGCCGCAAAACACAACCGGAGCATTCCGAAAGATTGCGTCATGATGTTTCAGCATGAAATTGTAGGCATCTTCGTCCGAGACAATAATGACATCGATGGCCATGGACGAGTATTTCTGCCTGAAGAAGTCCGCGAGCATCTGATAGTGGCGATCGTCGGAATGATGTTTGGTATCCATGTATTCCGTGTGCACTTCAAGCTGTGACCCGCGCGTTCTCAAAACAGCATTGATACCTTCGTCTTCACTGTCTGTCCACTTCAGCCCTTTATGGTATGAATGGAGGATGAGAACACGCTTTTTGGAATCAGCGGCCGCTGTTGAAGCAGACACCATGAATGAAAGGGAAAGGAGCAGGACGAGGCAGGAGCAGAGAATGGCAAATGAATTCCGGCGCAACATGTCTTTTCCAATTCCTCCCGAACGACTCGCACACTATGTTTTGCAAAAAAAGCTAATATTCAGAATAATTATATTATCACAGATGTTGTACTATCCTCACCGGAGTGTGCATTCTATTCTTGGAATGCATAAGACTTTTCAGGAGTGGTCATGGCAGGAGCAATTACCCATATCATTATTGCAAATGCAGCCAAGCGACATCCCGCCGTCAACGACCCGAAGTTGAGGAAGATGTTGAGCAAATATGCCGAGTTTCTCTGGCTCGGCTCTGTGAGCCCCGATCTGCCGTACCTTTCTGCACCTTCCGGTGCGCTCAATTGGGCCGATCTCATGCATTATGAGAAAACGAACGGCATCGTCATCAGCGGCCACCGTGAACTGAAGCGGGTCTGGCCTGCCCATGGGACTGAAGAAGAAATCCTCCTGGTATGGCTTCTTGGGTATGTCTCGCATCTTGTCGCCGATGCCACGATACACCCAATCGTGGAGTGCATTGTCGGCGAGTATGCATCGCACAAGCCGGAGCACCGAACATGTGAGATGACGCAGGATTCGCTCCTGTTCAATGCTCAGAACAATGGCAACGATATCCGGTATGCGGAGCTCTCATCAGTCATTCAATTCTGCCGGCAGTCTCCTTATTTCGGCGATCTGATGACGTTCTGGAAGCTGCATGCGCAGAAGGTCTATCCGACAAGCGGCGAGCCTGACCCTCGTCGGTGGTTCACAACGTACGCCAGGGCAATTGACGCAGCCGAGGGCGGCTCTGGAGTTGCGGCACTGTTCCGCCACCTGGGACTCGGTGGAAATTATATCTATCGAACCACGCAGGAGATTCTCGCTGAACATCCGCTTGATTTTCAGAAGTATTACGCCTCGGTGCGTCTGCCGAACGGGTTGCCGGGATCCTTTCTCAAGAGCGGGTTTGATTATGCGCTGCATAATGTGATTGTCGCCTGGAATGCCCTTTTTGCCGGACTCTCATCAAGCCTGCAGGTGGCGACGGTTGTCAGAAACTGGAATCTTGACACGGGGCGCGATATGGGACTGCCGGGGATGCCGGTTACCTTTTGGGTATGATGCGCCGTATCCGCTTAATTATCGTTGCATTGCTGTTCGTTTCCGGCGTCTGCTCATGCGCAACCATTGCTGAACGTCAGCAGAAGGAGTATGGGCTGCTGATGTCGGCAGTCTCTTTTTCAGCTGGCAAGGTGTTTGGTGAATATGGCGACGATATTCCCGAAAAGTTTGACGCTGCGTGGCTTCTTTCCGTGGTAAAAGACAAGATGCCGGCAGACTATTTTAATGCTCTGAGGCGCTATCGTCTCGATGTTGCGGCACAAGGAACCTACTACCGGTTGCTTGTTTTCCGGGGAAAAGAACTGATTCTCTTTGATTTCAGCTGCACCGAGCAGGTTGACGGTCCGGTGCTGCTCAGACCGCAGGCGTATGACCTGAGCATGCTCGATCAGTACGATAGTTGCCGGCTCCCTGTGCAGTACCCGCCCTGAGAGATGATATTTTTCATCCTGAATCAGTAAACTATGTCGTTCTTTGCCGAGGCATGCTTTGCGGGGCTCTTCTTATGGGGCAGCGGTGCCGTCCGGATGAAACTACTACTGCATTGAGAGGGTGTTCTGAATGAGCATAATTGACTGCATCGGTAACACGCCGTTGGTCCGGGTTGATAATATCAACCCGAATCCGAAGGTGACGATTTATGCAAAGCTGGAGGGGAACAATCCCGGCGGTTCGATTAAAGACAGAACGGCGCTCTACATGATTGCAGCAGCTGAGCGTGAAGGTCTGCTGACCCGCGACAGGATTATTCTGGAGGCAACATCCGGGAATACCGGAATCGGTCTTGCCATGGTCGCAGCGGCGAAGCGATACCGATGCAAACTTGTCATGCCGGGATGTGTCAGCATCGAACGCCGCAAGGTGCTGGAAGCTTTCGGGGCCGAGATAATCATCAGCCCTGCCAACGAAGGCACTGACGGGGCAATCCGCCTTGCTCATCAGATCTATGCCGAAACACCGGATCGTTATTTCATGCCGAACCAGTTCGACAACCCGGCAAATATTCTTGCGCACTACGAGACCACCGGCAGAGAGCTCATCGAACAAACGAAAGGGGCGATAACCCATTTCATGGCGGGCATGGGAACCACCGGCACGCTTATGGGTGTCGGTCGCCGTTTGAAAGAATTTAATCCGGGAATTCGCGTTATCGGCGTAGAGCCGGTCAAAGGGCACCGTGTGCAGGGTCTCAAGAATATGGAAGAAGCGATCATCCCGCAGATTTTCAATCCCGGCGAACTTGACGCACGCATCATCGTGAATGATGAAGAGGCCTTCGACACGACCCGGAAGCTTGCGCTGCAGGAAGGCATCTTTGTCGGCATGTCCAGCGGGGCTGTTATGCATGCTGCAATTCGCACGTCGAGCGAGCTGACAGATGGCGTCATCGCCGTGATTTTTCCTGACCGCGGAGACCGTTATCTGTCTACGGCGCTTTTTACCTCAGTGTGCGGCAAATGCCCTCCGTAGGGTCCGAAGAATCGGAACATGCCGCAGAGCGGAAGTCCGGAGGCGGGAAAGTCGGCGTTTCAGGAATAAGGGAACAGAAATAAGGCAGGTGCAAACAATGCGTGAAGTTTATTTTGAAAAAAAAGGGAAGATACTCTATCTCGACAACAATGCCACCACGGCAATCGCTCCCGAGGTGATTGAGGCGATGCAGCCCTATCTGTGGGAGCATTTCGGCAATCCGTCCAGCGCATATACCATATCACGATGTGTGCGCCGGGCGATCGAAGAGGCACGCGGGCAGATAGCAGGTCTTCTCGGCGCAGATGCAGATGAAATTGTTTTCACCAGTTGCGGCACGGAGAGCGACAACGCAGCCCTGAACAGCGCGCTGGAAGAGTATCCTGAGCGGCGGCATGTCATCACAACCGCGGTAGAGCACCCTGCCGTGCTCAATTTTGCCCGCCGTCTTCAGGGCAAGGGCTATCGTGTGACCTTTCTCCCGGTTGATCCTCTTGGACGCCTCGACCCTGACCAACTGAAGGCGGCGATTGACGCGGATACTGCAGTCGTTTCGGTAATGCATGCAAATAACGAAACCGGCGTGTTTTTTCCGATTGATGAGATTGGGGCTTTCTGCCGTGAACGCGGGGTGCTGTTCCATACTGATGCCGTGCAGTCGATCGGCAAGGTGCCGGTAGATCTGAAAAAACTTCCTGTCGACATGCTCTCGCTATCTGGCCACAAACTGCATGCACCGAAGGGAATAGGAGTTCTTTATCTCAGAAAAGGGGTGTCGTTTAATCCCTATGTCATCGGCGGACATCAGGAAGACGGGCACCGGGCCGGGACAGAGAACGTTGCATCCATTGTCGGCCTCGGCCGCGCGTGCGCGCTCGCAGGCGCGCATATCGCAGAGGAGCAGACCGCAGTGGCTGCCCTGCGGGATCGTCTTGAACACGGACTGCTTCAGAGGTGTCACGATACAAGGGTGAATGGAGACTGTGAGCACCGGCTGCCGAATACGACGAATATCAGCTTTGGGTATATTGAGGGAGAGGCAATCCTGATGAAGCTCGATGCAGCCGGTATTTGTGCCTCGTCGGGGTCGGCATGTTCTTCAGGGTCAGACGGTCCGAGTCATGTGCTGCAGGCCATGGCGGTTCCGGTGGAATATATCCGAGGATCCGTCCGGTTTTCGCTCAGCCGATACACCACGGCTGATGAAATCGACCAGGCGCTCGCGATTATTCCCCGCATTATTGCAGACCTGCGGCTGCTGTCGCCGTGGACACCGGAGCGGGGAATCGCTTGCTGGGGAAAATCAGCGGACTGATGCATCACTCCTGCTCCCGCGAACGGAGCTGATTGTTCGGGTATCTCTATTGTTCAACGCTGCATATCCATAAAAGCTGCATCGATTGATGAAAGCCTGCAGAGTCCTGCAGCAGGCAACAAGCAGATGGTATACTATCTCGTATAAACCATTTGTCGCACATGAACGCATGCAGATAATTGTGGAGGCTGCGCTGTAATGCAAAGAATCTATAGTTCCCTCATAATCTCGATCATCCTGCTGACTGTTTTTGTAACGGAGGCTCCGGCGTTTGCAACTGTTGATCAGGCGGATCGCATCGTCGTTATCAAAAGCAAGCGCGTCATGATGCTGATGCAGAACGGCGAAATCCTCAAATCCTATCGTATCGCTTTGGGCACGAATCCATACGGTCATAAAGTCAGGGCAGGGGACAGAAAGACCCCTGAAGGTTCGTATATAATTGATTCACGCAATCCGAACAGCGCATTTCACCTTTCATTGCGGATATCGTATCCGAGCCGGGATGATGTGCAGCGGGCCGAGGATCTCGGAGTTTCTCCCGGCGGAAGCATTATGATTCATGGCCTGAAGCCTCAATTTGCTTATCTGGGTAAACTGCATCGCGAAAAAGACTGGACCGAAGGCTGCATTGCCGTTACTGACAAAGAGATCCAGGAAATCTGGCGTCTTGTGCCGGATGGTACGCCTATAGTAATAAAGCCGTAAGGCCGGTGATCAGCGATGGCTTTGCCCCTCCGGCAATAGACGAATCTTCCTGAGATGAGGCATTCGTCCGCATCGATAAACACTCCTGCCCGGTTGCAAAAGATGATTATGGAAAAATAATTTGTTCTGCTTGCATCCTGCTCAGAAACAGTTGTCGTTTTCTTAATTGACCAAATCAAACAGACTGCGGGCCCGCTTGGGATCGACCGCATTCAGATGAAGATATTCGACCATTGCGGCGTCATTGTCACCGTTCAGAAAGTGCGCAACGCCGAGATTATATCTTGCTTGCGGGTTTTTCGGTTCAATGGCAGCAGCCTTCTTCAAGGCAGAAACCGCATAAGAATACTCTCCGAGGATGAGATAGGCGGCTCCAAGTTTTATGAGAGCAGCGACCGACTGGGACTGCAGCCTCAGTGCGCTTTCATAGGCATTTGCCGCTTCCCGGTAGCGTCCCGCCTGATATGCCGCAAGTCCGAGATTTATATGACCTTCGAAATTTCCCGGATCGAGCCGAATGACATGACGGTAAGCATCAACCGCCTGGTCATAAAGCCGCGATGCATCGTACGCCTTCCCGAGGGACATATAGGCTTCAGGATTTGCCGGCTGCGCATTCACCTGGCCCTGAGCCTGCTTGATCTCCGGGGGGATCGGACGGATAATCATAGGATCAGTGCTGCCTGTCTGTTCCAATAACTCAATCTGCCGGCGCTTTTTTTGCAGCAGTCGGTACTGTTCATAGTGGTCAAAGAGCCTGTTTATAGGGACGACCAGCGTCGTCTGCGAAATGCGGTCAACAGTTGCAATGCCCAGGGCGGCTCCCCGTTCATTCAGCACCGGGCCACCGGCAAGAGCTTCTGAAATGGATGTTGAACTTGCAAGGGTCTCTGTTTTTACTTTCCGAGGAGTCAGCGCAAGTGCGGTCCGCCTCACCTCCTTGTGCGAAATCCGGCTGAGCAGCACGGCACTTCTCGGAATGTCTTTCTGCCTGAGGGCGATAACGGGGCTGAGACTCTCCGCCGGTACGCGTATCAGTGCGGAATTGGTCTTTTTGTCGCAGGACAGCGCATCAATCATCGGTATATCGGTGCCGTCACTGGTGACGATTCTCAGAGTGTGACGAGTGCCGAGCAGCCATTGTGTAACAATGGTGCAGGTGGTCGCGACAAGGCCGTCGCTGCGGAGAACGGTTCCGCTTGAGAAGGCAGTTATCACTCCGTCGGTATCCTTTACGGTAATGACGACCACTGAGTCTTTCGCAAAATCTGGTGCTGCAGATACGTCGCCTGCAATTCCGGTCAGCAGCAGCATCAGCAGAACAAGAGCAATATGCCCCCCTGTGCCGAACAATCGCTGACACAAGGGACAGTTCGCGGTGAATGAATTTCTCATAACTTTGTATTATAAAACGTACAGACTTGCGATTGCACTCACGCGGAGGACGAATGTTTCTGGAGAAACAAAGCATATGACGCTCATCCGGAAAGTCGCAAAGGCGATACTCATTTTCGTTATCTGTTTTGCATTTCTTGGTATCGGCGCCGTTGTGAGCATAATTTTCCGCCCGCTGCCGCAGTTTCGCTCCGGGGTTCGTGCCCGCTGCACACGACTGTGGGCCATCCTTATCTCAGCAGTTCTCGGCATTCGGATCGTTCAACGCGGTGAGGTATGGCCGCTTGTTCAGAATGAGGCATATTTTATCGTCAGCAATCATGTCAGTTATGTCGATATCGTAGTTCTTGCCTCTGTCCGGCCGGTTGCGTTTCTTTCAAAACACGACGTGAAGGACTGGCCGATTCTTGGCCGACTTGCCTCCTTTGCGGGCACTGTCTTCGTCAATCGGGATTCCCGGCGTGCAGCACTTCCTGCAATGCAGGAGATAGAGGAGCGGATTGCTCATGACGTCAGCGTCGTCGTCTTTCCTGAAGGAACGACGTCGGACGGTCTCCGGCTGCTGGAGTTCAAAAGCACGTTCTTCGATCTTCCTGCCAGGGCTCGCCTGCCGGTGCTGCCTGTGGCTCTTCGCTACATGAGCGTTGACGGCCGCACTGTTCCCGCAGATGCCGTTTCGCCGGTTGCCTGGTTCGGCAACGCCCCGCTTGCGCCGAATGTATGGCAATTGTTCGGCATGCACGAGCTTGTCGTGCGGGTGGCAGCCGGTGCACCCCTCTGTTCTTCAGAAAATGCCGGCGGTGATCGCAAGAAGCTTGCACAGGAGGCGCGTGCGCGGGTTGCCGAGGCATACTGGACCGCTGAGGATGTCTGATTGTCTGAAAGCGATTTTATCAGGTAATCTACTACGTCATGCAATCATATCGTATGCCGGCAGAAATCGTTCCTATCCGTTTCTACGTTCTGAAAGTCATTATTGCAGTGCTTATGTTTGCAGCGGGCTTTGCATGTCTTGCTCACTCCTCCGAGTCTGAACCGAAAGCTGCCAAGAAAAAACAGGTTCTTGTTCTGAACTCCTACCACAAAGGGCTGAGCTGGACCGACAACATAATTCGCGGCATTGAATCGGTCTTCCCCGCACAGGGGCTTGACGTTGAGATGGATTTTGAATTCATGGACACCAAGCGTTATTTCAATCCTGCGTATTTTGAGCAGCTCCATAAAACATTCAAGCTGAAGTACCGGAAAGAAAGCTTTGATGTCATTATTGCTGCGGATAACGATGCGCTGGAATTCGTCCTCCGGCATCGGAGCGAACTCTTTCCCGGCACCCCGGTGGTCTTTACCGGCATTAATCACTTTACCGACAAGTTGATTGAAGGACATTCGAATATTACGGGTGTCGTCGAAGAGACCGATGTCCGGAGCACTATAGAAATCGCCTTAAAGCTGCATCCGTATGCGAAGGAGTTTGTGGTCGTCAATGACCAGACGACGACCGGCGTTGCCATGAAAAATGAAGTTTTGCGTGTCATGCCGGCTTTTCAGGACCGTGTGCAGTTTGTCTTTTATGAGGACTTCGATATTCAGGAACTAAAGGTCCGCATCCGCCAGATACCCTATGACAGCATCATCCTCCTGCTCGTAGTCAACCGGGACAAAAGTGGCAATTTTTTTGCATACGAAGAGAGCCTTGCCGTGATCTACAAAGAAGCTACGGTTCCGATTTTCAGTTTCTGGGAGTTCTATCTCGGGCGCGGCATCGTGGGCGGCATGCTGACGAGCGGCTATGCGCAGGGACGGACTGCGGCGGAGCAGACCCTGAGGATTTTGCAGGGTGAGGATGTTGGTGCTGTTCCAATTGTCAGGACAAGCCCGAACCGGTATATGTTTGATTACAGGGAAATGCAGCGCTTCCGGGTGAGACAGGGGCTGTTGCCGCCTGAGAGCATCGTCATCAATGCTCCAGATACTTTCTATTCAAAAAACAAAACTCTGATATGGGGCATTCTCGCCACCATCGGGACTCTCTCAGCGATCATTTTCACCCTCCTGATGAATATCAACAAGCGGCGCAAGGTCGAAGAAGCCTTGCGCATATCTGAAGAGAAATATCGCGATCTCTATGATAACGCTCCGGACATGTATCATTCTGTTGATCGGAACGGCATAATCATCGATTGCAATGAAACCGAAGTGCGCATGCTTGGATACGCCCGCGAGGAGCTGATCGGCCGTCCCATTACCGATATTTTTACCCCTGAATCCCGTGAGATGCACGAGCGCGCGTTCCCGGACATCAAGAAGCAGCGTACCGTGATCGGTCTGGAGAGGAACATCATCCGCAAGGATGGATCGGTTTTCCCGGCCAGTCTCCATGTATTTGTCGAGCTTGACAAGAACGGTACCATGATAAAGACACGGACAATAATGCGCGACATGACGGAGCGTAACCGCGTTGAAGAGCAGCTCCGCAGTTCCCGTGAACAGCTTCGCAACCTGTCTGCGCATCTTCAGGCTGTTCGCGAGGAAGAGCGGCGCCAGATTGCCACGGAGATTCATGACGAGCTCGGCCAGATTCTGACCGCTCTGAAACTGGACTTGTCATGGCTGAAGCGCCGCCTCGCTAAAGAAAAGAGCGAACTTATACCGAGCGTTCATACGATGATGAATCTTGTTGATACAACCATCGAGGTAGTTCAGCGCATCTCGTCCGAACTGCGCCCGGGAGTGCTGGATTACCTTGGTCTCTTTGCAGCTATAGAATGGCAGGTTGAGGAGTTTCGCAAGCGCACCGGAATAGCATTCGAACTTTCTGTCGGCACTGAGGAGCTGCCGCTGGATCAGAAGCGCGCCACCGCGATATTCCGCATTTTTCAGGAGACTCTCACGAATGTGATCCGTCACTCAGGAGCCACAAAGGTTCAGGTGCATGCAGAGTTGGAGTGCAATACGCTTGCTCTGCAGATTCGGGATAACGGCAAAGGCATTACCGATACTCAGCTTGCCAGCCCGACTTCTTTCGGGATTATCGGAATTCGCGAGCGGGTGCGTTTTTTGGGCGGTGATGTCAAGTTTCTGGGGGTGCCGGACATCGGGACGACGGTGATTGTGAGCATGCCGCTCACGAAGGAAGAGGTGGATCGCCTATGACGAAGATTATGATAGCTGATGACCATGCGATATTCCGGCACGGATTGCGCCAGATACTTGAAGAGAACCCAGATCTTTCGGTGATTGGCGAGGCGAGCAGTGGCCAGGAAGTGCTCGACCAGGTCTGGAAACAAGAGTGTGATCTGCTGTTGCTCGATATATCGATGCCCGGGATGAATGGGCTTGAGACATTGAAGCAGCTCAAAACGCACAAGCCGAAGCTCAAAGTGCTCGTGCTGAGCATGTACCCTGAAGAACAGTATGCCATCCGTGCGCTGAAAGCGGGCGCCTCCGGCTATATTACCAAGGCAAGTGCTTCTGAAGAGCTTATGGAGGCAATCCGGAAAATTTCACTGGGCGGCAAGTATGTGAGTGCCTCACTTGCGGAAAGGTTGCTGCTCGATCTTGAGGGCGATGCAGATCGGCCGGTTCATGAAGCGCTTTCGAATCGGGAATATCAGGTGCTGTGCATGATTGCCTCCGGCAAGACGGTAAGCGATATCGCGGAAGATCTCTGCCTGAGCGTCAAGACGGTGAGTACGCACCGTGTCCGCATTCTGGAAAAGATGAAGATGAAAAATAATGCGGAATTGACGAACTACGCGATCAAGCATAAGCTGATCGATCTGACAGACTAGATTCGTTTGTTTTCAGACTGCGGGCGGGGTGGGAGCTCCATGACATGCATATTGTTCATGATTGGTCGGGGGGCTGAGGAGCCACCCGACCAATCATGTGCATTTTCCGGAGCGTCAAAAGGGGCAGTGCAGCGCGTTGCTCATCTGAGCGTGCGGCGTTGCCGCGCCACGTTATTATTTCTTCTGCACAGAGGCACGACCAAAATCGAAAGCCTTTATGTTCGACGGTAATATTTTGGCCGGGAGGCGTCTTTCGAGCACTTCGCGCCAGAGGCTGCCGTCAAAAGGCAGAAGTTCGGAGAGCGCTCCAACCAATATCATGTTCACCATCCGGGGGTCTCCCAGCGACTTCGCTTCGCTGAACGCATCAAGCGCAATGACCCGGACCGGCAATGTCCGAAGCCGTTCGACAATATTTTTCGGATACTCCACCGCTCCCGAGGCAACCGCGACAGGAAGAATTCTCTGCGTATTGGTAATAATAGTGCTGCCTTCGTGAGCAAAATGCGCATAGCGCAGGGTTTCCAGCAGTTCAAAAGAAACCACGAAGTCCGCCGTGCCCGGGTCGATAATGGGAGAATAGACTTTTGCCCCGAACCGGATATGAGAAATGACCGAACCGCCCCGCTGAGCCATGCCGTGCACTTCACTCTGGCGCACGTCATAGCCCGCCTTCAGGCATACTCCGGATATCACTTCGCTCGCAAGCAGAATTCCCTGTCCTCCGACGCCGCATATCAATATGCTGACTGTTTTATCCATCGATAGCCTCCGTTCCTGTGATCGCCCCAAACTTGCAGAGAACCGCACACTGCCCGCATCCATAGCAGAGAGATGCGTTGATGCACGAAATGCCTTTCTGCTTTGACCCCGGCGGTATCTGCTCATCAGACCACGGCAGCCACTCAATGGCCGGGCAGCCGAGCCTGAGACATGCCCTGCAGCCCTTGCAGTTCTCAGTTCTGGAGACGAAGCGGGTTCCGGACGCTAACGTTTTCATTTCAGGAAGCAGTACGCACGGAGCAAGCGCGATAATGACGGACGGTTCGCGCCGGTTCACCTCCGAGCGGATCGCGGCTTCTGTTTTTTCGAGATCGTTCGGATTGACAGTCACGACATGCTCTACCCCGAGGGCTGTGCATAATGCTGCAATGTCGATTTCTTTTGTTTTTTCCCCGCTGATGGTACGGCCTGTCGACGGATGATGCTGGTGGCCGGTCATGCCGGTCGTGCGGTTGTCCAGCACGATGACCGTGGAACATCCCTTGTTATAAACGATATTGATAAGTCCCGTAATGCCGGAATGAAAAAACGTCGAGTCTCCGATGACGGCAACCACCTTGCCGATTGCGTTTTCCACTCCCAGCGCCTTTTCGATGCCATGAGCGTTCCCGATGCCCGCCCCCATGCAAACACAGGTATCCATCGCGGACAGAGGCGGGAGCGCCCCCAACGTATAGCAGCCAATGTCTCCGGTGACGTAAACACCGAGTTTTGACAGCACATAAAACAGGGCACGATGCGGACATCCCGGACAGAGCGTAGGGGGACGAAACGGAAGCGGACCTGCATCGAATATGCTCTGCTGACCGTTTTGTCCCAGAACAGCTTTTCGCACAGACGCTGCGCTGAGTTCTCCGACAGGAGATATGATATCCTTTCCCCTGCAGGAAATCCCCAGAGCCCGGACATGGGTTTCGAGATAGGGATCGAGCTCCTCGACGACAATCACTTCGTCGACCGAGGCGGCGAATTTTCTTATCAAATCGGCCGGCAACGGCCATACCATCCCGAGCTTCAGAATTGACGCATCGGGGAACGCTTCCTTGACATATAAATATGAAACCCCGGAGGTTATGAATCCGCGCTTTTTGTCGCCCCATTCAATCCGGTTTTCAGGGCATGTCTCGGCATGACTTTTGAGTTGTTGAATGCGCGATTCCATATCCCGCCGTCTTTTGCGTGCATTGCCCGGTAGCATTACAAGTTTTTCAGGCATGCGGTGAATACCCGGGGTGACCGTCAGTGTGTCGCGAGGCTCTATTTTGACAATTCCTCTCACATGACAAACCCTCGTCGTCACTCTCAAAATAACGGGAGTATCGAACATCTCGCTGTAGTGAAAAGCCTGCTTGAGAAATAATTTGGCCTCGGCAGCGTCGCAGGGCTCAAGCATCGGCAGCTTCGCCGCCAAGGCATAATTCCTGTTGTCCTGCTCATTTTGCGAGCTGTGCATGTCCGGGTCGTCAGCATTGACGATGACCAGTCCGCCAAGCACGCCGGTGTAGGCAGCAGTAAATAACGGATCCGCAGCAACATTCAGCCCGACATGCTTCATCGTCGCCATGGCGCGCGTTCCGGCAAAGGACGCGCCAAGAACCACCTCAAGGGCCACCTTTTCATTGGGAGCCCATTCAGTGTATATGTCACCGTACCGGGAAAGTTCGGCGAGAATTTCACTGGACGGGGTGCCGGGATAACCCGAAGCGACAGCTACGCCGGCTTCATATGCACCCTGCGCAATCGCCTCATTTCCCGACAGTACGACGCTGGCACCTATGCTATTTTTTTCTTTCATGAGATTCCCTTTCGCTGGATCTGAGAAGTCCCTCCATGCAGCTGCGCCGGAGGGTATCCGGCGCTATGCGCCGGAATGGGCTTTTCTGACTGCTTCAGATTTTACGGCTAGAGCCTCACGCATCTGGCGACGAGCGTTTTCCAGGCGATCGGCAACTTCCGGATGTTTTATCGAGAGTATGGAGCAGGCAAGATACGCCGCATTTTTTGCTCCATCAACGGCAACCGTAGCAACAGGTATGCCGGGAGGCATCTGAACGGTAGAGTAAAGAGCATCGACGCCGGACAGCGCGCCGGACTTCAACGGCACGCCAATCACCGGCAGAGTGGTGTGTGCAGCGACTACTCCTGCCAGGTGCGCTGCCATGCCAGCCCCGGCAATCAGCACTTCAATTCCGCGCTGACGGGCGCTTCTCGCATATTCTGCGGTTTTGTCGGGCAGCCGATGCGCTGAACTGATGTCAAGCTCATACGGCACGCCCATCTCCTTCAAAACTTCGGCAGCTTTTTCCATGACCGGAAGATCGCTGTCACTCCCCATAAGAATACCAACCAGTGCTTTCTTCATACAAACCTCCTCGTGAAATAGTTTAGATTATTACTGCGGCAACTAAACAAGCCAGCTTGCAAGAGCAAACCTATTCAGAATCAAGCCTTAAATATGACGCTTCGCAGGACAATTTCAATTGCCGGAGTAATAAAACGATAAAATTCTGTTTCACTCCCATGAGCGCGGCAAGGCCGTTCGCCACACTCCATGCCAATCGGCACGAAACTGCCGATGATATGCAATCTGCAGATAATGCCCGATAATTTCCCGATAAAAAACTGCGGGTTTCAAAATATTTCCGTATTGCGACACCGGGAGTCCCTTGAATAAAAGCCTGATCTATTGCGAGAAAATACAATCTCAGCAGAATTATTATAGCGTAAAGAGCGCACAACCAGGCAAATATGGCGAGACCATCCGCGCCGGCATTGAGACGTTCTGGCACTGCAAAAGACACTCCGGATGCCGACCAGCTGCCGCTGACGAGGCAGACCATAATGAACGTAACGCCAAGTACACAGAGGCGATATCTCACCTGTATTCCTCTTTTATCTGAGATGATGCGCGCCAAATTCGATCAGACAGAACCGGGCAGGTTGCTGCTGCTCCCATGAGACGCACTGCAATACTGTCCAACCCGGCGCTGTCGAGATCATGCAGGGCATTATACAGTCCGGCAAGAATCATCTCCCCGTCCCCCGGAAGTTCTCTTGTCAACTCAGCTACCTCCAGGTCATCCGGGGAAGTTCGACCACCTGCGGTTAACACGCCCACAGATCCGAGATATCCAGCCAGCGGCAGGCCCGCCGGTATAACGTGCAACGGTGTTTTGGGAGCATAATGGCGCCTCAGCATTCCCGGAGCCTCCACGGTGCTTCGCAAAGGGTCTGCAACGTGCACATCTCCGATGAGTCTCTGGATGGTTTCCAGAGGGATTGCGCCCTGACGCAGCACAAGCGGAGTCTGATAGATAAGTGAAATGATGGTTGACTCAATCCCGAATCTGCATTCACCGCCATCAAGGATGGCATCCGGCTCATCATGAACGAAGCCGACCGAATGCAGGGCAGATACAGGACTTAAAAATCCGCTCGGATTTGCGCTGGGAGCCGCAATTGGACAGCCTGCAGCCTGAATAAATGCCCGAGCGACAGGATTTCCGGGAACACGAACAGCAACGGTCGGCAACCCCGCTCTGACTGGTGAAGGCACCGAATCGTGTGCCCGCATGATAAGCGTAAGCGGTCCTGGCCAAAAGTGGTCCGCCAGGAGTTCAGCCTTGCCATTGCGCGACGTAGTCAGCTCAAAAGCCTTTTCGGACGTCGCCGCATGAACGATGAGCGGATTTGACGCCGGCCTGCCTTTCATGCGGTAAATGCGGGAAATAGCTTTTTCATTGAATGCGCTGGCCCCGACACCATAGACAGTTTCGGTCGGAAAGACCACCACCCCGCCTTTTTTTACAGCGTCCGCACTTTTCTGAATTGCTTCGTCAAGAAGGGCCGGCTGATTGCCGTAACAATGAAGCGCAGCGACCCAGTCAGCAGCTTCGCCTACATCATGCGCGACAAGCCAATCTCCCTGCAATTCTGCGCGGTGCTTTCTGCCATGCCCGCTTAGCACATAGATTCCCTGCGCTCCTGCAGCTTTTGCCATCTCGACATCGTGAGGGTGGTCACCAATGACGTATGAGCCGGCGAGGTCAAGCCCCCATCTGACAGCAGCGTCAGAGAGAAAAATGGGTGACGGCTTTTTGCACGGACACCTGTCTTCGGTATCATGAGGGCAAAAATATGAATGCTGAATATGAATTCCTGCGTCTGAAAGTTTCCGCTCGATGTAATTATTGACGCGCAGGACGTTCTCCGTGGTCAGAATGCCGCGGGCAACGCCGGACTGCTGCGTTACCAAAAACAGCAGATAATTCTTAGACAGTTTGCGCAGGGCCAGGAACGTTGAAGGCAGAAATACAACGTCATCAGGCGATGCTATGTATCCGCGATCTTCAATCAGAGTGCCGTCCCGATCAAGAAAGACAGCTTTCATGTTCCCCCTTGCTGCATTCATTCATTGAGGTCTTCCCGAGCGAAAGAAAATAAAAAAACCGCATAGCGAAACGGATTCCGTTATGCGGCCTACTCACAGCAGGCAACGCGGTTGCCCTCTGATCATCAGCCTGCAGAGAAGTAATTAATATACATAATGCCATCAAAAAAAACAAGCTGGGTGACCATCAAGCCTGAAATCCGTCCGCCGCCTACTCTTGCCGGAAGCGCGTCGGGGACGCTAACGTAAAAATAATGATGCGCTCTCCCGTGACGGTACTGATATCAGTGTGCAGGCTGATAACTTTGATTCCCACAATGTCCTCAATGGACGTATCGAGCAATGACCTTCCTTTTTCTATCAATGCAACGCGCACCTTTTTTATCAAATCCCGGCCGTCCTGATCCTGGCTCTGGGCGAGCTGATGTTCAGCTGGTGTCAGAACCCTCTTTAGTCGGACCAGAATCATATCATCGATAATATACGACTTCGTTTCCAGAGGACCTCTGCCCATGAAATCTTTTTCAAATCGGACAACAGCATCGCTGATAAGAGCCTCAAGCTGCCCCTTGGTCGCCTTGCTCCCTTTCACAGTGCTCATAATGGACCGCCTCACTCCTTCTCATTATTCCCGAAACAGAACACTTTCACTACTATAGCAGGAAACTTTTCCCGGACTGTAATGCGATGCTTCACGCTGCCGCCGATAAGCGAGCTGAACCCGGCATCAGTCTTCCGAAAATCCATGAATAAAGCGGAGAGAGCTCTTTTCTTCAATCTGCTATTTGTCCATATCCGCGATAATCTGATCCGCCAGTCTATAGCCGTTGCCGATACAGTCATTCACCGCCACTCCGCGAAAAGCATTCCCTCCGAGATAGAGCCCTTTGTGTCTGATGAGCGCAGCTTCGATCATCTCGATCCTTTTATGGTGATTGACATGATACTGAGGGATAGCTTTCTCCCACCGGTATACCTTTATCAGTTCAGGATCAGCCTTCACATCGGCGATTGCCGCGAGCTCGGAACGTGCAACGTCAATGAGCTTTTCATCCGGAAGCAGGGCGCGTTCCTCTGCACGGGCTCCGCCAATCATGACCCGGAGCAGAACGTGATCCTGCGGTGCGCGATTCGGAAAGATGCTCGTATCGAACAGCGTGCCGAGAATCTGCCTCTTCTCTTTGGCGGGGATGAGAAACCCGAAGAGGTTCAGATCGCGGGTCAGCCGCTCTTTGCGGTAGCCGAAAGCCACGACAGACAGGGCGGGATAGGGGATGTCGTTCAACTGCATGGCAATGCTGCTGTCAATGCCCTTGATCGCACCCGCCATGTCGTGAGCCGGAGCGGTGATGACAACACAATCTGAATCAGCCTGCGTGCCGTCAGCAAAATGGAGAGTATAACCATGAGTACTCTTTTCTGTTTCGACCAGACGCTTGCCGGTAACCAGACGCTCCCCGAGAAAATCAGAAAGAGCCTGAATCAGGCTGTACATTCCCTGCTCAAACGACATGAGCGTGCCGCCCGGTCCGGCCTCAACTTTGCTGCTTTCCCCGGTCTGTTTCTTCTCTTTCGCAACAGCCATGAAGCCTTTGATGAGTCCGCCATACTTTTGTTCAAGGTCGTAGACCTTACCGAAACAGCTTCGTATGCTCATTTTTTCCGGGTCACCTGCGTATATGCCGGAAGCCATAGGGTCGAGCAGCTTTTCGTAGAACTCGGCGCCCACACGGCGGACGGCGAAGTCTTTCAGTGATTCATCTTCATAGTTTTTTTTCGGGACGAAATATTCGCCCATCATGCGGAGACGCCCGCCGAGGGTCAGGAAATTGGAAAGAAAGAACTTGGCGGGGTCGGTCGGTATCATCCGCAAGGCGCCGTCGAAATAAATATAGCGCTTGCGAGCGTTGTCGTTGCTCTTAATCGGCGGAAGCCCGATCTTTTTTGCCAGCTCCAGGGTTGCAGGCTTGTTGTCAAGAAAGCCGTTCACCCCTGCCTCGCATATATACCCATCGACCCGTTCCGTATAGACCTTGCCGCCGGGCCGGCTGTCTGCTTCGTAGACGGTCACGTCGAGCGCCGGGTTCTTGTCAAGCAGGGCGTAAGCCAGAGAAAGTCCGGAGATGCCGCCACCGGCTATCGCGATGCGTATGCTCATGTCGTATTCACTCCTTGGTGTGATTTGTGCATTAACGCACTACGTATAGATCATTTTTCTGGTCATGCCGCCGTCGACCAGGATATTGGAGCCGGTAATGAACCCGCTCTCCGGCGACGCCAGATAACACACGAGTGACGCAATATCCTCGGGGGTTCCAACGCGGCCGACCGGATGCTGCATGCTGTCTGCTTCGGTGATACCGGGCATTTTTCTGAACTTCTTTTTTTTCCACGGGCTGACCTCAATCCAGCCAGGACTGATGCAGTTGACGCGTACCTTTGGCCCGAGGCTTATGGCAAGCGCATGCGTGAGAGCGACGATGCCGCCCTTGGATGCGGAATAGGCTTCCGTGTCGGCCTCAGACATCAATGTGCGGGTCGAGCCCATGTTGATGATGACGCCGTGCTGCCGGCCAAGGTAGGGCGCCGCATGCTTTGAACACAAAAAAGTTCCCGTGAGATTGATAGCGAGTACATTATTCCATGTGTCCAGCGTGAGATCCGTAACCGGCCGGTTGGCGGATATGCCTGCATTGTTCATCAGGATATCAATGCGGCCGAACAGCCTGATTGTTTCCTCCATAAGCGCTTTGACGGAAGCCTCATCCGTAACGTCCGCAGCAATGAAGCGAACCGTGCCGAGGTCAGCATACTCCTGCTCAACTTCATGGGCAGCCTCCTCATCTATTTCTGCAATAATAACCTTTGCTCCGGCTTCAAGCAGTTGTTTTGTGACAGCTTTGCCGATGCCCTGACCTCCTCCGGTGATAATGGCAACACGATCTGCAAGTCCTTTCATAGCCAGTTACGCTCCTTTGCTGTGGTGAGGACAATTTTTGCAAGCGCCTCAATGAACTTCGGTGCCGTGTTCAGAGAGGGGCTTCGCTTCATGGTAATGCCGAGCCGGTGCGCAAGCTCTTGGTATTCAATATCAATTTCATACAGGGTTTCTATGTGATCTGACACAAAGCTGATCGGGACGATAAGCACGTTCCGTACCCCTTCTTCTGCAACGGCTTTAAGCATCGATTCCGTGGACGGCTCAAGCCATTTTACCGGACCGCTTCGCGACTGGAATGAAAGCCGCGAGTTCAGGGCAAGTCTGTCCGCAAGAGCCCGAACAGTCTCCTGAGTCTGAGCCAGGTAAGGATCTCCGCTGTCGATATATGATTGCGGCAGGCTATGCGCGCTGAAGATCACAACCGGACGCTCGACGAATTCATTCATTGACGACTCAATGCCAGCAGCCAGCGCATCAAGATACTTCGGATGCAGATGCCACGACCGAACTTCAGCCACGGAACAGTTCTGATGTCGGGACAGCGCGGCGGCAAGCGCCTTCATCGACGAGCCGGATGTTGCAATCGAATACTGCGGGTACAGGTTCAATGCAATAAATTTCCGCACACCTTGTAAGTAGAGCTTGTCCGCGGCGTCGGCAATGAAGGGATGCCAGTAGCGCATGCCGATTGATGTTACAAACGGCGTGTCCGGCATGGTTTCTTTCAGCATCCCCGCAAGCGCATTCTCCTGTGCAGCGGTAATTGGAAGAATGGGAGATCCTCCGCCTATCTTCTGATACATAGCCGTTGTTTTCGGGGCCCTGAAATGAGCAATCAGCGCAGCAATCGGTTTTTGCAGGGGCTTGGGGCCTAGTCTGATAATGTCCCGATCCGAAAAGAGGTTGTAAAGGAACGGCTTGACGGCTGCGGGACTATCAGGCCCGCCGAGGTTCAGCAGAATGACGCCGATCATGCCCTTAAGCATACCCGAACGGGATGAAGCGATGCAAGAAAAGGGAGATATGCAGCCTGAAAACCGGAACAGTTCAGGAGCCGACATGATAAATAATGATGCACTTTTCCCTGAGCCAATCCGACTCAGGAAACCGGTTGAATTTTCAGGCCGGATTTTGATATTTCATGAAACTGCATGATACTATATATATCTTCCAAATTATTGAAAAATCAGGAAACATCAAAGCGCGAGCGTGGCGGAACTGGCAGACGCACCAGACTTAGGATCTGGCGGGGCAACCCGTGGGAGTTCGACTCTCCCCGTTCGCACCACTAACCCAGATAATTCATAAATAATTGCAAAGAAAGAAGCCAACTCAGTCTCAAGCTTTGGTATTATTGAGTTTACAAGTACTTAAAAACACCAAAAGA
>WSNO01000058.1 GCA_009773415.1 Nitrospirota bacterium | reverse complement strand
TTCCTATGCGCGACCTTGTTGCCTCGTGCTCTGCAGGCATAGTAAACGGCGAAATTTTTCTGGACATCGAGGGCAAGGAAGACACAGAAGGTGAACTGGATCTGCCGGTCGCTTATTATCCGGGCAAAAAGGAAATCACGCTCCTGCAGATGGACGGCATCGCTGCGAAGGAGCAGGTCATGCAGATAATCAAGCTTGCAATCAAGGGGTGCGAGCAGATCTATGAGGAGCAGAAGAATGCCCTGAAGGCAAAATACTTTATTCAAGAGAGCGGTGAGGAAGCATAATAGAGATCGACATAGAACTGATAAAAGAGATAGCAGGCAGGAACGAGCGCATAGACGGCAGGCCATTTGACAAGTACAGGGACATAAAAATACAGAAGAACTTCATCTCGCTTGCAGAGGGCTCGGCGCAGGTAAGAATAGGCAACACAGAAGTGGTCGCAGGCGTCAAGCTCGGCGCAGGCGAGCCGTTCTCTGACAGGCCTGACGAGGGCGTGCTCATAGTCAACGCAGAGCTATTGCCATTAGCGAGCCCTGAGTTCGAGCCAGGCCCGCCTGGCGCACAAGCCATCGAGCTTGCGCGGGTCGTAGACCGTGCCATCAGAGAAAGTAAATGTATTGACTTCAAAAAGCTCGCAATCAATGAAGAAAAGGTCTGGATGATCTACGTCGACATTGATGTGCTCGACGACGACGGCAACCTCATAGACGCAGCAGGCCTCGCCGCTGTCGCGGCGTTGAGCAGTGCGCAGATGCCATCGCTGGAAGACGAGAAAATAAACATTGGAAAAAAGACAGGACCGCTGCCGATGTCCGGACTGCCAATATCGGCGACATTTGTAAAAATAAACAACCGTCTCATGGCCGACCCAAACATCGCAGAGTACAAGGCCATAGATGCTCGGCTCACCGTCGGCACCATCGACAAGCCTGAGGGCATAAAGCTCTGCTCCATGCAAAAGGGCGGCTCACAAGGCCTAACTATCGAAGAAGTCGAGCAAATCATTGACATGGCCATTGAGAAAGGAGAGGAGCTGAGGAAGTTGGTAAAAGAGAGTTAGAATTGTTCTCTTATCAGTATTACACTTAGAGAGCCTGCCCAAACCTCAGACGACTGCGATCACTGCAGGTTTGTG
>WSNO01000044.1 GCA_009773415.1 Nitrospirota bacterium | reverse complement strand
TCGTCTTTACGTTGTAGGACATCTCTACCTCTCTTGTCGCTTGATGTCCTCTATTTTATCACTTCACTGAAAACCTTGGGTTTGTGCAACAGACTCTGAACATTCTGAAAATATTGCGCAATCGGGGGATATGTACAAATGAGAGAAATTAAGCTTGACAAATTCAAATGAATATTTTAAAAATATATTTCAATTAATAAAAGGATTGGGGCGACACTATGAAGGCATCGAGAGAATGCAGCAAGAAAACTTGCAAGAATCTACTGGCCGCCGCAGTTGATGTATTTGCTGAGAAAGGCTATCGGGATGCAACTGTGGCAGAAATCTGCTCTCTGGCCAAGGCGAATATCGCCGCTGTGAATTATCATTTCCGTGACAAAGAAACCCTTTATCGTGAGGCCTGGCGATATGCTTTCTCCGAGTCTATCAAGGCGTATCCTCCGGATGCCGGAGTGAGCAAGACCTCTTCACCAGAAGAACGCCTGAAAGGACAAATAGTAGCCTTGTTGCAGCGGATACACAGCAAAAAAAACAAGGAGATATTAATCATACTTAAAGAATTTGCAAATTCGACAGAGCTGTTGCATGAGATCATGCGGGAGATGCTTCTCCCTCTCCAGATGAAGATGCAGGCTACAATTCGAGAACTGTTGGGACCGGATGTTTCAGACTCGCAGATTCAGTTCTGTGAAATCAGCATCATCAGCCAATGCGTTAATCCGATGGTTTTAAAAAAGAAAAACGAAAAGAATGCTCCTCCCGGCATTGGAAATGTAAAGGCTTATGCCGAGCACGTTGCGCGGTTTTCGCTGGCGGGCATTCATGCTATTCAGGCCGAGCTGAAAAAACACAAATAACACCATGATATCCATGAAAAAAGCCATCCGCTATATTGCGCTTACCGCTCTGACATGCATGCTAATGGAGCTGACCGGTTGCGCAACAGTCGGACCGAATTACACGCGCCCCGATGTTCATGTTCCGACCCAGTGGGGCGGAGATGACCGCAATCAAACCAATGGTCAATTTGACACGGCGAGGCTTTCCGAATGGTGGACAACACTCAGCGATCCGGTATTAACAGGCCTTGTTAACCGTGCTGTTGAAAAAAATACTGATCTCCGAAAGGCCAAGGCTCGTGTCCGTGAAGCAAGGGCACGCCGCGGCGTCAGCGGAGCTGCACTGTTTCCTTCGGTCGACGCCTCGGCCTCAATACAGCGAAGCAAAGGCAGCACTCAAGGCGGCCCTGCGGACGGATCAAACTCGCTCTCGACGACCGGCAATGCTCAGGTCGGCAACTCCTCGGAATCCAGTCTCTACACGACAGGCTTTGACGCCAGTTGGGAACTGGATTTGTTCGGTGGGAAAAGGCGGGCCGTCGAGGCTGCGCAGGCCGACTTGGAGGCGAACGAGGAAGACCTGAACTCTGTACTCGTCAGTCTGACAGCCGAGGTGGCCACAAATTATGTTGATTTGCGTTCCTTTCAGACCAGGCTTTCAATAGCTGAAGTAAATCGTGATTTGCAGCAGGAGACGTATCAAATAACTCAGTGGCGTAGCGAGGCAGGTCTGACTACAGACCTGGACGTAGAGCAGGCAAAGTACAATCTGGAACAAACCACAGCACAGATACCGACACTACAGACAGGCGTTGAGAAGGCAAAAAACCGTCTCGCAGTACTATTAGGGCTGAATCCGGGCTCCTTAGAAAACGAGATGTCCGAACGCAAATCCGTCCCTGTTGCGTCAGAGGAGATAGCGTATGGCATTCCTGCAGATGTGCTCCGGAACAGACCCGATGTGCGGCGCGCTGAACGTCAGTTGGCTGCAGAGACGGCCCGCATCGGAGTGCAAACTGCAGAGTTGTATCCAAAATTGACATTGATTGGTTCGATTGGGCTTGAAGCGATCTCCCTGTCGAATCTTTTCAATACGCCAGGCAAAGTGTACAGTTATGGCCCGAATTTCAAGTGGAATATTTTTAATGCGGGAAGCATTCGGCAAAACATTGAGGCGCAAAACGCCGTTCAGGAGCAGGCGTTGATAAAATATGAAGCTTCGATCCAGTCAGCTCTTGAGGAAGTCAATAACGCACTGACTGCCTATATGAAAGAACAGGTCAGGCTGCAATCATTGATGAAAGCTGCGCAGGCCGCAGAGCGGGCTTCCGAACTTGCACAAAATCAGTATTCATCGGGGCTTGTGGATTTTCAGGTCGTGTTGAGCACGCAGAGGTCCCTGCTGATATTCCAGGAACAGCTGGCATTGAGCGAGGCAGCCGTGACATCCGATCTTATAAGCCTTTACAAAGCCCTTGGGGGCGGCTGGAAATCAATGAATCCAGAAGAAAAGAAGAGGGAGCATTGATATGAAATTCAAAATTGATCCAAAAATAGACATTCAAGAGATTCTGGGAATGCAATCTTCTCCGACGTTTAATCTGCGACGGAAGCGATACATCGCCATCGGCTTTGTGGTAATTTCGGCGATTATTGCTCTGGTAATATGGGGAAAGACCGGAAACACAAACACCGTTCAGTACAAGACCGAACAGGTCCGAAGTGGAGAGCTTACGGTCATTGTGACTGCCACCGGTACATTGCAGCCGACGAATACCGTCAGCGTGGGCAGTGAATTGTCCGGCACCATGAAGAGTGTTGAAGTGAATTATAACGACAGGGTGAAAGTCGGGCAGGTACTTGCAAGGCTTGATACTTCGAAACTCGAAGCCCAGGTTACCCAATCTAAAGCTGCACTTGAATCAGCAAAGGCAAAAGTCCTGCAGGCCCAGGCGACCGTTACTGAAACCCAGTCCAAACTCAGCCAGTTCCAAAAAGTACGGGAACTGAGCAATGGGAAAGTACCTTCGCAGTCGGAGATGGATGCCGCAGTGGCGGCTTTTGAGCGTGCAAAGGCTGACGCAGCGAGTGCTGCCGCAGCTGTTACTCAAGCACAGGCTACGCTGAAGGCAAATGAGACCGATCTCTCCAAATCGGTTATTCGTTCTCCCGTGAGCGGCATCGTTCTGACACGCACCATCGAGCCGGGCCAGACTGTTGCCGCATCCTTTCAGGCCCCGGTTCTGTTCACCCTGGCCCAAGACCTGACACAAATGGATCTCCACGTAAATATCGATGAGGCTGACATAGGCAAAATCCAGGAAAAACAGAAAGCTGCGTTCAGCGTCTCAGCTTATCAAAAAAGATCCTTTGAAGCGCAGATTACACAGGCTCGTTATGCGTCTACCACAACTTCGGGAGTTGTAACTTACGAGACCATATTGAAGGTGGATAATTCGGACTTGGCCCTTCGCCCCGGCATGACTGCAACTGCGGAGATAACGGTGAATAAAGTCGATAATGCGATCCTGATCCCAAGCGCCGCACTACGATTCGCTCCGCCCATACAGCAGGAAAAGCCTGCCACCGATCTGGTGAGCGGACTTCTTCCTCGTCCGCCGAGCGGCACGCAACAGCGAAATGACACTGCCGGTAACGGAAAACAGCAGAAAGTCTGGATACTGAAAGATGGCAAGCCTGCACCCGTCACCGTCACCGCCGGGGCAACGAGCGGAGGCGTGACAGAAGTCCTTACCGGTGAGCTCAAACCCGGCATGGAGGTAATCGTAGATACGAGCACCGGGGCCAAATGAGTATCAACCAACATCTCATAGAATTCAAAGCCGTGACCAAGGTCTATGGTGAAGGGACTGCCTCAATGCAGGCTCTTCGGGGCGTCGATTTCATTATAGACGAAGGTGAGTTTGTGGCGATCATGGGGCCGAGCGGATCGGGGAAATCCACCTGCATGAACATCCTTGGATGTCTCGATGCGCCTACCTCCGGCCTGTATGCATTCAAAGGCGTCGATGTCGGCAAGCTTGGCCGCGGGCAACGTGCCCTGCTTCGGCGGTATTATCAAGGTTTTGTATTTCAGGGGTTCAACCTTTTGAGCCGCACCTCGGCGCTTGAAAATGTCGAACTCCCGATGATTTATCGACATGCTCCGGCGAATGAACGACGGGATCAAGCCCTGAAAGCCCTCGAAACGGTAGGTCTTCAGGGATGGGAGTCTCATACCCCCGGTGAGCTTTCCGGAGGACAGCAACAGAGGGTCGCCATCGCCCGCGCCATCGTCACAAAGCCGGCAGTGCTCCTTGCAGACGAGCCGACCGGCAACTTGGATACGGCGCGCAGCCATGAGATCATGGGACTGCTGCGTTCTCTGAACAGCAAAGACGGTATCACCATTATCATAATTACTCATGAGCCGGATTTAGCTGCATACGCCAAACGTACCATCCATTTTCGGGATGGATTGGTAGAAACAGAAAAACAGAACGGAAGGGGCAGCTAATGTTGTGGAACACTGTTTTACTGGCTTTGCGAGCCATACGACGCAATATGCTCAGATCATTTCTTACCGTTCTTGGTATTGTCATAGGCGTTGTGGCCGTTATTACCATGGTGACCATCGGCAACGGAGCGACCGTTAAAATTCAGCAGCAGATCGCAAGCATGGGCAGCAACATGCTGATGATAACTCCCGGCAAGAGACTGGGACCCGGACAGTCTACCGGCAATATTCCTTTTAAAGAGAGCGATGCGGATGCAATAACGAAAGAAATTGGCTCCATCGCCGCTGTCGCTCCTGTCTCATCCCAGTCGGTCATGGCTATCTTCAGCAACCAGAACTGGACTACCCAGGTCAGCGGAACCAGTAATGAATACCTCAAAGTGACCAACCGATCTATCAAGACAGGCAGGGAATTCAACGACAGCGAGTTGCGCAACGGTGCTGCAGTCTGCGTCATTGGCGAGACCGTCCGCAAGAAATTATTCGGGGGACAGGGAGGCATTGGCGAGAAGATTCGCCTGCAAAAGCTTTCGTGCGATATTATCGGACTGCTGGAAGCCAAAGGCCAGAGCACAATGGGCACGGATCAGGACGATGTCGTGGTAATTCCATTGAGTACCTTTCACCGGCGCATATCGGGGAATCAGGATGTCGGCATGATACAGCTGTCAGTAAGGAAAGATTCCTCGACAGAAAAAGCTCAAAACGATATCAGGATATTGATGCGGGAGAGACGTCATCTTTCGGCAAGTGACGATGATAACTTCAACATCATGGATATGAAGGAGATCACAAGTATGCTTACGGGAACCACGCAACTGCTCACGGCACTGCTCAGTGCAGTTGCTGCGGTCAGTCTCCTTGTGGGCGGAATAGGCATCATGAACATAATGCTTGTGTCGGTTACGGAGCGAACACGCGAAATCGGCATACGGCTTGCAATCGGAGCCCTCGAACATGAAGTTCTCATGCAATTCCTCATAGAGGCTGTCGTGCTTTCATCGCTGGGAGGCCTGATCGGCATAGCCTTGGCGACAGTAGGTTCATATCTTGCCGCCTGGCTTATGCAAGTGCCGTACATCTTCAATCCTGGTATCAATGCGCTGGCATTTCTCTTTTCTGCGGCCATCGGCATTATCTTTGGTTTCTTTCCTGCAAGACATGCAGCGAGCCTCGATCCTATTGTTGCACTGCGCCATGAGTAGAATTGTTCTATAAGACGTTCGCAACGTGGGGGCCGAGGGTTCGAATCCCTTACCGTCCACCATTTTTCAAAGAGTTACGAGTTCCATCTCAAGTGAAACAGTGCTGATTATGATAAATTTATGATAATTCCTCAGTAGTGTCCGGCAAAAAAAGAGGAGCGCATAGCCTGAAGACTCAGATGTTAGATTATAAAGGGCGACCAAACCCAAATCTGACAAGGAGGCGCA
>WSNO01000057.1 GCA_009773415.1 Nitrospirota bacterium | reverse complement strand
CCTGGATGCCGTTGCTGCTGGTGTTGGGAATAATGATAGTCGAAGCGCTTGCTGCGCGACGAATCTGGTGTCGCTCACTCTGCCCGGTGGGGGGCTTCTATGCTCTGTTGGGGCGATTCAGCCCGCTCAGGGTAGGTTTCAGCAGGCAACGTTGCACCGGTTGCGGAGAATGCTCAAGAGTCTGCCCGGTGGAAGAGGTGCTGGTACCGTCTCTGGTAGAAGGTTCCAGCCAGGTGGTTTCGGGTGATTGTACCCGTTGTGGCGACTGTATCGACATATGCCCGTCCAAGGCTCTGAATGTGAATATCTGGTATAAATAACAATTTCAATTCAAGGAGGTCTTACATGAGAATGTTGCTCCGCTGTTGTGCCGTTATGTCTCTTGTTGCGCTGCTGGCTATTCCGGTTGTTGCCGGTGCCGACGAGCCGGAAAACTATTCCAGGGACGCCGAGTATGCCGAGGATGCTCCGCCGATGATACCGCACCGTATCGAGGATACCTCCAATGGTGAGTACTGTCTCGGTTGCCATAGAACCGGTCTTCATGGAGCGCCTCTTTCACCCCATGCGGTCCGCCTGTCCTGCACCGGATGCCATGCCCAGGGAGAGATAAGGGAAATGAAGCGGGAGAAGAAAGAAAAAGAAAAGAAGAAGAAAAAATGAATATCAGCCGCAAGGATTTTTTCAAGAAAAGTCTGCTCTCGCTAGGGGAGGCGGTCTGCTCGGTCAGCAATGCCCTGAAGGCATCCGGAGATTCGACGCCGGATGTGGCGGATGTGGCGGATTTCGTGGCCACGCCGGGAGAGAACCGGGTGGCCGTGGCCCAAAATGACCATTGCCTGGCAAAAAACAGCGGCTGTTTCGCCTGCGTGGAACGCTGCGAATCACAGGCGATCAGACTGATACCGGGTGTCGGTGTCAGGATCAATGCACTGCTCTGCACCGGCTGCGGCACCTGTGAATATGTCTGCCCGGTGACTCCCAAGGCGATCAGGATGCAGTCTCGCATAAACTCACAATCAATGTCTGCACATCCAGCAGAAATACCACCAGAGAAAGGAGATACAACATGCTGAAGAAAAATCTGGCCTTTGCAGCAGCCATTGCCGGAGCGGCAGCTTTGCTGTCGCTGCCCGCAATGACAACTGCCGCCAAGAGCAAGCCGGC
>WSNO01000015.1 GCA_009773415.1 Nitrospirota bacterium | reverse complement strand
TTCATCTGCCTGCCGTACCAGAAGAAGTCCGCTGTCCGACGTTATCTCCCCTCCCTGAAAGTCTACGGTAAGCTTCTTTGTGCCCTTGAATCCAAAGGTCAGTTGTGTGCTACACTTTGTCATAGCCAACTCCTCTCTTTTGGTGTTTTTAAGTCCTTGTAAACTCAATAATACCAAAGCTTGAGACTGAGTTGGCTTCTTTCTTTGCAATTATTTATGAATTATCTATGCTATAGCGATTTGCCACATTTGCCAGTCAAAATCATGCGGGTCACGTCCAGTCACAAGGTGTAAGAGCTTTTGGAGATTGACACGATGGCTCTTTTTTTTCACGCGCCCACTACTCTTACACCACTCCCTTGCACTCTAACTCGAGGCGTTGCACACAGCCAGCGTGCAGAAATAAGTTGCATAGCTATGAGTTTTGTGATATAAATCCAGACATGAAAGATATTATTTCTGATAATGGAACAAATTACAAGAACCGAAGAATATCTCAAAAAATCAAGAAGTTGATTGATGCTTTCCCCGTCGTGGTGGTGAGCGGGGCGCGCCAGGTCGGCAAAAGCACCATGCTGCAACACGAATTCGGCGACTTTGATTATGTGAGCCTCGACGACTTTGACATCATGGATCGCGCACGGCTCGACCCGGCGACGCTCTGGTACAACAAGGATCGCATCATCATTGATGAAGTACAGAAGTATCCGCCGCTTTTAAATACGATCAAGCATGCAGTGGACGGTTCCGGTCGCACAAAGCGATTTCTGCTTTCGGGTTCATCGAATCTCCTTCTTATGAAAGAAGTGACCGAATCGCTCGCCGGCAGAGCTCTTTATATTGATCTCCTGCCCTTCACCTATGGAGAACGGCAGGGCATTGCTACCCCCACAAATTATGACCAACTTTGGGATTCGGAGGCGGTCTTTCAGGAGGCAGCCTTGCCGCAGGTCGATGCCCTTGAGTATCTTCTTAAAGGATTCATGCCCCCGCTGCTCGAAGTGCAAGACCATGTGTCCGTTGTGGCATGGCTGGAAGGATATGTCAGAACCTATCTGGAGCGCGACCTGCGTAACCTGTCCCAGATTGATTCACTTGTTGATTTCAGGAAAGTCATGAGGGTGCTGTCTCTAAGGATAGCACAGGTGCTGAATCAGGCCGATGTGGCAAAAGACAGCGGCGTCAGCCATACCACGACACACCGCTATCTGAAACTGCTCGAAATATCGCAGATTATGCATCGGGTCGAGGCCTATGCGGTAAACAGAACCAAACGCATCGTCAAATCTCCGAAAGCGTTTTTCATGGACCCTGCGCTCAGCATTCTTCTGGCCGGATATTTTGACCGCCCATCGCTCGAAAAAGCACGCGAACTG
Organism: Nitrospirota bacterium; assembly: GCA_009773415.1. Classification (GTDB taxonomy): domain Bacteria; phylum Nitrospirota; class Thermodesulfovibrionia; order Thermodesulfovibrionales; family Dissulfurispiraceae; genus JAAYUK01. Next base: position 58,583 of record WSNO01000015.1, on the reverse strand, counting down.
GGCAGTTTCTTTGAGAGCATGGTCTATCTGCATCTCAAGGCGCTTTGCGAACTGATGACCCCGAAGTCCACGGTCTATTATTGGAGAACCGTTTCGGGCGCGGAGGTCGATTTTGTAGTTGAGCATGGCCACAAACTCCTTGCATTTGAAGTAAAGATGACGACCTCTCCGTCCGTGAACGACATTAAGAACCTGCTCGTGTTTCTGAAAGACTATCCTGAAACAGTCAGGGGAGTTCTGGTGCATGCTGGCAGCGAAGTAAAGATGCTGCACTCAAAAGTCATTGCGATGCCCTGGTGGTGGCTTGATTGCTGAGGTCACTGATAAATGAACGGGTTATGGATTCATGAAAAATATTATAATGCGTTGTAAATAAAGTCTTAATAGAAAATAAGTCAGGAGCAGCAGAGCATGCACGATATCGCAAAGGACGTTAACGTCATTGAGCCCCTTGCAGAAAAATAAGGAACAGATGGAAGCTCAGGTCAAGTCGAAACAGCGGGTTGCCGATCATGGCGAGGTGCTGACCGGGAAACGGGAAGTCAACGCCATGCTGGACTTGGTGAAGTCCGAGACCGAGCGGATTGACTCGCGCTTCCTCGAACCCGCCTGCGGGACGGGCAACTTCCTGGCCGAGATTCTTGAGCGGAAACTGCGCGTTGTGGAAACGCGCTATCGCAGGAGCCAACTCGATTTTGAACGCTATTCCACCCTGGCCGTATCCTCCATATACGGCATTGATATTCAGGACGACAATGTCCAGCAATGCCGTCAGAGGCTTTTCGGGATATTTGATTTGAACTATTTGCGATTGTTCAAGAACAAGACCAACGATAACTGCCGCGAATCCGTCAGGTACATCCTGGCGCGAAACATAATCCACGGCGATGCGCTCACACTCAAAACAATGGGCGAAAACCCGCAGCCGATTGTATTTTCCGAATGGTCGCCCGTGAACGGAAGCATGCTGAAGCGGCGCGACTTCACGTTTCACAGTCTACTGGAACACGCTTCGATGAAGGAACTGCCGCTCTTTTCCGATCTTGGTGATGATGTCTTCATTCCCACACCGGAAAAGGAATACCCACTGGTCCACTTCCTGGAGGTAGCCGATGTTGACAAGCCATAACTACAACCCGGATGTGCTTACCTGCATCGCAAACTTGAGCAGTGACGAGGTTTTCACGCCGCCCCAAATGGCAAACCGGATACTCGACCTGCTGCCGCCAGAACTCTGGAGCAATAAAAAAGCCACGTTTCTCGATCCCGGCTGCAAGTCGGGCGTGTTCCTGCGCGAGATTGCCAAGCGGTTGGACAAGGGTTTAGAGAAGCAAATCCCCAACCGCCAGAAGCGGATAAACCACATTTTCAAAAACCAGCTTTTCGGCCTGGCGATCACGGAGTTGACCGCCCTCCTTTCCCGCCGTTCGGTGTACTGCTCCAAAACTGCCAACGGGAAGTATTCCGTCTGCGAGACTTTCGATGAACCGCAAGGCAACATCCGCTTCGGGCGCGTGGAGCACACGTGGGAGAACGGGCGTTGCCGGTACTGCGGGGCGAACGAAGCGAACTACAAACGGGGCGAGGAACTGGAAAGCCACGCCTATCAATTTCTTCATACCGACAAGCCGGAGGGAATCTTCAATATGAAATTCGACGTCATTATCGGCAATCCGCCGTACCAGTTGAGCGACGGGGGGTTCGGAGAAAGCGCACGACCAATTTATCACCTGTTCGTTGAACAAGCCAAGAAGCTCAATCCTCGTTACCTCTCGATGATCATTCCTTCCCGATGGTTCGCAGGGGGGAAAGGGCTGGATGAGTTCAGAGAGTCGATGCTCACTGACAATTGCTTGCGCTCAATCGACGACCATCTTTGCGCATCGGACGCCTTTCCGGGGGTGGGCCTCAAGGGTGGCGTTTGTTACTTCCTCTGGGATCGGGACAATCCCGGGCTCTGCCGAGTCACGACCCATTTCAAGGACTGGCCTGTCTCGACAGTCAGTCGTCCGCTTCTTGAAGAGGGGGTGGACGTATTCGTCCGCTTCAATGAAGGGCTGTCGATCCTCAAGAAAGTCGTTGCTGTCGAGAGTGGGGAATCGCAATCGCTGTCCCTGCCTGACAGCAGGCGTTTCGACCGTCTGGTTAGTTCCAGAAAGCCGTTCGGGCTAGAGACAACGTTCAAGGGCAAGGCAGCTAAACGTGCCGGTGACGTGCTGCTCTATCAAAAAGGCAGTAAGGGATACACCCCGAGAAGCTCTATCAAGACTGGCGTTGAACTCATCGACAAGTGGAAGGTCTATGTGGGCCGGGCCGCTCCGGGAACTGGCAACAGAGATACCTACCCTCACAGGATCATCAGCACGCCATTCGTCGGGGAGCCTGGGAGTATCTCTTCGGAAACGTATCTGTGCATTGGTCCGTTCGATTCGAAGAATCAGGCCGAAAGCGTTTTGTCCTACCTTTCCTGTCGGCTGACTCGGCTCCTGATTCTCCTGCACAAACCATCGCAAGACACAACGCGAAAGGTTTACACCTTCGTGCCAATCCAGAACTGGACCAAGCAGTGGACAGACAAGGACCTCTACACGAAGTATTCTCTCTCCGCGAGTGAGATTGCCTTCATCGAGTCCATGGTCCGTCCGATGACTGCCGACGAGGGCAAGGCGGACGGGGAGGCGAACCATGAGTAAAGAACATGCGCTGGCAGTTTTTGAGGATTTCATATTGAAGGAACGGCTGAAGAAGCTGGGCAGTCAGTCGGTGACAGATTGTAACCGACTGAAATCGGAGTCGGCCGACAAGACATTTTCGGGTAAATGTTCGGAGATGCACTTATGAAGAACAACGAACAGACGCCGGTGGCTTTTGAAAAGCATGCGATCCGCCGGTTCTACGACGAAAAGAACGAGATGTGGTATTTCTCGGTGGTTGATGTGGTGGCCGCGCTGACGGACAGCGTCAATCCCCGTGATTACTGGTTCAAGATGAAGATTCGCGTGAAGACAGAAGCCGGGCTTGAACTGTCGACAATTTGTCGACAGTTGAAAATGAAGGCGCCCGACGGAAAGATGAGGGAAACAGACTGCGCCAATGTAGAAGGTTTATTCCGCATCATCCAATCCATACCATCGCCGAAAGCGGAACCGTTTAAGCAATGGCTGGCCAAAGTCGGGTACGAGCGCATCCAGGACATGGGTGATCCGGCCCGCTCCCTTGACCGCGCCCGGGAATACTGGCAGCAGCAAGGCAGAAGCGAAAAGTGGATCCAGCAGCGGATGATGGGGCAGGAAACCCGCAACAAACTCACGGACTACTGGAAGGATCACGAGATCAAGGGTGAAGAGGAATACGCCATCCTGACCAACATCATTCATCAGGAATGGAGCGGGGTTTCGGTTAAGAAGCATAAGGACATCAAGGGCCTTAAAACCCAGAACCTGCGCGACCACATGAGCGAGGCGGAGTTGATCTTCACGGCGCTGGCGGAGCTTTCAACCCGCCAGATTGCCCAAAGCGTGGAGGCCACAGGCATGCCGGAAAACGCGGAGGCCGGGAAGAAAGGCGGAAGAATCGCCAGAAATGCGCGCCTTGAACTGGAGCAGAAAACCGGCAAAGGCGTGGTGACGGGTGAGAACTTCCTGCCGCCCGCCAAGGAACCGAAGCGGCTGAAGGGGACCGGGGATGAGTAAAGAGTTCTTCCCACCGCGCCCGGCGTCGCGGCCAACGATCTACGCTTACGAGGACAGCAATCCTCAGTATGCGGGTCTGCTCAAGGTCGGCTACACGACCGTGGACGCGCAATCTCGTGTGGCGCAACAGTACCCGACGCGCCGGCCGGGCAAGCCGCCGTACCGGATCGTACTCGAAGAGACCGCGATGCGGAATGACGGGACGGTGTTCACCGACCACGATGTCCACCGGATGGTGCGAATCAACGGCATAAAAAACCCGGACGGCGAATGGTTCCGCTGTACGGTGGATCAGGTCAAGGCGGCCATCATCGCGGTCCGCACCGGTCAACTGAACGAGGAGAACCGGTCACTCGATTTCAAGATGCGCCCGGAGCAGGTCGAAGCGGTCGAAAAGACCGCCGCGTATTTCGCCAGTTGGCGCAGGGACAAGAACAACCGGCACAAGCCGCCGCATTTCCTTTGGAACGCCAAGATGCGTTTCGGCAAGACCTTTGCCGCCTATCAACTGGCAAAGAAAATGGGCTGGCGCAAATTACTGGTTCTTACCTTCAAACCCGCCGTGCAGAGCGCCTGGGAAGAAGACCTGAAATGCCATGTTGATTTCCATGGCTGGCAGTTCATCAAGCCCGGCGGCCTGACCTACGAAGATGCCGACAAGAAGAAGCCGTTCGTCTGTTTCGGTTCATTTCAGGACTACCTGGGCCGAAACCCGAGCACCGGCGGGATCAAGACGAAGAACGAATGGGTGCATTCGACGCACTGGGATTGCGTGATTTTCGACGAGTACCACTATGGGGCCTGGCGCGAGAACGCGAAGGAACTTTTCGAGTCGGAGGACGAAAAGGAACGCAAATTCGCCGAGGGCGAGGGCATCGAGGACTTTGATGAAGACATCATGCCCATCACGACGGACGGCTATCTATACCTGTCCGGGACACCGTTTCGGGCGATTGCCTCGGGCGAGTTCATCGAGGAACAGATTTTCAATTGGACATATTCGGATGAGCAGCGGGCCAAGCGGGACTGGACGGGGGAGAACAATCCCTACGCCGCGCTGCCCCGGATGGTGCTTTTGACGTATCAACTGCCGGACGCTATCTGGGAAATCGCCATGCAGGGCGAGTTTAACGAGTTCGATTTGAATGTCTTCTTCTCTGCCGAGGGAATCGGCGACAGGGCAAAGTTCAAGTATGGGGACGAGGTTCAGAAGTGGCTGGACCTGATCCGGGGGTCGTTCCTGCCGACCCGCGTGGACAACCTGAAACTCGGCACCCAGAAGCCGCCGATGCCTTTCTCTGACGCGCGCCTCTTGAACGTGCTTTCGCACACGTTCTGGTTTCTGCCCAGCGTGGCGGCATGTCACGCCATGCGGAACCTGCTGGCGAAGAGGCAGAACCTGTTCTTCCACGACTACACCGTGATCGTGGCGGCGGGAAGCGCCGCCGGAATCGGAGTCGGAGCACTACCGCCGGTGCTGGATGCGATGGAAGACCCGCTGAAATCAAAGACCATAACCCTCTCGTGCGGGAAGCTGACCACCGGCGTGACGGTCAGGCCGTGGACGGGGATTCTGATGCTCCGCAACTCCTCCAGTCCGGAGACCTATTTTCAGGCGGCCTTTCGGGTGCAGTCGCCCTGGGCGGTCCGAAACCCGGACGGAACGTCCCCGAATGAAGAGCAGATCATCAAGGAGGAGTGCTACGTCTTCGACTTCGCGCCGGACCGGGCGTTGCGGCAGATTGCCGACTACAGTTGCCGGTTGAACGCGAACGAGGCAAACCCGGACAAGAAGGTCGAGGAGTTTATCAGCTTCCTGCCGGTTCTGGCCTATGATGGCAGTTCCATGAAGCAGATTGACGCCGCCGGCATTCTCGACATGGCGATGAGCGGCACGACGGCCACCCTGCTGGCGCGGCGTTGGGAAAGCGCGCTGCTGGTGAATGTGGACAACGACACTCTGAAGCGGCTTATGAGCAATGAAGCCGCCATGAAGGCGCTCATGAGCATCGAGGGTTTCCGCAATCTCAATCATGACATCGAGACCATTATTAACAAGTCGGACGCCGTGAAGAAGGCGCGCAAGGAGGCCAACGACGAGAAGGTGTCCGCGAAAGAGAAGAAGGAACTGACCGAAAAAGAGAAGGAATACAAGAGCCTGCGGAAGCAGATACAGGAAAAGCTCATCAAGTTCGCCACGCGGGTTCCCATCTTCATGTATCTGACCGACTACCGCGAACGGAGCCTGAGGGATGTCATCACGCAACTGGAGCCGGGTCTGTTCAAAAAGGTCACCGGGTTGACCGTGAAGGACTTCGAGTTGCTTGTCAGCCTTGGCGTATTCAACAGCGCTCTGATGAACGATGCAGTTTACAAATTCAAGCGTTACGAAGACGCCAGTTTGAGCTACACAGGCATCAACAGGCACGAAGGCGAGGATGTCGGCCTCTACGATACCGTTTTGAGCCGAAAGGATTATCAGGCAACATTCGTGAACGAGGCGGTTAAGTCTTACGGTGCCGTGAAATGAAAGAGAGTGGCGAGAGGTGGCTCAGGTTGTTTGGACAGGCGCGCCGCCCTAAGCAAAGAAACGCCAGCCTGCTGCTCCGAGCAGCTTGTTGATCTTGATTCTGGCTGTGGCTTCTTTATCGGACACTCAGGTTCCCCGATGACGGGCATATCCGGAAATTATCAACATCGCCGGAATGCATTGCTGGTAATAGTTTCGCAACTTGCCGACAACGATTCCGATTCTCAAAAAAACCAAGCTCTCCCATGGCGGTCAATCGGCATTTACTCGTTGTTTTCATGTGCGTCAATTATGCCCCATATCAACATTCAATATCTATATTGATTGCAACGGCTCCAATCAGTCGGTGCCCGCTTTGCACACGCAGCTGTTACTATAGAGATAGAGCATGCAGAGGATGCGGATTTGTAGCGGCATCTTTGCACGTGCCCACTGTCGCACACCGGAGGCTTTCATGAACCGACTTGCCGATGAACAATCCGCCTATCTTCGCCATGCCGCCGATCAGCCGATACACTGGTATCCGTGGAGCGATGACCCGTTTGAACGCGCGAGGCGCGAGAACAAGCCGGTCCTGCTCAGCTCCGGGGCGGTCTGGTGCCACTGGTGCCATGTGATGGCGAAGGAGTCTTTTTATGACGCGGACGTTGCCGCGTTTATCAATGAGCATTTCATCGCCGTCAAGCTGGACCGCGACGAGCAGCCTGATGTTGACCGGCGCTACCAGCAGGCGGTTGCGGTCATGGGCGGCAGCGGCGGCTGGCCGCTGACGGTGTTTCTGATGCCCGACCGAAAGCCGTTTTTCGGCGGAACCTATTTCCCTCCGGAAGACGTTGGAGGGAGGCGGGGATTCCGGTCAGTACTGGAAGGGGTGCGGCAGTTCTACGCGGAAAACAGGGGCGCGGCAGAGGACTTTTCACGCCGCCTGCTTGACGCGCTGAAGTCCCCGGTGTCCGGTGCAGGCGAATTGTCGCCGGCAATGCTTGCAGATGCGGAGGATGCCATGGTGCAGCAGGCCGACCCGCACGATGGCGGCTTCGGCCCGGCGCCGAAGTTTCCGCTGTCCGGGGCGATTTTATTTCTGACCAGGCGGTATGTGAGGAGCGGAAGCCCGGAAGTCGGAACCGTCGTCAGAAATACGCTCGCAAGGATGGCTCTGGGCGGAATTCATGATCATCTGCAGGGCGGCTTCCACCGGTATTCTGTGGATGCGGGCTGGAATGTTCCGCATTTTGAGAAGATGGCGGATGACAATGCCTGGCTTCTCAGGAATTATGTGGAGGCATGGACGGTCTTTGGCGATCCAATCTTCCGGATAACGGCGGAAGGCATCGTCAGGTTCGTGCGTGAGGTGCTCGCCCATGCCGACGGCGGTTATTCTGCAAGTCAGGACGCCGACGTCACTCCTGACGACGAAGGCGGCTATTTCACCTGGACGGCACGGCAGATGCGCGATGTTCTTGATGACGAGGAGCATGAGCTTCTGACGCGCTGCTTTATGCGTCAGCGGGGCGCCATGCACCACGACCCTGATAAATTCGTGCTTTCCGTTGCCCGTTCGCTTGCCTCTGTTGCGCAGGAACTTGGGCTGGAGACCGATCGGGCGGAACATCTGCTGGAGCGCGGGCAGGGCAAGCTTCTCACTGCGCGGAGGAAAAGAGAGTCGCCGCTGGTGGATACGGCGAGGTATGCTTCGCTGAACGGCATGCTGATAACGTCGCTCGTGCTTGCTGCCCGTGCCTTTGAAGACAAGGAGCTTCTGGCATCGGCGAAAGGGTCGCTTGAACGCATTTTTGCGCTCCGGAAAAAAGGGGATGCGTTGTTTCACGCCGAAAACGTTCCCGCGCAGCTCGAGGATTATGTATTCCTCGCGGAGGCAGCGCTGGCGGTGTATGAAGCAACGGCAGATGAGCGATGCCTTGCGGCGGCCCGTGAAGTGATGGCCGTCTGCCGGGCTCGCCTTTGGGATGCTGATGGCGGCGGCTTTTTCGACTCCGAAAATGCGCTGCTCGGCCTCCGGCTGAAACCTTCGGACGACATGCCGCATCCGGCGGCGAATTCTGTCGCCGCGACAGTGCTGATTAAGCTGCACCGCATTACCGATGAAGAAGCATATCGCACTGATGCAGAGGCGGTGCTGCGGGCGTGTGCACCCCGCGCCGCATCCATGGGACTCCATGCGGGGGCGTTTTTCGGAGCGCTGGAGATGTGGTATTCCGGAATCACGCTCACGCTTGGTGTCGGGGCTGCCGGTTCGGTGGAAGCGGAATGCATGCGCCGGCTTCTTTCCCTGACCATCCGGCATGGCGACATGCCCGGCCCGCCTGTTCCGTGCTCGCCGGAGCGGTGCTTCGAGCCGCCGGCAGATGATGCGTCGGTGCGCGCCTTTATCGCGGCTGAGTATCCGGGGATGTCGGCCGGGGCATGAGCCGGACCGCCCGCCGGAACGATACAAAAATGTCGCGCTTCGTGCCGGCATTTCCATTTTTGAAGGACCGGTGATAAACTATCGAGCGTGAAACATTCCTACGATAAAGCGAAAGAGCTGACGGCGCTTTATGAAATCAGCAAGCTGCTCGGCTCCTCCCTGAACCTGAAGCAGAACCTGCACGGCGTCATGCGGGTGCTTGCCGAGTACCTCGACATGAAGCGCGGGACCGTGTCGCTGAGGAGTGACGGGGAGGTCTCGATCATTGCGGCGCATGGCATGACTGCCGATGAGATCAAGCGCGGCCGGTACCGTCTTGGGGAAGGCATCATCGGCCGCGTGGCAAAGCTCGGCATTCCGATGATGGTGCCGAATGTCGGGGAAGAGCCGCTGTTTCTGAACAAGACCGGGGCGAGGAAGGAAATCAGCAAGGAAAATATAGCCTTTCTGTGCGTGCCGATAAAGTTCAAGACCGATGTGCTGGGTGTTCTCAGCGTCGACCGGCTCTTTGAAGGAAAGGGCATTTCCTTTGAAGACGACATGCGGCTGCTCAAGATTATCGCCGCGCTGATCGCCCAGTCTGCCAAACTCTATAAGGATGTTGAAAAGGAGCGCGAGGCTATTCTTGTCGAAAAGGAAAACCTCAGGCGCGAGCTGAAGGGAAAATACCGCATTGAAAACATGATCGGCCAGTCGGACCGCATGCAGGAAGTGTTTGAGACGGTCCACCGCATTGCGCCCTCGCGCGCGAATATCCTTCTGTTCGGCGAAAGCGGGACCGGAAAGGAACTCGTCGCCAGGGCCGTTCATTACATGAGTTCCCGCGAAAAGGGACCGTTCATAAAATTCAACTGCGCATCAATCCCGGAAGGTCTGCTCGAGTCGGAATTGTTCGGTCATGAAAAGGGTGCTTTTACCGGTGCGATGTTTCTCAGGAAAGGCCGGTTTGAGCTGGCGGACGGAGGAACCGTTTTTCTCGATGAAGTGGGAGACCTGCCGGTCATGCTTCAGCCGAAAATCCTTCGCGTGCTCCAGGAAAAAGAGTTTGAGCGTGTCGGCGGAGAAAAAACGATCAAGGTGGATATCCGGCTGATTGCCGCAACGAGTCGCAATCTCGAAGAGCTGGTCTCCACCGGAAGGTTCAGGGAGGATCTCTATTACCGGCTGAATGTCATTCCGGTGTACCTCCCTCCGCTGCGCGAGCGCCGTGAAGACATCGGGCCGCTTACCGAACATTTCCTCCGGAAATACAACGAGGAAAACGGCCGAACTTTGGCTCTGGATGCGGCGGTGATAAGCATTTTCCATGCCTATGAATGGCCCGGAAACGTCCGGGAACTCGAAAACGCCATAGAGCGGCTGGTTGTTATGGCTCGCGGAAAGACGGCAGCGGTTTCCGATCTGCCGGTTTCTATGCGTGACTCCTCCCTCAAGGCAAAGTACGGTTCACAGCTGAAAGAGGCTCTCCCGACGGCAATAGAAGACATTGAAAAGACCAGAATCCTCGATGCGCTCGAAAAAACCGCCTGGAATCAGGCAAAAGCCGCGCGTCTGCTCGGGATAACCGCCCGCCAGATCGGCTATAAGATGAAAAAATACAGCATCCGGCCTGCCAGAACGCTTTCTCCGTGAACAAGATCATCTCGATAGCGAACCAGAAGGGCGGCGTCGGGAAAACCACAACGGCGCTGAATCTCTCCTCGGCGCTCGCGCTCTCCAATGAAACCGTCCTGGTTATTGATTCCGATCCGCAGGGAAACCTGACGACCGGTCTCGGCATCAAACGCGATGCGGTGAAACTCGGCCTCTACGATCTCTATTCCGGCAAGTGCGGGATTGATGACGTGCTCCGGCGCACAATAGTTCCGAATCTTTACATCATTCCGACGACGATGGATCTGTACGTTTCCGAGATTGAGCTCTTTGAGCAGGCAGACAGGGAGCGCGTGCTGAAGCGCATTCTTGACCCGCTGAAAAGCGAATTCCGCTACATATTCATTGATTGTCCGCCCTCGTTCGGGCTGCTGACGCTGAACGCGCTGGTCGCTTCGCATTCGGTTCTGGTGCCGGTGCAGTGTGAGCATTTCGCGGTCGAGGGATTGAGCCTTCTCATCAAGCTGCTCTGGCGCATCCGGGGAGGATTCAACGAGACGCTCGATCTCGAAGGCATCCTTCTGACCATGCACAATCGCCACCTCTCGCTTTCACGCCAAATCGTGGACGATGTGCGGAAGGTGTTCCGGTCAAAGGTGTACGATACGATAATTCCCCGCAATGTCGTGCTGGCCGAGGCCCCCGGCCACGGGAAGCCCGCGATTCTGTACGCGCCGAACTCATCGGGCGCGCAGGGATACCTGATGCTGGCCAAAGAGATTTTGAACGACAACAGCCTGTTGTTTTAGGGTCTTGCGGCACACGAAAATGTGATAACATTAAAAAACTATATGCTGATGCAATCCGCCGGGATTTATTTTGGGAGAAAGGATTTTTGTGAACAAATTGCAGACGCCAGAGCGCATTCCGATTCCGATTAGCCAGCTTCTGGTCGGGCTGGCCATTCCGTTTGATGTCTATACCCGCGACGGAGAGATGTATTCTCATCTGTTTCCGAAGTGGACGCACTTCAGCGACGCCATGCTGAAAAACCTTCAGCAGCTCGGAATAGAGACAGTCTATATCGAGGGTGATGTTTCACGCATCGAGATGTACCTCGGGCATAAGATCGAGGAAGCCCCGCAGTCTGAAGAGCAGAACAGGTTTTCGGCATACTCCCGGAAAAAACAGAACTACCACCAGATCGAAAAGACGCTTCTGGTCGACAAGAGCCTGTTCATCCCTCACTCCAGAATAACGTTCAGCCTGTTTGAGGTCGGCAACATGGCCTTCACGCAGGTGGTTGAAGCATCGGTCAACAGACCGGTCCAGATTCCGCCGCATGGTTTCCGTGTAAAGGGGGACCTCGCTATCCGCATTGAGGATGTTGCGCTGTATCAGGACTATCTGCATGCCATGCTGTCGTCGCCAGCGCTTCCTGCGGAGGTGAAGCGGAAGAGCAGGGCGATCGGCATGAAAGAAAACTCCAAGATAATGATTCGGGAGGTGCTCTCGAGCCCGACCGATTTGGAGAAAATAAGCCAGGTTGCCGGTGCAGTCGGGGCGATGACCGAGGCTGTCCTGAACAATGAGGTTGACGCCCGCGACCTGATGTCGCTCAGGAATCATGATCTTTATACCTACACTCATTCCATCAATGTGACGGTGCTCTCCATCTCTCTTGCAGCAACTCTTGGACTTCCGCAGGAGCAGATTGAAAAGCTCGGCATCGGTGCGATGCTGCATGATATCGGGAAGAGCACCATCCCTGCCGAGGTGCTCAATAAACAGGGGCAGTTGTCTGAAGAGGAGTTCCGCCTGATGCAGCAGCATCCCGTTGAAGGGGTAAGAATGCTGGAAGGCAATGCAGAGATTCCGAAAGAGTCGCTTCTGGCGGTGTTGCAGCATCATGAGAAACTGAACGGAGCGGGGTATCCGCTTCGATTGAGAGGGAACAAGATTACGGCATTCGGCAGGATTGCCGCCCTGACAGACTGCTATGATGCATTGACTACCCCACGTCCATACCGGTACTCTCATACGCCATACATGGCGCTTTCACTGCTGACACGGGAGACGAGCGAGCGGGAAGAGTTCGACCCGGAATATCTGAAGGCTTTGGTGAAAGTGGTCGCCGACTTGTCCGCGGAATAGTCTGAAAAAAATCTGCTGAAGAGCGGCGCTGAAGCCGGCATTCGCCGTTTGTCGCGCCGCCGGATTCATCTGCACCGTCGGAACTTTCCTTTCAACCCGGAATCGTCATTAGCCCGACAGGACGAGCAATGCCGCTCATTGCCGGACGGCATCCAGCCGTCCTCCGGGGTATTCGCCAGGCACCATCCCTGCAAGTGCCGTCTCGCCGAATAAATCCGCTTTGTTGCCCGTTCCGCCATGCTTTGGACTATTGCCAATGATAATTTTGGTTCATGCCGCAACCCCTCCATGACCCGTACGCTTCAGAGCGACTCTCAAGTCAGAACATGCAAGCGCCGGAACAACAACACAAAGCAACGGCACCATGTATCTCGTTCCTGCTCGCTTCCAATGACCATTCCGGGTTCACATCATGCAGTCCCGCCGCTTTAAACCGACATTTGTCGCAGAAAAAGCTACAAGAATGTATCTAAATACATTATTGTAGCCTCACGAAAATAAAAATATGCTTTTAATTCAGTTAGATAATGCTCTGGCATGAAAATGGCTTTATCATGAATACAGCAAAAGCCAGGCGAGGAGAGCACTATGAGTTCTCTAAAGGAGAAAATCAGGCAGATGGAGCGAGACGAGATAGTTCATGCCCTTCAGGAGTGCGAATGGGTTATGGCGAGAGCTTCCCGAAGGCTTGGGATAACGGAGCGGATGATCAGCTACAAGATGATGAAATACGGAATACGAAGGGAGGTTAAGGCGGACGGCAGCAGGCAACAGTGATTTTCCGGAGCAGTCATTTTATATCGAAAAATAACGAGGAGGGAACAATGAAGGCACTATGGAAGAAAATGATGGTATCTGTTGTGGCAACGTGCGTATTGGGAGCAGGCAGTGCATATGCGGCAGAGGAGGCAAAGCCCGCAGCGGCAGCCCCTGCAGAAGACAAGGTAACCGGGAGCGTTTCTCTCGGCGCGTATAACCGGTATATTTTTCGCGGCTATGAATTGAGCACCCACAGCGTTGTGCTCCAGCCGCAGCTGAGCGCCTCATATAAAGGGTTTACGGCAACCATGTGGGGCAATATCGACAGCCGCCAGAAAGGCACGCAGAGCTTTTTCCCCGAGCTTACGAATGAGGGGCCGGGCAAGCGCAGCTGGAACGAAACTGATCTGACGCTGAGCTATACGTATTCGCCCCTCGACAAGCTGAGCATTACCGGCGGCTTTATATATTACGGCACCAAGTATACGAAGGAGACCGAAGAGCTCTTTCTCTCCGCCACGTATGACTGGTACGGCAAGCCGACTCTTGCTGTGTATCGCGACATCCGCTCATATCCGGGAACGTATATCAACATGTCGCTGTCGCATGCCGAGCCGATCTACAAGATCGCCACCGGCGACATCACTTTGGATCTCGGTGCGTCGGCAGCCTACTTTATCGGTGACGGCGACTATTGGAAGACATATGACGGCGCTGCCGGGGATTATTCGGGAAAAAAATACAGCGCGTTTCATGACGGTATGCTGAAGGCCGGCTTTACGATTCCGCTCGGCAAGGGGTTTGCAGTCTCCCCGACGGCGCAGTTTACGTTCCCGCTGTCGAGCAAGGCAAAGAAGGAAGTGGACGGTGTTTCGTATAACGTAAACGGCAAGCTCGACAAGAACTTTGTCTACGGCGTCGGCCTGACCTTCAGTTTCTAATCACGAAGGCAGGGAATGCACTTAAGGAGGAATATCATGAAACGGCTTCTGAGTATAATGATGGTTCTGGCGCTGCTCTGCTTCTCAGGTTTTGCCCTTGCGGCGGATGAAAAGGCTCCGGCTCCGGCAGTCTCAGCACCTGCGGCACCTGCTGAAGCAGCGGCTCCGATGAAGATTGATACCGGCGATACTGCGTGGATGATTGTCGCGACCGCCCTTGTAATGCTGATGACTCTGCCGGGGCTTGCGCTCTTTTACGGCAGTCTAGCAAAGAAGAAAGACGCCCTGAACACCATGGCTATGTCATTTGTGGCGTTCTGCATCGTCAGCATTCTGTGGGTTGTGTACGGATATACGCTTACCTTCAGCGGAGACGTCGGCGGGTTTATCGGCGACATGAGCAAGTTCATGCTGGCCGGTATCGGCGTCAACAGCATCACCGACCTGGCAAAGACGATCCCCGAATACATCTTTATCGTGTTCCAGCTTACCTTTGCCGCAATTACGGTCGCGCTTGCAAGCGGTTCGTATATCGAGCGGATGAAGTTCTCTGCCTGGGTGCTCTTCTGCGTACTCTGGATGACCGCGGTGTATATTCCTGTTGCGCACTGGGTCTGGGGCGGCGGTTTTCTTGCGAAGCTCGGCGCGCTCGACTTTGCAGGCGGCACGGTCGTTCATATCAACGCCGGCTTTGCGGGCCTGGTCGGCGCGATTCTTCTCGGGAAGCGCCGTGAGGCGAACCTGATTCCGAACAATCTTACCCTCTGTGTCATCGGAGCCGGCCTCCTCTGGTTCGGCTGGTTCGGATTTAACGCGGGGTCAGCCCTCGGCGCAAACGGCCTTGCCGGCGCCGCGTTTATCAACACAAACACTGCAACGGCTGTTGCCGCGGTTGCGTGGATGATGACGGAATGGATGCATCACAAGAAGCCGACGGTCCTTGGCCTGGCATCGGGAGCGGTAGCCGGTCTCGTCGCAATTACGCCGGCCGCGGGTTTTGTTAATATCTCCGGCGCGATCGTCATCGGTGCTCTGGCCGGAGTGGTTCCCTACATGGCAGTTGCATATCTGAAGCCGAAGCTCGGCTATGATGATGCGCTCGATGCATTCGGCATTCACGGCATAGCAGGCACGCTCGGCGCGGTTCTGACCGGCATCTTTGCGGACCCGGCAATCAATGAAGCAGGCAAGGGTCTTCTGTACGGCAATCCCGGTCAGCTCATGGTCCAGATTATTGCATGCGGCGTTACGATTGCCTATACCGCTATCATGACTTTTATCATTTTTATGATAATCAAGGCGGTTGTCGGTCTTCGGGTCGATGCCGAAGACGAAGTTACGGGCCTCGACGAAAGCCAGCACGGGGAAAAGGCGTACAATCTGAACTAGTTTCGGTGTGCCGGAAGGCGGACCTTCCGGCAGCATCTCCTGAGGAGGATACCCATGAAAAAAATAGAAGCAATCATAAAGCCGTTCAAGCTCGACGAGGTGAAGGATGCACTGAACGAACTCGGCATCCAGGGCATGACAGTTACGGAGGTGAAGGGATTCGGGCGACAGAAAGGACACGTTGAACTCTATCGAGGCGCAGAATATGAAATCTCGTTTGTCCCGAAGGTGAAAATCGAGCTGGTCATTCCGGATGCTCTTGTACCAAAAGCAGCGGCCGTCATCGTCGAAAAGGCAAAAACCGGCAAAATCGGCGACGGCAAGGTGTTCGTCTGTGATGTAGCGCAGGCCATACGAATCAGAACCGGCGAAGAGGGAGACAACGCACTGTAAGCGGTCATTGCAGGGTAGTGTCACGGGGGAGGCATTCTGTATGCCCCTCCTTTTTTTGTGACGTGCCCGTCTTACGCTTGTCCTGCAAAGGATGTCCGGAATCCTTCCGGCACGAAACCTGCGGACAGACTTCCGACCTTTCTGCGTGCGGCCACGCACAGGCAGGCAAGCGGGAGTGACAAAAATACTACAAATGCTCATGACAATTTCGGGTTAAACGTGGCTACAGGTCAAAATGCTTTTTCAGCTCCTTCGCATGGTAGCGGCTGACCAGAATCTCGGTTTTCTGCCGATCATTCATGACAAGCTTGTAGCTGCCGTTAAACCACGGAATGATTTCGGCAACATGCTGCAGATTCACCAGCGAGCTGCGGTGCGTGCGGATAAAGCCATGGGAGGCAAGTTTCTGCTCAAGATCATTCAGGGTGGATTTTGTCATGTACTGTCCGTCGAACGTCTGAATGAGCACGTCTCCCTCAGCAGCACGCGCACACAGAATCCGGTCAGGTGCGAGCGGAATGATACGGTCGTTTTTGTACGCCGGTATTTTGAGGAGCCTGTTTCCGGACTCCAGGGCAGGGAGCGCCGGCGGAGCTTCTGTCGGGGACACCGGCGGGTGCACGATCTTGCGCATTTTTGCAAAAGTTTTCTGGAGACGTTCCAGCTCAAACGGCTTCAGAATATAGTCAAACGCGCTGACGTCAAACGCCTGAAGAGCATACTGCTCATACGCCGTGGCAAAGACGACAAGCGGTTGCGTCGGCAGGTCCGCAAGAATCTGTGAAAGTTCCAGCCCGTTCAGTCCGGGCATGTTGATGTCGAGAAAAATCACGTCCGGGCAGTGCTCGCGAATCTTTTTCAGTCCGATTGCCCCGTTGGCAGCCTCGCAGACCACCTCAACATCGTCAATCTGGCCCAGCAGAAACTTGAGTTCGCGCCGGGCCGGCGCTTCATCGTCGATAATGCAGGCTCGAATGGTCATGGTCAATGCACCGGCACGGTAAACGAAACAACCGTTCCTTTCTGGGGAGTGCTTTCAACGGACAGCGCGTGGCGCGATCCGTACAGCGCAACAAGCCGCGCATTTATATTCCTGAGGGCGATTCCCGAACCGCTGTCCGACGCCCCGCCGGACGCCGATCCTTGATCACTGAACAGGCCGGAGAGTGTCGCGCCGGTCATGCCTTCCCCGTCGTCGGCAACACTGATCCGGAGCGCGCCGTTTTCCCGGCGGGCAGACACAAGAAGTTCTCCGCCGCACTCCTTCCGAAGAATGCCGTGCTTCAGGGCATTTTCGACGATGGGCTGCAGTATCAGCGGCGGAACCCGGCAGTCAAGCGCGGCATTGTCAACGTCAAAACGCGCCCTTACCCGGTCGTCAAAACGGGCTGATTCAATTTCAATATAGGTTTTGCAGTGTTCAATCTCGACGGAAAGAGGCATGTCTTCATTGCCGGGGTTCATGTTTTTCCGCAGAAATTCCGCAAGTTTCACCATGAGACGCCGGGCGGTCTCGATGTCGGTGCGCATGTAACTTCTGACAGTGTTCAGCGTATTGAAGAGAAAATGAGGGTTAATCTGTGCCTGAAGCGCCCTGATTTCAGCCTCTTTTGCAAGCTTGCGCTGGTTGTCGAGCTCCGCAAGTTCAATCTGGTTTGAGAAAAGATGCGCCAGCCCGTTTGCCAGTTCCATGTCGAGCGGACTGATGCGCTGTTCTTTCAGCCGGTAGAGCTTCAATGCTCCAATAGTCTTTTCCTGACGTTTGAGCGGAACAATAATGGCTGATCCCAGGCCGCAGGACGGATGCGTGCAGCCTATTTCATCTCTTGTTGATGCTACCACTATTTCGCCGGAAGAGAGGGCATGGCGCGTCGCGGAGGTCAGCAGGGGAGTGTGAGGCTTATGGTGATCAGCCTCAGCGCCCACATGCGCAAGGATTTGCCGTTCATCGGTGAGCGCTACCGCGTCCAGGTCGGTCATTTCGAGAATAATCCGGGCGCTTTTTGTTGCCGACTCATGATTCAGCCCGCTACGCAGTATCGGGAGGGTGCGGAGGGCGATTTTCAGCGCGGTCTGCGCCTGATACGCCCCGAACCGCTCCTGCTCTTTTGACATGGACTCGACCAGCTTCACAAATACGGCGAGGCCCAGGGAGTTGGCGAGAATCATCGGTACTGCGATCACCTGAACAAGCTGAAATGCCGCATCGACGGGCCTGGCGATCAGCAGTATGATAATCATCTGAAGAATCTCAACCGCCAGTCCCACAATAAATGCCGCCTGCGGATCAAAGCGCTCTTTTTTGATTTTGTGATAGAGCAGGCTCCCGAAGCATCCTTCCGCAATGGTCGCAATGCCGCACGCAAGCGCGGTGAACCCTCCGATGTCGATCAAAAACCGGTGTCCGCCCGCAATGAGTCCGGCAGAGAAGCCGACGAGCGGGCCGCCCAGAATGCCGCCCAGCGCAACGCCTACGACACGCGAGTTTGCGATAGCGTCATGCACCGGCACGCCCAGATAGGTGCCCGCGATGCCGAAGAGTCCGAATACAACGGAAAGGGTCAGTTTTTCATAGCGCGTCGCCTTTCCGGTAATCAGGCGCTTGAAAGCGTTAAACCGCATCAGCACAATAAAGCCAGCCGCAAAAATGCCAAGCCGCTCAAGCAGGCTTATCAGCAGGCCAATCATGCCGTGTGCAGGGTTGAACGTCTCCATGCGGTATTTTACCTCAAAAAGCCGGAAGGAGAGAGTTCTTTCTCTGAGGCAGAATACAGACAAGCTGACGGTTTGCACTCTCAGCGGGCAGGGCTCCGCATTGTCCGGGCTGTCAGCACATCTTCACCAGGATGCGAACGCCGCGCAGTTTTTCAGGTAAAATAATCACTATGCCCAATGTAGCGAGTCCTCATGCCGTCCAACACTGACCACCTGAGCCTTACCACAGGAAACCCCTGGAAAAACATCTGGCAGATGTCGTGGCCGATGGTGTTGATCATGCTGTTCAACTTTGTCGTCATCTTTGTCGACGTCTATGTTGCGGGACTTATCAGTCCGGCGGTGCAGGCTGCGGTAGGATTTGTCAGTCAGATATATTTCCTCGTGATTATTCTGGCCAATGCGATCAGCATCGGGACGGTTGCAATCGTGTCTCGGGCCATCGGCGCCGGCGACTTTCCGGAGGCGCTTTCTGTCGCACGTCAGTCGCTTGCGTTCGGGGCGGCGGTTGCGGCGGCGCTGACGATTATTGTTTCGATTTTCAGCCGCGAAATCGTTTTGTTTGCCGGATTTCCGCCCGAAACGCAGGAAATAGCCGCTGATTTTCTCCGGATTTTCGGTCTGACGCTCGGACCGAATTATCTGTTGCTTATAGCGAATGCGGTGTTTCGCGCAAGCGGCGAGCCGATGAAGCCGCTTGTGACGATGTTTCTCGTCATGATGGTGAATGTCGTCGCCGTGTGGTTCCTGGTGTTTCACGTCGGCCTCGGCTATCGCGGCATCGCGCTCGCAAATGCCGCATCGATAATCGCAGGTGTGCTTGTTCTCGTCATGCTTCTTCTGGGGTCACGCTGGCGGTCTGTCTGCAGGGGTCCGTTCCGGATTTCGACCGACACCATTCGGCGCGTCTTTGCAATCAGCTGGCCGTCGGCGGCACTTCAAACAGCATGGAACGCGGGAACCATCATTTTATACAACATGCTCGGCCGTCTTGGAGAGGAGAGCATAACCGCACTGGCAGCCATTACAAGCGGATTGCGGATTGAGGCAATTCTGTTTTTGCCGGCGTTTGCTTTGAACATGGCGGCTTCGGTGCTGATGGGGCAGAACCTGGGCGCAGGCAACCCAGACCGTGCGCAAGAAGTCGGCTGGAAGATAGCGGGGGCGGGAGCCGCCTGCGTCAGCATTCCGGCAATCGGCATTTTTTTCGCTGCGGAGTCCGTCGCCGCACTGCTCGCCCGCGATCCCTCGGTGCTTCAGGAGACCGCCCGGTATCTGCAGTTCAACATGGCGGTCGCCCCGCTCATGGCTTTCAGCGTCATCCTCGGCGGATGCCTGCAGGGCGCAGGTGATACACGCGGCACGATGCGGGTGGTTATCACCGCGATGTGGATAGTTCGCCTGCCGCTTGCCGCTGTTCTGACTTTCTGGCTCGGATACGGCGCAACAGGCGTCTGGATTGCGATGGTCGTTTCGATGGCGGTTCAGACGGTACTCATGGTTCTCCGGTTCCGCGGAGGAGCATGGCGGCGAGTGGCGGACAGGCGGTGAGAATGCGGTTATGCGGTACAATAATGTTAAGGTGCTTTTTTACCATAAATAAGGAGACTCGCCCATGCTGAAACTCTTCAACACCTTCGGCCGGAAGATGGAGACCTTCAGACCGGTCGACCCGAAAACGGTCACTATTTTTACCTGCGGTCCATCCGTATACCAGCGGGCTCATATCGGCAACATGCGCACTTTTTTGTTTGAAGACATTCTCGTCCGGTATCTTGAGTATTCGGGGTTCGCCGTGAAGCGCGGCATGATTATTACCGACATTGAAGACAAGGCGCTCCGCGAGGCTGAAAAAGAAAAAACAACCGTAAAAAAACTGACCGACCGGAATATCGGACAATTTCTGAAAGAGACCGATGCGCTCGGCATGAAGCGGCCGGATTATCTGCCGCTCGCATCCGAACATGTAGAGCACGCCGTTGCAATCATTCAGGAACTGCTGAAGCGCACGGTTGCCTACTGGCACGACGGGAATGTTTATTTTGATCCGCTCAGGTTCAAGAGATTCGGCAGGTTGTTCGGCCTTGATATGGCCACATGGCCGAAGAAAAAGCGACGCTTCCATAAGGATACATACCCCGGCGTGCAATGGAATCTGGGGGACTTTATTCTCTGGCACGGCTGTCCGGGCGGAAAGGACGGCTGCTGGGACACCGTCATCGGCAGGGGGCGTCCGTCATGGAACGTGCAGGACGCGAGCACGCTGCTTCAGTACTTCGACGACACGCTTTCCATCTATTGCGGAGGCGTCGACAACCTCTATCGCCACCATGATTACAATATCGCCATTCTTGAGTCGGTGCGGCCGTATCCGATGGCCCGCTACTGGCTGCACGGCAACAATCTTCTCGTTGACGGGCGCAAGATGTCAAAGAGCAAGGGGAATATCGTCTATACGGATACGCTGCGTTCGGAGGGATACAGTTTTGCCGAGATCCGATTTTTTTTAATCGACAGACATTACCGTGAACCATTCGACTTCACGGCTGAACAAATGCATCGTGCAGCGTCCCGCCTGCGGTCGCTTCGCAACATGATTCGTCTGCTTGCAAAAAGGGCCGGGAGAGCCGCTGCCGTGAAAAGCATTGTCGCAGAAAAACTGATCGCTGAGTTTCGGCTCCGCATGGACGAGGATTTGAACACCGGCACGGCATTTGATGCAGTATGCGAAGTGGTTGCTTCGATTGAGACGCCTGCGCTGAGCGCAGGGGAGGCGGCAGCGATTGTCAACGCACTCAAAAGAGTGGATACGGTTCTCAACATACTGTTCAGCAAGAAGTAGGAAGCGCTTCTTTTCTCTGCTACACTTGCAGGAAACGGTGCATATTGATCTGAAGGAGGCTGCATGCCTGACTGCAAAGAGCTGATTCTCGAACTTGCCGATCTGTGCGGCGTTATCCCTGACTACTGGGACATTCTCGGCACCCGCCACTGGGCGTCGCCGGAGACAAAAACAGCGATACTGCGCGCCATGCGCATCAATGTCGATTCGGTCGAGTGCCTGCAGCGCGAAATAGCCGAACGGAAGGGGCGGCCATGGAATCGCCTGCTGGAGCCGGTGCAGGTCATTTCCGTCACGGCACAGCCGGCCGCCATTTCCCTGAGCATTCCGCTTGAAGAAGGGCTGGAGCGTTCGCTGACAATATCCTGGACCATACTTGATGAGATGGGACGCTTCTGCAGCTGCATTCTTCCGGGCGAAAAAATTGTTCCTGTTGCATCAGAGGTCATCGAGGGAAAGCGGTTTGTCAGGATTCTTCTTTCTGACACCGGCCGGAGGCGAATCGGGTATTACGATGTGCAGGTCGTATGCCGCCATGCCCAGCCGGTCTTTTCCGGAGGGGCGACAGAAATCAGCGGGTTTGCGCGGATGATTATCACGCCGGACGAATGCTATTTGCCGCCTGAGCTTGTTTCCGGCCGCGTGTGGGGCGTATCGTCCAATCTTTATGCGGTTCGTTCCGGGCGCAATCAGGGCATCGGCGATTTTGCCGATCTTGAATCGCTTGTCCGTCTGGCGGGTGAATGCGGAGGAGGGTTTGTCGGCATCAACCCGCTTCACGCCATTCCGAATACCTATCCATACGGCATCAGCCCGTATTCCCCGGTAAGCAGAATTTACAAGAATCATCTCTATCTTGCTCTTGAGGCTGTTTCGGATGTGCAGGAGTCGGATGAATGCCGGAAAATTGTCAGCTCTGACAGCTACCGGAAGCAGGAGGAAGAGGTCAGAAACGCCGATGCGCTCGACTATGAGGCCATAGCAGCGCTGAAGGAACAGGTGTTGCGCTCCGCTTTTGCATGGTTTTACGAGCACCATTGGCAGCGCTCGTCTCAACATGCACAGAAGTTCCTGGACTTCATAAAGGCCGAGGGGGACTCTCTTTTGGCTTTTGCGACGTGGTGCGCGATGCGAGATAGTTTTTGCGCGATGCAGCGGTCCGATGCCTGGCAGCAGTGGCCTGAGCAGTACCATAGCCCTCAGAGCGATGCGGTGACGGCATTCAGGAAGGCGCATGAAAAAAGCATCCTCTATTATCAGTATCTGCAATGGCTGGTGCATGAGCAGCATAATAACGCAGCAGCGTTGACACAGGAACTGCACATGCCGGTTGGTCTTTATCATGATCTGGCGGTCGGCTCTGTTGCCGGCGGCAGCGATGTCTGGATGGCTCAGGAGGTTTTTGCTCAAGGCATCAGCGTAGGCGCCCCGCTCGACGACTTCAACCCGTCGGGGCAGGACTGGGGATTTCCCCCCATGATTCCGGAGCAGCTCCGTGAAACAGGCTACCGATTTTTCATTGAATCAATCCGGAAGAACATGCGCCATGGAGGAGCAATCCGCATAGACCACGCTCTCGGGCTTTTCCGGCTCTTCTGGATTCCGGACGGAAAACTCCCGCTTGAAGGAGCTTACGTCCGGTGCTTTGCTGAAGAACTGCTGCGCATTATTGCACTTGAGAGTGTACGCAACAAAACTGTTGTGGTTGCCGAGGACCTCGGAACCTTCGGCGACGGAATGCGGGAAATGCTGCAGTCCTTCCGCATGCTGTCCTTCAGGCTGCTCTATTTTGAGCGCTATTATCCCGATCCGAACTTCAAGCGGCCTGAGCAGTATCCGGACATGGCAATCGCCGCCGTCACTACGCATGACCTGCCGACGCTTGCCGGGTTCTGGCTCGGTCGCGATATAGACGTTAAAGAGCAACTGCGGCTGTTTCCGCATCCGGAACACATTGGGAGATACCGCGAAGATCGCCGCCATGACCGCACACGTCTGGTGCGCGCTCTGAAGGAGCGGGGTCTCCTGCCGCACGACTTTCCGGAGGCTCCGGACGACCTGCCGGTCATGACGCCTGAGATCGCGCTTGCTGTGCATGCCTATCTGGCTCGCACGCCGAGCAGGATGCTGAGTGTAATGCTTGATGACCTGATGGGACTGGTGAGTCAGCAGAATCTGCCGGGTACGGTGAACCAGCATCCGAACTGGGTGCAGAAGACCGCGTGGAAACTTGAAGAGGTCAGGGAACGGTCATGGCTGCATGCTTTTGCGGAAGCGAGCCGTCAGAACGGACGATGAGCAGCGAAAGGCAGCGAATCTTGACGTCTTGAGCGGCCGCGCGGCGTGTTATTGTGTTTTGCCTCAACTAAGGTTCTTGGGGAGTCCGCGCTGTTTTTCTCACCGTTATATCCTAAAGAGGGTGCTTTACGGCATGGTAATCGCAATCTCGTACGAGCCGACGCTTACACGATCCATAATGCCTTTCTGCCAGAGGATATCCGTAACCCTGACACGGGCGTTTTTCGGCACCATGAGGATGAGCTTGTTGCCTTCTTCCACAACCTCCTTCCACCGGTCAGCCTTTTCAGGGGAGATGGTCGAATCGGTCTCAACAGAAACGACGGCAAGCACAAGGCCGTGATTCTTGAGAATTAACTCGGGGCAGGCGTTCTCATCGACAACGATTTCCTTATAGTCACGCGCATACTTTCTGCGCATGGTATCGACAATCAAATCATGCACGAGCTTTTCGTTGTTCATGCATCCTCCTTTTCCGGAGCACCATCTGTTTTTCTTTTCAGTTTTTTTGCAAAGTCGACCTCGATGAGCTTGCCGCTTTGCGCGCCATGTTCGCGAAGAGCGGCGGCCCGCCGCGGACCGCGCCGCAGCCGGGTTGTATCCATAACCTGCGGTTCCTTGCGGACAGGGACTGTTTGCGCCGGTTCTTCTGCCTGCGGAGCCGCGGTAAGCTGGACCTGAAGTTCATGTGAGTAGACGGCCACGATGCTGCCCGACGGGATGAAGCACTTCTGCGCCCGCTCTCCAAAGGTCAGCGTAGCGTTCATGCCATGTTCATTCCACTGCACCGGCATCCGCGGAGTGAAAACAAGCGTCAGGCCGGAGTGCTTCTCTTCCTCGCTGAATGTACGTTTGCCGAGGATAACCTCCGGCGAATAACTGACGACAACAAAAACACGCCCGACGAGGTCGAGCAGTTCGTAAAAGACATGCCGCTTGAGGCTGTTCAGTGCTGTTGTCACGATGCCGCCTTTCTGCGGAGCCAGAAGAGAAAAACTCCGCAAAGGATCATTATACTGCTCAATACCTGTCCCATGGTAAGCAGATTAAAAACGTTGCTCACTTCGGGCTCGCGAACAAACTCCACGAGAAAGCGGAACAATCCGTAGAGGATCGCAAAAAGAGCGGTCACCATGCCGCTGCGCGGAAGGCGGTCTTTTGCAACCCAGAGAATGATAAAAAGCAGAATCCCCTCCAGGAAGCACTCATAAAGTTGCGACGGATGACGCGGGTGCGGACCTCCGTCAGGGAATATCATTGCCCATGGAACGTCCGTAATGCGGCCGTAGAGTTCTCCGTTGATAAAGTTGCCCAGACGTCCGAGAGCAAGTCCGATGGGAGCTGTTGCAATAACGATATCAGATATGAGCCAGAAATCCTGTTTCGTGCTGCGGCAGAAAAGGATGCCCGCCACCAAGCAGCCGATAAATCCGCCGTGGAACGACATGCCGCCATGCCAGACGGCGATAATCTCAAACGGATTCTGCAGGTAAAAAGGCAGTCCGTAGAACAGCACATGCCCGAGCCGGGCGCCGAGCAGGAGGCCGAGAATGAGCCAGGTGAAGAGCGATTCGACAAAGTCCTTTTCGACCTGAATGCCCTTCCGGCGGATCTGCGAGCGAACCAGAAAAAAAGAGGCGGCAAATCCGAGCAGGTACATCACGCCGTACCAGCGGATTGCCAGCGGGCCGATGCGAAAGATTTCGGGGTCGATGTTCGGATACTGAATCATATCGTCTTTATTCTACCTTGCCGGAGCTTTTTCAGCGCGACCGCTCCGCCCTGTGCAGGTAAACGGTTCCAAAACTGAGCGGGATCTGGCGGCAATTGACAAAGCCGGCATCTTCCATCAGTTTCCGGAAAGCTGCCGGCGTGTAAAATTTTCCGATGGAGTCGCCGAGATATTCGTAGGCCGAGCGCTCTGAAAACAGGGCGGCGACTGCAGGGACGGCATTTTTTAAATAAAAGCGATAGACAGGCCTGAACCACCCGACCGGCATCGAGAACTCAAGGATAACGACGCGCCCGCCGGGCTTGATCACGCGAAATATTTCGGACAGGGCCCGCGGCGTTTCGTGCATGTTGCGAATGCCGAAGGCGCAGGCGAGTCCGTCGAATGACCTGTCATGAAACGGCATCTCGTATGCCGAGCCGTGAATGACGGCAAAACCGGGGTCCGCTATCTTTTTCTGTGCAACCTTCAGCATGTTGATACTCAGGTCGAGTCCGACCACCTGAGCTCCCGTTTTCAGAAACCCGATAGAGCTGTCTCCGGTGCCCGCCGCCAAATCGAGCACCCGCTCAGCCGCTTTTATGCCGAGCTCCCGCGTCATCACGCGCCGCCAGTAATAATCCTGGCCCAGCGACAGCAGATGATTCAGGAGGTCATATCGTTTCGCAATCTCGTCAAACATGGAATGAATAGTATACAGGAGGCGGAAGGCGGGAGTCAGGGGCAGAAACTCAGGTTAGCTGAAAAGAGTGGACACAAAAAGGGACTGCCCGCTGCCTGAGCGATTTGGAGTCTACTATTGACAGCAGGGGGCAATATCTGAAATGGAGCACATTTCATAATCAGGTGTGGTGTTGCTGTCGGCACAAAGTCAGATGTTGTGCCTAATGAACATAAAGCATCGTTTCTGGCTGAGAATGGCCGCGCCGGCTATCAATATCATGCCGGCGCGGATATGCCTGTTTATGTGCGTATGGTTCTTATTTTTTGAAAACCCCGAATAATTTGTCCATGGTGCTCTTGTTGAGCCGGGACACTGATTCAAATTCGCCGGCATCAAACCAGATGCCGTCACATTCTGAGCATTTGTCCACTTTAATGTCCTTGTACTCAATCTCCACAAGTTCCATCCCGCATTTCGGGCACATCATAAAGTGCAGGTCGCGAAGGCGTTTTTTTTCCGTTTTGGATAAATTCTTGTGTTTTTCTTCCTCTACCTTTTTTAAGCGTTCAAACTCCTGCCTTTTGATGTACTCTTCTTCCTGTGCGGTTGATTTCACTGGCATCGCGATCCTCCGATTGTCTGATTTGCTTCGCCGTTCATGGCGAGCTTCATTCGTACAAAAAAACTGCGGGAGACCTCCTGCATGACCTGCTTTGCGGCTCTGCTCAGTGCATCCTGTTATTTCCCTGGTGCGCTGCGCAGGCAGCAGCTGAAATGATTACGGTATCGTTCTGATAACCAACGTACTTTATAATAATCAGTAATGAATACTTTATCAAAAAGGCAACAGAAAAGGAAGCAGAATCAGGCATTCTGCCGATTGACGGACAATGCTCGCAGGGAACTGTCGTGAGCTGGTACCAGATCGACACATCACTCATTTTTGAAAAATTCGGCACCTCGGAAACCGGGCTGTCCGAACATGAGAGCCTCGCGCGTCTCCGGCAGTATGGTCCCAATAAGCTGGCCGAGGAGGAGCGGATCAGCAAGCTCAGGATACTGCTCCATCAGTTTACCAGTCCGCTCATCTACATACTGCTGATCGCCGCTGTCATCACATTTCTGCTCCGGGAATATATTGATACCGGCGTTATCATGGCGGTCGTCACCCTGAATGCTTTCATCGGGTATATCCAGGAGATTAAGGCGGAACGGAGCGTCCGCGCCTTACAGCAACTTCTCGTTGCCAGGGCCCGGGTTATCAGGGACGGGCGGGAGAAAGAGATTCCCGGAGCAGAACTGGTTCCGGGGGATATCGTGATGCTTGCTTCCGGGGCGAGAGTCCCTGCCGATCTGCGGTTAATCCATACCAATGAATTGCGAATCAACGAGGCCATGCTCACCGGTGAGTCACTGCCTGTAGAGAAGCGGACACCGTCAATCCCTGAAGCAAACCTTACTCCTGCCGACCAGGTGAACATGGCATTTATGGGAACAGCCGTCGTGAATGGCCGGGCCAAAGGCGTCGTGGTTGCAACGGGGGAAGCGACCATGCTCGGCACTATCGCCGGTGAGGTCAGAGATATCGGCATGGTCAAGGCTCCGATACAGGAAAAGATAGACCGTTTTGCCAGAGTTGTTGGTTTCTATGTCATGGGGGCTTCGGCTGCGCTTTTTGTGACAGGGCTTCTTCTCGGCGAAAGCATCAGGGACATGTTCATGGTTGCGGTGGCAGCAGCAGTGGCGACGATTCCTGAAGGGCTTCCTATCGTGGTCACGATTGTGATGGCGGTCGGTGTAGCCCGCATGGCCAGGCATAATGCGATTGTCAGAAAACTGGCTGCGGTAGAGACCCTCGGCAGCACAACAGTCATCTGCTCGGACAAAACGGGCACGCTGACCAAAAACGAGATGACGGTGACCCGCCTGTTCGACGGCGAACAGGTATACGCGGTGGGCGGTATCGGCTACGAACCGGCGGGAGAGATACTCGGCGGGGGAAAAGACCGTAACAGCATAGAGAATGAAGCCCTCCGTCGCCTTTTGCGCATTGGACTGCTCTGCAATGAATCGGACGTGTTTGAAGAGGACGGGCGCTTTAAGGTAGATGGAGATCCGACCGAAGGAGCACTCATTGTCTCGGCTCTGAAGGGCATGCTCGTTGCTGAAGATGAGAAGGCGCGTCTGGAACAGGTCGCCATAGTTCCCTTTGAGTCGGAACGCGGCTACATGGCTACCCTTCACTCTTACGAAGGGAAACGGCTGATATTCGTGAAGGGGGCGCCGGAGCGGGTTGCAGAGATGGCGGACGCCGATGCCGGCGTAAAGGAGGAATATCTCCGGATGGCCCGCGTGTTTGCATCTGAAGGAATGCGGGTGCTGGCGTTTGCATGGAAGCAGGCGCCGCCTGAGACGGACGAACTGCACCATCATGATGCCGAGTCCGGGCTCACCCTGGCAGGTCTGCAAGGGATGATTGATCCGCCCCGGCCTGAAGTAATCGAGGCAATCGCCGGGTGCAGGCGCGCCGGAATGAGGGTGGTGATGATCACCGGCGACCATGCCGTCACGGCGGCTGCCATCGGACGCGAACTCGGCATTATTCAGGGAGCGGAAGAAGTCCTGACCGGACGGGATCTGGAAGGAATGAGCGACGAAGAGTTGTTTGCGCGGGTCAGGGATGTCTCGGTTTATGCCCGCGTTGCTCCTGAACACAAACTGAGGATCACCCGGCAGCTTATCCGGCACGGAGAGACGGTGGCAATGACCGGTGACGGCGTCAACGATGCCCCCGCACTGAAGGCAGCCCACATCGGAATAGCCATGGGCATCACCGGCACCGATGTCGCCAGGGAGGCGTCAGATATGGTTCTGGCTGATGATAATTTTGCCAGCATATTTAGGGCGGTAAAGGAAGGGCGAATCGTATTCGATAATCTTCGCAAGGTAGTTTTTTTTCTGATTCCTACCGGTCTGGCGGCTATCGTTTCCATCCTGGCGGCGATGGTTCTGGGCGTGCCGATCCCCTATCTGGCGGCCCAGTTGCTCTGGATTAACCTGGTTACCAACGGACTTCAGGACGTGGCGCTTGCCTTTGAGCCCGGAGAAAAAGGCATTATCGACCGCCCGCCCCGGGATCCCGATGAGAGCATCATGTCGCGTCTTCTCATTGAGCGAACCATACTGGTCGGGCTTGTCATATCTGCCGGAGTCATCATGAACTATATTGTGGCCATACGGGACGGCGCATCTCTTGAGCATGCCCGTACCGTTGCGGTTTCCACGATGGTTTTTTTTCAGTTCTTTCAGGCATGGAACTCGCGTTCGGAGCATGAATCAGTCTTCCGAATGAATCCGTTGGGGAACAAATTCCTTTTCTACAGCATGATTGCCGCTTTTGTCGCACAGATGGCCTTTATCTTCGCACCGCCGCTGCAGTGGGTATTCAGAACCGTCCCGCTCAGTCCCGCAGAGATGGCTCAGATTATTGCCGTCGCGTTCTCAGTAGTGATCGTTGTGGAAATCGACAAGTGGATACGGCGGCGGAAGGCATTGTCCGGATGAAATTGAGCCATCCACCGTAATTTTTCCGGCGGTTGCATGCGGAGTTTCATCAAGGACAGCATGAATTATTTCGACCCGATGACTTTGAAGACACCGCTTTTGATAAGGTGAACGGCGATGGCAGCGAGAAAGAGGTATGCGACTTTCGCCATGGCGCGCGCTCCATTGTGGCCGATAATGCGGATGATGAATTCCGCCCATGTGAAGCTGAGCCACGCCAGAAACAGAACGAGTACAAGGGAAAGGATAACCGGCAGATACCCGTATGAACCGGCGAGAATGAGCGCAGTCGTCAGTGTTGCCGGACCCGCCAGAAGCGGCGTGCCGAGCGGCACGGCGCCGAACTCGGCCCCCTGCTGGTCGGACTTTGGGCGCCCGGCGACAATCTCGATGATCGAAATGACCAGAAGCAGCACGCCGCCGCCGATCATGAAATCTTCTACCTGTATTCTGAGCGCGTTAAAAATCACCTGCCCGAGAAAGACGAAGCCGACGCTGACGATGAATGCTGTAATGACCGACTGAATGGCTATTGTCCTTTTCTGCGATTTCTTAAGGGGTTCGCTGATAGAAATATAGATGGGCAGAACGCCCGGAATGTTGATGGCGACCAGAATCGGGATAAAGGTGAGGAAGAATGCCTCAAAATTGCTCATGCGCTATTGTATCGGGACATGCACCAATAATCAAATGCGAGGGGTGCATTTGGTAAAATAGCAGGGAATCCGATTTTGAAGGAGCGTTCTCTCATATGCTAAACATGCCGAAACTATTTTTGCCGGGACTATTGTCGCTGTTGCTGGTATCGTTTTCCGGCTCATCCACTTCAGCCGACATTTTAGAGAAATGGGTGATTCAGCTCGCTCATGCCGACGAGGACATGCGCACGGAAGCAGCGCAAGAGCTTCTGAAGATGAGGACGCCCGAGGCAGCATATGCACTGGCTGACTTCATGGATTATACCTTTATGGACTGGCGTCTTAAAATCGAGATTATGAAGCTGCTTGCTGAACGAAAGATTCCCCGTGCGGTGAAGTCTCTTGCCGTTGTCCTTGAGATCGAGCAATGTCCTGCGCTGAAATGGCACGCGGCTCGGGCACTCGGCAACTTTGCGGGCAGTGAACCGGCGCTTGCCTCACTTCTGAAAGCGTTTCCCGATGAAGACGAGCCTCAGGTTCGGGAAGGCATTGTCATGTCGCTTGGGGAGTTGCGCGACAGCAGAGCAGTCGGGCTCCTCAGTTCTCTGCTGGGAGACAAAAGCTTTGCGGTGCGGCATGCTGCAATACAGGCGCTTGGCAATATTGGTTCTTCTGAAGCGCTGCCGCCCCTGCAGAAAGCATTGAAGTCGGAGAAGGATGCGGTCGCGCAGGAGGCTCTGCGAAATGCTGTCCGCAGCATTGAATCCGGCATGGCGCGTATGTGAACGGATTGTCTTGACTTTTTTGGAATGAACAGGGGAAAATAGCCGCATGATTCAGAACATGTTTTCCTATTTTAGCTTCGGTTACTGGTTCGGCTTTTATTTTAGGCCGTCTGCCTTGGGCCGGGTTAATTAGAAAAACAAAAATACATTAACCGAAGCCGGGGGCAGACACAGGCCCCCGGCTTCTTCTTTTTTTGGGGAGTAATCCCAGAGAGGCCGGGGCAGACCACCCCGGCCTCTCCCCGTTTTTCGGGGCAAGAAAGGAGCAGCACAATGATCGTCGTCATGAAGTCCGGAGCAACGAAGACCGACAAGGAGAAGGTGCTGGATCGCATCAGGGAGCTCGGCTACAAGCCGCACGTTATTCACGGAACTACACGCGATGTAATCGGCGCGGTGGGTGACGAGCGCAAAAAGCTTGTTCTCCAGCAGATCGAATCAATGAGCGGAGTTGAGAGCGTTGTGCCGATTCTGAAGCCGTACAAACTTGCTTCAAGAGAGGTCAAAAAAGAAAAGAGCATCATCAAGATCACTGATGAAGTCTCGATTGGCGGCAGACAGCTTTGTGTCATTGCCGGCCCGTGTGCAGTAGAAAGCGAGAAGCAGATTATGGAGTCTGCGGAGGCGGTGCGCACGGCGGGGGCCCACATGTTGCGCGGCGGGGCTTACAAGCCGAGGACTTCTCCCTACTCATTTCAGGGAATGAAGGAAAAGGGACTGAAGCTTCTTGCCAAGGCAGGCAGGATGACCGGACTGCCGATTATTACCGAGGTGGTTAACCCTGAAACTGCCGATCTCGTTGCCGAATATGCCGATGTGCTGCAGATCGGAACACGCAACGCCCAGAATTTTGAACTGCTCAAGAAAATCGGCAAAACGAAGAAACCGGTCCTGCTGAAGCGCGGAATGTCGATGACCATCAAGGAGCTGCTGATGAGCGCCGAGTATATCATGAGCGAGGGCAACCATCGAGTCATCCTCTGCGAGCGCGGCATTCGCACCTTTGAGACCGCTACCCGCAACACGCTTGACCTCTCTGCCGTTCCGGTCATCAATAACGAAACGCATCTGCCGGTGGTTGTCGACCCTTCGCACGGAACTGGGCATGTCAGGTATGTTGCTCCGATGGCATATGCTGCGGTTGCTTCCGGTGCCGACGGCCTGATAATCGAAGTGCACCCCTCACCGGAGCATGCGACATCGGACGGCCCGCAGTCGCAGACGCCGGAGGCATTCATGGAGATGATGGCAAAATTAAAGCTTTTTGCCGAGGCGGCGGGAAGAACGCTTTAAGGCAGGGTTCAGGGATGAGGGGAAGGATTCAGAAAACACCTGCTGAACATTAAATCCTGATTCGGGGTCGGCTCACCAAAACCGCCGGCGAGAACCCCTTCTTGCCATGCCTTTCTCTTTTCCGGCTGACTCCGCTACAATATGCATTCAGTGCAAACGTCTGATGTTTATACGCGGATGACAGGAAATAATGAAGGCAGGAACAGAAGCCATGAAAGGTCTTTTCATAGGACTTGCGGGCGGTTTTTTCGGCAGTCTCGTCGGGCTTGGCGGAGGTGTTGTCATGATTCCGCTTATGATTTCGATGCTCAGGTTCACCCAGCATCAGGCACACGGAACGAGCCTGGTCGCGGTGGCGTTTGTGGGGGCGGCAGGGGCGGCAACGTATGCTCTTTACGGCACAGCCGACGGGAAAATAGCGATTCTTCTTGCTCTGACCGCTACGATTACGGCGAGACTCGGAGCCCGGTTCGCTCACTCGCTGCCGGAGCAAAAACTGAAAAAAGCATTTGGATTCTTTCTGCTTTTTGTGTCTCTGCTTATGCTTTTCAAAGGATACCTGCCGCGGCCTGATGAAGCATTCGGCGGGCGGGCAATAATAGCGGTGTTTCTGGGCACCGGCGCGCTGACGGGCTTTGTTTCGGGCATGATGGGGGTCGGCGGCGGCACGGTGATGATTCCTCCCATGGTTCTGCTGGCCGGGATGTCGCAGCAACTCGCGCAGGGAACCTCTTTGCTGGCCATGGTGCCGGTCGGTATTGCCGGGGCATATACGCACTACAAGCTTGGCAATGTGAAGATGGACATCGCCCTTGGTTTGGGGGTCGGGGCTGTCTGCGGCAGTTATTTCGGCGGTGCGTCGGCAAATTTGCTGCCTGAGTTCGCCCTTCGTTATATATTTGCGGCGGTCCTCATATGGCTTGGCTTGCGGTATATCGGAATCAAGCCGAGCGGTAAAAAAGACTGACACTTCCGAAACAGCAAAAAAAAGCTGTCCCATGAGTCCGCTTGCCCTCCACTTTCATTTATTGTCGCCAATAGTTTCAACGTGTTATATTAGGCATACTCAACTCACAGGGGTTAGGGGGCTTTTAACCAATGCTCATCGTCCAGAAGTACGGCGGAACGTCGGTCGGCAATGTTGATCGCATCAAAAACGTTGCGAAACGCGTTGCAAAAACAGCAAATAATGGAAATAAAGTTGTTGTCGTTGTGTCGGCAATGTCAGGAGAGACCGACAAGCTGATAAGCCTTGCCCAGCAGATCTCAGCCAATCCGCAGGAACGCGAAATGGACCTGCTGCTCTCTTCGGGCGAGCGGGTGACCACTGCGCTTACCGCAATGGCTGTTGAAGACCTTGGCATAAAGGCGCGGGCATTTACCGGATGGCAGGCAGGCATTGTCTCCGATTCAGTCCACACCAAGGCAAAGATAGAGAAGATTAATACAGAGCGGGTCAAGGCGGCTCTTGATGAGGGCTATGTTGTCATTGTCGCCGGGTTTCAGGGCATTACCGAGCAGGGTGACATCACAACCCTCGGGCGCGGCGGCTCCGACCTTTCAGCGGTGGCGATTGCAGCCGCGCTTCATGCCGACGCCTGCGAAATATACACCGATGTCGACGGCGTTTACACAACTGACCCGAATATTGTGCCGGGAGCGCGGAAGCTCGAAAAAATCTCCTATGAAGAGATGATGGAACTCGCAAGCCTTGGAGCAAAAGTGCTGCAAACCCGCTCAGTCGAGTTTGGGATGAAATACAATGTGCCGATTGTTGTTCGTTCCAGCTTCAACGATAATCCCGGCACGCTCGTTACCAAGGAGGATGCAGATATGGAGCAGGTGGCAGTTTCCGGAGTTGCTTATGACAAAAATCAGGCCAAGGTGACGATTAAAAGCGTTCCCGACAAACCCGGCATTGCAGCACGGATATTTAAAACCATAGCGGATGCGAATATTGTCGTCGATATGATTGTCCAGAATACCAGCACGGACGGCAAGTCTACCGACCTGTCGTTCACGGTGGCAAAGACCGACGCACAGAAGACGCGTGCGCTGACGGAAGAATTAATGCGGGGACTCGGCGCGGCCGGCGTCGATATGCGCGACGATATTGCCAAGATTTCGGTAGTCGGCGTCGGGATGCGGACTCACTCAGGCGTTGCTGCAACGATGTTTGAAACGCTGGCGAATCACGGGGTGAACATCATGACGATAAGCACCTCGGAAATCAAGGTTTCGTGCCTTATTGAGCTCAAGTATATGGAGCTCGCGGTGCGTGCGCTACACGAGGTCTTCGGCCTTGAGGGAGCGGTTCAGAAATGAAAAAATCGCGCACAATCGAAATTTACGACACGACGCTTCGGGACGGCTCCCAGGCAGAAGACATCTCCTTTTCGGTGGAGGACAAGCTGCGCATCGCCGAGCGGCTTGATGAATTCGGGGTTCACTATATTGAAGGAGGCTGGCCGGGATCCAACCCGAAGGACGCAGAATTCTTCAGGAAGGCCCGCAAGCTGAACTTTGCCAACGCAAAAATAGCGGCATTCGGCAGCACTCACAATCCAAAGCACAAGGCGGAAGACGATCCGAACCTGAAGGCGCTCTTGGATTCCCGGACCCCTGTTTTTACGATCTTCGGCAAAACGTGGGACTTCCATGTGACCGAAGCGCTCAATATCTCGCTCGAGGCAAACCTGGAGATTATTGCCAATTCCGTTGCCTTTCTGAAGAAGCGTGCGGAAAAGGTCTTTTTTGATGCCGAGCACTTTTTTAACGGGTATAAGGATAACCCTGAGTTTGCGGTCAAATGCCTTCTTGCCGCTCAGCAGGCGGGTGCAGATTGCCTTGTCCTTTGCGATACAAACGGCGGCACTCTGCCGACGGAGGTGGCAGCGATCGTCGAAAAAGTGAAGAAAAAGATAACCGCTCCGTTCGGCATTCATGCGCACAATGATTCGGAATGTGCCGTTGCAAACTCGCTGGTGGCGGCTGAGGCCGGAGCGTCCCAGGTGCAAGGTACCATAAACGGATTCGGTGAGCGGTGCGGCAATGCAAATCTCTGCTCAATTATCCCGAACCTGCAGGTGAAGCTTGGTTATCACTGCGTTTCCGACGAAAAACTCCGGACGCTCCGTGAGCTTTCGCGCTATGTCAACGAGATCGGAAATCTTCGCCACTTCAAGCGGCAGCCGTATACCGGAGACAGCGCTTTTGCGCACAAGGGAGGCATTCATGTAAGCGCAATTCTGAAGCGGCCGGAGACATATGAGCACATGCGCCCCGAACTGGTCGGAAATTCCCAGCGGGTGCTGATATCCGACCTTGCGGGACGGAGCAATGTGATGCGGAAGGCCCAGGAATTCAAACTGAATCTGGAGCCGAACTCGCCCGAATTGACGCGCATCATTGAGGATCTGAAGGAGCTTGAACATCAGGGCTTCCAGTTTGAAGGCGCCGAGGCGTCGTTTGAGCTGCTGCTCCGCAAACAGATCGGGCTGCACCGACGCTTTTTCGATCTTATCGGATTCCGCGTCATCATCGAAAAGAGAAATGAGAAAGAGGAACCGATAAGCGAAGCGACGATAATGGTCCGGGTCGGCAAGAATGTCGAGCATACCGCTGCCACAGGCGCGGGTCCGGTCAATGCGCTCGACAATGCGCTCCGTAAGGCGCTTGACAAATTCTATCCGGAGCTGAAGAAGATGCGCCTGCAGGACTACAAAGTTCGCGTTCTTGGTGCGGGCAAGGGCACATCGGCAAAGGTTCGGGTTCTGGTCGAGTCAGGCGATGACGAGCGGAGCTGGGGCACGGTCGGTGTTTCGGAAAACATCATCGAGGCCTCGTGGCAGGCGATTGTCGACAGCATCGAATACAAGCTTTCCAAGGGCAAGCAGTAAGCACGCATGGAAGAAACCGGCATTGTCAAAGACATTCGCGGAGACAAGGCGATCGTCTCGGTGCAGAAGCAGAGTGCCTGCGACAGCTGTTCTGCAGGCGGTTCCTGCAAGGAGGGCGACGGCGGCGCAGAGCTGGAAGCGATTAATCAGGCTGATGCTAAAATCGGCGATCGGGTGAAAATAGTATTTGCTGCCTATACCTACCTAAAGGGATCGCTGATTTTTTACGGTATTCCAGCCGTTGCGCTCGTTGTCGGCGCTGTTGTCGGGAAGGAGTATCTGAGCCGTTTTTTGCCGGGTTTTGATCCGGATTCAGTGTCGGGCATAGCGGGAATACTGTTTTTTGTGTTGTCGTTTCTTGTCGTGCGTTTCTTCATGAGGCGATTTGAAAAAAAACGGCAGACGACACCGATTGTGGTTGAAGTGCTGGGGTCGCGGCAGAATCTGCCAATCTGATGAAACACAAGCGGGTGCGGTTCTGCCGCCCCGTTGCGATACTACTGAGGAGGAGAGGACATGTCGAAATTCGATGTCAGCCACATCAGAAACGTAGCAATCATTGCACATAGCGGCGCAGGAAAGACCTCACTCACGGAAGCCCTTCTGTTCAATGCCGGAGCACTTGATCGCATCGGCACCATTGAGGCGGGAAATACCACGACCGACTATGAGCCTGAGGAGATTGACCGCAAGATCAGCGTTACGTCTGCCGTCGCATATTGCGACTATCAGGGAACGCGCATCAACCTTATCGACACGCCCGGCTTCATCAATTTTATCGAAGACACCCGCGGCTGTCTCCGCGTTGCAGACGGTGCAGTCGTTATTGTCAGTGCACTGTCCGGCGTCAAGGCAGAGACTGAAAAGATATGGAAGTATGCGTGCGAATTTGAAGTTCCGCGCGTTGTTTTTGTCAACAAACTCGACAAGGAGTCTGCCGACTTTGCGAATGCGTTAAGCGAGCTTCAGAAATCGTTTGATCAGGAGGCAGTGCCGCTCAATATTCCAATCGGCGAAGGGAATTCTTTCAAAGGGGTCATCGACGTTGTCAGAATGAAGGCATATATAATGCAAGGCGGCAAGACGGTCGAGGCTGAGGTTCCGGCCGACCTGAAAGAGTCTGCAGAGGAGTATCGCAGGAAGCTGGTCGAGAAAATCGCTGAAGCCGACGATGCCCTGCTTGAGAAGTATCTGGAAGGAACAGACCTGACATCTGATGAAATCGTCAGGGGTCTGAAAGAAGCGTCTCTTACGCGCCGGTTCATCCCCGTAGTGTGCGGGGCAGCATCGCTCAATATAGGGGTTCAGCAGCTGCTCGATGTCATCCTCCTCTGCCTGCCGAATCCGGAGGAGATGAGCCGCATATCGCCGATTCGCGGCGAGCATCCGAAGGAGCGTAAGGACGTTACCCGCAAGCCGCTGCAGACCGACCCGCTTACTGCGTATGTTTTCAAGACGATTGCAGATCCGTTTGCCGGCAAAATGTCTATTTTCCGGGTTTACGCAGGTGTGCTGAAAGCCGATTCAACTGTTCTGAATGCGAACAGCGGCGCCAAGGAGCGCGTCGGGCAGGTCTTCTACCTCCAGGGCAAAAAACATGTTCCTGTGGCGGCGGTCGGCCCCGGCGAGATTGCGGCGGTTGTGAAGCTCAAGGAAACAAACGTCGGGGACTCGCTATGCGAAGAGCACCACCCGATAATGCTGGATCGCGTCAAGTATGCAGAACCCATAATTTCTTATGCCATTGCTCCAAAGACGAAGGGGGACGAAGACAAGGTGAGCACGGGCCTGCACAGAATTCTCGAAGAAGACCCGACGCTCCGGTTTGTCCGCGACGAGGAGTCCAAGGAAATGATTTTCTCGGGTATGGGGCAGGTCCATCTGGAAGTTGCACTTGAGCGACTGAAACGGAAATTTGGTGTTGAGGTGCAGATGAAGACCCCAAAGATTCCCTACCGTGAGACGATTAAAGCGGCGGTCAAGACGCAGGGCCGGTACAAGAAACAATCCGGCGGACGCGGACAGTTCGGCGACTGCTGGATTGAAATCGCTCCTCTTCCGCGCGGAGGCGGGTACGAGTTTTTCGACAAGATAGTCGGCGGCGTCATCCCGCAGCAGTATCGGCCGGCGGTCGAAAAAGGCGTGCATGAGACGATGAAGGAAGGCATTCTTGCAGGCTACCCGATTGTCGACATGAAGGTGACGCTGTATGACGGGTCCTACCATTCGGTCGATTCATCGGAAATGGCGTTCAAGATTGCCGGCTCGATGGCCCTGAAAAAGGCCTTTATGGAGGCAAAACCGACCATTCTGGAGCCGATCATGAAAGCGGAAATAGTGATTCCCGACGATGTGCTCGGCGCGGTCATCGGCGATCTGAACTCGCGCCGCGGCAAGGTTTCCGGAGTCGATCCGCAGGCGGGAGGCAATCAGAAGGTCGTCGCGCAGGTTCCGATGGCCGAGATGCTGACGTATGCAAATCAATTGCAGAGCATTACATCAGGTCGCGGGCTCTACTCAATGGAGTTCTCGCATTATGAAGAAACTCCGGGGCATGTTGCGCAGAAGCTGATTACTGAGCGTCAGGCGCAGAAAGAAGAGGAACACCATAAGTAAGTCAGTGAAAAAACCCTGGGCAGGACGGTTTACCGAACAGACATCAAAGGCAGTCGAGGCGTTTACCGAGTCGATATCGTTCGACCGCCGGCTCTGGCGTCATGATATCGACGGCAGCATTGCGCATGCGAAGATGCTCGCAAAACAGGGCATTATCCCGAAAAATGACGCTGAGAAGATCGTTGCCGGCCTGCAGGAGATCGCCCGGGAAATCGAGCGCGGGGACATTCACTTCCGTACGGAACTCGAAGACATTCATATGAATATCGAGATGGAGCTGATAAAGAAGATTGGTCATATCGGCGGCCGGTTGCATACCGCGCGGTCGCGAAATGATCAGGTCGCG
Source organism: Nitrospirota bacterium (assembly GCA_009773415.1). GTDB lineage: Bacteria > Nitrospirota > Thermodesulfovibrionia > Thermodesulfovibrionales > Dissulfurispiraceae > JAAYUK01. Next base: position 19,312 of record WSNO01000015.1, on the reverse strand, counting down.
CTCGACCTGCGCTTGTATCTTCGGGCTGAAACGCACGCCATTAACGATCTTTTGGGTGCATTGACATCGGGGCTTGCCGATACCGCAGAGAAAAACATTGATGTCATCATGCCGGGATTTACCCATCTGCAGCGGGCCCAGCCGGTTTTGCTCGCTCACCATCTCATGGCATATGCACATATGTTTGAGCGTGACCGTCAGCGCTTTCAGGACGGGCTGAAACGCATTAATATACTGCCGCTCGGTTCGTGTGCTCTTGCGGGAACCTCGCTGCCGATCGATCGCGGTTACGTTGCCAAGCTGCTCGGTTTTGACGCGGTTTCGGAAAACAGCATGGACTCTGTTTCCGATCGCGATTTTGCAATTGAATTTGTCTCTTGTGCGGCGATCTGCATCATGCATATTTCACGGTTGTCAGAAGATCTCATCCTCTGGTCCTCTGAGGAATTCGCATTTGTTGAGCTGCCGGATGCCTTTACCACCGGCTCGAGCATTATGCCGCAGAAAAAAAACCCCGATGTTGCAGAGCTGATGCGCGGCAGTGCCGGCAAGATCTACGGCGATCTCATGAATCTGCTCACTCTCATGAAAGGGCTGCCGCTTGCCTACAATCGGGACATGCAGCATGACAAGGAGCCGGTCTTCCAGGCAGTTGATGTGCTGACGCGCACGCTGACGATTCTTGCCGATATGGTGCCGCGCATCATCTGGAAGAAGGAACGCCTGCTCTCGACAGCCGATGCGTCCTTTTCGACCGCAACTGATGTCGCGGAGTATCTTGTGCGCAAGGGGGTGCCGTTCCGCACGGCGCATGAGGTTACCGGCAAGATGGTGCGGTTCTGCATTGAGGGCGACAAGAAGCTTGCAGAGATAACGCTTGATGAATTCAAGCGCTTCGCTCCGGAGATCAGCAAGGACATTTATTCCGTTCTGTCAGCGAGGGAATCAGTGAATGCCCGCAACTCGTTTGGGGGTACTGCCCCGGCCATGGTGAAGGAACAGATAAAGCGTTTCAGGAAAATACGCTGATGGGACATCTTTTCTGCCGAATCGGCGGTTTGCTGCTTCCCGCCGCAATCCTGCTATTCGTGACGGCATGCGGAGCGAAGGGGTCGTTGAGCATGTCGTCGTATGAGAAGCCGGATGCGGTGGACAACCTGCGGGCAGTCCACCGGGCGGGGGCGCTCACGCTTTTCTGGTCATATCCCGGGGGCGAGAAATACTTTATTAAGGGTTTTGTGGTTGAGCGCGCAGACGCCGGGCAACCGTTCCGCAGACTTGCCGTTCTTCCGGCAGATACAAGGAACTATGCCGATGCGTCGTTTGCTCCCGGCGCGGTTTACCAGTATCGTGTGCTTGCGGTAAGCAGAAAAGACAGGCTCAGCGACGTGGCGGCTCCAATTCGCGTTGAGCCGAGACCGCTTCCTGCCCGCCCGCCCGGCCTGGAAGCGAAGGCGTCCGACGAAGGCGTGGAGCTCCGCTGGAAATCAGTCGGTTCAGGCATCCGGTATAACATCTATAAAACCACGATGCGCGGAACCTGCGGTGAAGTGCTCGCTGCTGCAAAGCCAGCGGACTCTCCCGTTTTTCGGGACGGCGCAAACCCGACCGCCACTGTCTATTACTGTGTGCGGGCCTTATACGCAACCGATGTGCTGGACGAGGGATTCCCATCGGAAGAGTATGCTGTGGCGCCGTCGTTGTATATTCCCGGCCGAGTTGTTGAACTCAGGGGAATTGCAGCAGAGCAGGGAGTTCAGCTTATCTGGGGCGAACGGCCTGAACGCTGGGTGAAGACGTATCGGGTTTACCGCAAACTGAATAATCAAAAGGAATTTCTGGCAATCGGGGAAACCGCAATTCCAGCATTTCTTGACAGGAATCCTGACGGCGCTCCTGCCGCATATGCGGTGGAAGCGGTCGGTCCTGTTCAGGCTGGTCAGCGGTCTGCGTCGGTGCTTGTTCATCCTTATCGGGAGCCTTGACATGGAAAAAATACTGCTTGGACACGGCAGCGGTGGAAAATTAATGCACCGGCTGATCAGTGAAACAATAGCCCCCGCATTTCACATTCGCGAGCTTGGTGATGCGGCGGTCCTTGAACACACGGACGCTTCCGGAAGCAGGCTTGCGTTTACGACCGATTCATATGTCGTCTCACCAATTTTTTTCCCGGGAGGCGACATTGGTGAACTGGCAGTAAACGGAACGATCAACGACCTTGCGATGGTTGGAGCTCGCCCACTATGGCTTTCAGTCGGCATGATTATCGAAGAAGGGTTCCCGGCGGCATCGTTTCAGAGGGTTCTTTCATCAATGGCTGCCGCCGCCGAACGCGCCGGAGTAAGAATTGTTGCCGGTGACACCAAGGTTGTCGATAAGGGAAAAGGCGACGGCATCTTTATCAACACTGCCGGTATCGGCACTGTAGCAGCCGGCATCTCGCTCAGCGCACGTTCGGTGTGTCCCGGCGATGCAATTCTGGTGAGCGGCTATATCGGCAATCACGGTATCGCGGTTATGTCGGAACGAAACGGACTGAGCTTCGAGCCCCCGGTCGTGAGCGATACGGCTGCGCTCAGTGGTCTGGTTGCGGAACTGCTAGCTGCTCATGCGGGAGACGTCCGCATGATGCGCGATCCGACCCGGGGCGGAGTTGCAACGACGTTGAAGGAAATTGCAGGTGAGGCGGGTCATTGTCTGTCCCTTTCGGAGTCGGCATTGCCGATTCTCGGCGGCGTTCAGGGAGCATGCGAGCTGCTGGGGCTCGATCCTCTTTATGTAGCAAACGAAGGCATACTGATTGCCATTGTTTCGTCTGATGCTGCCGATGCCGTGCTTGCCCTTATGAAGGCGCATCCCCTTGGATCTCAGGCCGCGCGGATTGGGGATGTGCTGACAGCTGATGAGCGGTCGCGCGGAATGGTGCTGCTCAGGACAAATGCCGGCGGCACCCGCATTGTTGACATGCTGGCCGGAGAACAGCTGCCCAGAATCTGTTAGCGTTTTTTTGACAACGCACTTTTTAAGGAGGAGTGAGGGATGAAGCGATATGCGGTAAGTTTTGCGTTTGCGATGCTTCTGGCGAATGCGGTAGCGGCAGACGCGGCAATTCTGCTCGATAAAGTAGTGGCAATCGTGAATAAAGAGGTTGTCACCTGGAGCGATCTTTACAAAGCGATGGAATTTGAGGCTACTGATGCGTTGAAACGCATGCCTGACAAGGAGCGGCGCGAACATTTCAGGCAAAATGAACCGAGGCATCTTGAAGCACTGATAGAACAGCGTTTGCAATTGCAGGAGGCTGCCCGCCTCGGCTTTGGGGCTGGCGAAGAAGAAGTAAACAGCACGATGCAGTCTATCAGGGACAAATATAAAATGAGCCAGCAGGACTTTGAAGCGAATATCCGGAAAGAAGGCTTTACGATTCAGGAGTATCGCAAAAAGCTGGCTGAGCAGATTACCATCAGCCGTCTTGTCGATGTGGAAGTTCGTTCAAAAATTGTGGTGTCAGAATCCGACATCAGGAATTTCCTTGCCGCGTATCCGGAGTATTCCATGGCAAATGAAGGGTACAGTATCAGTCAGATATATCTGTCGCCGAAGGAAAGCCAGCAGAATATGGATGAAAAGCTGAAAGCCATTTATGCCGATCTGGGATCGGGCATGCCGTTTCCACTTGCGGCGCGCAAGCACTCTGAAGACCCGTCGGCCCAGAGCGGTGGAGATCTCGGCTTCGTAAAAAAGGATCATCTGTCCAGAGAGTTTCTGGAAGCGATCGCAAAGATGCGCGATGGTGAAATCAGTCAGCCGTTCGGCAGTGAAACAGGAGTGCATATTGTGCGGCTGAACGAAACGCGTCTCTTCAAGAGTGAAGCGGAGTTTCGCGAACTGGTCAGGCAGAAAGTTATAGAAGACCGTTTTGCCCGGGCGTACAAGAACTGGCGGCGCGGGCTGCGTGAACGCGCCTATATCGACATTACCATGGATTAACAATCACTTTGTCGTTGACGACTGATGCGTCGCGAACCAGGGGGGTGTCCCTGCCGCGACGCACTTTTTTCTGAAAGCAGGGGTATGAAAGAGCGTATTCAAAAGATTGTTGCACAGGCTGGCATTGCATCAAGGCGAGCGGCCGAGGAGCTGATCCTGGCAGGCAGGGTGACGGTAAACGGTCAGCCGGCTTGTCTGGGGATGAAAGCGGATCCTCTGCGCGACCATGTCAAGGTCGACGGGAAGCTGTTAACGCGCAGGGAGCCGAAAGTTTACTATCTGTTCTACAAGCCCAGGGGGGTTGTTACGTCGCTTGTGGATCCCGCAGGACGTCCGACAGTCAAGGATTATTTTGCCGGAACGCATATGAGGGTATTTCCCGTCGGACGTCTTGACTTCGATTCGGAAGGGCTTTTGTTTGTGACGAATGACGGCGACTTTGCAAATGCCGTGCTGCATCCCTCTCACGAAATGCCGAAGACATACGCGGCAAAAGTGAAGGGAGAGATTGCTGATGACGACCTTGCCCTGCTGCGTGAGGGAGTGCGCCTCGAAGACGGCATGACCGCTCCGGCGAGAACGCGCAGAATACGCACAACGAAGAGCAACTGCTGGATCCAGATCACGATTCATGAAGGCAAAAACCGTCAGGTGAGGCGCATGTTCGAAAAGGTCGGTCACCCGGTGCTTCGACTCAAGCGCGTCGCCATCGGCAGTTTCGGAGTTGGTGCATTGAAGCCCGGTCAGTATCGGGAACTGACTAAGGAAGAAGTGCAGACACTATTTCACGTGTGAGAAGACAGTAAGTATATATTTTGCGGAGGGACTATGCAGCGGACAAAATATTGCGGTGAAGTGCGAGATGCAGATGTCGGCGAACGGGTGGTGCTTTCGGGCTGGGTGTTCCGTCGTCGTGATCACGGTGGGCTAATTTTCATTGACTTGCGGGACCGCAGCGGTCTCGTGCAGATCGTCTTCAGCCCAGAGGTTGCTGTTGCAACGCACGAGGCTGCGCATGCTCTCCGCAGCGAATATGTGATATCGGTTTCCGGAGAGGTGCGCAAGCGCCCCGAAGGCACGGAGAATCAGAACTTGCCGACAGGAGCCGTCGAGCTTTATGCTGATGACATTGAAGTTCTGAATGAGTCCGCTCCTCTGCCCTTTCCGATGGAGGATGCTGCTGAAGCCTCTGAGCAGCTGCGCCTGAAGTATCGCTATCTTGATCTGCGCCGGCCGGAGATGCAGCAGAACCTGATCCTCCGCCATAAGACTGCAAAAGTTGTGCGAGACTACTTTGATGCGCTCGGGTTTCTTGAGGTTGAAACACCGATGCTGACGAAGTCTACCCCCGAAGGAGCTCGAGACTACCTAGTGCCGAGCCGCGTGAACCCCGGTCAGTTTTTTGCTCTTCCGCAATCGCCGCAGCTGTTCAAGCAGATATTGATGGTGGCCGGAATGGAGCGGTATTTCCAGATTGTGAAATGCTTTCGGGATGAGGACCTTCGGGCAGATCGCCAGCCGGAGTTTACCCAGATTGATATTGAGATGTCTTTTGTGCAGCCGGATGACGTTATGAATATCACGGAAGGAATGATTCAACGGATTTTCAGGGATATTCTTTCCGTGGAGGTGGCCACTCCATTTACGCGTCTGTCGTATGCCGATGCAATGGAGCGGTACGGAAATGACAAGCCGGATCTTCGCTTCGGGCTTGAACTTGCTGATATGGCAGAGCTTGCACAGCAGAGTTCATTCAAGGTCTTTCTTGACGTCATTGCAGGCGGCGGCAGGATAAAGGCGTTGCGTGCGCCGGGAATGGCAGGGATATCCCGCAAGGAAATCGATCTGCTGACGGTTGAAGCGCAATCCTATGGAGCAAAAGGACTCGCATGGATAAAAGTCAGGGACGGTTTTGAGTCACCGATTGCCAAGTTTTTCCCGGAAGAAACGCTCCGCAGGATGGCTCAGAAGGTGGGGGCTGAGGAGGGAGACATGATTCTCTTCGTGGCTGACGGTGAACGGGTCGTCAACGATGTTTTGAGCCGGCTCCGGCTTGAGCTCGGGAAGAGGCTTGGCCTGATTCAGCCCGGCTACCGGTTTGTATGGGTCTATGATTTCCCGCTGCTCGACTGGGATGCTGAAGAAGGTCGTTTTGTTGCCATGCATCATCCATTTACGTCACCGTGCGATCCTGACATTCAGCAGCTCATGCAGATCCCGGAGAGCGATGTGCTGGACGATCGCTTTGCTCAAAAGCACAGTGCTCTCTTCAGTGGTTTTAAGGCCAAGGCTTACGACGTTGTGCTGAACGGCTATGAAATCGGCGGCGGAAGCGTGAGAATTCACAGAAAAGATCTGCAGAGACGCATGTTTGCTGCTTTGGGCATATCGGATGAACATGCTGCGGTCAAGTTCGGGTTTCTGCTTGATGCGCTCAATTTCGGAGCACCGCCGCACGGAGGCATTGCTCTCGGGCTGGACCGCATTGCAATGCTCATGGTGGGTGCGTCATCAATCCGTGACGTGATTGCATTTCCGAAAACCCAGAAAGCGATCTGCCTCATGAGCGGAGCCCCGTCGTTTGTCGAGCAGAAGCAGCTGCGGGAGCTGTTTCTGAAAGTCGATGCTCCGGCGTAGGCATTCTGCAGCGGCGTTGAAATCGCAACCCCTTGACAAGTGGCGTGATTTCTGTTACAAATATGCTTGCTGTTTGTATATCATTGTTTCATGAGGACTTATAAAGCTCGCTGCCGGAAAAGACAGAAAACAGAAGCGGGCGCAGAGTGTCAACAGAGTGACGGGTTCATGGGAAGAATGAGAACGAACCGTCAAAAAAATGGACAAAAAGACCGGATTGTGGGATGGGGGCAGCTTGGCACAAGAGTTGCTCTTTTATTTGGCGGATCAATAACCGAAAAAAAAGCGAGAAGAGGGCTATGTTTTTTCGAAAGAAAAAAGAAGATGTTCTGGTTGGGCTGGATATCGGATCAAGCTTCCTCAAGGTTGCCCAGGTAAATATATCCCGGCTGCCTCACGAGCTTGTTTTTTTTCAGTCAATGCCGCTGCGAAGGGAAGTCATCAGCGAAGGAGCTATTGTTGATAAACCGGCTCTTATTGGAGCATTGCGCGAGTTGGCGGCTCGTGCGAATCTGAAGAATGCAGATGTCGCAATAGGCCTGTCAGGACACTCTTCAGTAATTATCAAGCGAATTACGATTCCGCAAATGTCTCAGGATGACCTTGCCTTGAGCATCAAATTTGAAGCAGAGCAGTATATTCCTTTTGACATTAACGACGTCAATATCGACTTTCAGATACTTGGACCATCGGCTCACGAACACGGCCAGATGGATGTTATTCTGGTGGCTGTTAAAAAAAGCCTCATTAATGAATACCTGACTGTTCTTGAAGAGGCGGGGCTCTCGCCGGCCGTGGTTGATGTTGACCCTTTTGCTGTCAGCAATGTTTTTGAAGCCAATTATGACTTTCAGGAACTGCGCAGTGTTGCACTCGTCAACATCGGCGCGAGCAAGGCGAGCATTAACATTATTCAGAACGGATTGCCGGTATTCACCCGCGACAGTGCTTCAGGCATTAACTTCCATGCAGAAGCTCTTGAGCGTATGCTCAAGGTAACGCGCGATGATGCCGAGCGGCTGAAGCGGGGAGAAAGCGTCTCCGGAATTTCTCCGGAATCTGCTGAGTCCGTTCTGAACAGCGCTTCTGATGAAATCTACGCTGAAATATATCGATCGTTTGAGTATTTCCGCAGCAGCGTGAACGATGAGGGCATTCAGCGCATTTTCCTGAGCGGTGGCGCTGCTCTGATGAAGGGCTTTCCAGAAATGATGGCGGAACGCCTCGGCCTTGATGTCGAGGTGCTTGATCCATTCAAGAAAATCATGGTGACCGACAAGGTCGATCCGACGGTCAGGAGCCTCGCACCGCTGGCGGTAGTTGCTGTCGGACTGGCGTTGCGCCGGATCGGAGAGTAGCGCATGATCAAGATTAATCTTCTTGAAAAAAAGAAAGAGCAGAAAACGCAGAAAAAAGCGACGCCGAAGTTTTTAGTTACGCTCGGACTGGTAACCGGCATCGTATTGGCTTTGGCAGCGGCGGCAGTGTTCGGCATGTCCTGGCATGTTTCATCGCTGAAGGATCAGAGCGAGGCAAACAAGAAACAAATTGCTCAGCTGAAGCAGACGATAACCGAAGTCCATCGATATGAAAAAATGAACAAGGAAGTCGAGCAAAGAGTCAACCTGGTTGATGGCTTGCGCAAAAAACAGGCAGCCCCTGTCAAATTGCTCGATGAAGTCAGTTCAATTCTGACGTCGGCGGAAGGGGTCTGGCTGACATCTCTGAGCTATAAGGACGATACGGTTAGTGCGGAAGGGTTTTCCTTTACGAATGAAAATCTCGTTTCCTTTGTCGATGGACTGAAGAGGTCGCCAATAATAACAGATGTTTATCTTGAAGAATCCAGTCGGGCTACTCAGGATAAAATGCCCGTTTATAAATTTAAATTGAGATGCAATTTCAGGATATAGCGGGGTCTGTAGAGAATGAAATTAAATTTGACTCTCCCAAACATTGATTACGAGGCTCTTTCCCCCGTTAAACGGTATCTGTTGCTGTTCCTGCCCGGGGTGCTTATTATCTCTCTTGCGCTGGTGATTTTTTTACTTCCCCTGCTTGAACAGAAGGAGCAGCTGTCGCAAGAGATTGCGCAGCAGGAGAAGGATATTGCTACGGCAAATCTGAAGGCGGCCAGTTTCGATGCCCTGGTAGCTGAACATGCGCGGTTGACGGAACGTTACAAGGAGTTGCAATTGCAGCTGCCGGAAGAAAAAGAAGTCTCAACGCTGCTTCGGCATGTTTCTGAAAAGGGCATCGAGTCCGGACTGGTTATCAATCTATGGAAACCGGGAACCAGGGTGGTTCATCCCAGCAATGAAGTGTATGAAATACCAGTGGATGTTGCAATGGCGGGCACGTATCATAACTTTGGGAAATTTTTTGCCGAGGTTACGAGGCTGGGGCGAATCGTGAACTTGTCGAATATCAGTGTCAAGTCTGCGACGCAAAGCAAAGGGGCGGGCGACCTTAATGTGACTTTCTCCGCACTTACCTACTCAATCATCCCTGAGGCAGAGCGGAAGGCCTTGCAAGAAGCTGCTCAAAAGGAGGCCGCGAAGAAAAAATGAAAATATTACGTGGACTCAATACAATCTTTTTTTGCGCGGCGGCAGTGGTGGGTGCGTTTTTCGTTGTTGGGTGTGAAGACCCTTCGCGCACTTCGGGTTCGGCTCCGAAACAGCCTCCGCAGGCTCTCAATCAGCCGGTGCCGGTCAAGCCGCAAGACGCCGCCAGAGTTCCTATTCTGGAACAGTCTTCACAGGGAGTTCCCTATACTGCCGGTCTGAAGAGGGATCCTTTTGTTTCTCTGACGCTCAAAGCAGATACCTTGAGAAAGCAGGGGATTGGCTCGCTTGAAGTCTTTGATGCTGGGGAATTTCAGGTGATTGCAGTGGTGAGTGATGGTTCCGGTCCATACGCCGCTATTACGCTTCCCGACGGCAAGTCTTACACAGTCCGCCAAGGTACGAAGGTGGGGCTCTATGGAGGAAAGGTTGTGAAAATTACGCAGGATTCTCTGATCATTCGGGAAATGGTCAAAAACTATAAAGGTGTTCTTACTGCAAAAGACACCATACTAAAACTCCGCAGGGGGGATGAGCAATGAGGGTATCGGCATTCATTACGCGAAAGCAGTCCTGTCGTCCAGGGGTTGGTCGGGCACGGATGCTGACTTGGCTCCTGCTCGGACTCTTTATGGTTTGTGCCTGTTCAGTGCCGGCAATTATCGCTGAAGCTGCTATTGCCACCGGCAGCGGTTCACAATTGACCGCTATTGACGTCAGCGGCAATACGGTTCAATTAAGCTCTGCGGGATCGATGAAGCATTCTGTGGTAGCAACGGCTGATCCTTTTAAGTTGATTCTTGAGCTGGAGGGAGTTGCGGCCGGACGGTTCAATACACCAATCCGGCCTCAGTCATCCATTGTAGCTGAGATTACAGCCAGCCAAATGCAGGCTCCGCGAGTTTCCACTCTGTTGACATTTCTTCTGTCAGCACCTGCCCGGGCAAAAATAGAAGAAAAAGGGGCAGGCCTTGAAATTGTATTTCTGGAAACTGCTCAGGTGCAACAAAAGACTGCTGAAGGAGCTGCAATCCCGGCGTCGCAAACTGCGGCTAAGGCGGCTGACTTCCAGTCCATGACAGCGTCTGCCCGTGAGATTACGGATGTGCTGCTTGAGAAGACGGAACAGGGAGTTGATCTGATTTTCAAAACCGACGGAAGGGTAAAGACTCCTTCAGTGTATGAGGTTGACGGCAAACTGATTATTGACATTCCGGTGTCGTCAATGAAGGCCGTCTTGCCGGTGAAGATGATTCCGCCGGTTCGGGATCTGAAGTATCAAATTGATCGCGACCGGGTCAGGTTTGTCGTTGACCCATCGGCAGTCGTCGATGCGCAGGCAATAATACTTGATGACGAACTCGTTGTCGATATCAAGCCTGCAGAAGCGCGGATAAAATCAAAAGCGGCCAAAAAATCCGGCGACGATGAATCAGCGCCCATTCTGAAGAAAAAGACCATTTCTCTCGACTTTCAGGACGCGGATATTGTCCCGATTTTACGGCTTCTTGGTGATGTGAGCGGGTACAACATGGTAATTCATCCTGAAGTCAAGGGGCGCATCACCATGAAGTTAAAGAATGCGCCGTGGGATCAGGCTTTGGATATTGTGCTGAAGACGTTTGCACTCGAAAAAATCATGGAAGGCAATATAATCCGGGTATTGACCGCTAAAGCTTATCAGGAAGAAAAGAAAGCTGTTACGGATGCCAGAGAGGCAGTCGGCCGTGCTGACGATTTGGTTACGAAAATATTCAGTGTAAATAATGCCAACGTCGAAACCGTGAAAGCGAAAGAAGGCGCTGCTGAGGCGATAGGAATGAAAGAGATTATTGAGAAAGGGAAGGTCCTTTCGCCGAGGGGCAGTATCAGTGCAGACAGCAGGACGCGCTCTCTGATTGTGAAAGATGTCCCGACTTCGCTTGCAGAAGTGCAAAAACTGATTGATCAGCTTGACAAGCCGACGGCTCAAGTCCTTATCGACGCACGGATGGTGGAGGTCGCTTCGAACTTTACCCGTGAGCTTGGCATTGAATGGGGAGCATCCTGGGGCGGCGACCAGAAGGGATATATTAAAGGTGCTCAGGACGCCAGCGGCATTACGGGCGGTTTTGCGTTTGATCCATCAACAGGACGACGCGTTGCATCGGGCACTACAGATGCAAACATTATCTATAGGGCAGTGAATTTGCCGACTCCAACGACTCCTGCCGGAGCAATTTCGTTCGGAATATTGCGGAGCTATATGGCGCTGGAGGCTCGAATCTCCGCTCTTGAGATAAACGGGAAGGCGAGAACTGTTTCAAATCCCAAGATTCTGACCGTCGATAATAAAGAAGCTATTATCAAGCATGGCGCACAGATTCCTGTTACCACGCGGACTCAGGACGGAACGTTTACTACTGTTTACAAAGACGCAAACCTGAAGCTGACGGTCACGCCGCAGATAAGCCCTGACAATACCATATACATGAAGGTTGAAGTGACCAAGGATGAGCCAGATTTTACTCGTACAGACAACCTTGGCAACCCGACAATCAACTCCCGGCAGGCGACGACACAGCTGTATATGAAGGACGGCGAAACAGTTGTGATTGGCGGAATAATGAAAACAAAAGAAACCGAATCTGAAAGAGCGGTGCCGGGGCTTTCAAAGGTTCCTCTTCTCGGATTGCTTTTTAAGAACAATGCTACCGGAACCGATACTGAAGAGCTGCTCCTGTTCATTACTCCCAGGATTGTCCGCCGGTAAGTTTTCTTAAACAATATTGAAGAAGAAGCCTGGAGGAATGCCTCCAGGCTTCTTCTTTTATCGTATATAATACCCTCTCAGTGTATAAACAAAATGGCCTGTAATGGTAAGACCGTCTCGTCCCCAGTCCTCCGGCAATGCCCAGAACGGCTCAGCCTCACGGAGCGCCTTGAGTGCAGCGTTGTCCAGAGCCCGATTCCCCGAAGTTCTGACAAGTTCAACCGCGCCGAGCCTTCCATTTTTTAATATAGTAAAACGGATGTATAAATCACCGTAAATGCCTTTTGCTCCGGCTTCTGCAGGGTACCGCCAGACATTCTCGATCTTTTCCCGCAAACGCTGCATATATCCGTAATATTTATAATCCTTGGTATTGAAAGAGAGGGTAGTGTCTTCCTTTGACTCATCGCGCCTCTGCGTCGTTTTTGCAATGACATCCTGATCAAAAAGTTTGGAGCGCCCGGACTCCTGTCCTTGCTCACGGGGGACGGCATACTCGCGAGAGGGGATGAAAGGAGCCTGCTGAGCGGGCGAGACCTGCTTCTGAGCGCTCGCTGACTGTCGGGCTTTCTGTTGCGTCAGGCCGGCCTCGGGCGTTTTGCGTTGAGCCTTTTTTGCAGGAGCTTCGCTCAGCCGTTTCGGAGGCTCTGCCGTCCTCGGGATGCGGAGTTTTTTCTCAGGTCTGACCGGCCGACGCTCTTTTTCAGGCGCAGAAGGCGGTGGAGGCGAAGGTGTTTTCTGCGGCGTCACGATTTCAGCAATAAGCGCACGCTTCTCTTTCCCTTTATCCTCGGGTTTCAGGAAAAAGACGATGCAGAGAATCGTCAGGTGCAGTATCAGTGAAAAAAGGAGTGCGCGCTTCAAAACGCTTATATTTTACCTGAAAGGTATGTGTGCGCGAAAAAGTGTTCGCGATCGAACACTCCATCGATCAGGAAAAAACAGTTCTGCCCACCATGTGTTAGTGAATGAGATGTGCACGAGTGGGCAGGCTATTTTAAGGCTAATCTTTATGATAACGACAGTGTCCTAATCAGGTTTTCTGACTGTCAGCACCGGACATGCAGCATTTCTGACAATTCTTTCCGCAGTGCTACCAAACAGCAATCTGTCGAGTCCCTTGCGCCCGTGTGTGCCTATGACGATGAGGTCAATTCCGTTTGCTCCTGCATAGTTCAACGCCTCTTCATACGGAACGCCGCGCAGAACTGCAAATTCAATGTCAGCAACGCCCTGGCGCAATTCATATGCAAACGACTCCAGAGTTTTTTTGGCATTTGCTTCAAGTTCCTTATAGAGGGTGTCCATCGAGGTGTGCGGGATATGAAGTCCTGTTGCCATAGCAACATCATAGAGAATATGAACCATATAGAGCTTTGCCGAATACGTTTTTGCCAGATCGACCGCATAGGGGAAGGCATATAATGCACCTTCGGAAAAATCTGTGGGAAACAGGATCTTCGCAATCTTCATAAGCACCCTCCGCGAGAACAGATTACAGTGCCATCGGCACATACTAAAGTATAGCGGTTTATAGCGAAAGATCAAGCCGGCGAAGGAAGATGATGCGAAACCCCTGCAGGGTCAAATCCGGAGCAAACACGTGTCTGCGGCTTAAAAAAGGAATCACGAGAGAGGCATTCCCCCCTGTAACGAAAAGAGACAGCTTGAGGCGGAGTTCACGCTCGGCAGTGGATATTAATTTCTCCACTGCCCCGGCAGTTCCCAAGACGATGCCGCTGCGAATCGCAGCATCGGTATGTGTAGCAACAGCACTGACGTCAGCTTCCAGGGATGCCGACGGAAGCCGGGCAGTTCTGTAGCTAAGCGCATCGCGCATCATGACGACTCCGGGAAGAATGGCGCCACCCCGGAAGGCTTCTCCATCCATAATGGAGACGGTTGTCGCAGAGCCGAAGTCAGCAACAGCAACAGGGCGTTTTCGCAGTGTCCATGCGGCGGCAGCATTCGCTATCCTGTCTACGCCCAGAGCCGCAGGGGTATCAACGGCAAGTTGAAATCCAAAGTCGCAACGGGCGTTGACCGAAAGAGTGAGACGGGAAACCGAACTTGTCGCTGCGGCGAGTCTCTTTGCGAGCGGCGGCACCACCGAGCCGATGACAATGTATACCCCCGTTCGGGCAATGCGCCTGCCGAGGAAACGGTGAAATTTTTGCTTCATTTCGGAAGCAGGCAGGGCAGGATGTGACGCAATTTTTGCCGTCTTGAGCAGCCTCGCATCTGTCAGGTTCAAAAAAAGGCCGAGAGCAATGGAGGTGTTGCCGACATCGACTGCCAGCAACGGGAGCTGCTTGTCAAACTTTTCACTAGACATAGGTTACATCTCCGGTATGAATGTGCTGCAGACTTCCATCGTCAACCCGAACAAGCAAAAAACCTTCATCGTCAAGCGCTTCGGCCAGACCGTGCAACGTTCCTCGATGGGTTGAGATAGTCACCTTTTTCCCTATTGTAGAAGAAAGCGTGAGCCACTCATCAAGAACGGGTTTCTTCCCGTGATTTTCAAAAATATTCAGCCACTTGTCCATTTGGAGAATGACCGTCGCAAACACTTCAGTTCTCGAAAAGCGCATTCGGCTCTCATGAGCCAATGAAGTAGCTATCTCGCTGATATCACGAGGCATATGCTCCTTGTGATAGTTGACGTTTATGCCTATTCCGATGACTGCAAACTGAATGCGGTCGGGGTCAGCGCGAAGTTCGGTCAGAATGCCCCCAACCTTGCGATTGCCGATGAGAAGGTCATTGGGCCATTTCAGGGATATTTCAGTTCCACTGCAGTGGTGCAGAGCTTTGGCACACGCTACTCCGGTAAGCAGGGTCAGAACGGCAGCATCGCGCACTGCAATGGCCGGTCTCAGGACGATGCTCATATATATGTTGACACCGGGAGGAGAGTTCCAGATTCTTGCCATTCTGCCCCTGCCTGCTGATTGAGCATCAGCAACAACTACTGTGCCATCCGGGCACCCTGTGCCGGCTATCTCCACAGCAGTCGCATTTGTCGATGCCAGTGCAGGGTAAAACAAGATATTATCTGCGGAAAAAGTTTTGAGTTGCCCCAAAGAACTGAGGGCTTCTTTTACGGAAAATTCAGGAACGCCAGCGAGTCGATAGCCCTTTGCGGGAAGGGCTTCAATGCTATAGCCTTCCTTACGCAACCGCGAGATTCTTTTCCACACCGCAGCGCGGGTTATTCCGAGTGTGGTTGCTATCTCGGCTCCTGAAACAAAAGACGTGCGTTTTTTCAGAAGACTCAATATATCGACTGAGTGTTTGGAGTCAACCATTGCTCGTCACAGACAGTCGAGAAGGGTGTCCGCGCTCGAGGATCCTTACCTCGACAGTCCCTTTCAGAAGCTCCGCAAAATGCTCGGCGTCATTTCTGGTTCCTACTATCGAGCCGAAGTGCATGGGGATAGCCAGCTTTGGTCGAATGGCGAGGGCCGCCTGTGCAGCTTCATCGGACGTCATGACATAGGTTCCGGAGACCGGCAGAAACGCTATGTCAATTGTTCCCAGCTGGTTCATTTCAGGAATATAATCAGTGTCGCCTGCGAAATATATTGACCTGCCGTCAACTTTGATGATGTAGCCGACCCATCCGCGATCTCTTGGATGGAACTGCTTGTTCGTATTATATGCAGATACTGCAATAATGGTAACACCATCGAGCACCAATGTCTCGCCCGGCGCAAGAGGCTTGATGCTTCCGGAAATCCGCGGGGCGCAGTCTGAAGTGGCGACGACGACAGTATGAGGGCCCCTGAGCTTTTCGATGTCGTCCGGAGAACAGTGGTCATAATGATCATGAGTGATAACTATGATGTCGGCAACGTCTGGAGTTACGATCTGGTAAGGGTCGGTAAATATTATTTTTGACCCTGATATTTTAAAAGTGTCGTGTCCGAGCCATTCAACGGTTTCCTGCATGACAGCGCCCTCCTTATGTCGGTCATCTCTGCGTGAGCCCTTACCTGATGCGGTTTAAGAAGCTTATCATGCTGCGTAAGTGCATGGCAAGCGTGCTTGCGGGAAGGCGCTGAAAAAATTAGCTTTCTTTTTTTATTTTTTTCGTGCTACATTATACTTCCTCTGGGAGATTAGCCTGCTAAACGACTACCTCGTTGAAAGGCTTGATTAAATAGTAAATTTCTGCTATAATTTTCAGGTTTTCCGCTGAATTGGAAAACTATTCACTTTTGTATTGTATTTGGAGGAAACGTGCCTACAATCGCACAGTTGGTGAAGCAGGGGCGGAAGAAAATCGAGCGCAAGACCAAGAGTCCGGCGCTGAAAAACTGTCCGCAGCGTCGTGGTGTTTGCGTCAGAGTGTATACAACGACACCGAAGAAGCCAAACTCGGCCTTGAGAAAGGTTGCCAGGGTGCGGCTCACGAACGCGATGGAGGTAACCGCCTATATTCCCGGCGTTGGTCACAACCTCCAGGAGCATTCCATAGTATTAATCAGAGGTGGCAGAGTCAAGGACCTTCCGGGTGTGCGCTATCACATCCTTCGAGGAACTCTCGATTGCGCAGGCGTGGGCAACCGGAGACAGGGTCGGTCCAAGTACGGTGCCAAGCGTCCCAAATAAGAATGGTCGGAGTCTAAGCAATGGCAAGAAGAAGAGAAGCAATCAAACGGGAAGTTCTGCCGGATCCGAAGTACAACAGTAAACTGGTCAGCCGTTTTATCAGCGTTCTGTTTGAAGACGGCAAGAAGTCGACTGGTGAGCGCATCTGCTATGGCGCCTTCGATATTATGAAGGAGAAGACCGGCATGGATCCGCTCAAGGTTTTTAAGGCGGCGATGGAAAATGTGAAACCGCTCGTTGAAGTCAAGCCCCGCCGGGTCGGTGGTGCTACGTATCAGGTTCCGGTGGAGGTTCGGCCTCAAAGAAAGGTTGCTCTGGCAATTCGCTGGGTTATCAGTTACTCCCGTGCGCGCAAGGAAAAGACGATGCGCGAGCGTCTTGCCGCAGAGCTTCTTGATGCATACAATAACACCGGCAGTTCCATTAAGAAAAAAGAAGACACCCACAAGATGGCCGAGGCCAACCGGGCGTTTGCGCACTACAGGTGGTAGTTGCAGCGCACTATTTTCAGAAGATAGTTAAAAGATAGAAGGTAAATTTCGCACATGTCACGATTTCCATTAGAGAAGACGAGAAACATCGGCATCATGGCTCATATCGATGCCGGAAAGACCACGACGACCGAGCGTATTTTGTATTACACCGGGGTCACTTATAAAATCGGTGAAGTGCATGATGGCACGGCTGTTATGGACTGGATGGTGCAGGAACAGGAGCGCGGTATAACCATAACGTCCGCTGCTACAACATGTTCGTGGAACGGCCATCGGATCAATATTATTGATACTCCGGGACACGTGGACTTTACGATTGAGGTTGAGCGATCCCTTCGTGTGCTTGATGGTGCTGTTGCGGCATTTGATGCTGTTGCAGGGGTCCAGCCTCAGTCTGAAACGGTATGGCGTCAGGCGAATAAGTACGCTGTCCCGCGACTCGCGTTTATGAACAAAATGGACCGCGTCGGCGCTGATTTCTTCGCGGCTGTTGAGACAATGGTTGAGAAGTTGGGTGCTGTGCCTGTTTCGATTCAGATTCCTATCGGCAGGGAAGATCAGTTCCGCGGCTCGATTGATCTCGTCAAGATGAAGGCATATTTCTTTGATGATGAGACGCTCGGTGCAAAGTTTGTCGAGGGCGATATCCCGGCTGAGTATGCGGCGCAGGCCAAGGAGTATCGAGACAAAATGATTGAGGCGATTGCCGATGTCGATGAGTCTCTCATGGAAAAGTATCTCGGTGGCGAGGAGATTTCTGAAAGCGAAATCAAGGCTGCAATCCGCAAGGGAACGGTATTGATGACCATTACGCCGGTCGTTTTGGGTTCCGCATTCAAGAACAAGGGTGTTCAACTGCTGCTCGATGCTGTTGTTGATTATCTGCCGTCCCCGCTTGATGTTCCCCCGGTCAAGGGCGTGTTGCCTCGTGATACGGTTGAGGTTGAGCGTCAGGCTTCGGACAAGGAGCCCTTTTCTGCCCTTGCGTTCAAGATTATGACCGACCCGTTTGTCGGTCAGTTGACCTTCATTCGTGTTTATTCCGGCGTGCTTGCTGCCGGGTCATATGCTTATAACTCAACCAAAGACACCAAGGAGCGTGTTGGCCGGCTTCTTCAGATGCACGCGAACAAGCGCGAAGAGATCAAGGAAGTTCGCGCCGGAGACATCGCTGCCGTTGTCGGATTGAAGAGCACGCTCACTGGCGATACGCTTTGTGATGAAAATAGCCCGGTAGTCCTTGAAGCAATGGAGTTCCCAGAGCCTGTTATTTCTGTTGCAATCGAACCGAAAACCAAGGCCGACCAGGAAAGGCTCTCAATTTCCCTTGGCAAGCTTGCACAGGAAGACCCTTCGTTCCGTGTCTCGTTTAATGAAGAGACCGGCCAGACGATTATTGCCGGGATGGGTGAACTTCACCTTGAAATTATTGTTGACCGACTCCTGCGTGAATTCAAGGTGGGAGCTAATGTCGGCAAGCCGCAGGTGGCATATAAAGAAGCGGTTAAGGGTGCGACCAAGATTGAGGGCAAATTTGTCCGGCAGTCGGGTGGTCGCGGGCAGTATGGGCATGTATGGCTTGAAATCCAGCCGCGCGAGCGTGGAGCTGGCTTTGAGTTTGTCAACAAAATCGTCGGTGGGTCCATTCCGCGAGAGTATGTTCCTGCCGTTGAAAAGGGCGTCAAGGAGGCCATGGAAGGCGGCGTCCTCGCAGGCTATCCGGTTGTCGACCTGAAAGTAATTATATTCGATGGATCTTACCATGAAGTTGACTCGTCTGAAATGGCATTCAAGATAGCCGGTTCGATGGCATTGAAGGATGGTGCCAAAAAGGCAGGGATTGCGTTGCTTGAGCCGGTCATGAACGTTGAGGTCGTTACCCCTGAAGATTATATGGGCGATGTCATCGGTGATCTGAACTCCCGTCGCGGCAAGGTGCAGTCCATGGAAAAAAGGGGCAAGGCCCAGATCATAAACGCGATGGTTCCGCTTTCTGAAATGTTCGGCTATGCGACGGATCTGCGTTCCAAGACGCAGGGTCGTGCAACCTATACAATGCAGTTTGCTGCATATGAAGAGGTGCCGAAGAACATCCAGGAAGGCATTGTAGCAAAAATCAAGGGCGAATAAGATTCAATTTCCGATACGGAGTACATAAGGAGGAGACATGGCGAAGGCAAAATTTGAGCGTACGAAGCCCCATGTAAATGTGGGGACAATCGGCCACGTTGACCACGGCAAGACGACGCTGA
>WSNO01000056.1 GCA_009773415.1 Nitrospirota bacterium | reverse complement strand
CGATCCGACCTCGACGCTCGGCTGGACCGAGCCGACGAAGACGGTAACCGGCGTCGCCGAAAAACGCGCCGAAGCGCGCATGAAAGGCTATGTCGGCGAAGCCTGTCCCGAATGCGCGAACTTCACGCTGGTGCGCAACGGCACGTGCCTGAAATGCGAGACCTGCGGGGCGACGACGGGGTGTTCGTGAGGGGCACAAGTCATTTTACCGCGAATAATCTCTCGGACAGAGCAAAAGTTTCGACCTCGGTGAAGGCGACGCCTTGCCGTGCGCCGAAGCAAATGCTTTTCCACCTAAGTAGCAAGAGCTCTGATGTCGGTGTCAGAATCACTATCACGTCGGATCAACACAGAACTCCTTCGTATGGAAGAGGACTGCATCCACTCCGCAAAGTCCCATTTCAATGCGTGTGATCGCTGGTCACTCTGCAATTACCTTTTAGGAATTCCCTCCGTTGTCCTTAGCGCGGGCGCAAGCGCAGCCTTCTTTGAAGACTATCCCGAGATCGCCGGAGCAATGTCGGCGGTTGTTTCTGTTCTCGCGGCTCTAATGACATTCTTGAAGCCGTCGGAGCGAGCGACTGGCCACAAGAATTCTGGCAACCAGTACCTGTCGCTGCGCAACGACGCTCGAGTGTTTCGCGAAATCGAACTTCTACATTCCGCTGAGGACTCAGCTGCGATGTCTGGAATGAACGCTCTAACGACCCGACGAAACGAACTCAATCAAGCGAGCCCTCAATTTTCGAATAGAGACTTTCGCAAGGCGAAAAAGGGGGTTGAGGCGGGCGAGGCAACCCACGCTGTCGATATGAGGGGATAATGTCTGCGCTTTCATACTTAGAATCGAAAGCTAGCGCTGCCGTCCTTTCCGACGCCGAAAAGGCATCGATTGCAACTTCAATTTCCACGCTTGAAAGTCGGCTGGATAGCTACTTCACAAATCGAGGCGACGGCCTTACAGCGAAATTCAAATTTGGATCTTCAACCAGAGGCACGATATTACCACGTTCAATAGATGCTCATTCAGACATTGACTTCATGGTCGTTTTTGAAAAAAGGCGGCTATACACCTCAGACATACTTAGACCGATTGAAGCGTTTTGACCTGCCCCTGAAAAGTTCCTCCAGCTTCGATTAGAGTCCGACCCATTGCAGGGACGGACGAGATGAAGAAGAAGCGGTTCACGGAAGAGCAGAT
>WSNO01000043.1 GCA_009773415.1 Nitrospirota bacterium | reverse complement strand
GGCAAGCCGACGCGGGTTCGATGCGTTCGGGCTTATTGAACACCCCTCTCATTTGGGAAATCTATTCGGTTGAAAAAATGTTCGTGCAACGGACTCATAACAGGAAGATTTCCCGGCGGACAATGCGGTGGTGTCAGAATCGGGCAGGCTGATAGTCCCGGGCATAAAATGATGCAAGCTCCTCTGTGCGTTCTCCTTTGTCATCATACAGGAAAAGCGGCTTCTCAATTTCCAGTCCCGGCTTGCCTCCCTTGACTGCCTCGACCAGCACCATCTTCGCTTCCGTACCAAGGCTGGAATGAACAAAGCGCATCCGCTTCGCTTCACACCCGTTGTGCCGGAGCGCAATGCAAATGTCGGAAAGACGCTCAGGCAGATGGATAAAGCAGAAACGACCGTGGTGGCGCAGCATGCGAGTGGCGGCACAAACGAGATCGTTCAGAGAGAGCGCAATCTCGTGACGTGCTATCGCCTTTTCATCCCCATTGCTCAGTTTGCCGCTCTTAAGCGTACGGAAAGGCGGGTTGGCAACAACCAGGTCAAAGCAGGGGTTCGCCATTATTGACGACCACCATGTCTTCGCGAGAGTTTTTCCATCCAATGCCCCGCTTTCATTTGCAGCGGTGCCGGCATGCGGGGTTGTTTCTTCACTACGCGCTTCCTGTGTCAGAGCAGAAGATTCCGCACCTTCCCACGTCTGAACTTCATCATTTTCCGCCTGCCTCTCTCGCGCCACCTCCCTGATATCTGCATGAACAACCGAAACCTGCCCGCTCAGACTGTTCAGAGCCACATTTTTTTCTGCAAGCTTGACAAGCGCTTTCTGGAGTTCAACGAGAGTGATATGGGCAGATGTGTAACGCTTGGCAAGCAGAAGCCCGATAATGCCGGAGCCTGCGCACAAATCGGCAATGCATTTGGCGCGGGGCATCGTCACAAAAGCGTCAACCAGCAGCGCATCTACCGAAAACCGGTATCCGTTTTTGTGCTGGCAGATGTGGATATCACGGATGAAATCAAGTGTTGTCATAGGTTGTTATCAATAAGATATGCCAGAACCTACTGCTCCTTTTTTATCAACTCCAACAAAACCTCCAGCATCTGTTCCTCAGGCACTTTTCTTATCACTTCGCCTTTTTTGAACAGCAGCCCCATGCCTTTGCCTGCGGCGATGCCGAAGTCAGCCTCACGCGCCTCACCGGGTCCGTTGACCACACACCCCATGACCGCAACAGTGATGGGCTTGTCGACCGAGCGGAGAACCCGAGCCACCTCCTCGACAACAGGTCGCAAATCGACCTGGCAGCGACCGCATGTCGGACAGGAGATAATCTCGGCGCCGCGCTTGCGAATGCCGACAGCCCGGAGTATTTCATATGCGGTGCGCACTTCCTCCTCCGGAGATGCGGTCAGTGACACGCGCATGGTATCTCCGATGCCTTCCGCCAGAAGAATCCCCAACCCGACAGCACTCTTGACCGCGCCGGGGAATGTCGGGCCGGTTTCGGTAACGCCGATGTGCAGCGGATAGTCGTGGCGCGATGAAAAGAGCCGGTAGGCATTGACCGTCATCATGACGTTGGATGCCTTGAGCGAAACCTTGATGTCTCTGAAGCCGAGGTCTTCCAGAATGCGGATGTGTCCCTCAGCGCTTTCGACGATTGATTCGGGATTCGGATGGCCGTATTTATCAAGGAGATGTTTTTCAAGCGACCCGGCGTTTACGCCGATACGAATCGGGATACTGCGTTCTTTAGCCGCCGAGACAACCTCTTTGACCTTCCACTCAGCCCCGATGTTTCCGGGATTCAGCCGCAGACCGTCGATGCCCTGCCGTATTGCCTCCAGCGCGAGCCGGTAGTCAAAGTGGATGTCGGCAATCATCGGCATTCCGACCCGCCGTCTGATTGCGCCGAGCGCCTTTGCCGCATCATCGTCCGGTACCGCAAGCCGGATGATTTCGCAGCCTGCCGATTCAAGTTCCTTGATCTGCGCAACTGTAGCAGCAATATTCCGCGTATCGGTCTTGGTCATCGACTGCACTGAAACCGGTGCCGACCCGCCCACCGGAACACCGCCCACCATAATCTGCCGTGTCGCCTTGCGCATGATCATTTCTCTTTCCTGTTCTCCTTGCCGCTGCCCTTCAGCTCTTCCGCCTCCGCCGCAAGCTCAGGCAGCTCCTGCTGCACCTGCTTCCCTGCCCGAACGCGGGCTACTGCGGCATTATGTTCAGCAAGCGTTCTGGAGAAGTAATGGGAACTGTCATTCTTCGCAACAAAATAAATATACGGAACCTTTGCCGGATAGAGCGCCGCCTTTATCGATTTAATGCCTGGTGACGCAATAGGACCGGGCGGCAGCCCCCGAATGACATAGGTATTATACTCGGTCTCGCGGCGAAGGTCGTTGCGGGTGATGCGCTCGCGTGAACTCTTGACGCCATAAATCGAGGTCGGGTCAGCCTGCAGCGGCATGCCCTTCCTGAGACGGTTGTGGTACACCGCTGAGATAATTGTGCGTTCATTGTCCACAACCGCTTCTTTCTCGATAATCGACGCGAGCGTAAGCACTTCATTTTCGGACAAGCCTATCTGCGCCGCTCGCTTTTCGAGATCTTCGGAAAATTCCTCACGCAGCTTCTGCACCATGACCTTCAGCACGGAGGCCGGCTTTGCCCCCTTGGAGAATCGGTATGTCTGCGGGTAGAGGTATCCTTCGATGCTTCGGGAATCAATATCAAGTTCCTTCAGAAAAGCCTTGCCATATGCCAGATCCTTGAATGTATCCGGAGACATCAGCTTTGCATCCGCCAGCTTCTTCCCGATTTCAAGCAGACTGTCGCCCTCGACAACGGTAACCTCATATTCAAGCACCTTGCCGAGCCGCAATTTCAGAAGAACATCGTACGGCGTCACCTGCCCGCTGAAAACGTAGAAACCGGCACGAATACGTTTGTCGATGCCGCTGACGCGGCCGATGACGATGAAAAGCGTCTCGCTTCTGATCAGTCCGTTTTTGGCAAGAATGGAAACCGCCTCCCGAAACGCAGTTCCTTCAGAGATCTGCACCTCAACTTCTGCTGAATCATCCTTTGTCGGCATAAACAGCTGGTAGCCGATAAACACACCGAAAAAAAGCAGACCTGCAAGAGCGAGATGCGTCAGTGTTTTGATCATTTTATTAGGATAGCAGAGTACTTCTTAAAAAAGTAATTCGGACGGGACGGTTGAAAAGACCTGCGGGGCGGCCGAATCGGCCGCCCCGCAGGAAATCCTTGACTCTCAACCAAAAGTCTGAAGCAGAGCTCCGGACTATGCGTCGTTTTTAGTACATGCCGCCCATATCGCCCATGCCGCCGCCCGGCATTGCGGGCATCTTTTTGTCATCTTCCGGAATCTCGGTGATCATGACCTCGGTGGTCAGAAGCAGACCTGCAACCGAAGCCGCATTCTGAAGCGCGGTTCTGGCGACTTTGGTCGGGTCGATGATGCCGGTATCGATCATGTCGACATACTTCTCGGTATAGGCATCATAGCCGAAGTTCGGATCCTTGGAAGCCTTCACCTTCTCGACAACAATTGCCGGCTCAACGCCCGCGTTGTTGACAATCTGCTTGATCGGCTCTTCCAGTGCCTTCTTGATGATAGTGACCCCGATCTGCTGATCATGGTCAAGCTTCAGGTCATTCAGGCACTTGATGCAGCGGATAAGCGCAACGCCGCCGCCCGGCACGATACCTTCCTCAACCGCTGCGCGGGTTGCATGGAGAGCGTCCTCGACGCGGGCCTTCTTCTCCTTCATCTCCGACTCGGTTGCCGCGCCGACATTGATAACGGCAACGCCGCCGACGAGCTTTGCAAGACGCTCCTGGAGCTTCTCGCGGTCGTAGTCTGAGGAGGTTTCATCGATCTGAGCCTTGATCTGCTTTACGCGGCCCTGGATGTTTGCCTCTTCTCCTGCACCCTCGACAATAGTGGTGTTTTCCTTGTCGATGGTGATCTTGCGTGCACGGCCAAGGTCGGTAAGCTTCACGCCTTCGAGCTTCAGGCCGAGATCTTCTGAGATAACGGTTCCGCCAGTAAGAACAGCGATGTCCTCAAGCATGGCCTTTCTTCTGTCGCCGAATCCGGGCGCCTTTACAGCGCAGACCTGGATGGTCCCGCGGAGCTTGTTGACGACGAGTGTTGCGAGTGCCTCGCCCTCGATGTCTTCAGCAACGATCACGAGCGGCTTGCCCTGGCGGGCAGTCTGCTCGAGAATCGGCAGCAGGTCCTTCATGGTGCTGATCTTCTTGTCATGGATGAGGACGAATGCATCAGCCAGGCTGCACTCCATGCGCTCGGGGTCCGTCACAAAGTACGGGGAGACATAGCCGCGGTCAAACTGCATACCCTCGACAACATCAAGGGTAGTCGCCATGCTCTTTGCTTCTTCAACGGTAATAACACCATCTTTTCCAACCTTATCCATAGCATCAGCGATAAGCTCGCCGATAGTGGCGTCGTTGTTGGCGGAGATGGTGCCGACCTGGGCAATCTCTTTTTTGTCTGCAACCGGCTTGGACATCTTCTTCAGCTCGGCAATAACGGTCTCAACCGCTTTGTCGATACCGCGCTTGATGTCGATGCTGTTTGCGCCGGCGGTTACATACTTCATGCCTTCCTTGTAGACGGCATATGCCAGAACGGTAGCGGTAGTGGTCCCGTCACCGGCAACATCAGAGGTCTTCGATGCGACTTCGCGGACAAGCTGTGCCCCCATGTTCTCATAGGGATCCTTCAGCTCGATTTCCTTTGCAACGGTAACACCATCCTTGGTAATGGTCGGTGCGCCGAATTTGCGGTCGATAACGACATTGCGGCCCCGCGGGCCGAGTGTTGCCTTTACTGCCTCGGTCAGAACGGTAACGCCGCGCATGATAGCCTGCCGTGCTGCCTCATCAAAAAGAAGCTGCTTTGCTGCCATAGTTCAATATCCTCCCTTTTCCTTATTCAATAATTCCGAGAATGTCTTCTTCTTTAACAATCAGATACTCGACGTCGTCAATCTTGATTTTCGAACCCGAGTACTTGTCGAACAAAACGGTCTGCCCCACCTTCAGCTCCTTGACTTCCGAGCCGACTGCCTCAACCGAACCCTTCTGCGGCTTTTCTTTTGCGTTGTCCGGGATGTAAATGCCACCGGCGGTCTTCTCGAGACCCTCGTCGGAATACTTCACGACGACCCTGTCCTTCAACGGCTTGATCTTCATACTTTAACCTCCTTGAAATGATTGTGAGTTAGCTTGTTAGCACTCTGCCTTGATGAGTGCTAGTTTATCACAAAGCTGGCTGGGCGTGTCAAGAGGCATGTTCAATCACTTGAATTCATTGATTTTATTTTGATCCAAAAAAGATTCTCGGCGAGCAGGGATGACAAAAAAGCAACGACACAAAGAGTTGTAAAGCCGTCCCGTTTTCTGATGACAATTCTGGGTTCGCTCTAACGCCTGATGCGTGAAGGAAGCCAAAACCTGATGGTCAGCAGACCGAACAGAAAGCCGCCGATATGGGCAAACCAGGCAACGCCGCCTCCCTGCTGTCCTGCTGCAGCACTGGCAACGCCGTTCACGAATTGCACAACTGCCCACATGCCGATGACAAAAACGGCCGGGATCTGAATTACCCAGAAAAGACCAAAAAAGACCAGAGTGGAGACCCGTGCCGCCGGAAAAAGCAGCAGATACGCGCCGAGCACTCCCGAAACAGCCCCGCTCGCGCCGACCAGCGGAATAAGCGAGCCGGGGTCGGTTACGGCATGCCCGTACACCGCAACAGCTCCCGAGAGCAGATAAAAGAGCAGAAAACGGCCATGACCGAGGGCGTCTTCGATGTTGTCGCCAAATATCCACATGTACAGCATATTTCCCATGAGGTGAAACAGACCGCCATGCATGAACATGGACGTAAACACCGTGGCAAAGGGACTGATCGGCTGGATCTGTTCAAAGGAAGTCAGAGCGTAGGGAACGGCTCCGAAACGCGAAACTATCGCCAAATCGCTTAACGGAGAAAGCACCTGCCAGGCATATACGCCTATATTTGCCAGGATAATGGCAATGGTTACCCACGGGAATGCATAGGTCGGATTATCGTCTTTATACGGGAAAAACATGTAAATATATTATAGCTTTTTCGAGAGCAAAGCTTATCAGGAATAGAATGGGCAACGCTCAGGGCTATGCCTCGTCAGCACTTCTTCAGCAGCTTAAAAAAGGAACGTATCAAACGTAGAATCTATCAAACACGACAAGAAGCCCGGAGGTCATGTCAATAGGTGTGTAAAAAGCCATCAGGCGGCTATCCTTTCAGCGGGGTCTGCGGACGGCATCTGAACCGAAACACCGTCGTCAAACTCC
>WSNO01000055.1 GCA_009773415.1 Nitrospirota bacterium | reverse complement strand
CAACCGCCTCGGCAAAGGCGAGAACATCGCAGTCCATTGCTCGGCAGGCATCGGCAGGACAGGGACGTTTCTGGCCTGTATGGCAAAAGAACAGCGGAAACTGAGTGGGGACGAAGCTATCTCATGGATTCGGACGCAGATTCCGGGTGCGGTCGAAACGAGCGGGCAGGAAGACTTTGTGCGGCGATATTGAGAGTTCAAGAAATATGAGGGGCATTGCTCTGGATGCGGAGCTGGTTTGCGGTCATTCGGATTCTTGTACTGTCAAGGATGTCCAGAATCTTTCCCCTGGTACTCCTGCAGTGGTCAGTGGAGTACAGACCTCTGTGTGGCGGACAAAAAAATAGGCCTCGCAAGACCTATGACATCTATTGTCGGAGGTCCTGTTTTAAAATAAGATTATAGACAAAAAGAGAGGAGGACAGCGTATCGAAGAAACAGAGATAGACAGCGGGAATTTGATGGCCAGATTGCCCCGGCATACACAGGGCGCTAAAGAGGCTTCTCTTCATTACCACGACCATTCCGCCTGAGAGCGCTCAGCTTCAAGATTCATTTTTCCGGACCATCAAAAAACAGACACATGTTCACCCGAACTAACGCAGAGTCCGTTCATAATCGGACAGATCGGAGGAATCATGCCTGTATCAGCAAAGACAAAACTGAAAAGGCAAGCGTTGGAGAAACTGCGTAGCGAAGTAATCGAGGCTTTCAAAAAGAAAAATGAGAGCCACACCGGAGCGACAGATGCTGCATTCACCGCAGCTCTGGAGGGGTTTCGCGAGGCGGAACGCATATACAGACTCGGCCATCCGGGTTCAGCGTTTCCGTACACATTGACGGCGGAGCTTTATAGCATGCTGGGTTGGAAAAGACAGGCACGGCAAGTTCTTAATGCAGCTAAAAAGTGCTGCTGACGCGTGCCCATGAAAGCGCCGTGAGCGCAGCAATCATTTGTTTCAGCTGAGAGAGTTGTTAGGTATGGTCGAACAATGGCAAAGGTGTGAGCGGCAATTCCGGGACTTCGTGGAGCAGGGACTTATTGACGTAAATGTGGCGGTCAATGTGGACGGCCGGATCGTGACAGGCAAGATTATTTACGCGCGTGTCCAGGACATCGGCGTGACTGAAAAGGGGAAAAAAGCTGCGGAGAAGATACTGCTTGAGCTCTACGGGGCGAATAAACTATTCGAGGAGCATGCTTCCGAATTAAAGGCTGTACTGGAAAAGATTAAAAAGCAAAAGGTCTCGCATCGGAAGCAGTCCGACGCGCTGAACAAGTATCTGAGAGAGCGTCTGAACGCAGGGGGATTTCCAGATAGCCTGCTGAACAAACTCAGTGAAATCTATCTGAAAGATACCACGGAAACAAACTTATCGGAAGGCGAAAGCCTCAATGATACGAAGGGGAGGAAGGGACTATGACTCGTTTTCAGGAAATAAAGATGGCAACAGACGGCAGACTGTTCAGAAGCGCCATGCCGTTCGGCACCTACGACAAGAGCGGCGATCTGTTCAGCGAATACCTGATGCAGGGCATAGCAACGGTTGTGCTGCTTGCCGGCGAT
>WSNO01000014.1 GCA_009773415.1 Nitrospirota bacterium | reverse complement strand
TTTCTGTTTCTTGGTCGATACAGATTTGGAGATTGACACGATGGCTTCTCTTTTTCAAGTGCCTGCGACTCTTACACCACTCCCTTGGACTCTAACTTTTTTTCTTTGCTGCTCCTTAATAAAGCCTCTTCATGCAAGTTATTACTCCGGCAATTGAAATTGTCCTACGAAGCGTCATATTTAAGGCTTGATTCTGAATAGGTTTGCTCTTGCAAACGGGCTTGTTTAGTTGCCGCAGTAATAGCATGTCCCAGGAGGGGAAAAAGCAGTTATTATTGTTCTTTTAGCGATACTTTCTGCTCATGTAAAAGCTCCCGCGCGTGCTGGAGCGAAACCTCCGTAATCCGGCCGCTCAGCATGCGCGCAAGTTCTTCCTCCCGCGAACTGCCGGCAAGTTCCGCAATATGAACACGGACCGAGTCCGCACTGACTTCTTTGTCTACCTTGATATGAGTATCCGCAATCGCTGCTATCTGCGGCAGATGGGTGATACAGAAGACCTGATAGGTTTTTGAGAGCGCTTTCAGGCGATTGCCGACATGCTGCGCCGTTGCTCCGCCGATTCCCGCGTCGACCTCATCAAAGATCAGGGTCGAGCGGAGATGCTGTTTCTGCGCTCCCTTTCCGCCGGAGAGTGCGGTGCTCTTCAATGCGAGCATGATGCGGGACAGCTCGCCGCCTGAGGCGACTTTGCCGAGGGGCTTCGGCGGTTCCCCCGGATTTGCGGAGAACAGAAACTCCGCGTCATCAAGACCGTCCTGCGTCACATGCTCCGTGCGGCGTATCGCAACAGAAAACCGGGCTTTCTGAAAACCGAGCTGTTTCAGCTCCGGCTGAAGCATGTTCTCCATGGTTCGCGCCGCCGCGCTGCGTTTTGTGCTCAATGCCGCGGCACGTTCCAGCAGCTCAGTTGTCAGCCGGGCAATCGTTTCTTCGCCCGCGCTCACCTGTTCCTCAATCTGCTCAAGCGAGCAGAGCTCTTCTTCAGCCGCCGCCCGGAATGAGTGCAGCGCATCGAACCCAAGCCCGTACTTCTTTTCAAGCTTTTTGATCTGCTCGAGGCGCTCTTCCAGTTCGTTCAGGCGGTCCGGATCGCTCTCATAGCCGTCGCGCAGCCGTCTCACCAGAAGAGACGCGTCTTTCAGCAGCGGCTGAGCGGACTGAAGAAGCTCCACCAACTCCTGAGCATTCGCGTCAAACTCCGCCATCTCGGCAGCCTTTGCCTGAACAGTCGAAAGCCGGTCAAGACACGAACCTTCCGTATCGTAAAGGAGTTCATAGGCCAAGGCCGAGGACTCCTGAAGGCGGACTGCGTGCATCAGAACCAGACGTTCTTCCTCAATCGCCTCTTTCTCTCCCGGCAGAACCGCCGCGGCGTCAATCTCGTTCATTTGAAAGCGAAGGAGCTCGATGCGATGGGCTCGCTCTCGCATGCGAACCTGCATATGACCGAGTTCGGAGCGGAGCGCCGCAATTTCCTCATAGCGTTGTTTTACTGCGGCCGCATCGTCAAGCAGATCGCCGAATTCATCAAGGAACGGAAGGTGCAGGTCGCTTCGGAGCAAGTCCTGCTGCTCATGCTGGCCGTGAATGCTGACGAGTTCGCGTCCGATGCGGGAGAGCGTCGGCAGACTTACCGCGGTGTCGTTGATAAACGCCCGGCTCTTGCCCTGAAGCGGCACGGAGCGGCGAAAGGAGAGTTCATCCTGGCCGGCAATGCCCAGTTCGTCAAGAGCGGCAAGCGGCTCAGCACTAAAAAAACCGGATATCTGCGCTTCTGATGCGCCTGAGCGGATCATTTCGTGGGAGGCTTTTTCGCCGAGAAGAAGGGCTATCGCATCAACAATGATTGACTTGCCGGCGCCGGTCTCGCCGCTGAGCACCGTCAGCCCGCCGGAAAAGCGGACCGAAATTTCGTCAAGAATAGTGAAATTGCGGATTCTGAGCTCGGTCAGCATCAGACCAATCCTGAAAAGTCCTCCGCCTTCACCGGCCCGAAAAGCGTCAGGTTCATGTCGCCTCCGTTAATAAGCGTACTGGATAAAGTACGAACCTGGTCCATGGTGACCGCCTCGACAGCCTTCATGATGTCGTTTTGAGAGAAATGGCGCTTGAAGTAAATCTGCTGCCGGGCAATGCTCTGCATGCGGCTGCTGGTAGACTCCATGCCGAGAATAAGGTTGCCCTTCAACTGGTCTTTCGCACGGCGCACTTCCGTGTCCGTAACCGTATCGGCGAGATTCTTCATCTCCCTGATGATGGATTCGGTAACCGTCACCGCCTTTTTCTTGCCGGTTCCGGCATAGACCGACCAGTATCCGCAATCGCTGTACGATGAGACAAAGGAATAGATGGAATAGGCATACCCTTTCTTTTCGCGTATCTCCTGAAACAGGCGGGAACTGACACTCGACCCGAGAATGCAGTTCAATACCGCGATGGTGTACCGGTCGGGGCTCGCATACCGCATTGCCGGCACCCCAAGGCAGATATGCGTTTCAGCAAGGTCTTTCGGATGCACGGAGAGCCCGCCGCGGAATTCTGGCGCAGGAAACTTTTCCGGCTCGGAACCGCGCCGAAGATCGCCGAAATAATGATTCAGCAAACCTATAAGTCGATCCGGCTCGAAGTTTCCGGCGCACGAGATGACGGTGTCGGCAGTGCCGTAATACTTGCGGACATGATTCACCACATCGTCACGCGTAAACGACTTGACCGAGTCGCGCCTGCCGAGCACCGACTGGCCGAGTCCGGTTTCGCCGAAGACAGCGCGGTTAAACAGATCATGGATATAATCATCGGGCGTATCCTCAACAAGCTTTATCTCTTCCTTGATGACGCCCTTCTCTTTTTCGACTTCTTCTTCTGCAAAGGTGGAGTGCAGAAAAATATCGCTCAGCAGTTCGACTCCCTTGTCGGCGAAGTCGTCGAGCACCTTTACATAAAAAGCGGTGTTTTCGCGCGAGGTGAATGCGTTGAGGTCGCCGCCGAGCGAATCGATGTCCATGGAGATATCAACCGCCGAGCGCTTTTTCGTTCCCTTGAAGAACATGTGCTCGAGAAAATGCGAAATGCCGTTTTTGTCGGCCGTTTCGTACCGGGAGCCGACCTTCACCCAGATGCCGAGGATAACGGATCTGAAGGTCTTCAGCTGCTCCATTACAACAGGTATGCCGTTGTCCAGTGAGCGTTTCGTATACATGGTTTTATTTTTTCGGATGATCTCCCGGCGGTCGCCGGGTCTGTGCTGCTGTTTGGGGCGGTGCTGACCCGGCGAATCCCGCTTGAGCGGGATTCGCCGGCTCCATTGTCTTTACGACTGCGCCTCCAGCTCGCGCATCGCTTCTTTTCTGCTAAGACGGATTCTGCCCTGCCCGTCGATTTCGATAACCTTGACCATGACCTCATCGCCCATGTTTATCTCATCGGTCACCTTCGCGATTCTCTTCTCGGAAATCTGCGAAATATGGAGCAGACCGTCAGTGCCCGGCATTATTTCGACAAACGCGCCGAAATCCGCGATCCGCACGACTTTGCCCTTATATATTTTGTTAAGTTCAGCTTCTGCAACAATACCGTTGATAATGTCAATCGCCTTCTGCGCGGATTCACCGTCGGCAGAAGCGATATGCACAACCCCTGTATCATCGATATCGATCTTGCAGCCCGTCTGGGCCACAATCTCGCGAATCACCTTGCCGCCGGCGCCGATTACTTCACGGATTTTTTCGGGGCGGATATGGAGAGTGTAAATACGCGGAGCATGCGGCGAGAGGGTCTCTTTCACGCCCGGCATTGCTTCTTTAATCTTGCCGAGAATGTGCATGCGCCCTTTCCGGGCCTGTTCAATGGCAGTCTCAAGGACATTCCTGCTGATGCCGCTGATTTTGCAGTCCATCTGAAAAGCGGTAATGCCGGCTTCAGTGCCCGCGACCTTGAAGTCCATGTCGCCGAGATGATCTTCGAGGCCGAGGATATCGGTCAGAACCGCAACCCGATCCCCCTCCTGAACAAGACCCATGGCGATGCCCGCCACCGGGGCCTTAATCGGCACTCCGGCGTCCATCAGCGACAGCGTTGCGCCGCAGACGGTTGCCATGGAGGACGAGCCGTTGGACTCAAGAATATCCGACACGATGCGGACGGTGTACGGGAACTGCTCCTTGGTCGGCATGACATACTTGATGGAACGCTCTGCCAGCGCGCCGTGGCCTATCTCGCGGCGGCCCGGCTGACGGAGCGGCTTCACTTCACCGACGCTGAACGGCGGGAAGTTGTAATGCAGCATGAAATTCTTGTAGCTCTCGCCTTCAAGCGCGTCAATTCTCTGCTCATCATCGGCGGTGCCGAGCGTGGTGGCAACGAGCGCCTGAGTCTCGCCGCGAACAAAGAGCGCCGAACCATGCACCCGCGGAAGCAGTCCGTTGTAACAGGTAATCTGACGAATCTCGTCCGTCTTTCTGCCGTCCGCGCGGACACCGTCTTTCAAAATCATGGAGCGCACAAGCTCCTGCTCATGCTCGTCGAATGCATTGGCGATGTCCCGCTTCATATCGCGCCCGGCATTGCCGAAAAAGCGCTCGGCATTCTCCGGCGTGTTCAGAAGACGCGCCGCATCCTCAAGAATGACATTCAGAGCCAGCTGCCGGCGAAGCTTGTCCGGAATGCGGATCGCCTCCGGCATTTTATCGGCAATGAACTGCCCAACTTCCCTCTTCAGCTCAAGGTTATCCTGAACCGCAGCAACCGAGCGCTTCTCCAGCCCGACCTGTGCGCGAAAATCGTTCTGAACGGCAACGATGGTCTTGATCTCGGCGTGCGCGAAATCAATCGCTTCAAGAAGTTTTGCCTCGGAAACCTCGGCGCCCCCGCCTTCGACCATGAGAACAGCGTCAGCAGTGCCGGCAACCACGAGATTCAGTTCCAGAGCCTCCATTTCAGCAAGGGTCGGATTTGCAACAAGTTCACCATTGAGCATGCCGACACGGACTGCACCGACCGGCCCGTCGAACGGAATGTTCGAGATGTGCAGCGCAGCGGACATGCTCACAATACCCAGAATATCTGCGATGTTTTCATCGCCATACGACAGCACAGAAACAATCCCCTGTGTCTCGCAATAAAACCCCTTCGGGAAGAGTGGCCGCATCGGCCTGTCTATCAAGCGTGATGTAAGCACCTCTTTTTCGGAAGGTTTGCTTTCACGCTTGAAGAAGCCGCCGGGAATCTTGCCCGCGGAGTATGCCTTCTCCTGATAATCGATGGTGAGCGGGAAAAAGTCGAGCCCTTCTCGCGCCGACTTGGCCGCAACAGCAGTTGCCAATACTATGGTATCTCCACATTTCGCAACGACTGCGCCGTCCGACTGCTTCGCCATCAGACCTGTTTCGAGGGTGATCTTTTTCCCTCTGACTTCAATTTCAATGCTTGTCATGAAACTCTCTTTCTTTTCCTATCGTTACAGGGTGCATGTTATTTTCTGATACCCAGCCGTTCAATAACGCTGCTGTACCGGTTCTTGTCACACGTCTTCAGGTAGCCGAGCAGCTTTTTCCGCTGGGCAACCAGTTTCAGAAGTCCGCGACGTGAGTGATGATCCTTCTTGTGCGTCTTGAAATGCTCGGTCAGCGTAACAATACGCTCGGTGAGCAGTGCGACCTGAACCTCCGGCGAACCGGTGTCGGTTGAATGAACTTTGTATGATTCGATGATTTCCTTTTTCTTTTCGATGTCGAGCGACATTTTTTTCACCTCCTTTCGATCGCCGATATTCATCATTTTCCGAACAGAGCAAAACGCTGCTGAGGCGCCAGGCGTCCCAGCAGCGTATAATCCCTGAAAAATCAGTGAAGTTAGCTTACCATAGGGGTATCTGCAGTGTAAAGACCGCAAAGGCGGCAGGATCTCTGTCCCGGGAGCGGATGATAATACAACAGCAGTGACGGCACCGGAACCCCGCTCCCCTCGTCACATGTCATTTTGCCGCTTTACAGCATTTATTCCTCCACCGGCGTTACGACCGCCATGACTACCAGCGGGTCGGTTGCGGTCGCCCGGAATCCATGCGAAACCATTGGGTCGACCATGATGGCGGTCTTCTCGCCCGCCTCAATTTCCTCTTCGCCGACTGTAAAAGTTCCTCTGCCTTCAACGCAGTACATCAAAAGGCGCAGTGGAGCCTTGTGAGGTTTCAGTTCCTGTCCCGGACCGAGACACATCAGCGCGACCCTCATCTCCGGTTTATCGGTAAGCATCTCCCGGTAGATTTTGTCCGGGTAGAACGTTATCAGCTTCCTGAGATTCAGAACTTCAGCCATGACGACCCTCCTTGTTGTTCTTTCTGGTTTCATCGTATCGCAAATGCCAAGGAGGGCACCATGACCTAAGTCAAAAGGCAGTTCAAAAAGAGGACAGCCGGAAATGCGGAAGCCCGGAAGAAAGCGGAGCACATCCCCTGCCCCGCTTTCTTCCCGACTTCTTCGCATGCACTTTTGTGTGCTTATGAGCTTGCCCGGTTCAGAGCGCTGATAATTGCCCTGAACGACGCCGTTTCGATGCTGGTGTCCACTCCGACGCCCCAGAACGCCCTGCCTGCAGAGATTTCGATGCGGATATACGCAGCAGCCTTCGAATCTGACCCCTGCTGCAGCGCGTGCTCGAAGTATGACGTCAGCGTGAACATGACCCCCAGCTCTTTCTTCAGGGCATTGCTCAAGGCGTCAATCGGCCCGTTCCCGCCGGCGCCGACAGTGCGCTCTTCGCCATTGACCTTGATAGTGGCGACAATTTGAAGCGTTGTCGCCTCATCGTCGCTCTGCTGCGCGCTGACTGAGCACGATTTCAGGGCATATGGCGTCTTTCTATTGAGATATTCGGCCTTGAATGCGTCGAAAATCTGCTCAGGTGCGATTTCGCAGCTCATCTTTTCACAGATACTCTGTATGATGCGGCTGAACTCCGGATGCATCTCCTTCGGCAGGCGGAAGCCGAACTCTTTTTCCATGACAAACGCGACGCCGCCCTTGCCTGACTGGCTGTTTATGCGAACAATTGATTCATAGGTGCGGCCGACGTCAGCGGGATCAATGGGCAGATACGGAACCTCCCATAACGGTTCGCCGCTTTCCGCATGGGCTTTCATGCCCTTGTTGATGGCGTCCTGATGAGACCCCGAGAATGCGGTAAATACCAGTTCGCCTGCATACGGATGGCGCATATGCACCGGAATTTTGGTGCAGCGCTCATAGACATCGACCACCCGGTTGATGTTCGAAAAGTCGAGCTTCGGATCAATCCCCTGCGAGAACATATTCATCGCCACTGTCATGATATCGACATTGCCGGTCCGCTCGCCGTTGCCGAAAAGCGTTCCTTCGACACGATCGGCGCCTGCCAGCAACGCGAGTTCTGTAGCAGCTACCGCAGTGCCGCGATCATTGTGGGCATGCAGGCTGATAAGAACCGTGCCGCGATTCCTTATACGGCGGCAGATCCATTCTATCTGGTCCGCATAGACGTTCGGGGTTGCCATTTCGACCGTTGCAGGCAGGTTCAGAATGACCTTTTTTGTCGCGGACGGCTGCCAAACATCAGTGACCGCCTCGCATACCTCCAGCGCAAAGTCGAGTTCGGTTCCGGTGAAGCTTTCCGGAGAATACTCATACAGAAAATCGGTTTCAGGCATCATAGCGGCCTCAGCCTTAATCTGTGCGGCACCCTGCACTGCCAACTCCTTTATTTCCGATCGCCTCAAGCGAAAAACAACCTTCCGCTGGAGCGCCGACGTCGAGTTGTACAGATGCACCACCGCCAGCTTCACGCCTGCCAGAGCCTCAAACGTCCGCTTGATAAGATGTTCGCGGGACTGTGTCAGCACCTGCACCCTCACATCGTCAGGGATTAACTTTTCGTCGACCAGCGTCCGCAGAAAATCGAATTCTGTCTGCGATGCCGACGGAAAACCGACCTCTATCTGCTTGAATCCGACCGCGCAAAGAAGCTGAAACATCTCCTTTTTCTCCTGCACGGTCATCGGCGCAATCAGCGCCTGATTGCCGTCGCGGAGGTCTACGCTGCACCACTCCGGCGCTGTCGAGATGACGCGCCCGGGCCACTGACGATCCGGCAGGCTGACGCTCGGAAACGGCCGGTATTTGTGAACTGGCATGCTCATGAAATCCTCCATTCAAACATGAAAAAGGCCGCGGTTGGTGTTCCCGTGGCCTGAAAGTGCGTGTATACGGCGGCTCCGACTGTTTTAGGCAATATCCTCCCGCGCCGCGGCCTGCATCTTCAGGGCAGCGCTGGTAAGTCGGACACATGCGATTACTGTTCCGTGCGTCATAAAATAAATATAATCGCGCCGCCGGAGAACTGTCAAGCGGCGCCCTGAAAAAATCGGGTTGATGCGCTCTGTCTTCATTTCACCCTGAACCTTCCGACTATATCCTTGAGACTTGCAGCAAGACGCGCGAGCTGGGAGGATGACCGGGCGATTTGCTCCGCGCCGACAGCCGTCTCCTTTGACGACGCCGAAATAGCCTGAATGTCGCCGCTGATGCCCTCGGAGACGGAAGACATCTCTTCGGTGGATGACGCAACCTGCTGAATCACGAGATGCAGTTCATCAACGCTCCGCACTATGCGTTGAAGCGATTCGCCGGCCTGCATGGCAAATGCAACCTCGTCGTCGACCTGTTTCTTGACGCCGTCCATGGACACCACAGCTCCGCCGACATCACCCTGAATGCTTTTAATCATGGAGCCGATTTCAGCGGTAGCCTTGGCCGTCCGCTCCGCAAGCTTTCGTTCAAGGCAAGCAGGTTGGTCTGATCCGCAATATCGTTAATGACGCTGACAATCTCTCCAATCTGCTCCGAACGGGATCCGAGTTCTCGTATAATCCCGGCGGATCGGTTCACCGTCCGCTCTATGGAATTCATTTCGGCGGCAGACCTGTCAACAATGGAGCCGCCGCTACGCGCAAGTTCTGCCGCAGTGCTTGCGGACAAGGCTATCTGAGAAGCGTTTTTCGCGACATCTTCCACCGTCTGGGTCATTTCTTCAGATGAAGTGGCAATCTGCGACACCCTCTCCGTCTGCCCCATCATGTTGCGGGATATTTCCTCGGAACTCGCGCTGAGCTGCTGACTGCCCGAGGCAAGACTTTCCGCCGCTACGCGAATCTCTTCCACAATTTTCTTCAGCTGCTCCACCATCTCCTTCATCGCCCAAAGAAGACTGTCTTTATTGTTCCCCGCATCTATCTTCACGGAAAGGTCGCCATTCGCAACAGTCCGCACAATGTCTGTCACGCGGAAGGGTTCCGCCCCAAGCTGCCTGAGGATGCTGCTTGTGATAAGCCAGGAGAGCCCCATGAGCGCCAGCACAACAAACACCGCTATTCCGGCAAGCACCTGCGCCATGCTCCAGAATGCGGCGTCAACATCTTCCACATATATTCCGGTGCCGATAACCCATCCCCACGGCGCAAAACCTTTCACATAGGATATTTTCAGAATCGGCTCCTTCAACCCCGGTTTCGGCCACATGTAATCGACAAAGCCTGCCTTGTTTTTTTTGACCGCATTCACAAACTCTACAAAAAGCTGCTTCCCTTTCGGATCTTTCGTTTCCGTGAGATCTTTGCCGTCAAGCTCCGGACGAATCGGGTGCACAACCATGCGCGGATGCATGTCATTAATCCAGAAATACTCTTTCTCCTGATACCGCATTCCCTTGATAACCGCTATTGCCGCCGCCTGTGCGTCCTTCTCCGGCATGGTCCCTGCCTGAGAAAGCTTATGATAATACTCCAGAACACCATACGCCGTTTCAATGAGATGCTGCGTCTTGATCCGCTTTTCTTCCATCATCCTGTCTTTGAGGGTCAGCAGAGCAACAGCACTCAGCGATACAACGCCTGCCAGCGCCACAGCCGTAATAAGCCAGAGCTTTGTCCTGATTTTCATGTTCTGAAATGACCCGCCCATGCTGCACCTCCTGGGTAACTATGAATTTTAACAGGCGCATATTTGATGTGAACCGAAGACGATACCGCGGGGATAGGAAAGGAAAAAAGAATTCTGTTTTGCGGCATCTTAGCCCAAAATTGCTCTTTCTGGTCAAAGTATAGATTAAAACGATATGAATAGCAACGCATGCCTCGAAGCATTCTTGAGAGAATCAGAAATTACCCCCCGGAATTGTCATTAGAGAAGTGACGGGAAAGAAACGGGCAGGTTGAAAGACCTGGACTTATCCCATAAACCTTCAAACCACTGACGGCGTTTCATGGCAAGGCAGAGTTTAAAAATGCGCCTGTTGCCGTCTTTGACCATATGCGCTCTGTACAAAAGCCGTTGGGAGGTCGAGCAGTTCTTTCGACAGCTGAATCTGGAGCTGCCGCTCTACACTTTTCTGCAGATTTTGTCGGCCGCTGCTTTCGAGAAGATGCCTTTGCAGCAAGCTTTTGCGGAATCGGACTACAGCATGAATGCTGAACTGGATTGTAACCAGTCGAATCTGTTCGTTCATTAACCGGACACTGCTGCTTTATCCTGTCTTTTCAAGCAGTTTCCTGTGAATGAATTATGCCGACCCCGCACAGCAAACGCCTCGCGTGAATGAACTGTCCTGAGGTACACTATGAGCATCATGCAGATACCGTCGATCGAAGTTGAACAGAGAATATCGCTTCTCCAGAGTCGCCTGCAGGGCGACGGCATCGACGGCGCACTCTTTGTGTATCCTGTCGATATTTTTTACTTCACCGGAACGCGCCAGAACAGCTCGCTCTGGGTTCCGGCCTCAGGAGCGCCGATGCTGCTGGTGCGCAGGAGTTTCTCGCGCGCTCAAACGGAAAGCCTGATTGCGGACACACGCCCCTTTCCTTCCGGCAGGGAACTCCCCTCTCTGTTCAGCGCCGGCATCAGGCGCATCGGATTCACCTTTGACGTTATGCCGGTGCAGTATTACACCTATTATGCCGGCCTGCTCGCGGGCCGTGAGTTTATCGACATCTCCCGGATGAACCGCGAACTCCGCTCTGTCAAATCGCCGTGGGAGCGGGAACGGCTGCGCGTGAGCGGCAAACGGCTTGCCGGAGTATTTGCGGAGGTTCCGCAGGTTATCGAGCGCGGAA
Source organism: Nitrospirota bacterium (assembly GCA_009773415.1). Classification (GTDB taxonomy): domain Bacteria; phylum Nitrospirota; class Thermodesulfovibrionia; order Thermodesulfovibrionales; family Dissulfurispiraceae; genus JAAYUK01. The sequence goes on along the minus strand of WSNO01000014.1, from coordinate 59,854 downwards.
TGCGTGAGACAGACCTTGCCGCCGGGGTCGAATATCGCCTGAAAAAAGCCGGCAGCGAAGGCAATGTCCGGGCTCGATCGTTCGGTCAGGAGATGATCGGCCTGACCACATCAGGCTACCGCGCAGCGGTGCAGGGCGGATTCGACGGACCCGTTACCGGCAAAGGCATCTCCCCTGCGTCTCCGTATGGTCCTTCGCTTGAACCAATACAGGAAGGCGAGCCGATCATGCTTGATTACGCAGGCATCTGGGATGGGTATCTCGCGGACATGTCCCGCATTTTTGTGGTCGGGGATATGTCGCCCGCACTGAAAAAAGCATTTGCGGTCGCTTGCGACATACAGGACCGGCTTGCGGACAATCTTCGGCCCGGCGCACTCTGCGAAGACCTCTATCTGACCGCTGTCGGCATGGCAAAGAGAGCAGGACTTGCAGGCAACTTCATGGGCTGCAGCGGAGAGCAGGTGCGGTTTGTGGGGCACGGACTCGGTCTGGAGCTGGATGAATTCCCGGTGCTTGCAAAAGGCTTCACGGAGGGACTGAAGGAAGGTCAGGCCATTGCGCTGGAACCGAAGTTCATGTTTCCGGGTCAGGGCGTTGTGGGCATCGAGAATACCTATCTCGTCACCGCCGCCGGCGGCGAGAAGCTGACAATCCTCGCAGACGACATCGTGTATGCCTGAAGTTGCGCCTTTTACGCTGCACGAGCAGCTCAAAGCCGACACCTATACCGTAACGCGTCTTGCGCTCTGCCGTGTGCTGCTGCTGAACGACAGCTCCGTCCCGTGGCTCATTCTCGTGCCAGAGGTGCCCGGCATTTCAGAAATCCATGAACTCAGCATTCTCGACCGAACGGTGCTGATGGAAGAAATAAGCAGGGCGTCTCTCGCTTTGCAGGAACTGTATGCGCCGGACAAACTGAATATCGGTGCACTTGGCAACATCGTGCCGCAGCTGCACATCCACATCATAGGCCGCTACAAGTCGGATCGCGCGTGGCCAGGACCCATCTGGGGCACCGCGCCCGGAAAACCGTATAAACCGGATGATGTCGTTGCGGTCTGTGCGCGACTGCGGGAGCGGCTCAGGCAGTAAAGAGCGCCGAATTCCGAAGCTGCCTGTCCCCACAATAAAAAAGGCCTTCCGATTGTGCGGAAGGCCTCTGAGTTTTTACTTCAGTGGGATTACTGTTTTACGACGTTGATCGCCTTTGCGCCCTTCGGACCTTTTTCAACATCATAGCTTACGCTGTCGCCCTCGACGAGAGACTTGAAACCACTGCCCTGAATGGACGAGTAATGAACGAAAAGATCATCACCATTCTCCCCGGTGATAAAACCGAATCCTTTCGACTCATTGAACCACTTCACTTTTCCTAAAGCCATTGTACTGCCTCCTGCTACAAAATAAGTCGTCAGAAATAAAAAATGCCACAAAGCTAAAAAGTCTTTGTGGCATTTCGCGAACAAACACTTCTGCAACTCTTCGAATACGTTATCACAACCGGAAGAAATAAGCAAACACAAAAATCTACTGTATGTCCTGCTCCCGGATTTCGACCCGGCGAATCTTTCCGCTGATTGTTTTCGGAAGCTCCCCGACGAATTCAATGAAGCGCGGGCATTTATAAGGCGCTGTGACTTTTCTGACATGGTCCTGAAGCTCTTTGGCCAAGGCGTCACCGGCAGTATAGCCGCCGGTGAGAACAACGCTCGCCTTGACCGCCTGGCCGCGGGCGGCGTCAGGAACTCCGGTCACCGCGCACTCAAGAACTGCGGGATGTTCGATCAAAGCGCTTTCGACCTCAAACGGTCCGATGCGGTACCCGGCGCTCTTGATAAGGTCGTCCGCCCTGCCGACAAACCAGTAGTATCCGTCCTCGTCCCGCCAGGCCATATCCCCGGTGTAATAAATGTCGTCGTGCCAGACAAGCTGCGTCCGCTCAGGCTCACGATAATATCCCGCGAACATGCCGACCGGTTTCCGCCTTTCAGTCCTTATGACAATCTGCCCTTCTTCGCCGGGTCCGCATGATTTCCCATTCTCATCGAGCAGGTCCACATCATACCATGGAGAAGGTTGCCCCATAGAGCCAGGCTTCGGCTCAATCCACGGCCAGGTCGCGACAGCAACCGTCAGTTCGGTCTGTCCGTAACCCTCCATCAGTCTGATGCCCGTCTGCTCCAGAAAGCGGTTATACACTTCGGGATTGAGCGGCTCTCCCGCAACCACGCAATACTTCAGGTGTTCAAGCCGGCAGCGTGACATATTCTCCCTGACCAGAAACCGGTATATCGTCGGGGGAGCACAAAAAGACGTAATGCCGTATTTTTCGATCACGCCGAGCAGTCTGCCCGGATGAAACGTGTCATAGTCATACACGAACACCGAGGCCCCGGCAATCCACTGTCCGTAAATCTTTCCCCACACGGCCTTTGCCCAGCCCGTATCAGCAACCGTCAGATGCAGGCCGCCGTCCTGCACATTCTGCCAGTATTTTGCGGTGAGGATATGTCCCAGTGGATAGGTGAAATCGTGCAGCACCATTTTTGGCATGCCGGTTGTTCCTGACGTAAAATATAGAAGCATGGGATCGCTGTTGTGTGATGCCGCGGCACCGGATGGCTTCCCGAACCGGGCGGATGCTTTTGCAGCCTCGGCGTTAAAGTCGATCCATCCGGCACGCGTCCCGCCGACAACGGCCTTCAGCGCAAGCGAAGGGGATGCAGCCTGAGATGCGTCAACCTGTTCGGCAATTCCGTCCCCGGCAACTGAAATAATCATCTTGATGTCTGCTGCATTATTGCGGTATGCAATGTCTCTTTCGCTCAGCAGGTGCGTTGCCGGGATGGCAATTGCGCCTATCTTATGCAATGCAAGCAGGAGGAACCAGAACTCATAGCGTCGCCTGAGAATCAGCATGACCGGATCGCCTTTGCGGATTCCGAGTCCGGAGAGCACATTGGCAGCCCTGTTGCTGAAATCTCTCATCTGCTCAAAGGTGAACGAGGCATAGTCGCCCGCGTCATTGCACCAGACAAGCGCCCTGCGGTCAGGCTCCTGCGATGCGATGACATCAACGACATCAAACGCAAAGTTGAACTGTTCAGGAACATGAATTTCGAACTGCTCAATAAATTCTTCATAGGAGCGAAACGTTGTCTTCGAAAGAAACTGGTCAAGCACGGAAAATCCTTTCCATTATGAAGAAGCGCCGCGTCCGGCGCACGAAAGCCGCGCCAGAAAAAGGCTCCTAATTCCATAATATAAGGACAAGGTAGCACTCAGATGCCCAAAAAGGCAAACAACTGATGAAGCGTGCGCAGGCGGGAAAAGTTTCAGCATGCACGTTGAAGGAACGTCCTCTCGTGCGGTATCATCAGGAGTTAGTCAATCCTTTGTTTTTTCAGGAGGTTTTGCTGTGACCACCCCTGTCCGCGTACGTTTTGCGCCGAGCCCGACCGGCTATCTCCATATAGGCGGCGCCCGCACAGCGCTTTTTAACTGGCTCTTTGCCCGCCGCCACAACGGCGTATTTATCCTCCGCATCGAGGACACCGACCGCACCCGCTCAACGGATGAGTACATTCAGGCAATCATGGACGGCATGACCTGGCTGAACCTTGACTGGCAGGAAGGTCCGTACCGCCAGACCGACCGGTTCGACACGTATCGCGGCTTTGCCGAACGGCTGATTCAGGAGGGCAAAGCCTATTATTGCACCTGTTCGCCTGAAGAGCTTGAGGAGCGGCGTCAGCAGGCGTTCACCGAGGGGAAGTCCCCGATGTACGCCGGTCGCTGCCGCGAGCGCCTGTTAAAGCCGGCTGAGCCCGCCGCAGTCCGCTTCAGGATGCCGCGGGAAGGGCAGACGGTAGTGCAGGACCTGATTAAAGGTCCAATCGTTTTTGACAACAGCGTTCTTGACGACATCGTCATTCTGCGCTCCGACGGAACCCCGACCTACAATTTCGTCGTGGTGGCGGATGACATCGACATGAAGATAACCCATGTTATCCGGGGCGATGATCATGTAAACAACACTCCCAAGCAGATTCATATCTATGAAGCCTTCGGATGGGAGGTTCCGCAGTTTGCGCATCTGCCGATGATTCTCGGCTCCGACAAGGCCCGCCTGAGCAAGCGCCATGGGGCAACCTCCGTAACCGCTTACCGCGACATGGGCTATCTGCCGGACGCGCTGGTAAACTATCTTGTCCGGCTCGGCTGGGCGTTCGGCGACCAGGAAGTTTTCACCCGTGACGAACTCATTCAGCACTTTTCACTCGAAAATATCGGACAATCCGCTGCAGTCTTCAATCCGGAGAAACTGCTCTGGCTGAACAGCCAGTACATCATCAACAGTTCGCCGGAAGCTCTTGCAGAGGCGGTTCTTCCGCATCTGAAGCAGGATGGAACTGTAGCGGAAACTGCACAGATTGACATGGCATGGCTGGGCAAAGCCGCATATTCACTTCGCGAGCGGAGCAAAACGCTTGTTGAGATGGCTGCACAGATGCACTATTATATTGCCGATGAGATTGCAATCGACCCGAAGGCACGAGAGAAGCACCTGAAATCCGAGAGCCTGGAGATGCTTTCAGCAGTGCGCATGATGATCGAAGCGGCTCCGGATGTGTCCGCCGTCGTGATTGAGCCGCTGATTCATACTATGGCAACCGCGAAAGGGCTGAAGCTCGGCGCTCTTGCTCAGCCGCTCCGCGTCGCGCTGACCGGCGGCACTGCAAGCCCGGGCATCTTTGAAGTCATGGAAATCATGGGAAAAGATCTTGTCATGAAGCGCCTTGCAAAGGCACTCGGAGGATAAATGGCACTGAACAGGGAACTACTTGAGATTCTTGCCTGCCCGAAGTGCAAGGGCGAAATCCATCTGACCGAAAAACAGGACGGTCTCGTCTGCGAACACTGCTCATTGTTGTATCCCATCCGCGAGGGCATTCCGGTGATGCTCGTTGATGCGGCGGTGCAGCGGAGAATATAGCTTCAGCGCACACAACAGCGCGGAAGCATCGTAACAACCATTGCTGCAGATGCGGGGGCGCCGATGAGAAGACTACCGTATTTTTTCATTCTGCTTGTTTTAGCTCTTGCGCTGAATTCCCCACATGCCGCGGATTCTTCACAAGGCGTCTGCCGCGTGATGGTGGTCATGAGTTATCACGACGAATATGTATGGCAAAAAGAGGTACGGCAGGGAATTGAACAAGTACTCGCAAAAAAGTGTGAACTCGTCTATTTCAACCTTAATGCCCGAAACGATCCGAAAAACAGTCCCGAAAGAGCGAAAGAGGCTTTCGAATTTTTCCGTCGTTATCGGCCAGATGCCGTCATTGCAGCCGATGATGCAGCACAGATTCACTTCGTTCTCCCGTTCCTGAAAGAAAAAGCTGAAACCCCCGTCGTATTCATCGGCGTGAACCACGATGCGTCGGCTTACGGCTATCCGGCTGCGAATGTTACCGGCGTTGTTGAACGTTTCCATGTTCGTGAAACGCTTGCACTTCTGAAGCAGCTGATGCCGCGCGTCAGAACTGTCGGTTTTCTTCACCGCGGCGATGAACCCTCTACGCAAGGAACCTACGCACAGATACGTGCTGAATTGAACACCTACCCGGTAAAAGTTGTCGGCTTCTGGGAGCCGAAAACGCATGAAGAGACATTAGCAATGGCCCGGGAAATCAGGCGGCGGGCAGATGCTGTCCATGTCGAACAGATGGAAGGCATCAAGGATAAAAACGGACGTTCCTATTCCAACAAGGAGATCATCAGCGAAATTGCTGCGATATGGAAGGACGGTCCTCTCGTCTGCGGCCAGCTGTCCTCGGCGCGGTACGGGTGTCTCTGCACCGTTGTGGAATCGGGAGTCGAGCAGGGAATGACCGGCGCCAAGATGGTGCTCCAGATACTCGGTGGCACACCGGTTTCGAAAATCCCGATTGCACGGAACCATACAGGATTCAAGGTCATTAATGTTTCGGCGATGAAAAAACTCGGCATCGCGCCGGAACCCGTGCTGCTTCGCGGGGCGCGGCTGGTTACTGATGAAGACTGAGCAGATATCCTCCGGCGCTAGCAGTCAGCCGAACCGCATGAAGCTGAGCATTATGACCAAGCTGCTGGCGCTTCTCCTGCTCGTGTTTCTTGGGTTCGGACTGCTTGTTGCCGTTGTTCTGCATTCGTTCGAAAATATCGAGAAGACGGTGACCGGCACGGTCACCCACGACGTGAATCAGAACATCGGGGATGCCCTTCTTCTGAATGACCTCTCTGCGGTTTTTTCGGACACAAACCTGCTGGTAAGCACATTTTTCAGAAATGACGCATTTCTCAGAAGCAAAAGCAGCGAACTGCTCACGCAGGCCCGCTCCATCGAGCACAAAAGCACCAGCCTGCCGCTGAAAGAGTCTGTGCGTCATCTGACCGAACGCCTTGAGCAAGTTTTTGCGCAGTGCGGGCGGGTCAATGCGGTTCTTCACCGTTCCGACACACTTGAGCAGAATATTGAATCCACTCTGACCAGTCTCGAAAGAACTGTTTCCGACAAAAAGATATCCCACGTCCTCGAAGGTCAGGACCCGATATTTCTTGAGCAGCTCGGCGTGCTCATCTCCGGGTACCGGGAGACCTTCCTGCAGATAACCGCGGCTTTTCTGCGGACGGCAACAAACCCATCCTCCGAAGGCAGCGCAAAAATCATACGGCGTCTCGACAGCCTGCAACTGCGCTTTCAGACGCTGACAGCGTCGGAGCCGCAGATTGCGCGTTACGGACCTGAGCTCATGGCCCTTGCACAAGCCTATCGCGCCGCGATTATCGAATATTATGACGCGATAAACGAACTGCGACAGAGGCTGGCTTCTCTCGAACAGGCAAAGGCGGGAGTCCTCTCTGTCACGAACGAGATTGACGGGCATATCTCTGCATCGGCAACGGGCATGACAACAAGGATTGCCGGGGTTGTTGGATCAACACGTTCCACTATTTTCGGCATGGCGGCGGCCGGATTCATCATCCTCGGCTTCGTCGCGGTCGCCTTTCTGCTCACAACAATCAGAAAGCCGATGACAGCCATTCGGAAAAGTCTGGAGAGAATTCAGGCCGGAGACCTCTCGACAAGAATATCGCTGAACCGCTCCGACGAATGGACCGATCTTGAACAGGCAGTGAACCGGATGACCGCGGAGCTCCAGGAATCCTATGCGGCTCTGACCGGAAAAAACACCGAACTTCAATATGCTCAACGTACGCTTGAATTGAAAATCAGTGAGCTTGAGCGCGAAATCGAGGCTCGAAAACGTGCGGAGGACGAGAGCAAAAAACTCGAGGAGCAGCTGCGTCAATCCCAGAAAATGGAGGCTGTCGGGACGCTTGCCGGCGGGGTGGCTCACGATTTCAACAATATGCTGACCGCGATCATCGGATACGGCAACATGGCGCTTCTCACGGCAGAGCCGGAGAGCCGGCTGGAGCGCTATCTTCGCCAGATGCTGACTGCGGCGGATCGCGGAGCCGCTCTCACGAACAGCCTGCTCGCATTCAGCCGCGGGCAGGTGATAGCCCCGCAGACAGTCGATCTCAACGTTGTTGTTCGATCATTTGAAACGCTGCTGCAGCAGGCAGTCGGCGATTCAGTCCGCTTCGATCTGAGGCTCTGCGAGCAGCCTGCGACGACAGTTGCGGACAGCTCACAAATCCAGCAAAGCCTTTTTAACCTTGCCCTAAACGCCCGCGATGCCATGCCGGACGGCGGCGTGTTTGAAATCCGGACTGAAGTGCGTCGCATCACCGACCAGAAAGCCCGCGAGCTGGGACTGGTGTCCTCCGGCCTTTTTGTAGAACTGAGGGTTACGGATAACGGCACCGGCATGGACAGCGCCACGCTGCAACGCATTTTCGAACCGTTTTTTACGACCAAGGCGACCGGAAAGGGAACAGGGCTCGGCCTGGCGATGGTTTACGGCATCGTGAAGCAGCACCGGGGGATAATCACGGCCCGGAGTGAGCAGGGGAATGGTTCGTCATTCAGTATTGTGCTGCCGTACTCGTCCGCTCCCGTTGCGGCAGAAAATGAGTCGTCGCATGCCGAACCACGCGGCGGAACTGAAACAATTCTGCTGGCCGAAGATCAGGGCGACGTGCGCGGATTTGTGCGCGGTCTTTTAGAGCAGTATGGATACAGGGTTCTTGAGGCGGTCAACGGCGCAGAAGCTGTCGAACTGTTCATGGTGCATGCGCCTGAAATAGATATCCTGTTGTTTGATGTCATGATGCCGGTCAAAAACGGGCGGGATGCGCTGGAAGAGATCCAAAGGGAAGCCCCGCACATAAAGGCAATCTTCATGAGCGGCTATACTGGAGACATGCTCAAGGACAACGGCGTGGTCGAAAAAAACCGCCTTCTTCTCACCAAGCCCGTTTCGCCGTGGCATCTGCTGAACACCGTCAGGGAAGTTCTCGATTCGCAAGCCTCCGGAGCCGCTGACTGATTGCCTTGCTGCCCTCTTTGAGTGCATACGATACATCCCGCCCGGCAAACGGGCACCGAAACGTCAGCATTTCCGCCATGAGTTGCATGCCTTCCTGATTCTTGTTGCCGCTGCCGTGCTTTGGGTCTCCCATCACCGGGTGCCCGATTGCGGCACAGTGGCGGCGAATCTGATGCAGCCGGCCGGTCTCGATTCTGAATACAAGCGTGGAAGTGTCCGCTTCGGCGTCGGCTGACAGAACTCTGTAATGAGAACTGGCGGGCTTGCTGTCAAGAGGAATCTCAATGGTTCTGCAAGAGCCGGGCGGACCCGCAATGCCGCGCACGACGACACGATATATCTTCTGAACCTGCTGCTTCTGAAAGAGATCGGAAAGCTTTGCGGCAGCCGTCTTTGTGTGTGCAATGAGCACCAGTCCCGAGGCTTCCCGATCAAGCCGGTGCACCGGGAAAACCTCCCGTTTCATGCCGAAGGCAAGCTCAGCCTGCCTGAGGAGTGAACAGTGGTCGCCGTAATCTGTTCCCTGCGTCAGCATGCCGGCAGGCTTATTCCAGACGCTGTAGTGCCGGGTATCATGAATCAGCATCGGTGAAGGGGGTTGCAGTGAAAGTATCTCTTCATCGTAATAGAGTTCGATGCGGTCGCCCGCCGACAATGCAGCCGTTGCGCGACGAAGACGCGACCGCTTTTTCCCGCGCTGCACCCATACGGCACCTTTGTTCATGGCATCTTTCAGGCGGGATTTCGAGAGGCCTGTCTTCATGGCAAGCAGATCTATGGCTGTCGCGCCCGATCCGGGCTGAACGGTTTCCCGTATCGTGATTCTGTTTATATCCATGTTTATCATTGTATCGCATCGCAGGCTGAACCGGCGAGCCGGCTTTTGACAAGAGCGCCGAATAATCAGTAAATTAGCGTTTACCCTTTTGCAGATGGAGGATATGCTGTGGCAAAGATAAAAGTACTGAACCCCATCGTCGAACTGGACGGCGACGAGATGACCCGCATCATCTGGCAGATGATCAAGGATAAGCTGATTCTGCCGTTTCTTGATATTGACCTGAAATATTACGACCTCGGCATGAAGCACCGCGACGATACCGATGACAAGGTGACCGTGGATGCGGCGAATGCCATCAGGGAGTTCGGCGTAGGCGTGAAATGCGCGACGATTACCCCCAATGCCGCGCGCGTCAGGGAATACAGCCTGAAGCAGCAATGGAAGAGCCCGAACGGCACTATCCGCTCGATTCTCGACGGCACCGTATTCCGCAAGCCGATCATCATAAAAAATATTCCGCCGGCAGTGAAGGCCTGGCATAAGCCGATCATCATCGGTCGTCATGCCTATGGCGATATTTACCGGAACGCCGAAATGATCATCGACCGGCCCGGCTTAGCAGAGATTGTCTTTACGCCCGCCGACGGGAGCGAAAAGACAATTGTTGCGATTCATGAATTTACGGGTGCGGGCGTCGTCATGGGTATGCACAATACCGAAAAATCAATCAGGAGCTTTGCGAAGGCCTGCATCAACTACGCAATCAGCGAAAAAGTAGACCTCTGGTTCGGAGCAAAAGACACCATCTCGAAGCAGTACCACGGGTTTTTCCGCGATGTGTTTGCGGAAGAAGTGAACTCTGCGAAGGAGCGTCTCGCCGGAGCAGGCGTCAATTACCGGTATATGCTGATTGACGATGCGGTGGCACAGGTCATCAAGTCTCCCGGCGGCATGCTGTGGGCATGCATGAACTACGACGGCGATGTCATGTCGGACATGGTCGCGACCGGATTCGGCAGCCTTGGCCTCATGACCTCTGTGCTCGTCTCTCCTGATGGAAAATACGAGTTTGAAGCCGCGCACGGCACTGTCATGCGCCATTATTACGAACACCTGAAGGGAAATCCTACTTCCACCAACTCTATCGCCTCGATCTTTGCCTGGACCGGCGCGATTGCGAAGCGCGGTGAGCTGGATGGAACTCCCGATGTCGTCTCATGTGCGAAGAGGCTGGAAGAGATCGTCATTCAGACCGTTCTGGACGGCATCATGACAAAGGATTTGATGCTGATCGCGGAACCTGCAGTGAACAAATACGCCCTGACGGAAGAGTTCATCGACGCCGTTGCTTCTCGTTTAAAACAGCCGATTTCGTAGTCGGCGGATATGTCGCGCTCAAAGTCGATACCGGAAGAGCCGCAGGATAAGCTCCTGCGGCTCTTCCGGTGCTTTGCCTTCCGTTCTTGCGAACTTCCGCGCTTCAGCCCGTTTTCTCCCTGCCTTTTCCCTGCAGTTTTGCCCACTCGTCCTTCAGCGTAACTGTCCGGTTAAAAACCAGCCTGCCCGGCACTGAATCAACTGTATCGACGCAGAAGTAGCCGAGGCGCTCGAACTGAAACCGGCTGCCGGGCGCCGCCTCTGCAAGCGAAGGCTCAACCCGGGCATCTGCTATGATTTCGAGCGATTTCGGGTTGAGCAGATCGGTAAAGTCCTGCCCTTCGGCAGTATCATTCGGATTACCTGCGGCAAAGAGGGTGTCATAGAGCCGCACTTCCGACTGGATCGCCGTGTCCGCCGCCACCCAGTGAAGCGTCGCCTTCACTTTGCGGCCGTCAGGCGCATTGCCTCCCCGCGTCGCCGGGTCATAGGTACAGCGAAGCTCGGCGATCACCCCGGTTTCCGGATTTTTTATCACTTCTTCACATTTGACGAAATATGCGTACCGCAACCGCACTTCACGTCCGGGAGCGAGGCGGAAGAACTGCTTCGGCGGATCCTCCATAAAATCGTCGCTCTCGATATACAGTTCACGCGAAAACGGAACCTGCCGTGTTCCGGCATCAGGGTCTTCCGGATTGTTGACGGCATCGAGCTGTTCGGCCTGCCCTTCCGGATAATTGGTGATGACGACTTTCAGCGGCCTCAGCACCGCCATCACCCTCGGCGAAGCTCTGTTCAGGTCCTCCCGCACGCAGAACTCCAGCAGTCCCAGGTCAACAATGCTCTCCCGCTTCGCAACGCCGATGCGCTCACAGAAGTTTCTGATCGATGCCGGCGTAAATCCTCGGCGCCGGAACCCCGCGATAGTCGGCATGCGCGGGTCATTCCAGCCGCGGACGCGCCCCTCCTGAACGAGCTTCAGGAGCTTGCGCTTACTGAGTACGGTATGGCTCAGATTCAGGCGGGCAAACTCATATTGGCGCGGATGACAGATGCCGAGCGCGTCAAGATACCAGTCATACAGTGGACGATGATCTTCATATTCGGTCGTACAGATTGAGTGCGTGACTCCTTCGATTGAATCGCTCTGTCCGTGCGCATAGTCATACATGGGATAGATGCACCACGCATCGCCGGTCCGGTGATGCGACTCCTTCTTGATACGGTACATAACCGGGTCGCGCATATTGATGTTGCCGGACGACATGTCGATCTTCGCGCGAAGCGTTCTTGACCCGTCAGCAAATTCTCCCGCCCTCATACGGGCAAACAGGTCGAGATTCTCTTCAACGGAACGATTGCGATACGGGCTTTCCCTGCCCGGCTCGGTCAGTGTGCCCCGGTACTCGCGCATCTCTTCAAATGTCAGATCGCAGACAAATGCCAGTCCTTTCTTTATCAGGAGGACGGCAAACTCGTAAAGCTGCTCGAAATAATCCGATGCGTAATAGAGTCGATCCTCCCAGTCGAAGCCGAGCCATCGGACGTCCTCCATAATCGAATCAACATACTCCTGTTCTTCTTTTGTCGGATTGGTATCATCAAAACGAAGGTTGCAGACCCCGCCGAACTCCTGCGCAAGGCCGAAGTTCAGGCAGATGGATTTTGCGTGGCCGATATGCAGATAGCCGTTCGGCTCCGGAGGGAATCGGGTCATGAGCCGCCCTTCGTTCCTGCCTGCCTTCAGGTCTTCGGCAACAATCGTGCGGATAAAATTATTCGGTCCGGCCGGTACCTGTTCGTTCTTCTGTTCTTCCATGCGGCTCCTCACCTCTGTTGATTGATAATCGATATTGTACCAGACGGGGAGAGGGGAGAAAAATACGGACAGCGTTTTTTCCTTCCCGCTTCCCTGTGATTCCTTGTTTATGCTAATATTAATACTCCCGGACACCAACGGGAAAGCCCGGAACAGGAGGGCTTAAAGGATCGCCGAAGTGGTGGAACTGGCAGACACGCTAGGTTCAGGGTCTAGTGGTCGCAAGGCTGTGCGGGTTCGAATCCCGCCTTCGGCACCATCCTTTCTCTCTCAGGGAGTGATTCCCGCGCGATATCTTGCATAACGAACCCTCATGATAGAATCAATTGAGAAAAACATCATCAAGAACTCCGGCGGCACGATGGTCGAGACCGCCGACCGCATTGCCGTCGAAAAACGCATTGTTATCTGCATCAACGGCAAGGAAGCGCTCAGCATGTTTGCCACGCCGCTGATGGTTCGGGAGCTTGTCGCCGGCATTCTGGCGACGGAGCCGATCATCCGGGGCGGATGGTGTATCGACCGCATGAGCATCGAATACGGTGATGATGTCCTTGTCGATGTTCCGGCTGAAGGCCAGGTTTCCATGGAAGGCGCTGTCATCACGTCCGGCTGCATCGGCGGCGTCACATTCCCGAAGCGCATGAACATCACGCCGACAAACGATCCCTTCACCATTTCACCCGCAAAACTGAAATCCCTTTTCCATCGTTTTCAGAAGGCATCGGCGCTCTATCAGGCGACGGGCTGTGTTCACAGCGCCGCGCTGAGCGATGGGGAGGACATTCTTTGCCTTGCAGAAGACATCGGGCGGCATAACGCGGTTGACAAAGTTATCGGCTTCGGCATTCTTGAGCAGATTCCGTTTGCTGGCAAGATTATGCTTGCAAGCGGTCGGCTTTCATCTGAAATTGTCGCAAAGTGCGCGAAGTGGCAGATACCGATTGTTGCGAGCAGAACGTCGCCGACCAGCCTTGCACTGGAGATTGCGGAAAAGGGCGGCGTGACGGTTGTGGGCTTTATCCGGGCCGACCGGTTGAATGTCTACACCAACCCGCAGAGAATAAAACTGTAATACATGAAGCGCATTTCGCAGGGGGGACAGACTGACCTCCGCGGTTGCCGCACTTGCCGATTACTGCACATCCTTCACTGCACTCAATCCTCAAACGTAACCCGAATAAGTTCTTCAACGGTCGTGACCCCCTGCATCACCTTGAGGATAGCGCTCTGGCGCAACGACAGCATGCCGAGCCGCATCGCTTCTTTCTTCAGATCCGGCGCTGTTGCTCCCTGAAGGATAAGCTCCTTCAGTTCTTCTTTAAGCGGCATGACTTCATACAGGGCGATACGTCCCTTATATCCGGCGTTGTTGCATGCCTGACAGCCGGCGCCTGCCATACATTTGAATTTGCCCGTATATTTTTCGGGAAATCCGAGCTTCAGAAGCGCACTTCCGGCCACATTCTGCTCGGTTTTGCACTCCGTGCATATTTTTCTGGCAAGCCGCTGGGCAATAATGCAAATGACGGATGATGAAACAAGGAAAGGCTCGATGCCCATGTTTATCAGGCGGGTAACCGTGCTGGGCGCGTCGTTCGTATGCAGGGTGCTCAGCACGAGATGCCCGGTGAGCGCAGCCTTGACCGATATTTCCGCAGTCTCGAAGTCGCGGATCTCTCCGACCATGATAATGTCGGGGTCCTGCCGGAGAAAGGAGCGCAGGCAGGCGGCAAAGCTCAGCCCGATCTCATCCTTCACCTGCCCCTGATTGATGCCGAAAAAGTTGTACTCTATCGGATCTTCGGCGGTCATGATATTGACGCCCGGCTTGTTCAGCACCTGAAGCGCGGAATAGAGAGTGGTCGTTTTACCGCTGCCGGTCGGGCCGGTTACGAGAATCATGCCGTACGGCTTGTCAAGTGCTTCCATAAAGTCCTGAAGCGCCCGCTCCTCAAAGCCGAGCTTCGTGAGGTTCAGTTGAAGGTTTCCTTTGTCGAGGATACGCAGAACCACCTTTTCTCCGAACAGGCTCGGAAAGGTGGAAACACGAAAATCAATCTGCCGGCCGTCGGCAAATTTCAGCTTGATGCGGCCGTCCTGCGGCAGGCGGCGCTCCGAAATGTCGAGATGAGCCAGGATTTTGATGCGCGATGTGATGGCGTTTTTTATCTTCAACGGCAGTTTAAGCACCGCACGCAGAATGCCGTCGACACGGTACCGCACACGGACCATATCTTCCGCCGGCTCTACATGGATGTCGCTTGCCCCTGCGGTGATTGCATTCATGAGCATGCCGTTGACAAGTTTTACGATCGGGGCGTCAACCTCTTTCGGAAAATCCTTGTCTTCCTTGTCTTCGACAATCGTAATCTCATCAAGCGCGCTGCCGATCACCTTGTTTAGGTCATCGACCTCCATGCTGTCCCTAGATGCATCTCTGCCGTCCTTCGCTTGGCCTCCGCCCACCTTCACCGTTGCCTGCTGAGGATAGTAGCGATCAATTGCTTCCACAATGGCTGATTCGGGGGCGACGTGCACAGAAACCTTCATGCCGGTGAGAAACTTCACGTCGTCAATCGCAAAATTATTGGACGGATCGGCGATGGCGATGCGGAGTGCTGCCCCCTCCCGGTTGATGGGAATCAGCTGATACTTCTTTGCGGTTTCGTAGGGGACAAGTTTCAGAAGAGCGGTATCTATCTTGTGCTGCGAGAGGTTAATAGCCGGGGCATTGTACTGGCGGCTCAGGAACTCAAGCAGTTTTGCCTCAGGTATATGACCAAGCTTTACCAGTGCGGATCCGAGCCGCCTGCCCTGGAGTTTCTGTATCTTGAGCGCCTCGTCAAGTTGCTCCTGCGTAATAAGCTGTGCTTTAATCAGGAGCTGACCAAGTAACGGCGCAACCACGTTCATATTCTTACGTTACTGAAAAGGGTGCGGAATGTCAAATATAAAGATACCAATATATTCAATATATTGAATATTAGCGTTTCGGAGTTCGGGTCGCCTCAATCTTGACTTTGCTCTCAGGGAAGCGGTAACCTATCCGTTCAGGACGGGCAGTTAGCTCAGTCGGTAGAGCAGTGGCCTGAAAAGCCACGTGTCCGCAGTTCGATTCTGCGACTGCCCACCATCCTTTCCCTTCAGCATTAAATATCTGTTCTCCGGCCTTTTTTATGCGCTATAATAGCATTCAGGAACTATACTATGATTTCTCACTTCCCACTCAGAAAATTCATCTCGCCGGAGTTCGTCTTTGGCGTCGGGGCTCGCAAGCTTATTGCCAGGTATGTGAAAAATCTCTCGGCCAGGAAAGTCCTGCTCATTACCGACCCCGGAGTGATTGCGACCGGATGGGCGACTGAAGCAGCAGCGGAACTGGAGGCTAAGGGGATCTCCTGCATCACCTTCGAGCGCGTCACCGCAAATCCCCGTGACTTTGAGGTGATGGACGGGGCGCACATCTTCAAGGAAGCTCAGTGCGACATGCTCGTTGCGGTCGGCGGCGGCAGTCCGATGGACTGCGCCA
Organism: Nitrospirota bacterium; assembly: GCA_009773415.1. Lineage (GTDB taxonomy): Bacteria > Nitrospirota > Thermodesulfovibrionia > Thermodesulfovibrionales > Dissulfurispiraceae > JAAYUK01. Next base: position 43,838 of record WSNO01000014.1, on the reverse strand, counting down.
AGGGCATCGGCATCGTCGCCTCCAACGGAAAACATATTGCCGACTATGAAGGGATTGACCGAATTCTCTTTTCCTGCCCGCCGCTCCTCTGCATCCCGACAACGGCAGGATCTTCGGCGGATGTGTCTCAATTTGCCATTATTAACGCAACAGACCAGCGCAAGAAGATTGCCATCGTCAGCAAAACCCTTGTTCCTGACGCGGCCCTCATAGACCCGGAAACACTGACCACTCTTTCTCCTGAACTGACCGCCCACACCGGCATGGACGCTCTCGTTCACGCCGTCGAAGCATATGTTTCAACGGCCGGCTCGCCTATAACCGACATGTTCGCCCTTGAGTCAATACGTCTGATTGGAGCCAACCTGCGTGCGGCGGCACTGAACCCTTCCGACATCGAACTGCGCTGTCGAACCATGCTCGCAAGCCTTGACGCCGGCCTTGCGTTTTCAAATGCCGGTCTGGGGGCCGTGCATGCCATGGCGCACAGCATGGGCGGACTGCTCGATCTCCCGCATGGCGAGTGCAACGCGATTCTGCTGAGCGGCGTCATCGATTTCAACTTCGACACTGTTCCGCTTCGCTACCGGAATATTGCGGATGCCTTCGGCATCGATACGAAACATCTCTCTGACGCATCTGTCAGGCAGCGCCTGATTGATGCTGTCCTCAGACTGAATGCGGATCTTGGCATACCCGAGCGCCTTTCGACTGTCGGAGTCTGTGCGGACGACATCCGGTCACTCGCTGCAAACGCTCTCAAAGACGCATGCATGGCGACAAACCCCCGAATCCCCGCCGCTCATGAGATTGAGAATCTTTATGACAGACTCCTCTGATCGTGAATTGCGGCACGACGAGCTGCGCGACGGCATCGCAGGACTCGGCGAACACTCCATCAGGAAAAGCTACTATCCTGAACTCCAGCAGCGGATCGCCGAACTTGAACGGTACAGGGTGCTGTTTGATCAGAGCAGCGACATGATATTGCTGCTTGCTGTGCCCTCCGGCCACATTCTTGAGTGCAATGAATCAGCATGCCGCGACCTCGGCTACAGCCGCGATTCTCTGGCCGCACTCACAATCTTCTCGCTGATGCCGCCTTCTGCCGCTGAACATGCGGTCCGTCTGTTTGCCGAGGCTCAGGAGAGCGTGCTCAAAAAGGAAACCTTCGTCACCACGTTTGCCACAGCCGGCAGCGGCAACCTCCCCATAGAGCTTTCCCTGAAAACCGTCGAGCTTGACCAGTCCCTTTTTGCGGTTGCAGATGCCCGGAATATTGAGGAGCGCGTGCAGGCAGAAAATGCTCTCAGAGCGTCCGAGGAGCGGTATCGCACTCTTTTTGAGGATTCCCGCGATGCCATTTATATGTCCTTGCCGAACGGCGACTTCATCGATATCAACCAAGCCGGGATAGAACTGCTCGGATACGGGAGTAAGAACGAGATCATGCAGCTGAATATGGAGCGGGATATCTACGCCGATCCAACGGCCCGGCGGCAGGCGATTCAGCGCCTTATGAATGATGGGTACCTGAAAGACCATGAAGTTCAGCTCAGAAGAAATAACGGGGATTACATTGACGTGCTGCTCACCTCCAACGCGATGCATGATGAACAGGGGTGCATCGTGGGATATCGCGGCATCATGCATGACATCACCGGGCGCAAGAAGCTCGAGCAGCAGTTGCTTCACGCTCAGAAGATGGAAGCGATCGGCCGCCTCACAGCCGGAATCGCTCATGACTTCAACAACATCCTGACCGCAATCCTCGGGTATGCCACGATTCTTGAACTCAAAATGACCGGGGAAGGGCCGATGAAGCAGTATGTCAGAAATATTGTAGCGTCCTCGGAGCGGGCTGCGACTCTGATCAAGCGCCTTCTTTCGTTCAGCCGCCAGCGGCCGCTTTTCAGGACTTCTCTTGATGCAAACAGTATTGTCAGAGCCACAGGAGAGCTGATTGCCGAGATCATTGGGGAAGATATTGCGCTCGAGATTCTGCCGGCGGCACAGCCGATCATCATCAATGCGGACAAGAGCCAGGTGGAGCAGATGCTGATGAACCTCGTCATGAATGCCCGCGATGCCATGCCTCAGGGGGGGATTCTGCGCCTCAAGTGTGAGCCGTACCTGCTCGGCGACGATTTCATACAACAGCATGGGTATGGAAAGCCGGGAGAATACGCGCTGCTGAGCGTTTCCGACACCGGGACCGGCATGGACCGTGAGGTGCTGCGGAAGCTTTTTGAGCCGTTTTTCACGACCAAGGAAGTCGGCAAAGGCACAGGGCTCGGCCTTTCCATTGTTTACGGGATCATGAAGCAGCACGACGGGTTTATCAACGTGGAGAGCTCGCCAGGGGCAGGCTCAACATTCCGGCTCTACCTGCCCGCATTCAGACTTGACGACGATCCTGCCACACGGCAAGCTTCTCCTGAATAAAACGAATCACCATTGCATGCTCTTCGGCTCCGCGGCCCTGCACAACGAGGGGATGCCCAAAGGCAAAAGAGACTTTCTTTGCCGTATCAATCCTGCCGAATTCCTTTATGAACCGTCCGTTGCCCCATGCGTCTGTCTTGAGGGCTACCGGCACAACCGGAACGCCCGCCTTCTTTGCGAGCTTCACGCCGATGGTATTGAACTGCTCCGGGTCGAAAACCGGGGTTCGCGTCGTCTGCGGAAATATGATTATCGACCGTCCGGCCCTGAGGCGGGCCGAGCCGCCATCCATAACCGCGACAAGGTCCTCTCTCGGATTGCTTCTTCCGACGGTAATGGGGTCCCGGGAGCGCATGATATGCCGGAAAACCGGATACTCCACAAGACTCCGCTTCACAACGAAGGTTACATCCTTAATCGGCTGGATGATGCCCGGCAGGACCATGGTTTCGAGCGTGCTCATATGGTTGCCGATGAAAACGCATGGACCATCAAGGGTTCTGAAATGCTCCACGCCGCCAATCTCGAAGCATACGCCGGCGGTTTCAAGAGCGCACATTACCTCGCGGCTGGTTTCCGCCCATTCTTTATTGCCGTACCTGCCCCGTTTCGCCGCGCTGCTTGCCCTTCGCACGATTCCCGAGAATATCGGATAGAATACCGCTGACGGCGAAATGCGGCTCAGCCAGGAACGCGCATCTTCGGGCGTCCGGTACTCTCCGCTCGTGAAATCAAGCTGCAGCATAAAACATCCCTCCTCATTATCAGGCAGTTTTTATCATACCAAACCGTCGCCGGCCTTGACACGATCCGCTGCATCTGAGATTATGAAGGAGATCCCGTGAGGAGGAAAAGCAATGCGTCCTATATACCACATAGCCTGTGCCGTTGTGCTGTTGTTGTTCTTCACCGTCGCCTGCCGGAGCGCGGCGTCTGCCGAAATTGAACTGTCAAAGGGACAGACGGTCTTTGTGCCGGCGCATTCCTTCGTCTTCGTCGGCAACCAGCCGAACAGGATTAACCTCGCTCTCACGCTGACCATCCGCAACACAGACCCGGTTCATGAGATTTCCGTCAGATTCATCGACTATCATGACCAGGACGGCAAACTGATTCGCGCCTTCCTCGCAGCGCCCCGCAACATCAAGCCTCTTTCCGCCATGCATATTTTCATTGAAGAGAAAGACGTAAGCGGCGGCTACGCTCCGAGCTTCCTTGTTCAGTGGCGGGCCGCTCAGGCCGTGAACGAACCGAACATCGAGTCCGTCGAAGTCGCCACCAAATCCGGGCAGGGAATTACCATTGTGAACAAAGGGCAGCCCATCAGGCATTCGCTCCGCTGATGCGGTCTTTCTGTGCAAAGAAGGGGTGTGTGCAAGGTCCCTTTTCTTTCAGAACGCATACCGCATACGTTATTCCAAGACCCATGACCACGTCAGGGTCTGGTTTGCCGACCCCCTGGAATCAACCATGGCGCGGGAAACCGTCTTGTCGGACAGAGAAACCTTCAGCTCCACATCGGCAACCGATGTCTCGCTTTTTGCCTGCAGCCCCGATGCATCCCACTTTACAATCTTGTATACAAACCGGTGCGGAAAGAGCGACGGACGGGCTTCAGGATTTCCGTCCGACTTTTGATAGAGGCTGGCAAGCGTCTCCACACAGACCATGTCCTCCCGATAGCAGCGGAAATCAACCGCGTTTATCTGAGGCACCGCCTGCAGCGCCGCCTCTTTCGGCTTCGTTACCGCCTTCCAGTGTCCGATCGCCTGCACCGAAGCATCTGTAATCGTCATTTTTTTCTCCGGCAAGGCCACCTTCGGAGCCTCGGGAGTACAGGCTGCAAACAAAACAACAAGACAGGAAAGAGCCGGCAATACATAATGAATGCGCATTCGGGTGCCCCTTTCTTTTCAATCATCTTCTGGAATTCACAGCTACACTATGCATCATGGCATAAAACAGCCGCAACCGGCAAAAGGCCTTTTACGCGGGGGACTGTTTCCGATTCGCGTGATACCGAACCGATTTGCTATACTTTTGCCCATGGCACCAAATAAAAAAACTACTGTTCAGACAGCATCCGTAACGGATTTTTATCATCCCCCGTCTCAGGCGCAATCGCCCTGCACCGTGTATTATGATGCCCCTTCCCATGGCGCACTGCTTCTGCATGGCGATTCTGTGAACATCCTCTCTCAGGCAAAAGAGGAGAGCGTCGAGATGGTTTTTGCCGATCCGCCTTACTTTCTCTCTAACAACGGCATTACCTGCCACGCCGGTAAAAGGGTTTCGGTCAACAAGGGCACATGGGATAAATCAAAAGGGGTCTGCGAGAATCACCGGTTCAATCTTGAGTGGCTTGCTGCATGCCGGCGGGTTCTCAAGCCGGATGGCACCATATGGGTTTCCGGCACCACCCACATCATCCATTCCATCGGCTATGCGATGCAGGAGCTCGGCTTTAAAATTCTGAACGACATCATCTGGTACAAGCGCAATGCTCCGCCCAATCTGTCATGCCGCTACTTCACCCACTCAACCGAGATTATCCTCTGGGCTGCAAAAAGCCAGAAGAGCAAACACTATTTCGACTACAAGCTCATGAAGGAGATGAACGGCGGCAAGCAGATGCGTAACATGTGGGAGCTTTCGGCTCCGGCAGCGCATGAAAAGAAGTTCGGCAAGCATCCGACTCAAAAACCGGTGGAGTTGTTGAAAAGAATTCTGCTCGCCGCAACGCGCCCCGGCGAGCTGGTGCTTGACCCCTTTTGCGGCAGTTCCACCACCGGCGTTGCCGCCGTCCGGCTTGGCCGCGCCTATGTGGGCATTGACTCTGAAAAAAAATATCTGGAACTATCGGCACAGAGACTGAAAGACGCCGTCGCCGACAAGGAGTAGACGCGTCATCAGCGCAGAAGGACAGATCGGCGCCCTGCGTACTGCACAGATTGACAGTGCCTCTCAATGTGTCGCTTCAGATATCAGTCGGTTTGCAAAGATATATGCGGTCATTTGCAGCGCGGCCGCACTTTGCACAAAAGCATTTTGCATCCCGCACGCGGCGCCTGATGCGTTCCAGGTCTCCTGCCTTGCCAATCTTGCACATCGGCGTTTTGCGCCGATGCCCTTCTGCCTTCTGCTCTCCCATGCGGCACCCCCTGTGCGCTTCTGTTCCTGTATGCCGTCCTGTTAAAACAAGAAAAGAGACGACATGATGGACTATAATAACGGCCATGAAAAAGGAATATCCCTCCGGCCTGCCGGCGTTGAATAAAAAGCTGTCCCAAAAGCAGCGTCTCTGCTTGGAATGCCGCAAATGCTGTCAGGAGCTGGGTGTTTTCACTCTCAAGGCATTTTACGAAGATCAGCCGGAAGATGTAATTCATTTTTACAAAACCCGCGGCTGCACCATCACGCCGCATGAGAGCGGCCTAATCTATATGAGCATCAAGGTTCCCTGTCCGCACCTTACCGAGAGCGGCTGCGCCATCTACGAACAAAGGCCGCAGATCTGCAGAAAATACTCCGGCATTGAAGAGTTCGGCAAAGGGTGCCTGTGGGCGTCCCTTGCCGGTCAGACGGCACGCAGGATGTCGGAGCCGGAAAAGTGACTACTGCCGGTTCCGGGTTGAAGCACTTTCGCCAATCAGGCTGCTTACATCCTGCCCCTTGCCGTCAAAGCCTGAACCGGCTTTAATCCGTAAGGGCTTCCCTGTTCTATCGCCGTCAGTACCGTACCGCCGCCGGTAAAGAAATAGTAGTTCGCGTTGTCCATGACCGACAGATAGAGTCCGGGACAGAGGTCCTTGAATTCCTGGAGCGTATCGCCGCCGCCATACATCTTCATTGCAGCGCTGTTCCGATCGAGCGTCGTGTCGAGCGATTGCGAACCTGCTGTAAAATGCGGAGTAAAGCCCATAACCGCATTCACGAAAATCGTCCGCGCCTCCGAAATCGCCGTGGCAACTTCAGGCTGATCAAACGAGGCCGGATCAACATCAAGCCCGTAGCCGTATGTTTTTCCGGGGGCAAAATCGGCCACCGAAATGGTGCGGTACTTGCCTTCCACCCGCCCGTCGAGGGTGTCCGACTCCACGATGTACGGCAATTCCACCACCTTTTTTTGCGTCCTGTCCTTTTCGACGAGATCCATTGCCAGCCTGATGTCCTCCTCAAGCACGCCCTGCATCCGCACCCCGTACTTTGCGCACAGGTACGTGTTATAAATAACGCCGCCGAGAATCAGCTTGTCCACCTTGTCGTAGATGGCAGAAAGCGGACCTATCTTTGTGTCGTACTTCGACCCGGCAACCACCGCAAGGAACGGTCTCTCCGGGTTGAGCACCCGATCGAGGTTCTCTATCTCCTGCTGCATCAGAAATCCGGCATATGACGGCATGTACTTTGTAATCGCATACGTCGATGCGTGCGGCTGCCATGAGCCGAAGGCATCATTCACATAAATATCAGCCAGACCCGCAAGCTGCAATGCAAAACTATCAGCGGCGGCATTCTTCGCCTCCTCCCCCGCAAACCAGCGGGTATTCGGCAGATAGATTGCGCCGAACCGCCGCTCTTTCAGTTCACGGATGGCAAGGTTAATCGAGGTATCAATGCCAAGTATGCCCTTGTCTCCGTCGACAGGGAACTGCGGCACATGGATCTTCATATGAAGCTTTTGCTCCAGATATTTGACAATCGGCTCGACCGACTCCTCGGGACGGCAAACGATTGCTCCGCTTTTTTTCTCCTTCGGCCGGCCGATGTGGGTCATCAGAATCGGCCGCGCACCGCGCTCGACAATGTGAAACAGCGTCCCGATTGTGCGGTCAATGCGGAACGGGTCGCGGATTTCGCCTTTCTTCACCACATTGTGGTCGAAGCGCACCAGTACGATTTTTCCGTTGAGGTCGGCATCCTGAATCACATTCAGTCCATGTTCCTTCAGCGTGTTGCCCATCATATCACCTCGCACGTTGATTTCGGTCAGATACCATACTGTCCATTATATGGCCTTACAGGATACCGTGCAATCATAACCGTTTGCACGGCAGGCTATGTACTGAACACGCAAAAACGATACCGGAGGGGGTACAAATCTCAAAGTTGATGATCAGAGACGACTCTTGCGATCATACCTCAGCCTTTGGTCTGCATAAACAGCATCATGCTGTACCGCCCGGAGAAGGCAGAGAAAACTATTGGTTCAGAATTTCCCGGATTTTCCGCGTGAGGTCCTGTATAAGGAACGGCTTTTGAATAAAATGCCTTCCCGCTTCCACTTCGCCCCGGTGAACGATGACATTTTCCGCATAGCCCGACATGAACAGCACCTTCATTGCAGGCTGGACTGCACGAAGCTTTTCGCTCAACTGCATGCCGTTCATGCCCGGCATCACAATGTCAGTCAGAAGCAGCACATGTGCGGCGCCTCCCCTCTCTGCCGCACTAATCGCTTCGGCAGGAGTGGCTGCTGCCGTTACGGAATACCCGATCGTCTCAAGAGACGTCCTGATAATACGGCACAGCATGGCATCATCCTCAACCAGCAGGATTGCTCCGGAGCCCCGCATTGGCTCAGCTGTCTCTGCTTGCCCACACCCACCCACACCCTGCTCGTCACCTTCGGCGCAAGGGAAATACAGTTTAAATGTCGTGCCGCTGCCGACTTCGCTGTATACATTCACAAACCCGCCGTTCTGCTTCATCACCCCATATACCATGGCAAGCCCAAGGCCGGTTCCCTTCCATGCCTCCTTGGTAGTAAAGAATGGTTCAAATATATTCTCAAGCGTTTCTCTGTCCATCCCATGCCCTTCGTCACTCACAGACACCGACACATACCGTCCGGGCTTGAAGTCGATATGTTCCCGGCAATATGCCTCATCGTACGCAACATTTGCTGTTTCGATGGTGAAGGTTCCTCCATCCGGCATCGCATCGCGGGCATTCAGGGCAAGGTTGATCAGCACCTGATCTACCTGGGAGGGGTCAATCAGAACAGGTTGAACCCCCTGGCCCGGGATGAAATGCACCTCAACATCTTCACCAATAAGGCGGATAATCCCCTTCACGGATTCTGCAATCAGTTCGTTCAGGGCGACAATCTTCGGCTCGATAATCTGCTTGCGCGAAAAAGCAAGCAGCTGGCGGGTTATATCACGGGCGCGGGTGGTGGCCCGCTCGATTTCCAGGAGATTTTCACGGAGCGGATCGGCATCCGACAGCTTCATCCTGATCAGTTCAATCGCGATGAAAATAACGGCAAGCATGTTATTGAAGTCATGGGCAACGCCGCCGGCCAGCCTGCCGACAGACTCCATCTTCTGAGCCTGGTGAAGTTGCTCTTCAAGCTCTTTCTGCATTTTTTCCGCCCGTTTGCGCTCGCTGATGTCCCGGACAATTGCCCACATTCCTTCTTTCTCCCCGGAGTCATCACAAATCAGGAACGTCCGCAGTTCAACGGGAAAGACGGTGCCGTCCTTTTTTCGATATTCTTTTTCATAGACATCGGAGCAGCCCTTCTGCAAGACCTGCCCTTGCACAATGTCTTCCTCCAGCGCATGCCATTTCTCCGGAGTCAGCGCCTGATAAGTCAGGCGGGAAAGTTCTTCTTCAGCATAGCCAAGCATCTTCCGGTACGCTTCATTGCTCTCCCTCACAAACCCCTGCATGTCGACATAAACAAACCCATCCGTCATGCTTTCGTGCAGTCTTCGGTATTTTTTCTCTGAGCTGCGGAGCGACTGGTCGGCTTCCCGAAGCGACGTGCTCTCTTTTTCGAGTTGCAGCATCTTCTCCTCAAGCTTTCTCACCAGGCGTTCGTTATAGAGCTTGAAAACGTCTTTGTCCTCAAGAAGCTCCTGCGCTGGGCAAGCAGCCCGGTCCCCGGAACCTTCAAGAACGCTGCGCACAGCCTCCATGAGCACATCCGGCTCGCAGGGTTTGACGAGAAAACGATCCGCGCCGATCTTCAGGGCGAATGCCTCATCCTGAGGACCGGTGTATGTGGCAGTGTAAAAGACAAGCGGTATCTGGCGCAGCGCCTCGTCTGTCTTGACCTTGTGGCACAGCGCAAAACCGTCCATGACCGGCATCAGAATGTCGCTGACAATCAGGTCAATCCCGCCGAGCCTGAGCCGCTCAAGAGCTTCGGCACCGTTTGCGAACGGCTCAACAGCATACCCGTTGCCCTTGAGCAGGGCTTCCAGCAGATACCGGCTCTCCTCCTGGTCGTCGACGATGAGGATGTTTATCATATTTTTTCCTCCTGGTCTCCACGGCCTTTCGGAAGATAGTGGGCGATATCGGCTACAAACGTTTCCGGGTTGATCGGTTTTTCGATATACCCGGTTGCGCCGGCAGCCAAAATCGCTTCCCGGTCCCCCATCATGGCATAAGAAGTCACCGCAATGATTGGCGTTCCATCCAGTTCAGCATGTTGTTTCAGCTCCGCGGCAACGGCGTATCCGTCCATTTCAGGCAGCTGGATATCCAGCAGGATGGCCATCGGCTTGCAGCGCACTGCTTTTTCTATGCCTTCCCTGCCGTTTTCCGCGCTGATGACCATGTACCCGTTCTTCTCGAGCAGAAAACGCATCAGGTATAAATTCTGTTCGTTGTCCTCAATGATGAGGAGCGTATCGCTCATGACTGACCTCCTGATTGTCCGGGCAGGCGGACGGTAAAGGTACTGCCCGCACCCAACTGGCTTTCCACGCTGATGGTGCCGTCCATTATATCAATAATCTTTTTGCATATGGAAAGTCCGAGGCCGGTTCCCTCGTGCTTACGGGTGAGACCGCTGTCGATTTGACGGAACGGTTGAAAGATGTTCGGAATGTCTTCCGGCTGCATGCCGACACCGGTGTCGGAAAACGAGAGGAGGTAATGATCATTCTCCGTCCGGCACGAAATGCGGACGTGCCCCTTTTCGGTGAATTTGACGGCATTGTTGAGCAGATTCAGCATGACCTGCTCAAGGCGGCGCTGATCCGTCGTAATCGTGCCGACAGCATCTGCAATGTCGAGGCGCAGAGCAATGCCTTTTTTGTGAGCGAGCGGCGAAACCGTCTTGACCATTTTTTCGACAGATTGCCTCAGGTCGAAAGGCGCAGGGGAAAGATGCAGTTCTCCGGCTTCAATTTTGGAAATATCCAGCACGTCGTTGATTAACGCCAGAAGATGGCGGGCGCTGCTCTGAACCATGGTCAGCTGTTTGTGCTGCTCCGTGTTGAGAGTCCCGGCCAGGCCCTGAAGAAGAATGCCGGTGAAGCCGATGATCGAGTTCAGCGGCGTACGCAATTCGTGGGACATGGTGGCCAGAAAGGCCGATTTGATCCGATCGGCTGCCTGTGCCTTTTCCATGGCAACGGCCAGTTCTGCGGTGCGCTCTGCCACGCGCTGCTCCAGAACATCCGCGTGCCGCCGCAAGTCATCATTGAGTCGGCGAATCTGCTCTTCGGCCTTCTTGCGTTCAGTGATGTCGCGAATGATTGTCAGTAAGCAGAAATTATCCCCAAGGACGATGGGTTCACCGGAAACAAGGCCGTCGAGTACTGCGCCCGTTTTTGTTCGAAACTGTGCTTCCAGATCCCGGACGTTGCCCTGCTCTCTTATCCCTGCAATATAGTGTTCTCGGTCATGCGGGTCCGCCCAGACATTAAGGCCAACTGTACTGTTGCTCAATGCATCTTCTCGGGAGTAGCCGGTTTTCCGCAGGAATACATCATTAACCTCGATAAGCAGACCATCGAATGCCCGGCTGATGACTATTGCATCAGGGGTGGCATGGAAGGCCTTGAAGAATTTTTCTTCTGAATGCCGCAGGGCTTCCTCAACGCGTTTTCGATCGGTTATATCCGCAATAACAGCTATTCTGGCGTCGCTTCCCCAGTAATCAATGTTTTCGGATCTCGCAACAATTGTAATTATTGAGCCATCAGCCTTCAGATGGTGCCACTCGCCCGCACATTCATGCCCCTTAAGACCTGCCGCCAGTTTGACAACAGTGCCCTTTTCCTCTTCGGGACAAAGATCGGGAAGATGCAAAGAAAGAGCTTCTTCAGCGCTGTATCCGTAATGGCTGACAAAAGCATTGTTCACCGCCAGCATTTGCAAAGTCCCTCGCTGATAGATAAACATCGGCGCCGGGTTACTTGCAAAGAGCTGGCGATATCGCCGCTCGCTTGTCTGCAGCTCCAGGGTGCGCGCATTCACCTGATGTTTCAAAACCACGCCGCCCGCAAGGCTCATGACCAATGCCAGACCAGCCATGAGACCAATAATTTGCATCCAGGCCGGCACTGTGAACCGCACCTCTTCGGATGTCCATCGTTTCAGAGAAGCGTAATACACAGATTGAGGGTCTTTTTTGAGTGCCGAGAGATGGCTGTCGATGCGGTCAAGCACCTGCCGGGGAGCATTCTCCGGCGCCGCAAAGAAAAGCTCAGACGGCTCGAAAACAACAGCAGTATCTTCGAGTCCGTATTTCTTTGCATGCCTGATGCCGTAATAGGTGTTCGTGACGGCGGCATCGGCCTCGCCTTTGGCGACAGCCTCAAACATGGTCTTGTAATCCGGCATGGTAATGACATCGCTGCGCACTCCGAAGGCTGTGCTGAGCCGGATGAACGCTGTATGCTGAACCGACCGATCAAGGACGAGAATTCTCTTGCCGTTGAGGTCGGCTATTGAACGGATGGCGTTCCCGGTCGGCGCGAACACCTGAAACCAGGAGGTCAGAACAGGCACCTTGTGAAAGGAATATACTGCCTCGCGGTCAGCCGAATATGCCACGTCGGGCATGAGATCGATTTCCCCTTTCAACAGTCGGTCCAGTCCCTCCCCGAACGTTCCGGGCACATAGCGCAGATCCCACCCTTCGATTTTTGCGATATGTTCTATGATTTCGATGAAGATGCCGGCCGGCTTGCCGGATTCGGCGGTGAATATCTTCGGCGCATTTTCATAAAGGCCGACTTTCACGATCCGGTCGCTGGCACCTGCTGACAGAATCCCGAAACATGAGAATGCCATCAGGGCAATGGAAAGCCGCACAAGGTAACGGACCGACCAAAAGGCATATCTGTCGTGTATCATTCTGCGCACTCTTGTTGTCACCGTTCCGGGGATAACTATTCTCGGCACCCTTGGGGGCTTTCAGGTCCACACCCAAGCGGATAATTTATTAAATCTTACCACGTTTAGCAGCAGGACACGACAGATATCTCTTAAAGCCGTGCAGGAGTTGATGAACAGAACTTTCCCCCCCGGCTCTCCCGCATTCAGCCGCGTTTTATTTGAGTGTTTTCAACGGAATTCTTTCTTCTTCCCCATGATATAATTCTTCAAGGCGCACCCTCATGGATACCATCGAGAAACTCAAGATCCTCTCTGCTGATTCTCAGTACGATCTTGCCTGTGCATGCGGCACAGGCGATGCTGACCGCAGAAAGCGCGGGCTCGACGGCACGTGGCTCTATCCGGTGACACTGCCGCAGGGCGGTTACTCCATACTGCTCAAGACGCTGCTGTCCAATGCCTGCGCACATGACTGCAAATACTGTCCCCTCCGCGCTGAAACGAATGTGCGGCGATGCACGCTCCAGCCCGAGGAGGTTGCCCGCATTTTTCTGGAATATGTCCGCGCCCGCAAGGTCTTTGGCTTGTTTCTGAGCTCCGGCGTCATCGGCACGCCCGACTGCACGATGGATCGGCTGAATGCCGTCGCCCGCCTGCTGCGCTACAAATATAAATTCAGAGGGTACATTCACCTGAAGATTATTCCCGGCGCTTCCGATGCGGCGATTGAGGACTCAATATCGCTTGCAAGCGCGGTTTCGCTGAATATCGAAACTCCAGGTCAACAGCATTTCAGGGCACTGTCGGACAAGAAAAATTATGAGAACGACATCATCCGTCCGATGAACCTGATGTCAAAGCTGACCGGCAGGGGGATGAAGCACGCACGGGTGAAATGCACGACACAATACATTGTGGGCGCTTCGGATGAGACCGATAGCGAGATCATGCGATCCATGTCCGTACTCTATAATAAGCTTCTGTTCAAACGCGTTTATTTTTCAGCCTACCAGAAGGGGCTCGGCAGTCCGGACATCCCGGGAGAGCAGCAATTTTTGACGACGCCGGGGCAGCGGTTCATGCGGGAGCACCGGCTGTATCAGGTCGATTTTCTGATGCGGCGCTACGGCTTTTCGGCTGAAGAAGTGCCGCTCGGCGCTGACGGCAATCTGAACCTTGAAAAAGACCCAAAGGAGATCTGGGCGGAGATGCATCCGGAGGTCTTTCCGGTCAGGCTCAACTCGGCCGACCGGGAACTGCTGCTGAGAGTGCCGGGCATAGGGCCTGATACGGTGAAGCGGATTCTCACGCTGCGGAGCGAAGGCCGGATCAGCAAACCGGAGGAGCTTGGAGTGAAAGGCAAAAGGCTTGAAAAAGTCAAGAACTACGTCGTATTTGAATAACGAAGAATCCGCTCGTCAGGAATCCTGCCGCAGCCTTCTCCCTATGCCGCATGCCCGCTGAACCCGGGTCTGTACGCCCTTTAAAAGGATTCCCTGTTTCCCGACGAGAACCGCTCCCGTCTTTGCCCTCGTTATTGCGGTATAGAGTATCTCCTGCGTCAGAATCTTCACGTCCTGCTCCGGAAGAATCAGAGCAATGCTCCGGTACTCCGAACCCTGGCTTCGGTGAACGGACACCGCGTATGCGAGCGATACGCCTCCGCGGAGAGCCTCGGTCGGGTACGCGACGTATGCGTCGCCGCGCCGGAAAACCGCCATCAGGCGGAGGACGCCTTTTCGGGGCGACACCCGCAGGACAAGGCCATGGTCGCCGTTAAAAAGGTTTTTTGCATAGTCATTCCGCTCCACGAGGACCGGCTCTCCCGGAGCAAATTCTGCCGGGCGGTCGAATCCTTCCCGTTCCAGCGCCTTTATATGAAAAAGGCGATTCAGCGCCTCCGTTCCGGTGGAGTATACATTCGTCACGCACAGCATGCGGAAGCCTTCAAAATGGTCAAACAGGCAATGCAAGTCCAGGAGGGCCTGACCACGGAACCCCTCTCTGCCGTAATAATAGCGCTTGCTGATAAGCCTCCGGAAATCATGCAGTCCGAGAACCATGGATGAATACCATCGGCTGCAAAAATCATTGAGCGTGTTTTCCGAACCCGAGGTGTCCAGGAATTCGGCTCCCTTAAAGACACAATCTTCTGCCGACGGGCGATTCACCAGGAGCGTCGCGTCCGGATGCCGGAGTTCATCGGCCGCGCCGCGCCGTATCGCATCTGCAAGCATATATATCTTTCTTCCTGCCGGATCTTCTTTTCGCATACGGAAGCTTTTGGTGAGACGAACGATGCCGATTGCACAACCTTCCGGACTGTCCTTCTCCAGCTGCATGAGCTCTCCAAGCACCGCGCCGGCCTCCACCGAAGGCAGCTGGTCGGCGTCTCCCAGAAGAATCAGCAGGGCGTCATCGGGAAGGGCGCTCATGAGTCGCTCCATGAGAGAGAGATCGATCATTGATGCCTCATCCACAATCACAACGCGCCCCGGCAATCTGTTGTTTTCATTCTGAATGAACAGGTCGCGCGCGGCGGAGTAGCGCAGCAGGCGGTGTATGGTCGACGCTTCAGCAATGCCTGCCGGAGCGGAAGCGGAACATGATGAGTCTGCCAGCATCCCTGCACGAAGGGACTCGGTCAGCCGGTTTGCCGCCTTGCCGGTCGGCGCGGTCAGCAGTATCTCCTGCAGGCCCATGCCAAGCCTCATAAGAACCCGCAGTATCGACACGACAATCGAGGTCTTCCCGGTTCCCGGACCGCCGGAGATAATCGTGACCGTCCGCGCAAGCGCCACCGTAACGGCATTTTTTTGCTCGTCGGTCAGTCGCAGCGGCTGACCGTCAATGTCGTTCAGAATTCGGGCAATGTCTTCCTGAGGGAAAACGCCGGTAATCCGCCGGCTCAGCTTCCGCAGCCGGGAGCAAAAATCGAGCTCAAGCTGAAGCATGCGCTGCAGATATACTCCTTCGCCGTCGACAATGATCGGTTTGAACTCGCCCGCCCCGCCGATAAGAGTTGCCGCCCTGCCGTCTTCCAGCATCTTTCCGATGGTTTTCAAAAGCCCGCGGTGTTCACTTAGCGCATCAGCGTCTCCGGTGCTGAGCAGGGCGAATGCTACATCAGCCAGATTCGCTTTATCGCCTTTCAGGGGAAGAAGCGTGCTCCCCTGGCGCACAGCAATCAGGGAGCAAACCGCCAGAAGCGTGAGCGCCTTTTTGTCGTCAGGAGCAAGCGACGGGGCAAACGATGCAAGGTCAGCGGCAAGCTGCACTATTTCTTCGCCCATGGCAAAGACCTTCACCCCGCTGCGAAGGCGGTCAAGGAACTTTTCATAGCCGGCACGGTCCGGATCGCTTCCTCTGAAGCCTTCAAAAGCCAGCCGCGCTGATCCGCATGCAGATAAAGGCAGCAGACTTCTCATGATGCTCCCTCGTCAAACACCAGTCCTGCAATGAGATCCTCCTCAAATGCCAGCATTGCCTGCCACGAAAGTCGCGTCACGACCTGTCCGCCGCACTGCGCATCCTCCGGATGCATCCCGCGGACAAAGCAATACACAACCGATCCGATGCGCTCATTGTATGCTGATTCCGTGTGGACCCTGAGCATTTTGCAGAGCGCTATCAGATAAAGCCTGGCCTGCAGCGCATAATTGGCGTCATAGTGCTCCTGCAGCGCCGCTGCTGAATAGTCGGGCAGGATGTCGGTCTTCCAGTCAAGCAGATGCAATTTTCCGCCGTATTCAAAAACCATATCGATAAAGCCTTTCACGAACCCCCGCTCTATCTGAATGTCGAGCCACTGCGCGGAAGCGAGGCGCGGGAATTTCTTTTCCGGGTACGGATAGAGGAATTCGAGTTCCCGAGCTGTCCTCTTTACTTCCGCAAGCCGCGCCACTTCAGCTCCGTCTGCCAGGACAATTCTGCTCATGAGCGCGTTATAGACCAGCGATAATAAATATTCGGCATGCGCCTGCTCAACGCCCTCTCGGCCCACAGCCTGAAGCGCGAGAGTACGGATCTCTTCCGCTTCGGCCCATCGCGCGAACTCGGCACCGGCAGGAAGGCTGTCGAAGCGAACGGTCTCCATGACGCCGTGCAACGCCTTGCCGAACCGCGGACCTCCCGGCAGGGTATCCTGCACACCGGCCCTTCCGCCCTCGGCAACGCGGTCATCAAAAATGCTCTCTTCGTCTCCCGCCGGGGCGGAATACCCGCCCCGCATTTTTTTCATGCGGGAATATGAGGTGACCTCGAATCCGGCATGCCGCCCGCGCACCAAATCGAAACGCTCCGCCTCGTCCGGCAGGCTCAGAAGCTGAGGGGGCGGTGACCACTGTTTCAGAATGTCATGTGCATTTTCAACGCTGTCAGCGGCGGACGCAGCCCCGAAGGGAGGCCGCAAAAAGACAAAGCCGCCGCGCTTCATCGACGATTCATCAGCCGCGATGGCTGCAAGCCGGTCATTCATGAGTTTGTACATGCCCGCCTTCGAGGTAAATTTGCCGGGCGGCACAAAGGGCAGGTAGAGCCGCGCCTTTGCCCGGGTCGCAGCCACATACAGAAGCCGCCTGTCTTCATCCTGACTCTCTTTGTGAGCATGCTGTTTATGTTCCTTCCATCCGCCGATATGGAGAACTGCCCTGCCTTCTGCATCATGATAGAGGTCAAAATCATCACCCGACCCCGCGGTGTATCCTCCGTAGAGAAATACCACAGCGGCCTCAAGACCCTTGCTCTTGTGCATGGTCATGATCTGGACAGCCTCCTTGTCGGTCTCGAGCCGCTGCACGGTTCCGTCCTCCCTGGCCGGCTTTCTCGCCCCGCGGATAAAGTCGGCAAGCATCTGGGTCAGGTCAGCAAGTTCTTTTTGGCCGCCGCTTGCCTCCTCCAGCAGTATCTCAAGAATATGCAGATAGTCGGTCAGTCCCCGCCCGGAGTCATCAAAGAAGATGACTCTCCGCGCGAGCCCGCTCTCATTGATCAGACGGGAAAAGAGTTCTGCAAAGCTGCGCCGGCGTGCAAGGGCGTGCCAGTCAAGAATCCGTTTTACCAGCGGCTCGGTCTCGGGAAGGCTTCTGCATTCAGGCAGACGATCGATTGGAACGCCGAAAAACGGCGTCATCCAGGCGCGCAGCCGCCGTGATTCATCGAAGGGGGTTTCAACAGCGAGCAGCAGGTCCCGGATATGCTCAGCCTGCGGCGTCTGAAAGAGTCCGTCGAGTTTGTAAAAAGCAAATGGAAGACCGGCCTCCCGCAGAAACTCCGCGGCCCGGCGTCCCTCGGACTCTTTTCTGGTGAGAATGAAAATATCGCTCGGCTTCAGCGCTCTTCTCTCCCCGACGGATGTATCGTGCAATACGATTCCGTCCTTCAGGAGAGCACCAATCTCTGCGGCAACAGCGCGGCCAAGCACATTCAGGAAGTACTCTGCTGAAACGGACTTTTTGTCATTGTCGATTTCCCAGATCACAATTGGAGCACTGTCCGCACCTCGACCGTCAACGGCATGGAATTCAGGCCTGCCGCACACCAGCGGTTCGTTATAGATAATATCTCCCCGAAAGAAAGGCTCCGCAACATCCTGCCGGAAAAGCTCGTTATATGCTCCAACCAGCCGGGCGGTAGAACGGTAGTTGCTGACAAGGGCAACGGGGGCATGATGCGTGCAGATGGCCTCGCGCGCCGCCAGATAGGTAAAGACATCCGCTCCCCTGAATCCGTAGATAGCCTGCTTGGGGTCGCCGACAAGATAGAGGATGTTCTGATTCCCGCTCTCGAGGAAAATCCGCTCGAATATTTTCCATTGCCGCTCATCGGTATCCTGCGATTCGTCGATGAGCGCAAACCGGTACCGTGAGCGGAGTGCAGCAATCAATGCCCCGGCCTGCGCCCCGCTGAGCGCTTCCAGCAGATGAGCAATCATGTCGTCATAGTCATACAGACCGCCGGTCCGCTTGTCCTTTTCCAGCCGCTTCTGCACCAGCGGCAGAAAGAGCTGCGCCGCTATCCCCCTGAGCGTTATAAAATGACGCTTCACTGCGGCAAGTGCGTCAAGGTAGTGCCTGATTTCCTGACCCCACTGCTCGCCCGGTAAAAGTTTCTCCTCAGCATAGTGAATCCAGTCGGGATCGATCTTCTCAATCACGTCCGTCAGGCAGAAATCTCCTTTAGTGACAGAAAGGGCTTCGCCAAATTCGGCCGCCCGTTTCGCAAGCGCTCCGCTTGTGGAGTGATGAATCTTTTTCTCTTTCAACGCGGCTTTCAGCCGATCTCCGAACCCTTCGGCTTGAATAACGCCGGCAACGGCTTTTAATGCGTCCGTCAGCGCAGTCTTGTCGAAATGCGGCAGCACGCTTCGTTTTCGTGCGTGACAGGAATAAAGAAACTCCGTGAGTTCGCCGATGGAATTGCCGCTTTTCAGCCAGGCATCCAGATAGCATGCATACTCATTCCGGCAACTGATGTCGGTCCTGAGCACGTTCATGAATGCGTCATGGAATGCGCTTTTCCCGTCGACCAGCGACTGCTCGAACAGCCTGCCGCTGCTGAATGCATGTTCATTCACAACACGCTGAAAGAAACTGTGGATGGTATGAATCGGCGCCATATCGAAACTGAAAAGTGCACGCTCAAGATGAACCTTTTCCTGCGGTCCGATTGTCCAGCATTGACGCTCCGGCTTTCCCGGACAGCCGTCAGAGACCAGGACCTTTTCGATCATGCTTCTGACACGGCTGCGCAGTTCGCCGGCAGCCCGCTCCGTATAGGTCAGAACCAGAATATTGTCGATATTCACCTTTTCCGTCAGGAGCAGCTCGACAAACATATGCTCTATCGTGTAAGTCTTGCCGGTGCCGGCCGATGCTTCTATAACAGCATGACGGTCTTTCGGGACGGCTTCCAGAATATCGGGACGTGCGTAATAAACTGTGCTGCTCACTGTTTTTTCTCCTCTTTCTCCTCAATAATGCTTGAAAAGAGAAGCCCGAGGCGGCGTTCCGCCAGCATTTCCGCATCCTTCGGCGGGGAATAGTCCGCTGCGCGCACCGGACCGAACGAGCAGCCGTTGCTCTGCCTCGTGTTACTGAGCACAGCGGTTATTTTGTCTTCAAGGCTGCCGCCCTTGTTCTGAAGCTTCCAGTCCATGACCGCGTCCAGAGGCAGCAGATAATCGTGCGCATGTTCTCTTAAGTCCTGCACAATCGTTTCAAGGAACTGCCTGCATTCATCCTTGCCGGGGATTCTGAAAACGATTTTCTTTATCCCGTCGGTATGCAGCACATGCACGGCAAAAAACCCGTCCGCAATCTTTCCGAGCAGGGACAGGCAGGCGCAATCGAGGAAGGGCTGGAGCAGGTATGTATATTTGAATGATTTTTCGCTTTTTGGCCGGCAGACAAATGCGCGGAGCAGATCCTTCGACAAAAGACCGCTTCTGCCGGACAGCTCTGCCCGCATGCCAGACATGAGGTCCAGAAGCACGGACGGCATCTCGATGTTTTCCTCGCCTTTTTCCTCGCCGCTTTCCTGTCCTTTGCCGAAAAGCGCCTGAATAAGTGCGTTCGGGCTTTCAGCATCCGCCTTCAGTTGCGCATGCCATGCCTGAATTACCTCAAGATGCCTGTGCATTTCGGCCTGCTTGAAAAAGCCGGTCGGTGTTCGCCCCTGCATTTCGCTGATACGCACCTGCTCTTTGTATATATCGGGAAGAATAACGTCAAAGTTCTCCTCCGAAACGGCGGCGCTGTTCCATGCCTTCACAAAGACCTCGCGCTGTATGAGCAACGACTCCATATAGGACGTCTCGAACGATTCTTCATTGCGGACAACGGGATCGTCGAAATCCTCCTCCCGCAGACCAAGCTGAAACGAAGCCCACCCCTGCAGCGGGCACTCGAGGAATTTTCTGATTGTGCGGAGCGGTATCCTGCCGGCATCGTCGCGCTCAGCCCGGGCAGGCTTCGCTGAATCAGCTATTCCCAGAAGCGTTCGCACCGCCTGCGGAAGCTTGTTTTCAACCAGTGCCCTGTCAGAAATTTTCCCGCCGCCTGCTGCCCGCAGCGACTCGCTGAGCGCAGCAGCGGCAGCCTCTTTCAGCGCATCGGGAGAGAAGTTGGGCATTGGCGCACCTGCGTTGCCGAACAACGACGGAAAGTACTCCGGGTCGAAGCGACGGAGCGGATGTTCTCTGATAATGCGCTGCATGCCTTCCGTGCCGACATACCCGCGCTCAAGCATGAACTGCATCTCCTTCACGACTGACGACGGCTCTATCGCCTCTCCGGTCTGGCTGTCCCGGGATACATAGGACAGATACAGCCGATCGCGCGTTGAAATCAGCGTCTCCAGAAACATGTACTGGTCCCGCTCCCGGGCTGTCACATCTCCCGGCATTCTGCGCGCTCCCCGCAGGTCAAGCGGATTGCGCATGTCGCGCGCTGGGAACCTGCCCTCCCCAAGCCCGAGAACAAAAACTACCTGA
This sequence comes from Nitrospirota bacterium, assembly GCA_009773415.1. GTDB lineage: Bacteria > Nitrospirota > Thermodesulfovibrionia > Thermodesulfovibrionales > Dissulfurispiraceae > JAAYUK01. The sequence goes on along the minus strand of WSNO01000014.1, from coordinate 22,816 downwards.
AACGGAATAGGGCGCATCGGCAGAAACGACGAAACGGACACTCCGCGCGCCAGATACTGCCCCTGCATACCGGTCAGGCCTGCAAGCCCGGTGCACACAAACTCCCGCGCAATGCGGTAGGAAACCAGCGTTTCGTCTGTCTGGTGCTGCCGCAGTGAGGCGACCACATTCAGGCACTGCGCGAGCGCATGCTCGTCCTCTTCTGCGGTTGTTCCTATATAACAGGTGATAAAGCCCTGAAGAAACGTCGCCCAGTCGGAAAACGTCATCCGCTGCTCAAGGGCAAACCGGGCATCTGCATGCAGTGAATTGACGAGCGCCACGGCAAGGCCGGCATTATCCAGACTGTCCATCCTGAACTCTTCAGGCAGGTACTCCTCGCCGCGCAATGCATCGGAGAATGTTTTTTTGTTGTTGCCGCTTCTGAGACCGCTCATAAACGCCCCGAGCGAAAGTCTTCGCGTCCCCTGTTCCCAATTGTAAAGGTCTTTTTCGATATACGTTCCGGCATGAGCCTCATGGCTCTGCCCGTGAAAAATACCGGTTTTTTCCGCCCATGCGATCCACTCGTCGGCGTCAGCTTCCGGGAAGCGGGCTGCGACAGACGGGTGGGTAATGAGCCTAAGCACGTCTTCCCGCAGAAATGAGCTCAGGGGCAGCCCCAGCAGGAGCTGAACTGCCTCGGCGACCCGCGCATCTTTTGCCAGGGCAGTATCGCTTATGGAGTGAGGTATGGCATGGATTTCCTGAAAGACTGATGCGATATGGGTCCGGTACGTGTCATACTCCGCGCTGTCGGCGATGATGACCGCGATATCATGAAATCGGAGCGGCCTGCCGTCAGGGCGCTCTGTTTCGTCATCACGCAGGATCAACGCCCAGATTTCGTTGGCAACCACTTCAACTTCACGCTGAATCCCCGGGCAGGCAAGGATACGAATGCTCTCGTCTGCACTGAAATCCATCCCCTCCGGCGGTTGAACGCGCTCCTCCTCACGGAGCAGGATATCGCGCTGAAGCAGACGAAGAAGCGTAGTCCCGCACTCAAGAGGGTCAGCAAAGTCTTCCTCGAAATTACAGTCCGTTACAGAGTTCAGGATGTGGATGTGCTCTCTGCCGGGCCGCCCCCAGAGGCGCAATGCCGGCGTTTCGTCCGCGTCGTCCAGGTGAAAAGGGTCTTCGCTCGCCTCAAGCTCTTCCTCCTTCAGCTTCCTGCTCCGCCGGATTCTTGTCGCCTTTTCGCGCAGCTCCTCCGACCTTGAGCGGATGTCTTCCCAGAACTCCCTGCACGGATTGAGCGCATAAACGTGGACATCATGCCGCTGCACAATCCGGGAAAGTATCCGCAGATACGCGCGCGACATATAGGAAAAGCCGAAAAGATGCAGCTCGTTCGGCAATACAAGAGTTCGCGCGGACAACTGATTAAGCGCCTCCGGATAGGTCATGTACGGCCTGCCGTCCGGGGCGGCGGCGCACGCAAGTCTACCTCCGGTGCCAAACAGCTTCACCCATATCGAACGTTGCCAGCGCTCGCTCGAAAAGAACGGCTCCTTTGCGGCAACAAAATTGCCCTGTTGCCATTTCTGAAGCATGGTTTCACGCGACAGGAAATACTCCTCAAACACACGGGAAAGCTCCGCCGCCAGCTGATATGTCCGCAGGTCGCGCTCATCCGGGCTTTCAGCCGCCCGGATGTATGCGGCAACTTCATCAGAAAGTTTTTCTGTTTCGTCATGTTTTATCCCGCGCTCGAAAAGCGAAATGAGTGCGCTGTGAATAATATCCCGCGTTATGATGACGCCTGCCCTGCCGTTATCCGTGAGGACAGACTGGAGAAATTCCTCGAGGTAAAGAAAGGAGATATTTGCAGCAATGCCGGTTGTGCGCGCGATCTCAAAGGAAAGCCAGGTCTTCAGGTTCCGGTTGGGGACGACGATCGACGGGGAAGAAAAAAGCAGATCGGTACCGCCCGCGCAGAGCGCCGGACTGTTTTTCACCAGAGCATGTGCCAGCCTCCCCAGATTGTTTGAATACGTCAGCCTCAGCATCGTTGCCTCCCTGAACGCTTTATTATGCCTGAAGATGTGCGCCAAAGAGTGTCACAGGTCCGCCTTTTCTGAAAACAGAGTGTCCTGAGCCGGATGAAGGAAAAAAGAAAAGGACCGCATTTCTGCGATCCTTATATTGGTTTTTGGCGTCCCCAGCGGGATTCGAACCCGCGTTGCAGCCTTGAAAGGGCCGCGTCCTAGGCCGGGCTAGACGATAGGGACAGCCTGCGCAATTGCAAATTTCGGAGACATCTTTTTCTCTTGAATTAAATCCATAGAGAATAACGAATCATTAATCTGCAATCGAAATTTTACAGTGAGCCGCGTTGGATTCGAACCAACGACCCACGCCTTAAAAGGGCGTTGCTCTACCAACTGAGCTAGCGGCCCGCACACTGCACCGGCCTGATGCAGTGAGACGTGAGTATGGATAATACTACGAAAAAATCTACTTTGTCAATGCCCGCTCCTTCGTATAGGGAAGGAGTCCGCCCTTCAGGAGGAGTCCCTTTTCACGGTTGTTCAAGTCAGAAACAACATAAAAAACAATCCCTTGGGTCAGATTTTCCGCCTCGTACCTCTGGTCGCCCCCAATGCCGGCAGCGATGTTCCTGATAGTCAGAATGTCGCCCTGATTGACACGGTCGTAGTCTGCCGCGTCGATGAAGAGAAGCGGCAGTATGCCGAAGTTGATCAGGTTTGCGCGGTGGATGCGCGCGAATGATTTGACGAGCACTGCCTGCACCCCGAGATACATCGGCGCAATAGCGGCATGCTCCCGCGATGACCCCTGCCCATAATTCTCGCCGCCGACCACGATACCGCCGCCCTTCTGTTTTGCGGCTGCCGCGCGGCTGCTGAAGGTCTTGTCGATGTTCTCGAAGACAAATTCCGAAATAGCCGGGATATTCGACCGGAACGGCAGCACCCTTGAGCCGGCCGGCATGATGTCGTCGGTCGTAATATTATCGCCGGTCTTGAGCAGGACTTCAGCGGAAATGCTCTCTCTCAGCGGTTCTTTCACGGGCACGTCCTTGATGTTCGGGCCCTTGATGATGACCACATCCGAAATGTCCGCTTTTGGAGGAATCAGGAGATTGTCGTTGATAATAAACATATCCGGCTCGTTCACCTCCGGCACCTCGAAGCCTGCGTCGCGAGGATCGATGATTTCGCCCTTCAGCGCCATGACGACACACGCAACCGGATTCGTGAGATATACTTGAGCATCTTTCGTGCCGGAGCGGCCCTGAAAATTTCGGTTGAACGACCGGACCGAAACATGGCCTGAGCCCGGAGCGCCGCCCATGCCGATGCACGGGCCGCAGGAGGATTCAAGAACACGTGCGCCGGCGGCAATCATGTCGGCGATGAGCCCTTCGCGGGACAGCATCTCGCAGACCTGCCTGGAACCTGGATTTATCAGCAGATTAACCCATTCAGGCAGCGTCTTGCCCCTGAGCATCAGAGCAACGGTCTTCATGGCAGGATAGGATGAATTGGTGCAACTGCCGATGCAGACCTGATCCACTTTCCTGCCCGCGATCTCGCGAATTGAGACAACGTTATCAGGGCTGTGCGGCCGGGCTGTCATGGGCTCAACTTTGCTGAGATCGAGATCGATAACTTCATCGTATGCAGCATCAACATCGGCAACGAGTTCACACCAGTCTTTCTCGCGGCTTTCGGCTTTGAGGAACTTCAGGGTATTGACATCGCTTGGGAAAATCGAGGTGGTTGCGCCAAGCTCCGCACCCATATTTGTGATCGTGGCACGCTCAGTGACCGCGAGCGTTGCGACGCCCGGTCCGCCGTATTCGACGATTTTTCCGACGCCCCCTTTGACCGTCAGCTTCTGCAGGAGCGCAAGAATAACGTCCATTGCGGTGATATGCGGCTTCCTGAGGCTGCCGGTCAGGTTGATCTTCAGCACCTTCGGCATCGTAATTTCGAGCGGCGCTCCTGCCATGACCGTCGCGGCTTCCAGTCCGCCCACGCCGATAGCGATCATGCCCATACCACCACCCGTAGGCGTATGACTGTCGGTACCAAGCGCAATCTTGCCGGGTGCGGCGAAACGCTCCAGATGCACCTGATGACAGATGCCGTTGCCCGGCTTCGAAAACCATGCGCCGAACTTTGCCGCCGCGGTGCGGAGGAACTGGTGGTCATCAGCATTCATGAAGCTGGACTGGAGCATGTTGTGATCAACATAAGAGACAGCGGTTTCGACCTGCACGCGATCGATGCCGATAGCTTCGAATTCAAGCCAGGTCATCGTGCCGGTTGCGTCCTGCGTCAGCACCTGATCGACCTTCAGGCCGATCTGAGACCCCGGCGCAAGCTCGCCGTAAATTTTGTGCGCATCGAAAATTTTCTGGACAATGTTTCTTTCCATTCCGACTCCTCTATTGCATTCGTTTTTCTCACATCAGGCCGGCGCTTTCCGTTGAAGCTCAAGAAACCGCGGGAGTTTGCTCTTTGACTTTTTCGATATATTATGGTAAAAAAAGTGATAAAAAATCAAACACATGGCGAGGTTTTTATGCATTTTTTCGAGTATAAGAAGGGTGAACTCCATGCGGAAGACGTGCCGGTCAGCACACTTGCAAATGAGTTTGGAACCCCGCTTTATATTTATAGCTTTAAGACGCTTGAACGGCATGTGAAGGCCTATGAAAAAGCGTTTTCGAGCATTCCGCATGTCATCTGCTACGCATTGAAAGCCAACTCAAATACATCAATCATCAAGCTCATCGGCAGCCTCGGCGGCGGCGCTGATGTCGTCTCGGGCGGCGAACTGTATCGCGCATTGAAGGCAGGCATCCCTGCAGATAAAATCGCCTACGCAGGCGTCGGCAAAACCGAAGACGAAATACGTCTCGCACTGAAAAGCAACATCCTTATGTTCAACGTTGAGTCCGAACAGGAACTGGCCGAGATAGACCGCATTGCAGGACTGATGAAGACGGGCGCTCCGATTGCGCTCCGCGTGAACCCGGACGTCGACCCGCAGACTCATCCCTACATATCAACCGGTCTCAAAAAGAACAAGTTTGGCATTCCGTTTGAAGACGCGATTGAACACTACCGTCTTGCTGCAAAGCTGAAAAACATCCGCATTGTCGGCATTCACAAACACATCGGCTCGCAACTCACAAAGGTTTCACCTTTTGTAGATGCCCTGAAGCGCATCCTGCTGCTCGTGGACGAATTGTCCGCGACCGGTATCAGGATTTCGCATCTCGACATCGGCGGCGGCCTCGGCATCACGTACAACGATGAAACGCCGCCGGATCCGGCAGCACTGGCAAAGAACATACTGCCGCTTCTGAAGGGCCGCGATCTTACGCTCGTCCTGGAACCGGGACGTTCGATTGTCGGCAATGCAGGCATTCTGGTCGCTAAGGCGCTCTACCTGAAAAAAGCGCCGGAGAAGAATTTCATTGTCGTCGACGCGGGCATGAACGACCTTATCCGCCCGTCCATTTACGGCGCGTATCACCACATTCAGCCGGTGGTGAAGAATCGCAGAAAGAATACTATTGCCGACATTGTCGGTCCTATCTGCGAGTCAGGCGACTTCCTCGCGAAGGACCGGGAGATTCAGATAGTCAATCGTGGCGAACTGCTCGCGGTCATGAGTGCGGGAGCATACGGCTTCACCATGTCGTCGCAGTACAACAGCCGCCCGCGCGTTGCCGAAGTCATGGTCAAAGGCTCGGAATATGCCCTCATCCGCAAGCGTGAAACCTATGCCGACCTTATGAAGGGAGAGACCATTGCCCGGTTTGTTTAGATGAAGACTCCGTTTACAAAAATGCACGGCATCGGCAACGATTTTATCGTTATCGACTGCCGCACACGTCCGTTGCAGGATCCGAAGGCGTTTGCGATCACGCATTGCGACCGCCGTTTCGGCATCGGAGCGGATCAACTGCTTCTGCTCTGTCCGTCAACCGTCGGCGACTTCAAAATGCTTATCTTCAACGCAGACGGCAGCGAAGTCGAGATGTGCGGCAACGGCATCCGCTGTTTCGCAAAATATATCTGGGACCGGAAAATTTCGGACAAGGCTGTGCTCGATGTCGAGACGCTCGCAGGAATTATTCGCCCTGAACGGGCGGGCGGCATGGTGAAGGTCGATATGGGAGAGCCGATTTTCGAACCGGCGCGCATTCCGGTGAATCTTCAGGGTGCAGGTCCGGTCATTGATTATCCGGTTGAGGCGATGGGTCGTATTTTCAACGCCACCTTCGTTTCGATGGGCAATCCGCACGCGGTCATCTTTCTTGATGAAGATGTCACAGAGTTTCCGGTTGAGTTATATGGTCCGATGATCGAAAACCACGTGCTCTTTCCGAAACGTATCAATGTTGAATTCGTGAATCGCAAAAGCGACTCCGAACTGGTCATGCGAGTATGGGAACGCGGCTCGGGCATAACGCTCGCCTGCGGCACCGGGGCTACTGCCACCGGCATCGCTGCAATGGTAAAAAAGCTGTCCCGAAGACAAGTAACCGTGCATCTTCTCGGCGGCGATCTCATCATCGAATGGTCAGACAACGGCCGCGCATACATGACCGGACCGGCGGAGGAAGTTTTTGAGGGAACAATAGCTTGGTAGCCTGGAACACGGCCCCGGCGGAAGAAAAAGCATGCTCAGTTGTCTCTCTGCCCTTTCCGCCATCCGTTCTTCGCACGATCATACCTGTGCGTTTTTGAGGTATTATATACTAAGCATAAGCCGGCAGCACGAAAAGCCGGAACGAAGGAGGCTTCAATGTTTAAAGGTTCGATCGTCGCAATTGTCACACCGTTCAGGAAGGGCAAGTTTGATGAAAAAGCTTACTGCAAGCTTATTGACTGGCACATCAAACAGGGCACACAGGGCATTGTTCCGTGCGGCACCACCGGAGAGGCTTCGACGCTCGATTTCAAGGAGCACTTCCGCGTCATCGAAGTTGCGGTGCAGTGCGTCAACAAGCGCGTTCCGGTTATTGCCGGAACCGGTGCCAACTCTACTGACGAGGCGATTGAATTGACCAAGAAGGCAAAAAAGCTCGGGGCCGACGGGGCATTGCTCGTTACGCCGTACTATAACAAGCCGACCCAGGAAGGGCTCTACCGCCATTACAAGGCCATTTCCGATGCCTGCAAACTGCCGATGGTGCTCTATAATGTTCCGGGACGCACGGCGTTGAACATGCTTCCTTCTACAGTGGCTCGCATTGCGGCTGACTGCAAAAATGTCGTGAGCATCAAGGAAGCAACCGGCGACATGAAACAGACGAGCGAACTTATCCGCCTCGTTGGAGATCGCCTCACAATCCTGTCGGGAGACGACTTTACGAATCTGACACTCTATGCGCTTGGAGGGCATGGCGCAATTTCGGTCACGGCAAATATTGCGCCAAAGATGGTTGCTGAGGTGTACAACGCATGGCAGCGCGGCGACATCGCGACAGCCCGCAAGACGCACTTCCAGCTTGAGCCCCTGAATGCCGCCATGTTTATTGAAACAAATCCGATTCCGGTCAAGACCGCTCTCTCCCTGATGGGAAAGATCGCCGAAGAGTTCAAGCTGCCGCTCTGCGAAATGAGTGCGGCGAACAAGGAGAAGCTTAAAGCAGTCCTGCAGGCTGCCGAGCTTCTTTAGCCGGACACATAAAGCAGCCGGGAGCACTGCGCGTGCGAATCATCATCGCTCTTCTCCTGGCTGCTGTTTTTTTCTTTCCCCCTGCCGCGTCGGCTGAGCAGCTCTCGCCGTTTGCGATTGATCAGCTCATCGGCAAAAAGGCTCCTGATTTTACGCTTTCAGATCAAAGCGGCGCGTCCGTCACTCTTTCAACCTTTCTGGGGAAACCTGTCCTTCTTAACTTCTGGGCTCCATGGTCTCCAAACAGCCTCGATGAGGTGAGCACCCTGGTCAGGCTGCGTGAACGGGCGGATATGAAGGAACTTGTCGTGATCGGCATTACCGCAGACAAAAAGGCTGATGCCGCACAGGTCTTTCTGCAGCGGAAGCCGGTTAATTACTCTCTGCTGACCGACCCAGGACTCATCGTCACCACGCGCCGATACGCCGCCTTCATGGTTCCGCTGAGCCTCCTGATCGACCGAAACGGGATTGTTACGAAGATATATTTCGGCCAGCAGGAATGGCTCCGGCCGAAGATGCTGCAAGCCCTTGTCGAGCATCTGAAATGAGCAGTTCGGACTGTTTTTTTGTCCCGAACCCATCATTGACGACGCGGATAGAAACTACGTGAGTTCGCAATTCACGCTTTTATGCCGACGCCGGTTCCTGCCGTTTTTTCTGACACAGTTTTTCGGAGCATTCAACGACAACGTCTTCAAGAATGCGCTCATCGTACTCATAACATTTCAGGCAGCACACTGGACGACTATGCAGCCGGCTGTGCTCGCCAACCTCTTTGCCGGCGTATTTATTCTGCCGTTTTTTCTCTTTTCCGCCACTGCAGGTCAACTGGCGGACAAATACGACAAAGCCCGCATAGCCCGCATCGTCAAGATCTTTGAGATATGCTGCATGCTCGCAGCTTGTATTGGCTTTGCTCTTGAGAGCCTCGCTCTTCTCTTTTTTGTGCTCTTTCTGCTCGGCTTTCACTCAACCGTATTCGGCCCGGTAAAATATGCCATTCTTCCTCAGCATCTTGCAGAACATGAGCTGATTGGCGGCAACGCGCTGGTCGAGGCAGGAACATTCATCGCCATTCTGATCGGCACCCTCGCCGGCGGGCTGCTCGCCGGCACCACAAACGGCACGTTTTGGATATCGTCATTCGGTATCTGCATTGCTGTGATTGGCTACATTGCAAGCCGGAGTATCCCCGCTGCGCCGCCGCCTGAGCCTGAGCTTCAAATCAATCCGAATCCGGTTACCGAAACATGGCGCAACATTGGTTTTGCCCGCAAAAAGCGCGTGGTCTTTATGTCTATTGTGGCAATTTCATGGTTCTGGCTCTACGGAGCGCTCTTTCTTACCCAGTTTCCGGCGTATGCCAAGACTGTGCTGGGCGGCAACGAAGATGCGGTGGCCGTCCTGCTTGCTACTTTCACCCTCGGTATCGGCATCGGTTCACTCGCCTGCGAACGGATTTCAGGACATCGCATTGAGACAGGCATTATCCCGCTTGGTGCAATCGGCATGACCGTCTTCGGCCTGGATTTCTACTCGGCCTCATCGTCCGTTCAGCCGGCTGAACATATCCTTGGCGTTCGTTCGCTCTTTTCACAGTTGAGCATCTGGCGGATTATGGCTGACTTGATCCTTATCGGCATCTTCGGCGGTCTCTTCTGTGTGCCGCTCTATGCAGTAATGCAAACGCGGAGCGATGTGAGCCACCGTGCCCGCATCATCGCGGCAAACAACATCATGAACGCGCTCTTCATTGTAACCGGAACCGGCGCGGCAGCAGGACTGCTCGCCGCCGGGGTATCGATTCCGGGGCTGTTCGGCATCGCGACTCTGGCGAATGCCGCGATTTCGGCATATGTTTTCATCCGCGTTCCCGAGTTTCCCCTGCGCTTTCTGCAATGGACAGGGTGGCGAAGGCAGGGAAGAAAAGAGTAAAGTGAAGAGAGCAAAGGATGCATAGCATTATACCCGCATTCTCTCTGAACCCTGATATCCGGAGATATTCTCATGAATGTTTTACAACGACTGCTCGAGACGAAAAAGCAACGGCTGGATCAGGCAAAAAGCAGGATGCCTCTTCGTGAACTGCAGGCACAAATCGACGAAGCTGAACCGCCCCGGGATTTCATAACTGCGGTCCGCAGTCAGCGGACCATCCGCCTGGTTGCCGAACTGAAAAAGGCATCGCCGTCTCGCGGGATCATCAGGCCGGACTTCGACCCGGTCACCATAGCCCGCATTTACGAAGAGCATGGTGCGAATGCCGTTTCATGCCTGACCGAGGAGGACTACTTTCAGGGGCACCTCTCATTTCTCCCTCTGGTGCACAACGCGGTCAAGCTGCCTGTTCTGCGCAAGGATTTCATCTTCGACGCATATCAGATTTACGAATCCCGCGTGAACAATGCCGACGCTGTTCTGCTTATTGCAGCGGCACTTGAAACCAATCAGGCCCAGGACTATCTGAACCTTGCACAGGAACTCGGCATGGCGGTGCTGTTTGAAGTGCACAATGAAGCTGATCTTGAACAGGCTCTTGCGATAGAAGCGCCGATTGTCGGTATCAACAACCGGGATCTGGTGACCCTGAAAATTGACTTTGAAACAACGTTCCGCCTGAAAGTGCAGATCCCGCCGGGAATAATTGTGGTGGGGGAGAGCGGTATTGCCACTCGGGCAGATGTTGTTCGGCTCAATGCGGCAAACATTGACGCCATGCTCGTCGGCACCGTACTGATGAAGTCAAAAGATGTCGGCGCAAAAACAAGGGAACTGCTCGGCACCGTGCAAGCCGATGCATGAGCCTTTATCCGGAGGTCGCAGATGAAACGCCCGTCATCGAACCACGAACTGTACCACGAAATATTCGGCTCCATTCTTGACCGGGCCGAAATGACGCCATATTTGCTGCTCCCTGCCGACAACTACCCGACCGCTCTTCGTCAGGCTACTCAGATGATGCGCAACCGAGGGTTCGATACGCTCAGCAAATCAAAACTCATCTCAAGCGAAAAATGCCGTGCCGTGTGCTATATCAAACAGGCATATCGCTACTTCTACGACTGGATGTTTCCCTTCGTCAATAATCAGCTTGAAGCTCTCCTGCGCCTGAAGTCTCCGAACATAAAGCTCTATCGGGCGTGCCGGCATGCCGTCGCGGAGATGGAGACCACGCTTGCCGCACCCGCATTCCGCGACCTCGTGATGGAAGATCCGCGCCACCTGTTCCTGCTTGCGTCGTCCAGGAAATATCCGCATGTCTTTGACGGATACAAAGGGTCCGGGATGGTGATCCCGCCGGGATGGCAACAGGGAGGCTGTGCACTCTTAAAAATGTCCCACCTCATTAAATCAATCGAAGAAGACAGTCAGGATATCAACGACTATGCCCAGCTCGGCTTTTTTCTGGCCGGGCAAGCACTTAGTCTAAACGACCTGTATCAGTACAACTGGGAGCATCCGGGACATTTGCCGGAGAGCGAATCCGCCCAACGGGCATTTGTGAAGCTGTCGGCTTTTTTCCACAAACTGAAAGAATCCATGTTGCTTGACGCCAGAAAGGGTTGCCTCGTCTTCAACAGCGGCGACGGGGTGGAAGTCTGCATTGTCGACATCAAGGCGCGACTGAAAAGCCCCGAAAGCATGTTTACGAAACTGGGCAAGGACGTCGAGGGCGAAGCATGGGATATTCGCGACATCCTCGCAATCACCTTCCTGCTGAAGAGCAAGGATGACACGCTGAAACTCTTTCATGCGCTGCAGAAGCGGGGAGTTATCCTGCAGGAAAACACGGTCTCACATTCAATAACGCAGACGCTCTTCGACACTCCGGAAAGCATGGCGGAAGCAACGCGGCGGCTGATGCTCAGTCTCGCGCAGAGCGAAAGAAAGGACACCGCACCCGACGAAAAAGAAGTCAGTGCCAATGCTGCAAAGTTTTTCGCTGCTCTGAACGTTCATGCCGCAAAAAACCAGTTTTCGTCGCTCGGCCACCGGAAGTTCCAGTGCAAGATTGCGTTTTCTCTTCCGATTCATCGAACCGCAGATACCAATCAAATCATCATCCCCGGCACTCCGGCTTATGCAAAGCGGAATCAAATCTCAATAAAAACCCAGCAACATACCCTCGGCATTGAACTGCGCATTTCCGATGAGGAGAGCTGGCATGCCTCTGAGCAAAAGGGCGAATCGCATCATGATGCATACAAGTTCCGGCAGCTCGTTGCGGTCATGAACCGCGTATTCAAGGGTGTCTTTCACCTGCCGAAAGAGCATGTTGCGCAACTTCGCAAAGATCAGGGAAGATTATTTTCATAAAGACATTAAAACGGAAAGGATGTCCGGAATCCTTCAGGCACGAAACCTGCGGAAAGACTCCCGACATCCTTGACAGGACAAGCGCGGGGAGTGACAGAAATACTACAAATGCTAATGACAAATTTGGGCTGATAGTTCATCAACAGTGCGGGCTATAGTCCTCCGAGCACCTCTGGGTCGGGGTAGTCGCCGTATTTTTCGCGATACTCGATCAGCCGTTTCCTCTGCTCTTCAAGCACATCGAAGAAAATCATCGGAGAATCAGTAACCCGTGTCGTATAGAACTTTGTCACCCGCTCAATCTTCGCCAGGTTTTCAGGAATGCGGATGGTGAACTGGTTTACATAGTCCGTTTCGGTGTAGTCCTTGCTAATCGTCTTGGCAAAAAGCCGCTTCAGGTCGGCATACAATGGAATGCGGCCGGTCGGCGTGTCGATCGCTTGAGCGTCGCCATGAACGCGAAGTTCCATCCATTTATACCAGACCGCCTTATCGTTCCGTTCGTTCAGCCAGCCGCCGTCTCTGCCGCGAAGAAAGTAGTTGACCGAGAAAATGAGCGGAGCCTTCTTTAGTCCTATCGCAAAGTCGAGGTTCATCTGGATGTATTTGCCGACCGTGACTGAGAGGAAGTCGATGTTTGCCATCGGATTGATTTCGCGAACGCCTTCTTGTCCGAGGGTTGCAGCGGTTGTTTCTGATTCAAGAATTGCGCCCTTGGTGATGATGCCGTGCGTCCAGTCGAAGGCTTCTTCAACAGGTACCCAGGTGTCGGAATCCCGGCCGCCGTATACCATTGCCCCGACCTTGATCCCTGCAGGGTCATCAAGCATTGGATCTACCGTATCGAGCGACTTGAGACTAAGCGTGAACCGGGCATTTGGGTGAGAAGCGCGGATCGGTTGTCCGTTTGCATCGGTTTTGCCGCGATACCAGTCCCCTGAATGATTGATCCCCTTCAACGGCAGGTCACCGCCTTTGTCTATCCAGTGAACGCCGCCGTCTTCCTTCACAAGCACATTGGAGAAAATGATTTCATTCGGTCTGTTCAGCGCCTTCCAAAGGAGCGGGTCGTCCTTCGGGTTGATGCCCTGAATGATGCCGAACATCCCGCGCTCGGCATTGACGACGCGGGCGGCACCGTCGACATTCCTGATGTAGACGATGTCGTCGCCGACCATGCTTTCGCCCTCCAGCATGGCGGTCGAGGTCTTGCCGCACATGGACGGATAGGCACCGCTGAAATAGGTCAAACGACCATTTGGCCCCCGAACCCCGAGCACAAGCATATGTTCGTTCAGCCACCCTTCCTTTGACGCATGGAGAATGGCGAGACGCATCGCCAGCTTCTTGAGGCCGATGGAGTTGCCTCCGTACTGCGTGTTAGTGCTGTAGACGGTATCGTGATACAGATCGATGAATATGCGCCGCTTGTCAAGGTTTTTGCAGACCTTGCGCTCATCGACCTCGCCCTGTGAATGCACAAAGCGGTAAAACGTTAGCGGCACGTCTGCCTGACCGCGCCGGACAAATTCTTCATAGCCCGGGCGGTACAACAGATATTCATTATGAACGACATAGCTGGAATCGGTTATCTGGACGCACGGAATGGTAAAGACAGAATCAGCCGGACCAAGGCAATAAAACGAGACATACATCTCGCGACCGTTCATGATGCCTTTCAGTATCTCATGCACTTCGGCATATCCTGCTACTCGCTCTTTCGTGTCGATGGCAGAGCCGAGTGTTTCCCCGGCAGGCAAAAGAATCGCGGTATTTTTCTTGTCGCGCCCCTGGTCCCCGAATGCATCGAAGTGGTAGGTATGACCCGCAACAGCCAGCCTGCCCTCTTCGCCGTTCTTCAGCGCTGCCTGACGGATATGGTCCATCGACTCGGGAGAGTCGTCGTTGACAAATACGGTCGCAGGATTGCAGAACTCTATATAACGGGCGAGAAACTCGTGGAGTTGAGGACTCCGGATAGCTTTGAGGCGTTGATACGATTGCTCATCAAGGCGACTCGCGAGAACTGCTTCGGCACTTTCCATGCGGAACCCTCCTGAGGGTTGGTATTTCAGATCAATCCGAATATTTTAGCATAGAGCTGCTGCAAAAATTCTCTGCGCCGCATTTCATTATCTACAGTATTTACAGCACGTTCTTTGAAGATTTCGCGTGCACTTTGACAGGCTAATGTGATATAGTAATTTTTATTATGGTCAAGAAAGTGCTTATAGCAAACAGGGGGGAGATAGCTCTCCGCATTATCCGGGCATGCAAAGAGCTCGGCATTCAGACCGTTGCGATTTATTCGGAAGCAGACTCGGTCACGCGGTATGTGCGTAAAGCTGACGAAGCGTATCTTGTGGGGCCAGGTCCCGTCAGCGGCTATCTGAACATATACGGCATTATCGAACTCGCCAAGAGCACCGGAGCGGACGCGATTCATCCCGGCTATGGGTTTCTTTCGGAAAATGCCGAGTTCGCGCGTGCCTGCACAGAAGCAGGCATCACCTTTATCGGTCCGAACGCGGCTGCAATCAAGAATATGGGTCTTAAAATCGAAGCCCGCGCACGAGCCCAGCAGGCGGGCATTCCGGTTATCCCAGGGTCGGACGAACTAGCCGGCAGCGAAGAGGCTGTTGCGTATGCCGAGTCAATCGGGTATCCGGTCATGCTCAAGGCGTCTGCCGGCGGCGGCGGCCGCGGTCTGCGCATATGCCGTAACAGTGACGATGTGCGGCGCCAGATTGCGATTTCTCAGTCTGAAGCACGCAAGGCATTCGGCAACGACAGTATCTTTATAGAAAAATATCTCGATCAACCGCATCATATCGAGTTTCAGATCGTAGCCGACAAGCACGGCAACATTGTTCACCTCGCCGAGCGCGACTGTTCAATTCAGCGCCGCCACCAGAAGCTGATAGAAATTGCTCCGTCGCTCATTCTTGATGAAGCTCTCCGGCAGCGCATGGGCGAGGCGGCAATTGCTGCAGCGCGTGCAGTCGATTACGACAGTGTCGGCACCGTCGAGTTTCTGGTGGACAAGGATCGGAACTTCTACTTCCTTGAGATGAACACCCGCATACAGGTTGAGCACACCATTACCGAAGAGATTACCGGCATAGACCTCGTGCAGGCAATGATCCGGATCGCTTCAGGCGAGAAGCTTTGGTTCAACCAGAAAGACGTTCAGCTGCGCGGGTTTGCGATTCAGTGGCGCATCAATGCGGAAGATCCGCTCAACGACTTCATGCCCGCGACCGGAAAAATTACGGAGTATCAGTCTCCCGGCGGATATGGCGTCAGGCTTGACGGAAACGCATATCGCGGCTATAGCGTGCCGCCTTATTACGATTCGATGCTTGCAAAGCTGATTGTGCGCGGCGCGACGTGGGATGAGGTGGTAGCCCGTGCGCAGCGCTGTCTGGATGAGTATCTGATACGCGGCATCAAGACCACGATTCCTTTTTACCGGAACATCGTAAAGGATGACGTGTTCAGAAGCGGCGATTTCAGCACATCGTATATTGAAGACCGTTTTGAACTGCTTGCATACCAGAAAGAGCGGGACAAGCTCGACATCGTCTATGCAGTCGCCGCGGCCATTGTCGCCAACAGCAAGCTGTAAAAGCATTGCGGCAAAAAGTGAGGGATATCATGAGCAAGAAACCAATTAAAATAATGGACACTACCTTCCGGGATGCGCACCAGAGCCTTCTGGCAACCCGCATGCGCATCGAAGACCTGCTGCCCATTGCGGAAAAGATGGATTCGGTCGGATTCTGGTCGCTTGAGGTCTGGGGAGGAGCGACATTTGACACGTGCATTCGTTTTCTCCGTGAAGACCCGTGGGAGCGCCTCCGCGAACTCAAAAAGCTTATCCGCAAAACCCCTTTGCAGATGTTGCTGCGCGGGCAGAATGTGGTCGGATATCGCCATTATGCCGATGACGTTGTTGAAGCATTCGTGGCGAAGATGATAGAAAACGGCATTAATGTAGTGAGAATTTTTGATGCCCTCAACGACTTCCGGAATGTGAAAAAATCGGTAAAAACAACCCTGAAACACGGCGGGAAGGTGGAAGCGGCTTTCTGCTATACGCTCGGGCCGATTTACACGAACGATTTTTTTGTGGAGCTCGCGCTGAAGCTTGAAGACATGGGTGCCGATACTATCTGCATCAAGGATATGGCCGGACTGCTCTCTCCGATGGATGCATTTGACCTCATCACGAAGCTGAAAGCGCGGATCGCGCTTCCGATCCATCTGCATACGCATGACACCAGCGGCATGTCCGTTGCCACTTCGCTGAAGGCAATTGAGGCCGGCGTCGACATTGTCGATACCGCCATCTCGTCAATGGCATCAGGCACCAGCCAGCCTGCACTGGAAACTCTTTGTAACGTACTGCGCGGTTCTCAATACGATCCTGAGTTTGATTTCGAGACACTCGACCAGATTAACGACCATTTCAAAGCTGCGCGGAAAAACTACGCACATCTTGAGAGCGAATTCACCGGCATCGATCCAAAAGCGGTCATCTATCAAGTGCCGGGAGGAATGATATCAAACCTTGCGAATCAGTTGAGGGATCAAAATGCCCTGCATCGTATGGGAGAGGTGATGAATGAAGTGCCGGTCGTCCGCGAAGACTTCGGATATCCTCCGCTTGTAACCCCGTCAAGCCAGATTGTCGGCACTCAGGCAACTCTGAATGTGCTGACCGGTGAGCGATACAAGGTCGTTACCAGTGAAACGCGGAACTACCTGAAGGGTCTATACGGCAAGCCGCCGGCGCCGGTCAACGCCGATGTGCAGAAAAAAGTGCTTGGTGATGAAGAAATCATTACCACCCGGCCCGCCGATCTGCTCGAGCCGGAAATGCCGAGGGCGCGTGAAGAGCTGGGTGAGAAAGCTAAGAGCGATGAGGATGTTATCTCATACGCGCTCTTCCCCAAAATATTTCTCGAGTTCGCCGAGTTGCGCGAAAAAGGCTTTCCGCCGGAGCCTCAGAAGGAAAAACCTGCGTCTGCTTCACCCGCAGAATGCGCAGCGCAGCTTGCGCCGTCCGAGTTTATGATTAATGTTCACGGTGAAGCCTTCCATGTAAAAGTCGGCGGCAAAGGCCATAAGTCCGAGGGTAAGCGCCCCTATTTCCTGTATGTCGACAACACGCTGGTCGAAGTGCTTGTTGAACCGCTCGTTGAGGTTCTGCCGAGCGAAGAGGGGATGATTGATGCAAAGAAAACGAGCGGCAGTTCAAAGCGGCCAAAGGCCGAGGCCCCCGGAGATATTACGACTGCCATGCCCGGAAGCGTGGTGAAGATGAAAGTCAAGCAAGGAGATCCTGTAAAGGAAGGCGATACCGTTCTCATCGTGGAAGCCATGAAGATGGAGAACGAGATTCACACGCCGGTAGCCGGAACAGTAGAGGAAATATATGTTGCCGAGGGGGACGTCGTCAATCCTGACGAAGTATTGGTCCGCATCCGGTAACCTCTGATGGGCACTGAAGAAATCATTCAGCGCATTGCGATATCAGCACTGCCGATCCTGATAGCGATAACCTTTCACGAAGTGGCGCACGGTTTTGTCGCATACAAGCTGGGGGACCCGACGGCTAAAATGATGGGGCGTCTGACGCTCAATCCCCTCTCACATATAGACCCGTGGGGAACTGTCCTCATGCCGGGACTGCTTCTGGTGCTGACCAACGGACAGTTTGTGTTCGGCTATGCCAAGCCGGTGCCGATTAATCCCAACAACTTCAAAAACCCTCGCCGGGACATGGCGATTTCAGCGGCTGCTGGCCCCGCTACGAACATCCTGCTTGCTTTCATCAGCCTGATGCTGTTGAAATTGGTTTCTGCGGGCGCGCTGGAAGCAGGAAGCGATGCCTCCGTAATACTTACCCCGCTGATGCTGATGCTCAAGGCCGGCATTATCATGAATATTGTTCTTGCAGCCTTCAATATGCTCCCGATTCCGCCGCTCGACGGCGGGAGGGTTTTGATGGGATTTCTCCCGTTGCACCAGGCTGCAGCCCTCGAAAAAATTGAGCCGTATGGTTTTTTCATTGTCCTTGCTCTTGTCGCAACAGGGCTTACCAATTATCTTGTCTTGCCGATTATCCAGGCTATTCTGGCTGTTTTCAGTCTTTTTTAGTGAGGTGTCTGTGAAAAAAGAACGAGTTCTCAGCGGCATGCAATCAAGCGGCAAGCTGCACCTCGGCAATCTGGTCGGTGCGCTCAGCAACTGGGTTGCGCTTCAGGAGAAATATGACTGTTTCTACTTTGTTGCCGACTGGCATGCTCTGACCACCGGATATGCGCACCCCGAAGAGATCCGGGGCAGCACCAATGATCTGCTGGTGAACTTTATCGCTGCCGGCCTTGACCCTGAAAGATCTACGATCTTTATTCAGTCCATGGTGCCGCAGCATGCAGAGCTGCATCTGCTTCTGTCGATGATAACGCCGCTCGGCTGGCTGGAGCGGGTTCCGACGTATAAGGAAAAGCAGGAAAACCTTGAGGAGAGGGATTTGGCGATGTATGGGTTCCTCGGGTATCCGGTGCTGCAGACGGCCGATATTGTCATCTACAAGGCCCGGCACGTTCCGGTCGGCATCGATCAGATGCCGCATCTTGAATTGTCTCGCGAAATTGCGCGGCGCTTTAATCATCTCTACCGCAAAAACATTTTTCCCGATCCTGAGGGTCTGCTTACTCAGTTCCCGAAAGTGACGGGGCTGGACGGCCGCAAGATGTCCAAAAGCTATGACAACGCGATTTATCTTTCCGATGCTGCCGAAGTCGTTGAACATAAGATTCTCCGCACCATGAAGACCGATCCGGCGCGTATGCGCAGAACCGACAAGGGGGATCCTGAGCAGTCTCCGGTCTATCAGCTCCACAAGGTGTATTCGTCGCCTGAAGAGCTGGCTGAAGTTGCCGAAGGCTGCCGTACAGCCGGAATTGGCTGCATAGACTGCAAAAAGATGCTTATCAAAAATGTGCTCCGTGCACTTCAGCCGGTATGGGAAAAACGGAATGATCTTATCAGCAATCCGGATCGCCTGTACGAAATTGCCAGGCTTGGGTCTGAAAAAGCTGCAGCGGTTGCCGAAGCAACAATGGAAGAGGTCAGACATGCAATGGGGCTCCGTTAGCGTTACCGTGAGAATGCTGTTCGCAGCAACATATTCAGGCCGGGCAGTCCTGCTCGGCCTATTCTTTTTCTGCAGCTCTGCACTTGCCTCCAATTCCGACGCCTGCACTCTCTGGGCTGCCGCTGGAGCCTCCGTTGATGGAAAGGGAACGCTTATCGTCAAGAACCGCGACTGGACGCCAGACCATCGCCAGGAGTTGAGAATCATGCGACCTGAAGACAGATATGCGTCTCTTGTGCTTGTAGCGGTCAGCGGCGACGAACCAGGCACGAAGGCCGGCATGAATGAGAAAGGGCTTGTCATTGTCAGTGCGACTGCCGGCCAGCTTTCTCGTGACGAAAGAAACCGGGTGATACAGAAGCCCGGATTGATTAATACCCTCTTGGCCGAATGCGCAACGGTCGCTGATGTTCTCAAGCACCTCGACCGGTTCCGCCGGCCGGTATTTTATCTTGTCGCGGATCGCACTGACATCGCATTCATTGAAGTCGCTCCCGACGGACGGGTTCACGTTGAGCGCAGAGTTGCCGGGATGCTCGCTCACACAAATCATTACCTGTCTGAAGATGTGCGGGGAGTGCAACGTCAGCCCGACGCCGGCAGCGTTGCCAGACTTGAACGGATTGAGCAGCTCCTGAAAGCGCACAATCACCCCTTTTCTGTCGCTGACTTTATCCGCTTCAGCAAGGACAACCACGGTGGTCCCGACAACAGCATCTGGCGCACCGGAAGCACTGCTCGAACGACACGGACACTTGCGACATGGCTGGTTTCGATTCCGCCAAAAGGAAGTCCGCAGCTTTACCTGAAAACTGCCGACCCCGGCCGTAACGAAAAAGTCTGCCAGATATCGCTCAATGAGGCGTTATCAACCGTGCGCGATCATATTTCTTTGAACAGCGATCTTTGCAAGGAGCAACCCGCACCCAGATGATCCGAAAACTTTCTTTAATCCGCACATCTTTTCTATGGTCCACCGCTATTTCGCTTGTATTCGCATCCTGGGTTTTTTCAGCCGACCCGGCGACTGATCGATTTTTCTGGATGGGCAGCGGGAATCTCCATATCAAGAGCATGCGCAACGGTGAAGAAGCGCGGGTTTCTCTGCTGAATCACGACGGCTCCTTGAATGATGCGGCTTTTTCCGTCATTGATCGGGTCTTCGGGTTCCCCACATCCGAGAGGGGGGAGCATATATCGCCGCGCATGCTCTTCATGCTGAGCTACTTTTCGGATCTCGTGGCCCCGGGTCAACTTATTTATTTTGAATCCGGCTACCGCAGCCCTGAGTACAATGACAAGATTCGCAGAAAAGGCGCCAACGCAGCTCGGACAAGCAGCCACATAGACGGCATGGCAATAGATTTCTGGATTGAAGGTGTTGACGGCAAAGAACTCTGGGAATTGATCCGGAGCAAAAACTGCTGCGGAGTCGGACATTACGGCGGCAAAACAGTTCATCTCGACTCCGGCCGCCCGCGTTTCTGGGAGGCCGCAACGTCGGGAACCCGAACCAAAGAGCCTGATTACAACCGCCATGTTTATATTTCCTCCGATTTTGACCGCTACAAGCCCGGAGATACAATGCGGATTTCGATCTCGGGAGCAAGCGACTTCAGATTCGGCATCGGACCGGAGGTCTCCTTTTACGATTTAGAAGAAGCAGAGACTGTGTCTGCCAAGGCGCCATTAAAAACAAGCGGCGGCTCTGACTGTTTTATGATCAATAGCCGAAAAGCCTCGCGTTTTCTTTTTATTACCGTCCCGCAGGAACTGGCTGCAGGGAGATATAAAGTCAAGGCGGAATTCTGCAGGCGGCCGTTTGTGCAGATGCCGGAGCAGGTTTTCTCAAATGTGATTGAACTGCACTGATTACCTCGGTCAAATTGCCTCAGGCCGCATTCTCAGCATTGTCCGCAGCATTTCTGAACTTTTCCGCCACCACCGTATCCATAATCATCTGCGTCAGATGATATCCGATGGCGGGAATAAGCGCCATCGGATACTGGGCGGCAAAATATCCGGCCCAGACCAGGTAAGAAACGGTCAGCGTCTTTTGAGAAGCATGAATGGTAAAAGCGACCGTGGACGCCCGGTCGAGCCCGATGCCTTTTGATATGCCGTAGTTCATGGCCAACACTAATGAGTGCAGGACGACCATGAAGGCAAGAACAAGAATGACTGCTGAACCGGCCTCAACAATGCGGTTGGTTGAACTCGCAACAGCGTTGAATATGATAAGCAGCACAACGCATTGCTGGAAGATCGAGGACAGTTTTTTGTACGGTGGCAGCTTTGCTTTCACAGACTGGCGGACGATCTGGCCGAGCACCGTCGGCACGAGGACAGTCAGAAGAAGCCCCGAGAGCATCTTGAATACCGGAAGCTCAATGCTGGTGCCGATACTCACCAGAAGGCTCAGTGATACAGGAATCGTGAATATCGCCAGAAAGTTTCCGAGCACGCAGATGAAGAGCGACAACGGCACATTGCCGCGACCGATGGCGGTCATGACCGTTCCTGAGGCTACCGTCACCGGCGCGGTTGCGATAATACAGACGCCAATTACAAATTCCGGAGAGAGCACCATGCGCGCAAGCAGCCACGCAACCACCGGAAACAGCACCAATGAAGAAATCATGGCTGCTGCAGGCGCCTTGATCTGGCGCAGATAACCGCCGATGCTTGACGTTTCAAGCATGAGTCCGGTAACGAAAAAAGCGAGGAAGATTCCGATATCCAGAACACTGTAAGCCCGCACCCAACGGCCAAGATCGGGAAGAGTGTAAGCGAGAAAAATCATCACCGCGATACCGACAAAAAACCAGTTTTTCTTCAGAAATGTCATTGCTTCTTTTCCTCTTTTATGAATTTCGACGTGTCGCAGACAGAGAAACATCAGGCGTTTTGTGACAGGATAGTATCAGCCATGGAAAGACTTTTTGGCAACTTCAGTGTGGATGGGCTAAAAGGGGTCTGTCATTGACATAAAGGAGCTTTTTCTGTGTGCAGCCCACTCAGCCGCGAAGCTTATGCGGGAAAACACATTTACTTTCGATCGGACTGAACATAGTTGCAGATTTCAATGAGGTTCATATCGGGATCGCGGAAGTAGACCGACTCAATCGGCCCGAGCGCCCCGGTGCGGCGGACCGGTCCCTGAAGAATCTCAACCGCGCAGGTTTTCAGATGGCCGATAACATCTGGCAGAGGGGTCTGCGTGACAAAGCAAAGATCGGCTGAGCCCGGTGTTGGCCGGTGCGCCTTTGGTTCAAACTCCCTGTCATGCTCATGCAGATTGATTTTTTGATTTCCAAACTGAAGCGCCTTGCGCCCACCTGCAAATGTAACGATGTCCATTCCCAGCACTTTTGCGTAGAAAGCGCATGAACTTTCAGCGTTTTTAACGGTCAGAACGAGATGATCAAGTAATTCTATCTTCATGCCCGATATGGGTTAACGAACTAAATCCACGGCGCGGAAATTTCCAAGACCAAAACTACAATTCGGCAATCCAGAGGTTAGAGTCCAAGGGAGTGGTGTAAGAGTCGCAGGCACTTGAAAAAGAGAAGCCATCGTGTCAATCTCCAAATCTGTATCGACCAAGAAACAGAAAGG